>NZ_RAIS01000002.1:0-358899 GCF_003625505.1 Butyrivibrio sp. XB500-5
TCCGTTAATTTACTAATTTGTTCTGAATTATTCTCTTGGAATTTTTCAGGGTTGCATTACTGTTTATTTGTCAAGGTGCTTGTGTTCTTGCAGCTTAGCGCCGCAACTCATTTAGAATATCACAGGAGCTTGTCACTGTCAAGAACTTTTTTAAAACTTTTTTCGAAACCCGCGCTGTTCTGCGGTTTCCGGCCCCTCTCTCGAGCGGGCAAAAGTTATTATAGCAAAGGGAATACCCGAATGCAACACCTTTTTTCAGAATTTTTCAAAAATTATTTTGGCCACTATATATTGTGTTAAAAGCAGTCTGCAACTACAATTTCAGCGCTTTCGATGCCTTCCCGAATGCGTTTATTCTATTATCATCGGACTATTTTGCGCTCTTACGACGCAAATACCACATAAAAAAGGAGCCCTTAGGCTCCTTAAACTTATTATCTATCTCTTATCTTATTATATAAGAAAACTCCCAAGGTTATAAATCCTTGAGAGCTAAAACGGAGAAAGCGGGATTTGAACCCGCGCACCGCGTGAACGGTCTACACCCTTAGCAGGGGCGCCTCTTCAGCCACTTGAGTATTTCTCCATGCCTGAATCCCTCTACCAAATATGGTTTGAATTCTCTTGGCCAAACAGCCAAGACGCAAATGTAATTATACAAAGCCGCTCAGGCTTTGTCAATTCTTTTATTGTTTTTCTTTGTTATACAATTTATCGGCTGTCTCATATAAGTTGTTGCCCTGTGAATCAATTACAACAATCGCAGGGAAGCGTTCCACCTTAAGTTTCCTTATGGCTTCTGTTCCAAGGTCATCGTATGCAACAACTTCTGACTCTGTTATAGCCTTGGATAAAAGTGCTCCTGCTCCTCCAATTGCAGCAAAGTAAACTGCACCGTTACGAACCATGGCATCTATTACTTCCTTAGATCTTTTTCCTTTTCCGATCATTCCGCCAAGTCCCAGATCAAGTAGTCTGGGTGCGTACTTGTCCATTCTGCTTGCCGTTGTAGGGCCGGCAGATCCTATGGGTCTACCCTCTCTTGCCGGAGACGGTCCCATATAATATATGAGGTTTCCCTTCATATCTATAGGAAGCTCTTCACCATTTGAAAGCGCCTCATCCATTCTCTTGTGCGCGGCATCTCTTGCCGTGTAAATAGTTCCTGTAATATATACCATATCGCCCGCACGAAGCTCTTTTGCTACTGCCGATTCTATAGGCGCTTGTATCTCTTTGTTCATCTTTAGTCCTTCTCACATAATCGTACTTATTACATATTAAGAATATGTTTCGTTTTTGGAAGATATAACACATCACACGGTAACGGTGACATGTCTGTTTACGTGACAACAGATATTGACCGCAACAGGAAGTCCCGCGATATGTGTCGCATAGCTGTTGATGTTGACCGCAAGAGCCGTCATCCTTCCGCCAAGTCCCGCAGGACCTATACCGGTCTTATTGATCCTATCAAGGATCTCCTCTTCCATCGCCTTAATATGCTCTTTATCAGAGTGCTCGCCCACAGGACGTGTAAGCGCCTCTTTTGCCATCTCGGCACACTTCTCGAACGTTCCTCCGACTCCGACTCCGACAACCATAGGCGGACACGCGTTGGGGCCTGCATCTTTGACTGCCTGTACAACAGCGTTCTTGACACCTTCCTCTCCATCCGCAGGCTTAAGCATGTATACTTTGCTCATATTCTCGCTTCCAAAGCCCTTGGGTGCGCAAGTGATAACCACTTTGTCTCCCGGAACTATATCATAATGAACAACAGCAGGAGTGTTATCGCCTGTGTTCTTTCTTATAAGAGGGTCTCCCACAACGGATTTTCTAAGATATCCTTCTGTATAGCCCTGTCTTACGCCTTCGTTTATGGCATCCGAAAGGTCACCGCCTACAAAGTGCACATCCTGTCCTATCTTAAAAAAGAAAACTGCCATTCCTGTATCCTGACAGATCGGAATATCATCGTTTTCCGCTATTTCCAGATTCTCCATCAGCTGGGCAAAAATCTGTTTTCCAAGCTCTGACTCCTCCTTGTCTTTGGCTGAAAGAAGAGCCTTTTTCATATCATCTGAAAGAGTGTAATTGGCACTGATGCACATACCCTTAACAGCTTTGGTTATTTCAGAAACATCTATCTCGCGCATTACAAACTCCCATTAAGCATTGGTAATAATATTCTTGATCTCAACAAGTTCTTCCGGAGAAGGACTGGTGGGTTTCCACAAAATATGCTGTCCGTCGTCTTTATATCTGGGAATGATGTGAAGATGGAAATGCATAACGGTCTGACCTGCGGTTTCTCCATTGTTCTGAACAAGGTTAAGTCCGTCGCATCCAAGCTTCTCTTTCATGATTCCGGCAACCTTCTTGGCAACTTTGGCAGCTCCTGCCACAGTCTCTTCGGGAATCTCAAAAAGATCCGCATAGTGCTTCTTGGGAAGAACGAGCGCATGTCCCTTAGTCGCAGGACCCAGATCAAGAATCACTCTGAAATCATCATCCTCATATATTGTATTACTCGGAATCTCTCCGTTTGCAATCTTGCAAAAGATGCAATCACTCATTATGCCAATCCCTCCATATCTTTATTGTTATTCATGATAACTATATTAATGTATCCCATGATAAATCCCGTTATAAAACCGCCAAGATGGGCAACTGTGTTGGCTCCTTCCTGGAAAAAACAGGAATCGATAATAAATATAGTAAGAAACACTATTCTAAATAGAAGATTTCTGTTTTTTAATATGCCTTTTTTATTGGCAAATATCCAAAAAGCAAGATATCCGACAATGCCCATTGTACCGCCGCTTGCTCCAAGTGAATATCTGACTATGTGTCCTACGATCTCATACATCATGCTAAGCACATTGCCTACAATGCCCGATGCAAAAAACATAATCCCATAATACAGGTGTCCGGCGTGCTTTTCAACAATTCCTCCGGCCAAAACAAGCATTAGCATATTGGAAAAAAGATGATTAAGATCCGCATGGAGAAACATAGATGTTATAAATCTATACCATTCTCCGCGAGAAAGAATCCAATCAGTTGCCATTATACCTATATCATATATCGAGGTATTAGCAAGGCACGCTATAAACACCAAAACATTAAGTGCAAGAATCGCTATGCTGACATAAGCAGTCTTATAAATCTGTGACTGCTTGTTCCAAAAATCATCGACGTTATTAAAATCTCTGTTCTGTGTATCTTCCATAATTACCGATTACTTATTTCTAAATATATTGTCTGCGTCACTCGGATTTAAGCGCAAAAAGCTGATCCATGCTTCTAAGAAGCTTGAAGTCGCCTTTCATCTTAACACTTCCGTCCATGAATGCTCTCTGGAAGGTTATTCTTCCGTCCAAGATCTCCTCGAAAACCTTCTGATCGGATGTTATTACAACATCACAATCTCCTTCGTCACCTGTCCTGAAGTCACACTTGCTGTTATCTACATCAATGACAACCGGCTTAAGCTTGGCGTTATCAAGGAATGCAACTTTAAACTTGGCGCTGATTCCCGCAACGGGAGTAAATGCCTTTTTAAGGATCTTAACATATTCATCAGAACTTCCCGATGTCGAATCATCTCCCATCTTATCTCTGAATATGCTTGCAAGCTCTTGAAGATCCTCTTTCTGCTTGCGAACAAACTTATCATCGGATGCGTACTCAGAGAGTTGCTCTGATTCCTGCGGAGTAAGATCCATGCTCTTTGCTATCGATACTTTATTGATAACAGCCTGATTGCTTGCGGGAAGAACAGGAATCTTCTGGTTTATCATCCTGTAAAAGTTCTCTGTTTTCTTCTCGATCACCTTGGTGTATTCAGAGCTGTTCTCGAGTCTCGTCGTATCGGCTATATAGCCGCAGATTCCGTCACATACCATTCCGCCAAGCATCTCCCACGCAGACGAAAGACTCATCATTCCCTCGCGTTCTCCGTGAGTTGTCGACATTACAACAGGTGCCATGTATATGCTCTTTATCTTATCCTTATCGCCGTAAAGCCAGCATGCATCAAGAAACTGCATCATGTATCCGCCGACACCGTACCACTCCACTGTTGACGCAAGGATAACACCATCCGCATCTTTAAGAGTGTTGGGCAGCGCTGTGATACCGTTTCTCTGCTCATATAGATTGTACTGCTGAACCTTGACATTAAGCTCATTTAAAACTGTAGTGATCTGTGAGATTACGCACAAAGTGGGATCGTCAATTATCCCTCTTCCGCCGTAATAGATATTAATCTTCATGAGAACCCCTCCAACCGGTTAAGGGTATTATATCATATAATGCGGTGATGATAGAATCTATCTGCAATCAAAACATACTCTTCCGATTTTTATCTCATCTCCTTCTTCTATATAATTCTTTTCCTTTGGAGAAAGTCTGACGCCGTTTTTGAAGGTACCATTGGTTGAACCTAGATCCATAATAGCTACCCTTTTCCCGTCATTTACGAACTTACAGTGTATCCTGGAAACGCTCATATCGCTTATTATCTTATCCACGCAGCCTTCCATTTTTCCTATGACAACCGGCAACTTATCAAGGCTTATCCTTACGGTTTTATCAAGGTTTCTGCTGTAAAGAGTCATATTCTCATCTTCATCGCACTCAAGGACCATCGTCTCATCGCCATTCTTGCTTACTCGCTCATCATTTTTTACTATGGAATCCTCTGTCTTAAAAGAAGATGTTATCTTAATGGGGCTCCTGTATACGTCTTCATATGCATAATCCTCATCATCGTAATCATCAGAATAATCATCTCGGCTCTCGTGCTTTTTTCCGTTTCTGTACTCCTCTTTTGCTTTTCTTATCCCTCTTGTTCCCGATATAAAAGCCACAACTCCTGTAATTCCCGACACAAGCATGACTCCCATGGACAAAAGATTCTCCTCCTCCGACAGGATGAAATTCATTCTTATATACGTTACCGCTCCTATCACGCACGCAAAAAGGAGTGAAAAAAGAAGCTGCGTTTTTCCTCCAAGCACTTCTTTACTCATCTTCATTCTGCTGCGGACAGCAGGTTCCGGAACCTCCTCCTGTTCTTCATATGTGTAATCGAAGGCGTCTTCTTCATATGTTTCTTTAACCTCTTCAACAGCTTCTCCTTTGTCGGTTTCCGGATCAATTCCAAGTACGTCGTCAATAACTGAAAGAATCATCGCCCCTTCTTCTTTTGCTCTTTCACAAAGTTCATAGATGAGCGCCGAAGCCCTGTCATCTTCATAATCAACATACTCTAGCAATTCCTCGCAGAATTCAGCGAATCCGGGGTTTTCATCCGAATAAGGAAAGAACATAAATCCAAATTCATTCGATGACAATCCGGTAAATACACTACCAACCTCGAATATTATTCCCTCTTCTCCCAACAGAAATTCCGACATGCTCTCAAGCATATTTTTCATATCTGTCAAAAGAGCTCTGGCCTGCTCATAATTCATTTTCTTAACCGAAAATCTGTCTTCCAAGCTCATCATGGAAGTTACGTCGTAATACAAAAAACTGTCATCATTTATCTGTCGTAGACTACAAGGGAGAAGCTTTTTTACTCGTTTCCCTTCCAAAACTTTAAGTTGGTATCTATATCCGGGAGTATTCTCATCCTCTTTTACATCTACTATTGCATAGCTATGCTTTAAATCCCTGTAATATCTATGTTCCATTATGATTTATCCTTCCTGTTTAGTAGGTTCTCTCCAATATCTTTTACTCGTTTAACCATTCTGATATGCTCTATCTGTTCCAGCTTTCTTGCTTTTCCTGCCGCTTCGTAGTCCCATCCGCTCTTGGGCATTAAGAAATAGCTTCCCATTGCCCTGCTTCTTACCGTCGTTTTTCCGGAAACCCTTACTTCTTTTCCGTTTGTGCTGACACTGATGACAGGCTTATTTGCTCCGAAATACTTCCTCCCAAGCACTCTCTCCTCTTTCTCTGAGACTACACTCACGGCATCTTCAGAAGAAATTGAAGCCCTGAAAGCCAGAATATAAGTATCCTGTGATAAAATGCATCTTCCGTAAAGGTAGTAGGAAAAATAGATTAAAAGTGCAAAAACACAGATTATCATCGGAACGACCAAAGAAGCTTCAAGTGTCATATATCCTTTAAATTTTCGCAAAGTAAGCCACCGCCGTTCCCAGAGTTATAAAAGGCACAAAAGGAATTCTGCTTTTTCTCTTAGCTTTTTTTACGAAAACAAGAATCATCGAAAAAACTCCGCTTCCAAAAAATGCGATCAACAACCCTATGATCAATATTTCTATTCCAAGCGCAGGTCCCAAGATCAGCGCAACAAGCCCATCTCCGTAACCTATCTGCTGCCTCGTCACAAAAGATAACAAAAGCAATAAAGCTCCCGGTAAAAGAGAAAGCGCGATATCATAAAGGCTCATATTATCTATAAGAACCCCGATCAAAGCTCCTATTACCGAAATAATCATTCCTATTATCAACAGTTTTGCGGAAATCTCTTTTCTTTTTATGTCCTGCACAGAAAGCGCCAGCATAGCAAATAACATCAATATATAAATAACCATTTCTTACCTCCCACAGCTGCTACACGGTCTCCTTCCACCGACTTCCGAGATAGGGATCGTGTAAATCTTTCTCTTAAGTCCCGGACAAGATACGCTGCTGTGATACCTGTCTCCGTAATCTGTTATAAATACGCTTCCCGCCGAGATTCTTTTTGCGCAGTATTCGCACGCATAATATTTTCCTCTGTCCGCGTTCCTGGCGTTTTTGACGGACTCATAATTTATGGTATGAACGTTTAGCTTAAGATGTTTACAATTTATATTTCTGTGATAAACCTCTCCGTGTTCAGTGACATAAACCATCTCCTCTTCGGACCGTTCGCTTCCCCCTTCACCGGTTATGTCGTAGCCAGTCCACGCATGTCCGTAATATCTTCCTTCAACAGGAAACTCCTTGAAGCCTATCAGCGATATAAGCGGATGGACCTTGTAATCTACAACGATATCCACGATATCGTTACCGGCCATTATTCGGGAATTTCTAAAAGACATTCCGGAGAAACCGTCTGTAACGCAGCTCTTATCTATCCCCTCGCCAAGATACTCATGAACAAGCTCTTTTGCATAAAAAATTGAAGCAACACCCGTCGCAAAATCTATAGCTCCTGTATCTTTAACAATGGTCTGTGCCGCCTCCTTCTCATCATATGAGATAAGACATATCCTGTTTCCAGCTTGATGAAGCGCAGCTTCAAGATCCGTTTGCACCTTGATGATATTGAACATCACCAGAATATTTGCAAAAAAGAAAATAAAAAGCGGCAACGCGATCGAAGACTCCACAGTCATGGAAGCGGTTAGAGACACTTCTTTCCTTCCTGTCGCCCGGAAAAACGATCGTTTTATTATTTTGTAAAAAGCTTCTAACTTAAAAGAAGTGCCTTTATCCGCTCCCGGACTATTCTTCATATCCGTAAATCCTTTCTATCTTGGTTTCATATCCGTATGATGTCCCCACGGTTATTTCCCCGCAAAACGTATCCAAACAATGGTCTATCATAAAAGAATCGTTTCCCGGCGTAAGTCTTATATCCATTTCAATTATGTCCATAAGCCTTTTTGTCTTTTCTTCATGACCGGTCATAAGCAATCTGATCCTTAAGTAATCTTTATAATAAAGACCTGAGCCACAGTCTCCTTTTCCCAGGTTGTTTCTAAATCCAAGCATTTCCCAGAATCCAAGCTGCCATGTATCATCGCTTTTAAACAACGGAACGCGTCCGCCTCCCAAAAGTATTGATATGTCGGAAATACTCTCTGCAAAAGACCAGGCAAAAAGAATCGAATACTTTACAGGCTCCTCCAATTCAGGCACCATTAAAACCGCTGTGAGTGCTGTGGCAGCAGTTTCCGCGGCACTGACCTTGCTTGAGCTTGTGAGAATATACGCAAGATTAGAAGCCTCTCTCCAAAAAAGAAGCGTTTCTGCCATCTTTTCAAGATTTTTCCAATCAGAGTTTTCCCCGTAGCAAAGATACTCAAGCTGATATTTTAAAAGAGATTCATCAAGCTCATTTCCGTATCTTCCACACTTTTCAAAGTAATATTGTTCAAGGAGAATTTTATCCATGACAGATAATTCGCATCTGTCATTCAAGCCTGTTCCTTTATTCTTGGATCTATGGGAACTGTATTCATTTATATTGGCATACGCCTCCGATATTTCATATCTTCCGCCTGCTGCCAGATTAAGAACGCCCACACCTTTTTGCGAATTAACTTCATCGGCCGGATTTGCAAGGCTGACCTCCTCTTCTTCACCATCCTCATTAATGATCGTAGGAAGCTCTATGGAATCAATTTCCTCTTGGTTAGCTCTTGCCATCTCCTCGACATCGGTTGTATCAAATCCCGCTTCTTCAAGCTGTCTTTTGTTTTCCTGTGCTTCAAACAGTGCATGTTCTATAGGTTCTGCTTTCATATAAGCGAGAATCTGTCTGTTAAGAACCGCTCCTGCGTTGTCAGTTGCGTAGGATGTTCCGCTTATTCTTGCATCTTTGCAATAAATCGAAGTCATTGTCTGTGCATTTCTCACCTTGCCTTCCAGACTTCTCGAAAAGTTCTTTTGAGCATAGTTTTTTAAGTGTTCCTCGGTATTCGTTATTGAATGATTACCGCTACCGTATGACGTCTCGACCATCAGTAATGAAAATCTGTCGAACAATTCCCTGTTGTACTCTGCCAGAATCGAATTCATGGAAACATCCGCCACACATTCGGTCTTCATCTTCACCGCACCTATCCTGGCGCCCTGGTAGAGCGCCAAAATAAGTGACAAGATGATTGTTATTGACAGTGATAAGAATACCGTTGAGTATCCTTTAACCTGTGATGATATGTGTATCTTCTTTGATAGACTTAAATACATCTTCAACAATTCCGGCAATCTGCTGTTTAAATACAATTACAAGTCCGATAAGAACAACCAAAATCTGTACTGACTGCTTTGGAATATTCAATTTTCAAGGTGCATTACACAAAATACATTGTGTTTTGTATTGTAATTACGGTGTTATCTGCTCACAGATTCTGATATGCTTGGAAATTGCCGGCAGATATGATACCTTTCATCTTTGCGTTTTCTTCCCGAAGCTGTGCGCATTCTTCATTACGCTTTGCAAGCTGTTCCTCCAAAATATGAAGCCTGCCCGCCATTGCTTTATCCATTACCCTGCGTTTAGGTGCATTAAAATCTTTGCCCTGCTGTAGCTTCTTAGCTCTTGTTAGTTCCTCATGAACAGATTCATTATTATAGAAGAAAGATCTCGACAACCCCGTTTGCTCCATCAGACCGGCGATAGTGACTTCAATGTTGTCAGTAATCATTTTCCTTATTGCCGCAATAGCCAATCTTTCCTTTTCGATATTTCGGATTCGATTTGTCTCAACCATCCGACTAAATATCTTCTCATCTTTTCCCATTCCACTCCTCCAAGATACTTGATATCTCCGAATTAACCTGATCCAACACATCCTTTGTTTCGTTATAAAGCGTCTCAGGACTCATTTTGCGGTAATACTTAAGGCTATCCGTGCCGGATTGCCCCAACAACTTCGCAATCGTCATATCATCAATATGCAGCTCCGTCAGTTTTCGTGCGTATGTATGCCTCATCAAATGTGTACCTACCGTAAAACGCTCACCCTGATCATCGCGCAAGTCATTTTTTATAATGATCTTATTCAGCGCGTACTGTACCCGGCGATATTGCATCGGTTCCTCCGGATTTCGATCATTTACGAAGATGTACTCCCGATCTCCAAAGCGCTCTCTCGTATATTCCATTGACCGTATCAGCAAGGCTGCCACATCTGGGCTTAATATCTTTGAGTATGATTTATGTGTTTTAATCTGATAAATATTGATCATATCTGTCCCACGAGCGCTCTTTTTTATACTATCGCGCGTAATCGTCAAAGCCTCCGATATGCGCGTTCCAAGCAATTGATGAACAAGTAAAGCGCGTGCCATTTGTTCTTCAACTTCCGCGATTATCGCATTATTCAAGCGCCTAATCTCGTCATCACTATATGATTTATAGATGGTTTCGGGCTTCCTACCTGTATCAGTGTTAAGGAACAGATTATCAAGAACAGGTGCATTCAGTATCATAGATGCTGACCGAAGCACGCTCTTAAGATGGGACAAGTCCTTAGAATAGTCTTTCCTGCCGGTCGCTTCCAAATTCGTGTGTAAAAGGTATTCTTCTATAATAAAACGGTTAAGAACCGAAAGGGTATCTATTTCCGGATGATTCTCTGCCAGCCACTCTGCAAACCGTCCTACGGCAGTCATTTCTGCGCAGACCGTACCTAAAGTCTTTTCTCTTAAGTGGAGTTTCATCACCTGCTTTATTTCTCCGCGAATCTCAAGCTGTTCAATTCTCTTAAAAGAAATACTCTTTATCTTATGCACTGGGTTCAAATCAATCGTTATACCCAACTGATCAATAATCCAGATATCACATTCAAATCCACCGGCATCTTCTGACATGTGAAAATACTCATAGATTACTCGAATATACGCTATAAGCGGAGCTACTGCACGACTCTCTCTTTCGCTATCAACTCGTTTTCTCATGTGACTATATCTAAACCCTTTCTTCATAAGCCATTTCCTACACCCACGCTCCAATTCCTCGTAATCCATAGCTTTTATAGACGCCATCTTCGGAAATGTATCTTTCATAGCACGACAGAACTGGTTATAATTTCCCAATTCAGTTCGTATGCTGCTTAAAGATAGGATCTGCCCACGGTGGCGTATAAACTCTTCCATCTCGGCTTGAATTACTTCATTACCCAGCTTGGATAGATCAAATCCACGATCTGGCCTGACTAACCTATGCTCCCGTTGTTCTTTTGTCGCATTTTTATAACAATCAAGATCCCGAATCTTTATGATCATGTCTGTCCGTCCCGTCCTTTCGTCCTATATTTTCAAAATACTCATAACTGGCATCCCTAACGCGCTTCCCAGTATAATCAATGTATTGCTTGGTCATTTCCTCAGTTCTATGCCCCAAATAATCGCGTATTGCCTGTATTGCAACACCAGCGGCATAAAACCTTGTTCCTACACCGTGTCGATATCCATGTGCCCGGAAATTGTATTCATCTTTGCTTATACCATTTGCTGTAAGAATCTTTTTTATCTGTTTGCTGAAATAGCCAGGATCATAGGCTCGTACTCCGTCACACCTGGTAAATACAAATTCCTCTCCGTGTTTTCCAATGCGACAGATATATTCTGTCATAACGGCATATAACTCCATCGGAATGGGAATCAGCTTCTCCCTTTTCATTTTGTACTGATTAACCCTCATAAATGCACGTTCTCCGTCACTTTGATAAGCATTCGCCTTGATAGTACAGATTTCATTTATACGACATCCCGTAGACCAAAGATTCAAATACATAAGGCGCAGATGTTCCGGTGCATCGGCAAGAGCGACAACCACCTTGGAAATTGTCTGCTCCGGGATCGACAGATCATGATGCTTATTTCTGCATTTTTTTAGATAATATGAAGCTGTCACGCGCGGCTTATCGGCTTTCTCAACCACCGACAGATAATTCCAAAATCGGAAAACAGATATAATACTCTTATTAAATGATTGCGGCAGATTATCCCTCATATCCAAGTATTCTGCATACGAATCCATTATTGACTTGCTAATATTTCCAACCTTGTAGCCCATATCATCACAAAATATGAGGAATTCTCGAACTCCATAATACTGGGCA
Source organism: Butyrivibrio sp. XB500-5 (assembly GCF_003625505.1). Lineage (NCBI taxonomy): Bacteria > Bacillati > Bacillota > Clostridia > Lachnospirales > Lachnospiraceae > Butyrivibrio > Butyrivibrio sp. XB500-5. The sequence goes on from NZ_RAIS01000002.1 coordinate 11,826, forward strand.
CGGATATTTTCTATTGCCATATTTGTCAGCCCCAGTTCATATTGAACATAACCTTTAAGCTGTTCTCTGTTCTCCCTGTCGCAGATCTGCCAGAATGAAAGTCGCGATACGGGACGCGCGGGATTCATACGATCATACTTAAATCCAAACCTCTCAAGAAACCAAGAATTAGCCTCCCAACGAGGCTTTTCATCATTACAGAACAGAAACCGCTGAATCGTATTCACTATTTGGAAGTATTCAGTCTCCTTAGTTCCAACTTGTCCGGTAACACTCGCGCGATATCCGATTATATCCTGAGCTTCCATAAGTTCTATGTCCTTAACACCGGTAGCCACACAATATTGGAAAAACCTATGAAGCGGCATAAGGTAAAGGTCGTGCCGCATCTTAAGATGCTTCTGTTCACGGAAAACCCAGTTCAATATATCTATCATTTGACGGCATATCGTCTCTGACGCCGCTGAAGGAAAGTCATATACCAACTGCGTCTTGTCTTGCCAGTAATACAGACTCATTGCGATATCATAATCTGGATGATAGGAAAGGAATAGTTTCTTCCCATCGTATTTCAGTTCCTGATGAACAAAGGGCTTTGCTTCTTTCTCCTGTAGGATCTCCCCAAGTTTCAGTTTGTCCAGGCTTTTTACATATTCCGCAGCTTTTTTCTCTGCGATGGTCGTTATCATATACTGTTCAAACCGCTCTCTCAGCTCATAATCAATACTCCCGACATCCTTCACACCGTTTTGCATAAGAAATGTGCCTATTTTATTTCTTATAGCGCGGTTAAGATTATCATTATTTATGATACTTTCACGGATGATCGGGTAATCATCCATGAGATGATACATAATAAACGGTTCCAAAGAATTAAGATACTTCTGCTTTTGGTTGCATGATAGGTTATCCGCATTACATACGCGCATTCTATAATGCTGCATAATCTGTTCAGATATCTCCGAAAGATCATATACTCCCTCTTGGATAAGAAACTCCTCAACAAAATGACGCTGCCTACCTGTTACAGTAGGGCATTTATCCATTTGCCTATTCAGTTCTTCCTGTCCGTCCCATTGCGGGAATGACAGAAGCGCAGATGATGTCATAAAAAAGTCCCCTTAAAGCAGTTTCCTAATATCGTATAATGCCTCATTCTCCTCGTAGTATTTCTCCGCAGCAGCTTCCAGTTCTTCCTCAGCCACGCTTAAGTATTCCTCGGTGGTTCGGATACTTCTATGCCCTAAAGCTGTGCTGATTTCAAGCATAGCCCACCCGGCTTTCCTACGTTCGTTAGCAAAATAGTGGCGTAACATATGAGGAGTGGTTTTAATCCCGGTATTCTTCTCCAATAACTTCAACACAGAATAAACCGCATTAACGCTCATGGCATTGCCGGCTGTTCTTCCATGCAGCACAATAAACAGATACTCTGTCCGGCTTAACAGCTCGGCGTTTTCCGACAGATAAGATTGCAATATCTCCAAAGTCTCTTTGCTAAAATAGGTATCCCTATATTCGGCGTTCTTTGCTCTTGCATGGTTTTGATTGTCCTCACGCATTTCAACGCGTATTATCCGTTTCTCATAATCAATGTCACGAACATAATTTACGCCCAACAGCTCCCCGATCCTCATGCCGGTTTCCGCCAAAAGCATTAAAAGAACCTTATCTCTTAAGCACGCACAGGCATCAAGCAATATGGCAAGATTGTCCCCAACGATTTCCCGACTCCTGTGTTCATTGGGTGGGAGATATCCATTGAAGTGCATAACCATACGCTTAAACCTGACACCCACATCATTGACATATGATGCTTCTTTCTCCGTAAGTACCTTAAGATCTCCATTACCCGCCTGATCCATCTGAAGAAACTGCAGATAACGAAACACCACAGCAAGGTAAGTATTACAAGTGTTGTTATTTGGGAGCTGCGCTCGGTCGCAATGTCTGCCGCTCTTAAGCCATTCCAGATAATCTGAAAAATGCTCAAACTGAATAGAATAGGGCATTTCAAACATTTCTGATACCGTCAGATTCTCCTCGTCCAAATACATCAGATAATATGAAATTGCATACGCAATGGCCTTTACAGTATTTGGAGATAAATGCTCATTGGACTTATGCTTTAAGTATTTGGAGGGAAGTGGTTCCAACATAAGTGTATCCGCGTTGGATATCCAAAATACCTCTTTCCCTTTATTCATTTGACTTTCAACTAAATATCTACTCATCATAAAAGTTTCAAAATGAAATCTATAGTTTCAATTAAGTGTATATCATGTGTTTTGAGTTTCATTTTACATTCTTAAATGAAACTTGTCAACATATAATTGAAACTTTGAAATCGATATTTAAACTTTTATTTCATTTATATCTTGAACGAGTTTCAAATATGTGCTAAATTAAAACCAATTATTGAAATCGGAGGTATATTATGAGTAGAGCAGTGCCTTTAGATCATGAATTTAACAAAGCTGCTTTCAGTCAGCTTTTGAGAACAGCACAGGGAGAACGCCAGCAAAAGCAATTTGCTGATGATATAGGTATGAGCAAGTCTTATCTTAACTGCTACCTTGGAGAGAAAATGGATAGACCGCTCACACCCGCAACCTTACAGAAGATTTGTTATGCCTCTGGGGGACGCGTATCATATGAGGATCTTTTATCGACTTCCGGTTATGACCCGCAAAAGCACATCATTAGTATGGAATTTAAGATCCCGGGTGCAAAGCCTGTCGTTCGAAAAATATATAAACACGATCTCGATGCTATGGACGAACAATATGATTTCATTGATGCCAGGCTTAATGCCGTTACCGGCACTATTTCAAATGCATTAGCTTCTAAGGGATATAAATGGAGCGGTAAACCTACCGAAGATAATCGGCTTGATTTTCGTGTTACACTATATGATGAACCTATAACAGAGTGGGGCTTTATTTATCTCGAAACAAAGGACGTTGATCTTCCGATTAACTCCCCCATCTCTTTACTACGCATTAACCAGTATGCAAACGCTTTACTTTTTGCTATGGGAAAAGCACGAGAAAAAATATCTTTTATAACCACTTATGAAAACATATACGAAAAATTTAAGAATGCTTCTCTTCCTGTACTGGCTTTATACGCTTCGGTTATCTTGATTGATACAGACGAACTAACCGTAATAAAAGAAGAACCTATAAAATCCTATTTAGAAGCAAGCTCTGATATACCAACGCTAATATGAATCTTTCATCAATTATTTTTCCATTCTTTCATAGCAAAAGGCAGACCAGTAACGGTCTGCCTTTTGTGCTGTAGTCTATCAATATACTATTTTACATCTTACTGTTATCTCGCAATATGAGCTTAAGGCTCTTCATATTATCACAAAGCACCTTCCTCTCATACTCTGTACAATCTTTCATAACCACCGTCATTGCACGTATGGATGTGTCTTCAGAGCAGCCTCCAAACAGTAATTCATCAATGGTGACATTCAAGACATCTGAAATACGAGCCAAAGCGGTCAAGCTGGCATTTTTCCGGCCCGTCTCAATCTCACAGATATACTCCGTAGATAGATTTACGGCTTCTGCCAGTTGGGCTTGTGTGTGCCCCTCTGCTTTCCGGTTCTCCCGAACCCGTTCTCCGATCTTAAAGAAATCAATAGTCATACGCTACCTCCTATAAAAAATTTTTGAATTTCATCGTCTATAGGCGATAACTTCGACTACAGCTTATTCATATTATCGCCTTTCAACGATACAATCCTAATAAATATCGTCTATAGGCGTAGTGGTGGTTCAATTGGATAAGAATAAGTTTAAGGATATAGGCTCAAGAATACGCGAGGTACGTAAATCCAAGCATCTAAGTCAGGATGCCTTGGCAGAAATAATCAATATCTCGCCATCTCATATGAGCGATATCGAAAATGGAAAAAAGAATATTAGTCTCGATATATTCATGCGAATTACAGAGGCACTCCAAGTATCAGCGGATTGGCTACTTCGGACAAATATCCCATCTGTAGCAAATCTACAATCCGGCGAAATCGGAGAGATACTATCGGATTGCTCCGTATCAGAAGCACAAGCCCTTATAAAAATGCTGCGCAATATGAAAGCCACTCTCAGGGAAGCAAAGCAGTAAATCATAATAAAATATTCAAAATAAGGCCGTAGGTTAATGGATTTTAACCTACGGCTTCTTCATTATCATTTCTGATCATAATAGAATAACTCTGTGCATTTATTAGGTTCCCACGCTATTAAACGTAATTTACAACAAGGATATTGGTTATGAACGAGACAGAGCAGAAGCTCTCCTCTGCGGAGGAGAGGAAAGAAAAGATCCGGCAAAGATATAAAGGCATTGGCGATGATCAGCTTTCCGTCATTCCGGCCGTTCCCAAGCCGGACATATTTGATCATGAAAGAACTCTACGCGTTGCAGTATATGCCCGTGTTTCCACCGACGATCCCAACCAGACATCTTCATATGAACTACAGAAGAATCACTATACCGACCTTGTAAATGCTAATCCCAACTGGGAACTTGTGGATATTTATGCGGATGAAGGTATCTCAGGGACTTCCCTGCAGCATAGGGATAATTTTGTCCGCATGATCAATGATTGTGAAGCAGGACGAATCGACCTGATTGTTACAAAAAGTGTGTCAAGATTCGCGCGAAATCTGCTTGACGGTGTTGGATTTGTCCGTAAACTCTCCGCTATGACACCACCCGTTGGAGTATTCTTTGAAACCGAAAACATAAATACCTTTAAGAGCGAGAGCGAAATGTCTCTTGCCATCGTTTCTACTATGGCTCAGGAAGAAAGCCATACCAAAAGTGAAATAATGAATGCTTCTATCGAAATGCGATTCCGACGCGGGATATTCCTTACTCCGGCTCTCTTAGGGTATGACCAGGATGAGAACGGAGATCTTGTTATAAACGAAGACGAGGCAAAAACCGTCCGTCTCATATTCTTTATGTATATCTATGGATACACGTGCCAGCAGATAGCTGACACGCTCACAAAACTTGAACGAAAAACCAAAAGAGGAAATACAACATGGTCTGGAAGTACGGTTATGGCGCAACTTACCAATGAACGTCATTGCGGTTCGGTTCTTGCAAGAAAGACCTTTACCCCTAACTATCTGGATCATAAGTCAAAGAAAAACCGCAAGGACCGAAACCAATACTTCCAACCGGAACATCATGATCCCATTATCTCCCGTAAGGATTTTATATATGTTCAACACCTTATTCAGAATTCGACGAGCGGAAACACAAACATCTTACCGGAACTACATGTTGTCCCGGATGGTATGTTAGCGGGATATGTAACAATCAATCCTCGGTGGTCAGGATTTAAGCCAAAAGACTATTTAGCTGCTTGCGAAAGCATAGCTCCCGAAAGCATTCCAGAAGATGAAGAACCCACTATTACTGTCGAAGAAGGAGATTTGGATCTACGAGGATTTCAAATAGTCCCCGCGAGGTATTTTAGCGTGGCAAACAGGCTTACTATTACCATTTCGCCAACCAAGATGAAGTTTTCATCCTCGTGCCTACGAAAAATAAGCACTGAAAATGTTGAAATTCTCATTCATCCGATCAAGCGAAAAATAGCAATCCGTCCGACATCCTCTGACAATCGCCTCTCCTTTAGCTGGGTGCGAAAGAAAGATGGTGTTAATATCCCCCGCAATATTACCATATCCGCTATTGCCCCGTGTATATTCGCACTAATGGGATGGGATCTTGATCATAGATTTCGCATTCATGGGTCAAGTATTAGTTGTGAGGAGACAAACATATTATTCTTCTGTTCAGAAGACTCAGAAAAATATGTTACTAAGGATTCCGGACAAAAGGATGCCAGTGAAGAAAACTCAACCTTTCCCAAAGGAACATACATGGATTGTGACCCTTATAAAGACGAATTTGGAGTTGACTATTATACCCACCAATACCTTTATGATTTATCCATGCAACACCGGGCAAATCCTATTATTATTTCATCCGATTCTGTGGCATATAACCCCAATCCCGATATTGAGGTGCCAGATCCTCAGATTATAGCCACACAAATCGAAAATGTTTTGAATGAAATCAACTCAAAGGAGGATATATAAAAATGAGCGATGAGCGTTACACCGGGGATATTGAAATAATAGAGGATGACGATTTTAGCTTGGATGGATTTCAAGTTGTTCGTGGGGAATTTTTTGCCCATATCTATGAGCCGTCAATAACATTTGCAGACTGTAAAGTGTATGTAAACAAGGCTTGTATACGGAAATTATGCGAATTTGATTATGTGCAGATTCTTGTCAATCCTGAAGTAAAGAAACTTGCGGTCCACCCCTGTGACGAGTCAGAAAAGGATTCATTCCGATGGTGTTCTGCCACAGAGAAACGTAATCCCAAGCAAATAACATGCAAAATCTTCTTTGCAAAGGTATTCACTCTGATGAAATGGAATCCTAAAGACAGATATAAGCTCCTTGGAAAACTTATCAGGAAAAAGGATCAGCTATTTTTCGTGTTTGATCTTAATTCACCGCAGGTAACGGTACGTACCGTGGATGAAAACGGCAAAGTGAAATCCGCCAAAAATACGCGTTATCCCGCGGACTGGCAAGATCAGTTTGGAATCCCTATTACAGAGCATGATGGTCAACTAATGCTAAATATATTCGACGATAAAACTGTTTTTGGATTAGAAAAAGATCCGACCGGAACAAGCAAAGAAGAAATTATAGCTACAATCAATCAAGAACGCGAGGTGCAAGAATATGAACAGCTCACAATCCTCGGAACAGGATTACAAGCCAATACTGACAATCGACCTGAAGAAACGACGAATCAGAATATACAAACAAACCCTACATCTACTTGATGATCCGGAATATATACAATTCTTTGTTAAGCCAGAAAAGAAAACTCTCGCAATAACTGGCGGAACAGAAGATGATATCTCTCCTCAAAAGATATATTGGACTACATTGACCGACAAAAGACAATGCTGCGAGTTTTATAGTAAAAGACTCATAGGAAAACTGGAATCCCTGATTACTAACGAGCTTTCCACCACCAATAATACATACAGGATCTTCGGAGAAATAAATAAGAAAAAAGATCGCATATTCTTTGATTTAAGCAGTGCCGAGATAATAAACGATGAAGCAGAGATAGAGGAAGCAGTACCATGTACCTAAAGCAAGAATACAATTGCATACCAGATCCGGAATTTGAAGCACTTCATATTCCAGCATCTGAGAAATATACAAAAAACCTCGAGAATAGCATTCTTAAGAGCGGAATATCCCACCCTTTAATAATATGGCACGGGACACTTATAGATGGATATAAAAGATATAAGATATGCAAAGCGCATGATATTCCTTTCCCGGTTCATTCCATTTCATTGACCAATCGATTTGATGCCATGGAATGGGTATGTGATCAGATGCTCCTCCGAAAAGACCTTTCGGAAGAACGAAGGAAGTACTACATCGGAAAGAAGTTTTTGTTTCGTTTATCATCTGCAAAAAAATCCGATCTCCCAACCAGTATTGAGAACGATCACCCCAGGTTGTCCAACAGACGATATGATATTGCTGCTGCTATTGGAAAGCCACTTAATCTATCTTATGGAACAGTTCTAAAATATAGCCAATACGCATCCGCACTGGATAGCATCCGGTCGCGAGAAACCACTATATTTGAAAGAATTATCTCTGGAGAAGTAAGAATATCCCATGAAAGCGCTGTAGAGATATCACAACTGGCCGGCGATGATATGAGAATACTCCGTGAATGCTTTGCTGATAAGAATAGAGATCATATTTCCCATTCTGAAATATGGCATGAATTACAGTGGAATAGGGTTCATCCAACCTTACCAACAAGCCGGAAAAAGAAACAAACCACTGCCCCCATTAAGCAAATGCCAAAATATGATCCTGATGCGGAATTGTCGAGTTTAACACTTACTATCCCGTCATGGATAAAAAGTATAGAGCGAACAGTCAAAAATGCTGACTTCTCTGCGGCAACTATTCCGGCTAAACATAAGCTCAGAGAGCAGCTTCGAGAATTATCTAAAGCTGCTGATTATTTATACTATTATACACAGGAGGCTTTCCATGAGTAAAAAAGACGAGGATATGAGTCAGTATGTTCCGAACGTACACTATGAACTTATTCCCATAAAGAATCTTGTTTCCAATCAAGATTATCAACGGAATTTGTCTCAAAGGCATGTTCAGAAAGCAGCCGCTCATTTTGATTTATACCAAATCAACCCAGTAAAAGTAAGTCGCCGAGATGGAATAAATTACGTTTTTAATGGCCAGCATACCATAGAAATCATTGCGCTTGTTTCCGGATCGCGAGAAACACCCGTTTGGTGCATGGTTTATGATGATCTTATATACACCCGCGAGGCGGACATTTTTGCCAATCAGATGAAATACACTAAGCCATTGCTTCCGTATGAGGTTTTTATGGCTAATATTGAAGCCGGGAGTGATAAACAACTAATCATAAAAGAGCTAGTAGAATCATATAATCTCGAAATAACATCATCTGCATCCCCCGGCGGAATATGTGCAGTAGCAACGCTTGAAAACATTTATGATAAATTTGGATTAAGCTGCCTAGATCGCGTCCTTAGATTATGTGTCGGAACCTGGGAAGGAGTTCCCCAGTCTTTTAGCGCTAATATGCTAAACGGTGTTGCTCGAGTTATAAACGCTTACGGGGATACACTTAAAGATAATCTTTTCGTAGAACGGATAGGTCGAGTATCCATTAAAGAATTAGCAAGAACCGCCAAGGATCGTCGGGCAGGCTCTCTTGGATTTGCCGAAGCAATTGTAATTATTTACAACAAAAAGAATCACTCCGCTCTGCCAATGGAGAAGCTATACACTCACAAATCGAAAAAGAATGATAAAGAAGAAATCTCACTGACAGAGAAAACAAATGATATCCCTGAATCTGCTGACGAAGCGTCAGTATAAAGCTTAGTGATTTCACGGAGAAATACATGAACACTATTTCCAACGTCGTAAGCACGAATCATAACCTTAACGGAGTCGTTATTATTTAATAACCGTACATTGCAAGTAGGTCATCAAGGCTAATGTCTATACCTGCCCTCCGTAATACATCAATCCTTTCTGAAAACAATATCCGTATCAGTGCATCTGCATCCTTGCCATAGTGAATCTCATTGTGGCAAGTGCTACAGAGAGACACGATATTCTCTTCAATATCCAGCGACACATCAAACTGATCCTGAAAAGCCAACGGTATCAGATGATGAGGCTCCGTGTAAGTCTTATCAGAATTCTTTCTTATAAAGGTCGGATGGTCGTTATCTATCTCACATTTGTACCGAGCATGAGCAAGGGCATTTATTGCCACCTGCCTATCCCTTGGATATACCTTTATGCCGTCTTTAACCACGGCTTCCTTGATAACCCGAGGTTTTCCTTCATACTCGAACCCACTATCTGCCTCCGACAAGCTGCTGTGTCTGAAGCTTCCGACAAAAATATCATCAGCGGATTCGTTCAAATGAATGATACTCGGGGACGGAAGTATTATCCTGCTCTCTCCTGCATGATAGCCACGAAGATCGATGCTATCAGCTACCCGTGTAAATTCAAAATGCCCTGTGCGGCATTTTGAAGCATCTGCTTGGAATACTCCAAGAAAAACATATCCCTTATCGGCATACCAGCCAAAAGTATATCTCGGAAGCCCACCATCTCCATCAGCTGCTCCCGATCTGGTGTCATCAGCTTTTTCTTCTATAAATGTGCGTCCGTCATCTATCAGATAGTTAACCCAGCCCTTTGATCTGGCGGGAGCCTTAGTCTTGCCGTTTTTCACAGATGCCATCTTTGGAAACCAGACCATATGATCATCGTCGATATGGCAAAAAGTCATATTCATACAGCTGAAAATGCTCGTGTAGTTCCTTCCAAAGCACCCATTGATGACTTCAACGATATACTGAAATTGCAGGTCATCCTCAATACTTATGGAATATATTTTTTTTATCTTTGGAAAGTTTGCCACGCTTAACACCTACATATAATCATATGGCGATTTCGGCTTCTTCGGCTGTTTCGGTATGCTTGCCTCGGCATCCTCCTTAGTGGTAAACAGCCTGTGTTCCTTTACCTTGATACCACCACCATCTTCAAACTTGATGAGATACATGCCCCGCGCACAGCTTTTTATCATCACTTCCGGATAAATCTATTCGATTCAACTATATAGGCTGTATCCCCTGCCTTGAACATTTATATATCCGTCCTATCCTTTAATGCCGTCCCCTTCTTATCCTTCCAGTTCGCGGGACCGCTTACCGAATATCCAACGAGGAAGTCCGCAGCAGCCGAGGGACTTGTAAACAGGATATCCTCGGTTGTCGTGTTATTATCCACCTTGTCGCTTGCTATCATAGCATCACGCCTGACCGCCGCATTCTTATTTAAGGATTTGGTATTTGTCTTCGGATTGATGGTCGCGCCCTTGAACACCACAAATCCGTCAGCCGTAGCTTCGCCCACAGCCTTTACTCCACCCATAGTCAAAGTGAAGCGTCGATCAGCGTCGCTCTTGCCATCAGCCGAAGCCGCATTCAGTGGCTCAAGTGCCTCACATCCGAGTGCACCGAGGACAATCTGCATATTGTCGATGAACTCGTCCATAGCAGCTTGGTCAGCTTCGGATATTATTGTGTTCGAATATGTCTGTTGAGTCAGAACACCATAGCGGTTTACCCGCTTGGCTATATCAAAGCATTTATTCTCGATGTATCTTACGAAGGTCTTGTTAAGAGAAGGTGCCGTAAAGCAGATAGCCGAATTCCAATAGTAATCTTCCTTATCCGCCTTATAGGCTTGGATATGCTGTATCAGACGGCTTTTTACATTATCCGCCTCACCTATATAGACAGACCTATCGCCGGTGTTGGGATCGAAGCAGATCAAGAAATAGACTCCCTGCTGCTGAAGCTCTGCTCGATCACAACTTGGAACCTCTATCCGGGGGATGCGGATAGCCTTTGCGTCCCAATTCTTAAGTTCCGCTATCACAAGACTATCTGCTTTGCCATTTACCAAAAACAGATTTACTGATTTTCCGTATGCCATAACTCTCTCCATGTATAATGGTTTTAATCCTGATCAGATCAACATATTTTATCTTCAAACTGTCTACATGCTGATTCCTTCAAATTGTCTGCTTTATCAAATTTACCCCATGCCTCTATTACCTTATCATACTCAAAATCTATCTCCGGTGGAATTATTATTTTTTCAACATCTTCTGGATATACCGCATCTACCACGGAGCCGCATGCCAAACTGTAAACCTCAGCTTGTACTACCGGGTGAAGCATAGCTAAATACAAATACCCTGGATTCACTTCTTCGTTCGCTACTATCCTGCCTATGTGTCCACTTGCAAACCAATCTGATCGCTTCTTTGCTATAAAGGTAGGAGTTCCAAGTCTTCCTTCAACTCTTCCATCTGCCGGATATGCAATCCAGTTTTCCGATAAACGAAATTCAGAGTATTTATCATGTGATGTCTTCGGAAGGTATTTCATATTGACAACTTCATGCTGTAACAATTGTCTACCAGAGACAAGTGGATCCCCATTGCTTTTATCAACATAATTCGTTTTATACCTTCCACTCGGTTTCAGAACCTTTGCCTTTTCTGACATTTTTACTCCGCCAGCCTTCCTAAGTTTTTCAGAAGCCTTTGCAGTATATGGATCATAATAAGCCGCATCTATTCTTCCAGCTTTCATCAGGTTCTTAACACTAACATCCCATCCATTTCGAAGCGGTTTCGCATCTAAAGATACACCGATCTTTTCGTTGAACTCTGCTGACATTTTCGCTATGATATTTCTTGCCTCAGAAGAAAGTTTATAGTATTCTTTGATTTTCTCAGATATTTCATGATAATCCTTTTGAGAAAGCTCAGGAACTTGTATTTTTTCAATATCTTTCCTGCTTAAATGATCAATTACAGAACCTGTTTTGCTGGAATGTAATAAAGCCTGACCTACCCATGTATTGAAAAATGCGTAAATATAACATCTTAATGTTTCATCATTTACTGTAATACGGATTAAATCACTCCCAAATCTGAAATTCTCCAAATAATCATCAGATATTACTAATGGTCCCAAGTTTCTTCCTGAACATGTTTGAAGAATCGTACCTGCCATAACTTTGAGTTCATCGATTCCCTCTTGGTGTGAGGACAAATATGATCTTGCTATCGGCATATATTCCAGTATATCGTATGGCTGTAAATAGGGTAATGATTCTTCTCCCTCACCTGCATAAACTATAGTATTTCTATTCGGTTGCCAGATATTTATTCTTTCAGTATCTGACATAGAGATAAAGTTCATACCGCGAGCAGCAAGATTTCCTATTATACGAGAGGCCGCATTTCCCTCTGACAAATAATAAGGTGAATCTAACCTTCGCACCTCATTTATATCATGAAATAAGACGGTTGAAATTTTCATAAATGCTCCTCCTGCCATTTTTTGTACGCTTTGGGAACATCTACAGTATCATCATCGATCACTCTTTCCTTGGAATCAGAAGAGAATATAACGGTTTGTCCGGTAACTGGATCAATTGATTCTTCTTGGTTGCTACTTTCGGAAACAATTTCATTTCCTTCAGCATCTCTTTTATATATAGCTACGCCACGTTTGTCGTGTCCGATTTTTTCTGCGACTGCCATAAAAACAGGATAGTCTATCTTGTTCTCGTATGATAGCGCGACTTCTTCCTCTGAAAACCTTCGCATCAAAACCATAGATGTTTGTGTATCATTACCGGGTTGGAACAAATCCCTTTGCATATCAACAACCGCCAATAATCTGACATTATGAAGAATCCAGTATCTGACATATTCGAGCGAAGGATTATTTAGAATACCATTAGGTATTACCATTGCCATCCTTCCTGTTCCGGGCTTAAGCAATTTTATACACCTTTCAATAAATAGTATCTCGGGAGGCTGACTTGATTGAAGAACCGGCTCGCCAACTTTATCTTTACGTATTACAAAAGCCCCATCATCTTGTTTATCCCACGTGCATGCCAAATCATATTGAGATAATATGTTAACATCATCTATCAGAATATTGGCTCCAAAAGGTGGATTTGTAAACACGAGATCAAAACTTCCCAATTGAACATTCTTATTGGTCTCTGTACTCCAAGTATGTGGATTTGCAAGACTATTTTCTCTAAACAAACCTCCAGACCCATCGTTATTCATAACCATGTTCATTTTTGCTGCACGAACTAACGCAGGATTTAGATCTAATCCATATACACATGTCGATAAATATTCTGTTCGTTTCCTATACAATTCCTCTATCTCATATGGTGTCGGGGCAGATTTATTAGCCCAAAGTTCTGATTCATTCTTCTGAAGCACCTTTAGGGCATGGTTCATGGCCGTGATCAAAAATCCACCCGTTCCACACGCTGGATCAATTACTTTTTCTCCGGGTTGCGGACGCAACATCTCAACTGCCATGCGGCAGGCATTTCTGGGTGTAAAGAATTCTCCTCTATCCCCTCTAAGATTAGACCCGACTATTTCTTCATATGCGATTCCCTTAACATCTACCGGTGATGCCAACAAAGAATAACCCTGTAATTGTGATACTACATATGCTAATACCTCGGGAGATAATTCTATTGTTCGGGTCTCGTCAGAGTTGAAAATCATAGGATATTTCTTCACGACCTTGTTCTCAAACAATCCATCTATCCTCTTTTTGGTTGACAATGCCGAAGATGAATTCTTTAATTCCTCAGGTGTTACATAAAAAGTCAATTTGTTTGATCTTTCGTCTTCAATTTTAGCAAATATAATTTTAAGCAGTTCCCAGAATGCATCAGTTTTATGCATCCCAGCATTTCCTGCTATATAGTTATGACATCTGCGAAATGCAAACATCAAGTTATCGGCTGTTGCTATTTGTAGGTTTTTTCTTTCGGGTCTATATAGATCATCTTCATCTTGGTCATAAGCTGGTATTTCTGGTATTTCCTCGAAATAGAAGCTACCATCTTTCTCCCTTTTGGCAAAGCAATATCTATCATCCCCATTCGTCCAGAACCCAAATTTTGCATTAAGGCACGCTGCCATGTATGATTTGAGCTGTTCAATTCCGTCTTTTTTTCCATGAGGATTCGTATTCGCTTTTTTAGTTTCAACAATTAGATAAGCATTTTCCTGTTTATGAGGCTTGTCGTGTTCAAAGACAACAATGTCAACCCTTTTATTTGCTGACCCAACCTTAATTGAAAATTCGGGGAACATATCTTCGACAAGATACTTATACTGTCTGACAAGGGCTTTTTCTATATTTTGCCTGACATACTCCTCGGGAGTATCATTAAAAAATTGCTTAGTCAGAAAATCTATTATCTTACCTTCCGGTACCGATAAGATGCTTGCTGTTTCGGTTGATATGCTCTTTTTAGCCATGTTATTTCTCCTCGTATTTTATGGTTTTTATTGATACATGATCAATTACTGGCAGAAAGTTCCTTTAAGTTTTTTCTGATATTTCCAAGAATAACTGGATTATCATAAACCACCTCCGCAATATCTGCGGGGAGTTCCTTTCTTCCTTTTGCGGCTATGTCAAAGAATCTTTCTTGGGTTTTCTTATCCGTTTGTAATATTTCCATAGCTTTGTACTGTAACGGATAAGGGGGAGGACTGACACGGCCACTAATTATGTCATAGAAGTACGGTTTTTTTATTCCCCAAAGCGTATAAAACTCTGTCTGGGTCATGCCGGCCTGTTTTATAAGCTGTTTTAAGTATTTGCCAAATTCACTTTCCCTCTGCATTTCAAGCTCCTTTGTATGTTAGTTTACATACTAACATACTTAATTCTTTTTTTCAACCAATAGAACACTGTAGCCGAATTCTGCAAAAAAAGGACATTTTCTGCTCTGATGATTGAATATGAATATACTTACCATCATGATAGATACATGTGTGTAATATGATCACCAGGAGGGAAGTATCATGATAGCATTTGACTTAAAACCAAGAGAAGTTATTGTTAGAGAGCTTGCTACCGAGGCGGCCAGCACCCGAAAGGGTATAAAAGCAGTATCAGACTTTACAAATGTTTTCTTGGACGCCATCGAAAAGAAGCAAGCCGGAGTATATACCGCAAGCGATAAAAAACAGTTGGCCGATGTATATGAAAAAGCTGTCGATAATGCAGATGACCGTGAGAGATTTGCTAATTACTTCGGGTATATATGCAAAACATATGACTTTATGTGATTTGTCACCCTGGCACTAACGACAACAGGCGGGTACCGCTTCAATCTGCGATACCCGCCCATATGATTCATAATATCTACAAAGACTGTTCTTTTTTCTTTTTCTCTGGTAGTTGCTGTTCCTGACGGGCTTGCCGTTCTGCAGCCCACCGTTGTTGGTTCTGAAGATCAGCTTCGCGTTTCTTTTGAGGTAGCTTTGCCCTAAGAGAAGTACGCGTTTCTTCAACACGCTGGGCTACTTTCGCCTGGGCACCACGCGCCCACTCGAACGCACCCAGCATCTTTTGTACCACCTTTTTCAGCAATGGTATCATGATTTTGGGGGAAGGAACCTCAACAAATGTTTTACCAGCTTTGTTTGTGATAGGATTATTCAGGCTATCTGCAAACTGGGAGAGTGGCTGTATATGTTCCGGCGTTGCCCCGAGATCTGCCAGAGAATTCTTTATCTCCTGTACCGCCGGACGCTCTTTAATTGTCTCGGATTCCGCCCATGCGTTGAACTCTTTAAGTACCTCTTTCTCCGCATCTGCCTCGCGTTGGTATAGAAGATTGATAAAATCTCCTGTTTCCTTTTGTACCTTAAAAGCTTCAGCTTCGGCTTTTGCAATATCTTCCTCGGCTTGCTTCCTTGTGGCATTCGCTTGATGAGCTGCCTCGATGGCCTGCCCCAAAGCTTCCTCTGCTTTCATTTCCGCAATGGTACGGTTTCCCCCTATCGTGGTTCCATTAAGCATCGGATATAAGTCCTTTTCGGAATGCTCATCCAGGTATTCTTGAAGTACACGATGAAACATATTCAGCTCGGTTTTGTTCATGAGCTGCTTGGCACATATCTTCTTCCTTGGCGGTTTGTCTGGGTGCTTTTCGTTCCACTTTGTATCCTCAATAATCGGGAGAAATAAAAAGTGCATATGCGGAGTGGTCTCATCCATATGTACATATGCGGATATAACATTTTCCTCGCCGTACCGATTTTTTAAGAATTCATAGCATAATCGAAAAAACTCCTTAGTCTGCTCGTCATCATAAAAGACCTCTTTCAGTACTGGCACAATCTCCGTAGTAACGGTTCCGTCCTTATGATGTACTTCTTTTTCCTCGGTTATCATATTCCCATCTTCATCAAAAGTCGGGGCATGTGTCGGAAGTGTTACGCACCAACTTCCATACACATTTACATCTGGTCGGTTCTGACATTTCACATTTGGATCATTGAACCGTGCATCGAAGATCTCCGTTTGGGAACGGCTGTCGGTACAAAGGTTATAATTCAAGTGTGATCGTGACGAATCAATTCTCTCATTCCCGAAGGTCACATATTTCCCGTTTTCATCCTTTTTTCTTTCGCAGTGAGCAAACAATCCAAAGTCTCCTCGCTTGAAATTCGCATAATTTGCCATAGTCTTTTTCCCTCTCCATAGCCAAAACTCTTTTGGTATAGGCAAGCTATACCAAAATGAGATTTTGGTAGCTTGCTCAGGGCTGTGCCCCGAGACCCCCAGGCAGCCAAGCATAGAGCGCTTGACTGCCTTTCAGCCCCGCAAAACGATAATTATCGTTATATGCCGGTACTCCCCGTACCACAGATAACTCAATTACCGTTTTCGCCCGTTCCGTCCGTCGGTTCCTTATGTTCCTCATCGGTTGCCACCTTTTTCGTACCATTACGGTCCCTACGCGCGGGGCTGTCCTTGCTCGACACAGGCGTGGTAGCATAAGAGCTTGCCACCATGCCAAAGTGCGCGTCGAGCCTCTCAAGGTCAACCGTCTCACCATAGTGCTTATGCACTATATCCGCGATTTTACGGTTGTCCTTTTCTACTGCCTTTTCGTACTTCTCCTTCATTCTTTCATAATCCCTTTTTAATTCTTCCGTGCTTTTTTCTGCTCTCGGCATTTGTTTATCCTCCTTTCGCCGTGTGCATTGTTAAAAAGAAAAAGAGGAAAGTCCACTTGGTCTTTCCTCAAAACAAAATATGATATAACCGCACCATCGGAACATCTGTACCGTTTAGGGTGCTTATGATTATCATGATATTTTGTTTTCAAGGAACAATTACCGCTTTATAGTATGCGATTCACTTATAACTGATATACTACTTCTCGGAGAACAATTTCCTCCGCCCGACTTCGGATATTGTTCATCCGTCTTACCCATCCCATCTGATCACTCACCTTCAGTTGTTCCGTTACACCTTCGCTCTTTGCCAACTGATCTGTGAGCCTGTCCATCATATCCAAAGCTCTTTCCTGTACCTCATAACAGTGCGCCATCAACTCACCATTTAAGAGAAGCCCGGTATAAACACCGGATCTGTGATTCTTAAGGAATGCTTTATGGAGCGATCCGTACTTGCTTAGGTGTACCTGCGGTTCCTGATTAGCTATCAGGTTCGGGATATAATAATCCCCGGCTTTTATGTACTCAAGTTCCATCATGCCGCCTCCAATCTCTTCGCGCTAGTGAGAGTGCATTTACCCTTTTTGTTCTTGCCAATAGTTATTTCCCACAGGCTTCCATCCTCAACACGCTCAAAATCTACGGAACCGTCTTGAGGACAATAGATCTCCTTTCCATCTACCCTGTGCCTAAAACAGAACCCCTGCCATCCGATCTCTTCGTCCAGATCAGTGAAGTAACATACCAGTCCATATATCCGACCGTTCTGATACCATGACCTGCAATCTAACCGGCAGCGATATACTCCGACCTCATCAAATGTTTCATAATCGTCCAGATTGTGAGCTGCCAGTTCTTCCTGTGTTGTTAATACTCCATACATATTCATTTTTATCCTCCTTCTTTATTTCGTGTCTATTTGCCCCATATTCCCTTTTCCTTGCCTCGGTAATATATTTCCACCTCCTTTCCCGGCAATGGCTTCTCAGGTCATTCTGGGGCTATTTACGCGGTCTTGGAAAACCGCGCTACTACCTCCTCAAAATAACTGCTCCGGCGATGCAGTTTATAGTCATCATGATTTATGATATCCAGTACTGCATCAAGGACACTTGCGAAGTCCATCTGAACATGGTAATTGTCCTCTTCGTGGTACTTATGGAGCAGTTTATAATATGTTTGCTTCCGGTTCATGGCGATTGGAACTATCGCCCAGAAATGACCGGTACATCGTGACTGTATCTCATACATAGAACTACTTTCCCGTATCGTAATAAAATACGGCAGTGTCATGATCTCTTTATCTTGAAGGGTAAACATATCCCCGCCTCCTTCCCTCAACTCTTATTACCGCCATACCGGCTTGCCCACTTAAAACCCAGTTGCTGCATACACCATCTGACCATATAGCCTTCACAGAACTCCATGAAGAACTCTGGCTCATAGACCGATAACCATCTGAGGTAATTCTCAAACTCCTCCCTGGTCAGTTCCAAGGGTTCCCCCCTCTGCAAACGATCTATCTCCTTATCCCAGTCATAGCTCCACCAATCCCTCATCCATCTATCACTCATATATTTACCCTTTCCAATAAACAATCAGACATATAGATATATGACAGTAAATACTATATATACATATATCTATGAGTTAATATTTCAACGATGATGAGAATAACTTCTACGGTTCCCATTCCCGATTCATCGTTCCAAAATCCTTTCACGGCGTTTTTGATTCCTCTTCCGAGATTTCTTGTTTTTTCAGCTAATTTATTCATTCTTTTTCCTTCTTTCTTTTTAATAGTCTTTAAAATGACAGATATGCAGGGATCATAATAATGACCATTACGATTACAAGCATCATGATCATAGGCAAAAGAAGTCGTGTTCCGGCTTCTTCTCCAAGTTTTCTGACTCTGTCCATTCTCTCCTCAAAAGCCTTTTTTGATTCCTCTTGAAGAATTTTCAGCATCTCACTGTTTCCCTTCCTAAGATTCTGGGATAAAAGCGCGCTTAATCTTGTATATTCCCTGTTCTGGCAGCGAAGCCCAAAGTTCTCATACGCGATTGCCTCCGGTACCCCCGCTCCCATTTCTCTTACTGTTCGCAATATTTCTTCATATACGTATCTGGAAGGCGCTCCCCTCTCTCGCTTTTTCGCATAATTAATCCCAAGTCTTTCGAAAATATTCCTCATTGTCATGCCTGCACCAAGATACAGTGCCAATCTTGAAACCAGCTGCGGATAATCACTAAGCATTTGCATCGACCGGTTTTCGATCCCTCTTTTCAGCTCCTTGTCTCTAAGTACATACGACGCAGCGCCGCCGATAAGCGTAATGATGAGTATCATCAAACTGTTGTCTTCTACATGTTCACTCCAGCTCACATGCTTTCCCTGAATGTCTTTTGGAAGTTCAAAACTTCCCTCATTTATTGTCTGTTCATCATTTTGCTTAATCAGCTTTCGTAAACTTTCATATACCTGCTCGCTCGCAGACAGCTGTCTTGGTACAAGATTTGCATGCAACACCTGCGAATAATCGTAATCGCCATACTTATATTTCGCAGTGAGCGATACGATTTCCCCTTCCTTTGAGATCAGATCCTTTTCCAATCTTCCGTCGTAGTGGACCAGTTCGTAATTGTCCACGCTCCACGAAATACTAAACGGATAGCCATCAAGTTTTTCCGGAAGCTTAAGATCGGATTCCACCCTATCAAGCGATTCATTATCCAAAAGGATCACTCGTTCCATTTCCTTAGAAGCACTTTCAAATAGTGCATCTGTTTCCTCTTTTGTATAAACCCTCTCTTTTACAGAAACGTCATATCTTCCGAGCTCTTTTCCTGATTCATCGCTTGCGATCAAGTGCGCAGTATATTCGCCGTCACCGTCTTCGTTTCTCCGGAGTTCTTTTCCTTCTATAAGCTTCTCCGAAGAGCCTTGGCTTACATACATAAGAATCGACAAAAAGCTTCCGGCAAGCGCCATTAGGATCACTATGCTTATCTTTCTTATGTAGTATTCCGTTTCAACCCTTTCTATATCTCTCTTATCGTTAAGCGTCTTTAGGTATCCGCGTACCTTTTCTCCGGCAAAAGACATCCTGTTTTTAAAGAGTTTGTTGAAAATAAAAAGAGAAATCTTCAAGACTTCACGGGTTATCCCCGTCTCTTCCATCCCCGAAGGCAACTCATACTCTTTTGACAAAAACCAAAGTATGAATATTCCTAGGGGAATAGCCAAATATAAAACAATCATTTTTAAAATAATCCTTTGATCAAATTGTGATGTTTACGATTTTTTCAGATAAAAGATATGCCGCAAAATATACGAACATACAGATTGTCATCAAAATAACTCCGGGAAAATTATGATACAGCGGAGCAAAGAAACCGGGGCTCGTTATACTTATGTAAAAGATAATAAAGAAAGGCACAAAGTTCATGATCCGTGCCTCCAGTTTCTTGGCACTTATAAGAACTTCTATTTCTTTTTCCACGTCCATTTTTCTTGAAATAACAGATATTGTTCGTTCAATCGTCTCCGTCATATTACCTCCGCTTCTTTTGGCGATGGCAAAAACTCCCGCAAACTCCTCAATATCCGCATTCCCGCTTTCTTTTCCAAAATTTAAAAGAAGCTTCTCAAGAGGTACGTTGTTCCTTAAACCCTTGTACACTTTATCCATGTACCGGCTTATATAACTCTTTTTCCCATATAGAAGATTTATGTCCCTACCGGCTTCTCTGAATGCATTTTCTACGGAGTACCCGGCCTTAAGGCTGGTCAAGACAGAACTTATAGCATCTCTAAATTGAATTCCCACAATTCTGCTGATACGAATTTTCTCTGTCTTTTTCCTGTAAATAAACCATGGGATAACCAGCGGTAAAAGTATTATGATCGCTATGACTGAATCATAAAAAAGTTTTCCGAAAAGAGCCGCGATACCGATTCCCTGCAATAAAACAGGAAGATCGCTAAGGCATGGACGGTAGTTTATAACCTGATGAAAATAGTTTTTCAGTATTTTTAATTTCACCTACTTTCCTCCATTCTCCTTTTATCATTCCCTCTTCATTTTCACCCGTCTCTTCAAACCTAAAGAGTGGATTTGTAAGAATCTTTCCCGAAATCGGATCAAGTTCTTTTTTGATCTCGCAGATTTCAAGAAGTTTTCTGGACCTGTCGCGAAGTCTTCCCAGGTGGACAATTATATCTATTCCCGAAGCAATCTGACCTCGTATCGCGGGAAGCGGTATATCCATTCCCATAAGTACCATGGTCTCGATTCTCGCAAGCATGTCCTCCGCGCTGTTTGAATGACCGGTCGACATCGCGATATGTCCCGTATTCATGGCCTGTAGCATGTCCACACACTCGCTTCCCCTGACTTCTCCAACGATAATTCTATCGGGACGCATTCGGAGAGACGACTTTATGAGATCCCTTATCGTTATCTCTTTGCAGCCTTCAACATTAGCGTTTCTGGCTTCAAGCCTTACTAGGTTCGGAACCTCTCTGATCTGAAGTTCCGCGTTATCTTCGATGGTAAGAACTCGACTGTCCTTGGGGATATAATTTGAAAGTGCATTTAAAAATGTCGTCTTTCCCGAACCGGTTCCTCCCGAGATAAAAATGTTGTATCCGGCTTTTACAAGAACCGCCAGATAATATCTCAGATAGTCAGTAAGCGCTCCGAACCCAATGAGTCTTTCCATTGTCATAGGATTTTCCGGAAATCTTCTTATTGTTATCACAGGACCGTTTAATGCTATCGGAGGAAGAACGATATTCACTCGGGATCCGTTCTCAAGTCTTGCATCCACTATAGGTGAAGCCTCATTGACAACCCTATTACAGGAAGCAACTATTTGCTGAACAACATCCTCAAGTTTTTCTTTTGACTCAAAGATAGTTTCATGTCTTGATAGTTTGCCGTCTCTTTCTATAAAGATGCTGTCTGCTCCGTTTATCATTATTTCTGTAACTGACGGATCATCGACAAGCTGCTGCAAGATATCAAGCTTTCTTATTGAGTGAAAGATACCCGTTCGAAGACGCTTTCTATCTTCAACGGAAACAGCCAGATTTCTAAGCTCTTTCGCCATGAGATCATCGATAATGGAAAGCATCTCTTCATCTGAGATGTCTTTTGAAAAGTCCATCTCACGTATGATCTTTCCCTTTATCTCACTCCTTAATACGTCAAATCTTTTCTCCACTTCTAGATTTCCTCCGCGTACAGAAGTTTCCTTGCGCACTCCGAAAGCTCCTTATCTCCTGCTCCGTCCGGTATAGAAACTTTTATTCCGGACGCACAGATATCCTCATATCCGTTTTGGCTCAGTACTTCTTCGTAGCGCCTCAGCTTATATATTTCTGCTTTGGTTTTTCCCGTTATTGTGAAAACCTTATTGCAGAATCTCAAAATATCAAACAATCCGCTCGGAAGATCGCTTAGGTCAAGCACGACATTCTCATATCCACACTCTTCAAAGATAAGCTTTATAAGACTTCTCAATCTTTCATTGTCTATCTCCTTGATCTGCATCGCGGTTGCCGCAGGCGGGATATAATCAAATCCTCCTATGCTCTGCTTGATTTTTTCAAGATAGATACAGAATCTGCTTTTTTCGCATTCCGAATAATACAAAAGATCCGTTATATCGCCTTCCGTATGACTACCTAAGATCATCGGAAGAGGTGAAAAATTATCAAAATTTAAAAGTAGTGTTTTTCCGTGCTTAGACAGTTCTTCGCACATTTTTAGGGCTAAAGCGGTCTGTCCGCATCTGCCTATCGGAGAATAGAGTCCGATCACCGTTCCTTTCCCGTCACCGCGTCTTATGCCGACACTCTCAAAATCATCGGGACTCTTGACACAAAGATCCAGAATATGACAGACGATCTCACTTGCCGGACTGAACTTACTTATATGTTCTGCATTTACTTCCCCAAGCAAGTTTTCCTCCGGTAAACCTTCATCCTCTCTGATAACCGATAGTTCTTCATCAAGGATCAGGATATTTTTTATGCCGGATTCGCTTACTCTTGTTTTAAGTTCTTGTACCGCACTCTGTGCAATAACAAGTAATGAAATAAGTTTTTTTCCGGCGAACTCCTCCAAACTTTTTACCTGCGTAAATGCATGTATATCGAATGAAAGATTTAGATTTTTTCTTAAATATTCATCCAACCTCCCGCAATACCTGCTTTCTGTATCACAGATGGCCAGTACCGGTCTGCTCATAGCGCACCTCCTACCGAAAAGAGAACGCCCACAAGTGCAGGTATCGCGAAATGGATTCTAGCTTCTTTGTTTCTTTTTATGATGAGAACAGCAAGCGAGATAACGCCTGCAACGACAAATGCCGTAATAATACTTGAAACCGTGTCCGATACGGACAGAAAAGATGCCGCTGACATGAATAATTTCACATCTCCTGCAGCAATTCCTTTAAAGAAGTAAACAGGAATCAGTAATAAGAATGCTATGCCAACCGCAGTCAGCGAAGCGATTAACGAGCTTTTGCCGCAGATCGCGGAACAAGTGATACCCGTCAGAAGTCCGGGGATTACCCAGAAATTGTAGATCTTATCCTTGTACAGATCGGTAAAAGCCGCACCGGATAAGAGTAAGAATAATAGAACTTGTATAAGATCGACTCCTCTCTCGTAATGTTTATTGCGAGCTCACGATTTAGAAATCTATCACTTGGTTTTTTCTTTGTAAACCCCCGAAAAGTTTTTTGACAGGTTGCACAATTAATAATTTAAAAGAGCTTTTTCCGAGAGTCCTTTTTTCTAAAAACCCCAACAAAAATGCGGGGAAGGAAACAATGACAAACTCTAAGTTCCCGCCCCGCATGACGAATTGGCAAATATTTATATAGTTTTATATCGTAAAAATCGTCTGAAAATTAATACTCTTAAGATTTTCTTAAGATGGCAATTTTTTATCTGTTGTTTCTGTTTTTAAAGTAAGCAAACAAGCTCTGGAGGATGATGAAGAAGCACAGAAGTGCCGCTGTCATGATGTTACTCCAGCTTGAAAGGAGCTTACCGTTTGTGGTAACGAGCGTTGAGATCGTTCCGTTAATGAGAACACCGAAGAGCGATCCTATTACGTTACCTACACCACCTGTAAGAAGCGTTCCACCGATAACGGATGAAGCGATAGCGTTCATCTCGAAGCCGAGCGCCTGCTGAACAGAACCTGACATTGTGTTGAGGCAGTAGCAGATTCCGCCGATGGAGCAAAGGAATGATGAAAGGATATATGCCTTCATCTTGGTAGCCTTAACGTTAAGTCCCATCATGGTTGCTGACTGCTGATTGCCACCTACTGCGTAGAGATTTCTTCCAAACTTGGTGTACTTAAGTATGAAGAAGATGATCGCTACAACAAGAAGTGCGATCACGACGGTAGGTCTGATGAACGGAACTACTGTCTTACCTTTCTTGTTCACATAACCAAGGAATCCCGGAAGATTAATCTTGGCATTGGCCCATTTGTAAAACATGGGGTTCATATCCTGAGTGATCGAGATCTGGTCTGTACAGATAACCGCTGTCATACCTCTTGCAAAGAACATTCCCGCCATCGTTATGATAAACGGCTGAATCTTGAGGTAACCGATAAGGTATCCCTGAACTGCACCGAATACAAGTCCGATAACGAGGATCAGGATGATAAGCGGGATACAAGGCCATCCCTTAACGCCCATTCCGTAAGCAAGGATCATACAATCCATCGCGATAAGCGATCCTACGGAAATATCAATTCCACCTGTAAGCATTACACAAGTCATACCACATGCAACGCAGATAAGTCCTGCATTGGTGATAAGAAGGTTCAGGAAAGTCTGTACGTGTGTAAAGCCTTTTGCTGAGTAAATAACACAGCCTACTGCATACATTGCTACAAAAAGAACGATGGTGATCAAAAGAAGCACTGTGTTTCCGCTGAATTTGTTTATCTTCTTCATGCCTTCTGACCTCCCTCTGCCGCAAGGGCTCTTCTCTTTGCTTCGCTGTTTGAAAGCCATTCTTTAAATGTAGGTGCCTGAACTACTACTATGATAACAACGATGATGGCCTTGATAACCGGTGCCTGGTCTGTTGAAACACCCATGGCAAGAAGGGTTGTCGTGATAGCCTGGATCGTATATGCACCTACAACGGCACCTGCGAGGTTGAACTTACCACCTCCGAGTGAGTTACCGCCGAGGGCAACCGCGAGGATGGCATCAAGCTCGTAGTTAAGTCCGATATTGTTGGAATCTGCGGAATAGATACGGCTGCTGGCAACCATGCCTGCGATACCTGCGCAGAGACCGCATATTACGTAGCATACAAAGCAGATAAGTGCAGAGTTGATACCTGAAATTCTTGCTGCTCTGCTGTTGATACCTGCTGACTGAATATAAAGACCGAGCGCTGTCTTCCTAAGGAAGATCGATACGACTAAGATAACCGCTATGGTTACGAATATCGCTGTCGGAATGGGACAGCCCGGTATAAAGTTACCCAGATATTTGTAAGGCTCGTATCTAATGTATGTAATCTGGTTGTTGCACAAAAGAAGTCCGATAGCCCTTGCCGCTGTAAAAAGAATAAGAGTTGCAACCATGGGCTGTATCTTGAGCTTGGCAACGAGTGCACCGTTAATGCATCCGCACACTCCGCCAAGTAAGATACCGAAGAGTATTCCAATCCCCATTGGAACCGCCAGCTGCGTTGTAGAGTTTACACCGTATCCTGCGAGCATCATGCATGTTCCGCAGGCTGAGAGGCTCATTACGGAACCTACGGAAATATCTGTTCCGGCTGATACGGCAACTACAAGCGTCTGACCCACCGCAAGGATTGCTATCTCACTTCCTCTGTTTAAGACATCTATTAATCTTCCATACAACACTCCATTTTGAATGCCAATGTTAAAAAATGTAGGACTCTTTATAAGATTTATAAGTAATACTAACAGAAGGCAGAAGAAGGGCAAAAATAGCTGCTGCTTCGTTATTTTCTTAATTGTATCCATTACTTCTCACCTCCCGCGATCGCACTCATTACGCTTTCCTGTGTCATGTCTCCTTCTATCTCGCCGACTTTTTCGCCGTCTCTCATGACACACATTCTTGTACAAGTACGAAGCATTTCTTCTATCTCCGAAGATATGAATACGACGCTCATACCTTCTTTGGCAAATTCTAATATAAGCTTCTGGAACTCTGTCTTGGTTCCGATATCAATACCTCTTGTGGGCTCATCCAAGATAAGGAAATCAGGATGTGTGCAAAGCCATCTTGCAAGAATAACCTTCTGCTGATTTCCGCCGGAGAGCTGAGAAAGAGGTGTTTCCCTGCTTGCAGTCTTAATCTGAAGCATGTCGATAAATTTATCCGCTATCTCGATCTGCTTAGCTCTGGGAACTTTCTTAAACATTCCGTTTCTTGCCTGAAGAGCAAGAATAATATTGTCTCTAACCGACAATTCACCGATACATCCGTCGGCTTTTCTGTCATCGGGAAGGTATGCCATACCTTTCTTTATTGCATCAATAGGTGCTTTAATATTGATCTCTTTGCCCTTCATGTACTCTTTACCGGTCTGAGCTTTATCTGCACCATAGATGCAGCGCACCATTTCGCTTCGGCCGCTTCCCAAAAGACCTGTTACGCCCACAACCTCACCTTTGTGAATCTCAAAATCAAAAGGCTTAACGGTTCCCTTATGGCTGAGTCCTTCGGCTTTTAACATTACTTCGGGGCTGATGTTTGCATCTCCCTCAGGCTTGATGGCTGCAAGATCGTCGAAATCTTTACCGAGCATAGCAGCTACAAGCTTAACTCTGGGAAGTTCGCTTATTGAGTAGTCTCCTACGAATCCACCGTTTCTCATAACGGTGATCCTGTCACATACTGCATAAACCTGCTCAAGGAAATGTGTAACGAATATAATTCCTACACCCTTTTTCTTGAGATCTCTCATTACGTCAAAGAGCTTTTCTACTTCGTGATCATCAAGAGATGATGTGGGCTCATCGAGGATAAGTACTTTACAATCCATGTCCACTGCTCTTGCGATAGCTATCATCTGCTGAATAGCCAGTGAATAATTCTCAAGCGCAACTGTAACATCGATCTTTATTCCAAGGCCGTCCATTATCTCTTTTGCCTTTTTGTTCATAGAGCGCCAGTCTATCGTTCCCAGCCTTGTAACAGGTTCGCGCCCTATAAAAAGATTTTCTGCAACCGAGAGGTTGGGACAAAGATTGACCTCCTGATAAACCGTTGCAATTCCTATTCTTTGCGCATCCTCAGTAGAGTGATTATAGACGTTTCCCTCTACGCCCTGCACATATACTTCTCCGGCATCACGCTCGTATACACCTGTGAGGCACTTGATAATGGTTGACTTTCCCGCTCCATTCTCGCCCATAAGTGCATGGATCTCGCCTTTATGAAGTGTAAGCTGTGCGTGATCCAGTGCAACGACACCGGGAAAGACTTTTACTATGTCACGCATAACGATAAGTTCATTCTGCTCCATAAAAAATACCTTCGCTTCTCCTTTTATTACTTCTGTTAATTAAATAGGGTAGTTCTTTCGAACTACCCTATTAGTTTTTTGCCTAAATACCTAAATTAGTAAGCTGCCTCAACTGTTGCTGCGTCAACTACTACAAGGGGTTCTGTTACATCCTGGCCTGCGTTGTTCTTGTAAGAGATATCCTTAAGAACATCTTCTGCTACATACCAAGGCTCAGCCATGAATGTCTGCTTCTCAATTGTCTCACCCTTCTGAAGAGCCTGGATAAGCTTTAAGCAGTCAGGTCCCTGAAGAGGATTGCACTGGAAGTCTGCGTTGATAGCCTTGTCGAGAACCATCTGAAGTCCTGCTGTGCAAGCGTCAAATGAGATAACGATTACGTCTTTGTCAACACCGTAAGAAACGCCTGCTGCCTTCATAGCATCGATAGCACCGAATGCTTCGTTATCGTTCTGGCAGATAACTACGTTGAACTTGCCTGCATAAGACTTGCAATATGACTCCATAACCTGCTGTCCGCCGTCCTGTGTGAAGTCACCAGTCTGTGAATCGAGGAGGTTCCATCCCTCAGAATCAACATACTGATGGAAGCCCTTTGTACGTCCGATCTCAGCTGAAGAACCTGTTGTTCCTGTGATCTCGAGGATGTTGAGTTCCTTGATGCCCTTAGCTTCTGCGTAAGCCTTAAGCCATGCACCTGCTGCAAGTCCCTCGTTTGTGAACTCAGAACCTACCCATGATACATACTTATCGGAATCATCGATTGTACGGTCGATAACGATTACAGGGATTCCTGCGTCGTCAGCTTCTGTAAGAACTGTATCCCAACCTGTTGAAACGATAGGATCGATTACGATGTAATCAACGTCCTGCTCGATGAAGTTACGAACTGCTTCGAGCTGTGCTGCTGAATCGTTGTCACAGTCTACAAACTGAAGATCAATGCCGTTCTCATTTGAAAGAGCAGCCTTAACTGAATTTGTTGATGCTGTACGCCAATCTGACTCGTGTCCAACCTGAGCGAAACCAACTTTGATAAGTTCGCCGTCTGCTGCGGGAGCTTCTGCCTCAGCTGCGGGAGCCTCTGCCTCAGCTGCATCTGCTGCAGGAGCTTCTTCCTCTGTAGCTGCGGGAGCTTCAGGAGCAGGAGCTGCGCCCTGTGAACCACATCCTGCAAGCAATGAAAATGACATTGCTGCAGCAACAATAGTTGCCAATACTTTCTTTTTCATGTTGTACCCTCCATTTACTTTATAATGGTTTTATTAAGCACATTTTACTTATTCGCATCGGGTATTCATAGTGCACAAAGTCACAATGCACAAGTTTCTATATTTTGACAATACAAATCTGCATGTTATACTGATATAAAAAAGTACAAATTTTTCGTAAAGCGTTTTCCAAAACTAATTTTGGTAAATTTCTTTATATTATTCAGAAAATTTTTTGGATAAAAAATTTTTTGACCGAAAAATCACTCTGATATTTTGAATAACCGCCACTGATTTTTCGATGATTATTTTTTATGGATGTAAAAAAGACAATTTTTTTACCCTTAAATTTTTATCCGGTTGAGGAAAAAAATGACCAAGACAGAAAATATTACTCATAAACTCCATGAAGAAATATCAAAAAGACTCATATCGGGTGACATGCTTTTTCCGACCGAAAAAGAACTCTGCGCTCAGTATTCATGCAGCCGTCAGACTATAAGAAAAATCCTTTTGAATCTGAAAGAAGATAAGCTTATAACTTCAAGACAGGGAAGCGGATACAGACTTACGGGCATAAGCCCCGATTCAAAAAGAAATCATGTCTGCCTTTTATTCGCTCGCCCCGATGATTATATTTATCCGTCTCTGATATATGACATCGAAAAAGGAATCTCTCACGGACATGATGTTCCGATGACCGTATCTGTGTTTGAAACAGGAGCTGACTTTTATAAAGAAAGAAGGATATTAAAAGAGCTGCTTAAAAACCCGCCGCTTGCGATCCTGGCGGAATGCTTTTCCCTTATGCCCAATCCCAATGCGGATCTGTATAAAGAGCTCGAAAAAAACGGCTGCGTTCCGATCTTTCTTTACGGAACCTACATAAACATGAACTCGTATCCTTCGATTTCCGAAGGTGCTTACGACGCGGTTTATAATCTTATAAGAAAGCTTGTCCTTACCGGACATAAAAAAATCTGCGGTGTTTTCAAAGACAACAATCCGCAGGAAATCTCCAAATTATATGGATTTATCTCGGCGCTTCGAGACAACAATCTGGATTTTGGAAGTGACAGATACTTGCTTGCAAGGCCGGAGGTCGACTATTCGGCTCTTGCTTCTTTGTGCCAAAAATCCGATGCCGTTATCTATTGCTGCGATGAGCTTGCCTATCCGAGTGTCAGGTGGTTACGTGAGCAGGGAATCATTAACCTTAACGACAAGCCTGTTTACAGCTTTGACAACAGCTATCTGTCGCAGGTCAATTCATTCAATCTTCCGAGCTTCCACCATACAAAACAGCCACTTGCGCACGTCGTATCGGAAAGAATTCTTTCAATAATAAAAGGACAACCGAAAATTTCGATCGTCCTTCCTTATTAACTCCTATATGATCAGCCTGTCTGATTTCTGTATTCCTTGGGAGAAAGACCGTACATCTTTCTGAACACAAAGCTGAAATAGTGAGCATCCTTATATCCGACAGCCGCTGCAACATCCGCGGTGTGCATTCTCTCTTTTGCAAGGAGCTCTCTTGCTTTTTCCAAACGTTTAGAAGTTAGGAACTTTACAAACGTGGTATCCATCTCTTTACTGAAGATCGTGCTGAGGTAACTGCTGTTTACGGAAAGCGCCTCGGCCACATCAACAAGCGAGCAACCCTCGTTCATGTAATTCTCATCTATATATGCGATGGCGTCGCTGATAAGCTTGTTTCCTCTTGTGTTGGAAGCACCGTCTCTTAGCTCCATCGCACTCTTTATAAGCTCCGTCAAGTATTCTCCGACCATCTCGCTTTTAATATCATAGCCACCTTCGGGGGCTGCGAGCTTGTCAGTTATCTCTTTTTTGGAAACGCCGCAGCTTTCAAGGAAGCTGCTTGTAGCAAACAGTGCATTAAGCACGAAGAAGTTTCTGAATACATGCCCCTTGAGCGCATCTCCCAGACTTGCCAGATACTCTGAAACAAATTCCGCGATCTCGCTCTCGCTTCCCGTCGATAAAAAGCTCTTAAGAACATTTCTGTCGACTTTGGCACTCTCGATGTTTTCTATTGAACCGTCGGTCTGCGATGTTGTGTACTTGGCCGATGTCTCTTCGGTCAAAATATGCGTGTCCTGCACAAAGAATCTGCAGGCAAATGCGTGATTAACCGTATTAAAGCAGTCCTCCAACGCACTGAATCTCTCAACGGGCTTACCCGCGGAAACATACCATTCTATCTTGTTATCTTTTCCCTCGCAGATCTCCGTGATCTTGGAAACGCCTCTGTCAACATACTCAGAGACAATTTCTTTTTCTCCTTTAACAACAACAATATATGTGTTGAGCGACCATCTCGATAATATGTACGCGGGGAATCTCAGGAAATAACTCATCAACTCCTCGAGTGCCTTACAATATTCCTCAGATCCTATCTCTTCGAAGGGCTTCTCCTTATCTTTTATTGAAAAGAGAATAAGGCTGAATGCGGACGCTGTGATATCAAGCGACAACTTTCCCGCTTCCACATATATATCTTTGACCGGCATGGTTCCCGTAAGAACCTTCTCAAGAAATTCTCTTCGCTGGAGCTGCTCATATTCCTGCGTCTCCATCTGATACTGCATAAGATAGCCTTGCTGCGTACGCTCGCTTTCTATCTTAGCCTTTACACTGTCAAGCGCCTCTTTCATTCCGAGCTTGGTTATCGGCTTTGAAATGTAATGATCAACGCCTTCTTTGATGGCGCGTCTTGCGTATTCGAAATCGTCATATCCGCTCATGATGATCATGCGCATCGACGGAAATTCTTTTCGCACGATATGACACAGGGATAAACCGTCCATAAACGGCATCTTGATGTCTGTGATAAGGACGTCGGGGGCCGTCTTTCTGATAAGCGGAAGAGCCATCTCGCCGTCACTTGCCTCTCCGACAAAGCTAAAGCCGTACTCTTCCCAGGGAATATTATCCCTGATACTTGCCCTCACAACACTTTCATCCTCCACAAGAAAAACCTTCAGCATAAAATAAAAACCTTCCCATTACTTAATAATTTCTGTCTTCAATGTAATCATCGACATTCTCTTTGGTAAAAACCATCTCTTCCATGTAGTTCGTCTTGTCCACATTTTTCCCCGCCTCAAGATCATTGATTATCTGTGCAAGAAGCTCTCCCGAATTGGGATTGCATTCAACGTCCACATTTATAACACCCTCTTTTACCAGCTCCAGAGCCTTCTTGGTTCCGTCAAAGGAAATAAGTATCTTATCTCCTTTCTCGCCGGTTGTAATCCCCGCATCATTCAGAGCTTCGAGTGCTCCGAATGCCATATCATCGTTCTGACAAACGATGACATCTATGTCATCAAACTCCCGAAGGAGTCTCTCCATAGTCTCTTTTCCCTTGGCCTGAGTAAATTCGCCGTTGGCGGATGCCTGCATCTTCCAGTTCATGTGCCGCGCCGCGATGGCTCCAAAGCCTCTTGTTCTTCCGACCTGGGCCGAAGAACCGGTTGTACCTTCAAGAACAACAATATTGATGTCCTTATCACTCACGCCTTTTTCCTCAAGATATGCTTCAAGCCATTTGCCCGCAGCTGCTCCCTCTGCGTACATGTCTTCTCCGACAAAGGTCGTATAAAGCGAATCATCATTGACTGCGATATTTCTGTCGAGCAAGATCACCGGTATTCCGGCCTCCTTGGCTTCAGAAAGTACCATGTCCCAGCCTTCCTGGATAACAGGACAGATGACGATGTAATCAACTCGCTGTGATATAAAACTTCTTACAGCCTTGAACTGTTTCTCCTGCTTTTGCCTAGCGTTGTCAAATATAAGAAAGAATCCGTTTCCCGTTGAAAGAGACGCCTTAACCGACTCGGTATTGGCACTTCTCCATGTAGATTCGCTTCCAAGCTGCGAAAATCCTACGCTTATAAGCTCATCATCTGCCTTGGTCTCAATGTCACCTTCTTCGGCCGTAACTTCGGAAACAGATAATCCCGTAAACGGACCGCAGCCCGTCAGCAAGATCGTAACCCCTGTCAAAAGAGCTGCTGCCTTATATCCTATTTTTTGTAATCCCTTAACTTTATTTATCCCCATTCTTATCCTCTTCGTTATAGTACGGCAACATCGGAAGAACCACGGATACTTTGGTTCCCTTTTCGGGAGTCGATTCGATGGATATTCCGTATCTTTCGCCAAAGTTCATCTTGATCCTCTCGTTAACGTTGGCCATACCAAAACCGGTGTCAGTATCCTTGGCAGGTTTGTTTATTTCTCTTATTAAATGAAGAAGCATGTCTTCGTCCATTCCGACTCCGTCATCGCTTACTTCAAATCTGACAAGCCCATCAACTTCCCTTCCCGTGATTCTGATAAGTCCTGCACCTCGCTTATTCTTGATGCCGTGATAGAGCGCATTTTCTACAAGCGGCTGCAAAGTCATCTTAAGGATCTTGTAGTTGTAAAGCTTATCATCTATATCAATATAGTAGCTTAGGATATCCGAGTATCTTACGCGCTGGATTTCCAGATAGCTTCTGATATGCTGTTCTTCTTCGCGGATCGTAATGAAATCTTTTCCGTGGCTTAATGATATCCTAAAGAACTTAGAAAGGGATACGACCATATCTTCCGCTTCCTGGTTCTTTCCATCCTCGATAAGCCACACTATCGTATCGAGCGTATTGTATAAGAAGTGAGGATTGATCTGCTCCTGCAGGAGTTTGGCCTCCGCCATTCGCATTTTCTTTTCATCCTCTCTGATCTGCTCCATCTGGATTTCCAAATGCGCCGCCATGTCGTCGACACTTTCCGACAATACCGATATCTCATCTTCAAGGTCAAAAGAGGTTCTGACGGTGAAGTTTCCTTCCGCGATCTCTTTGGTCGCCGAACCCAGGGCCTCTATAGGCTGAACTATGCTCCTTGCGACTTTGTCGGTTGTTATTATCGTACATAGGATTCCGAGAACCAAAAGAAGCACCAGCACAACAAGCAACTCCTCCATCTCTTTGGTCAGACCCCTGTTTATTACTTCGATCGTCTTGGTCTGATAATAGATGTAGTACTGGATATTGTCCTGAATAAGTTCTGTAAGTGAATAAATATTGGAGTCAAGCATTTCTACGTCTTCGTCGTAGTGTCCGCCTGCTTCAACGCTGACTCTTATATCATCAAGTCTGTCATTTAGCGTATCGACGTTTCTAAGAAGCGTTTCAAGCCAGGTCTTACTGTTTACCTCTGTCGTGATCGTCTTAAGGCGCGTAAAATCATTCCTTATGCTATCGACAAGGACATACGGATCATCCTCTTCCCCGCTTCCGAACACATCTCTTCCGACGATTATTCGGTACACGCTCTCATCCATCTGCTCCTTGAAAGTCAGGTTGTAGCTGTTTGCTACGGTCAGATTGCTTACGATCG
Organism: Butyrivibrio sp. XB500-5; assembly: GCF_003625505.1. NCBI lineage: Bacteria > Bacillati > Bacillota > Clostridia > Lachnospirales > Lachnospiraceae > Butyrivibrio > Butyrivibrio sp. XB500-5. Next base: position 46,310 of record NZ_RAIS01000002.1, read on the forward strand.
TGTTATAGGCATTACCGTAATTGATAAGCGAATAGACCATGTACAAAATGATAAGAACAAAAGGCACAGTGGTGCCCGCCGCCAATATGATCAGCCTCCTTCGAAGGGGCCTCTTAACCTTTGTTTTGTTATCCGCCAACTTAGTTTTCATACTGAGTTTAGTATACTACAAAAGCGAGAAAGACGTGACTTTTTTAGTCTGTCGTCTTTCCCGCTTTTTTGGGTAAACCATATATTCACATCGGTTGTAAAGTTTGTTTTATGCCATGTATCCTCTGTTCATTGAAACTGCGGATACATCTTCGTTTAAGCTGTATTTACCGTATGTAAGTCCGGCATACACCGTCTGGGTATTTCCCATGATCGGAGTGCTGTTGTCTTTTTTCTCAAGCTCTTTGTATGAAGCGCAGAGCATTTTGAAATTCTGTCCTACCTTCCATACGCGGTGAATACTTCCGCTTGCTCCTGCCGCTATAAGCTCTTTTTTTGAAAAGATATATATTCCGTGGAGCATTCTTCCAAGCTCGTATTTAAGATCAACCGAGTGGATAAGCTCATCTATGCAGTTCTGCGCATATCTGAGATTCTTTTCCGCCTCTTCTTTTTTACTGATGCCGAGGGCATCTATAGCTTCCTCGAGATATTCAATGACCATCTCATAAAGTATTGTTATCATCTGTGTCTTGTTGGCCTGCGATATCTTAAGGGTAAATTCCTGCTTTTTTTCCTGTGTCATATTCGCGCCTTTCTTTTGCTCAGACTCTTTTTACCAAAATATATTACTGTAAAAGCTGCAATACCTGTGAGGGTCTTTCGTTTGCCTGTGCCATCATGGATGTTCCGGCCTGTGAAAGTACCTGCTGTGTTGAGTAAACAGTCATTTCTTCAGCCATATCCACATCCATTATTCTTGAATAAGCTGCTGTCATGTTCTCAACTGTTATATCCAGGCTGCTTACGGTGTGCTCGAGTCTGTTCTGATAAGCACCGAGTCTGCTTCTGATTGAATTTATAGTTTCAATCGCACCCTTGACGCTTTCGATAGCTTCTTTTGCACCCTTCTCGGTTGCCATGTCAAGGTTGTAAAGTCCGAGTGTTGTAAGTGATACTTCGGGAATCCTGATATCAAGAGTCTGGCCTTCATTGGCGCCAACCTGCATGGTCATTGCACCTGCTGCCGCTATCTCAACTTTAAGTGTTCCCGTATATTTATCATCCATCTGAATCTGGATCTTTTTACCTGTGCTGTCGGAAAGTGTAAGTACATCCTCATTAACATCAGCGATCATGTTACTTGTCATGTACTTCTCTTCATTTCCGTTTTCATCGATCTTGTATATCTCGATGTTCTTCTTTACGGCTTCCGTGCAAATGAGCGCCTTCTTATCAACGCCTGTCTTTCCTGTAAGATTTATGAAATCTACGTCGATTCCTCTTATCTCATATTTTCCGGCTTCGAAGTTATCTGAATATGAACTTACTCTGAAATTGGGATTGGTCTTTCCCGAAGCATCGGTCACATAGCCTTTAAGGTCAAAAGAGCCGTCGAGAATGCTCTGTCCGTTGAACTGAGTTGTCTCGGCCATTCTGTCTATCTCTTCCTTAAGCTGGGTAACCTCTTCCTGGATGGTCTTTCTGTCGTTCTCCGTAAGAGTTCCGTTGCTCGCCTGAATAGCAAGCTGGTTCATTCTCTGGAGAATTTCTTGAATCTCAGACAATGATCCGTCCGCAACCTGAACGATCGAGATCGCATCATTTGAGCTGTCATTAGCCACTCCGAGTCCTTCTATCTGTGAATTCATTCTTCTTGACATTGCAAGTCCGGACGGGTTGTCCTTGGCATTTGCAATCTTAAGACCGCTTGATAATCTCTGAAGAGATTCTGAAAGAAGCTTATCGTTTTTCTGTAATGCGTTGTTTGCTACCATCGCGGATATGTTGTAATTAACCTTCATCCTTACCTCGTTTCCGCACGTGTGGAGATCAGATGGCCTCCACAAATGCTTTTGCCATTTTTAGAAGTGTTCCTGTATCTGTAATGTTTTCTGTTTTGCCTTCCATGGCATTAGCACTCGTGCCTACTCCTGTAGGCTGAAGCTGTGCGTTGTAAAGGATAGCGATCTTTGTTTGGTCTACACCTGCTTCCTCTACCTTTTCCGTTAATTTCTCGCACATTCTCTTCTTTAAGCTTTCAAGATATTCGACCTCGTCTGCACTCTGGCTGTTTGTTGTTGTAAGCATTCCGTTTATTACTCCGTCCTGCTTATAAAGACTTGCCGTTATGAGTCCGTATTCAAAGGTCTGAACACTTGCTTCCATCCTTGAAATATTGCTGTTATCACTTTTTAGTGTGATGTGCATTGTAACCTTGCTTCCATCTATCTCGATGGGAACCTCAAAGCTTCCTCTCTCAGAGTTATGAGACATTACCGACATCTGCTTTTGCATGAGCGTTATCGCTCTAAAATCGATGTAGGTATCTTCAGGGTTCATTAATATATCGGTCATCTTGTCTGATACATTAGCAAGTTTTTCTTTATAAATTTCTTCGTAGTTTTCTTCTCCGAGAAGATCCGTTACTTCCTTAAGCTCGTCATTAATTTCTTCATTGTCGAGCTCATCTGCCTTCTCCCAAATGTTTCCGGTCCTTCGATCTCTCCTGTTGGCGATCATGGCCTCTAGATTGTTGTATGTGACCTCAACTCCGTAGAAATTCATCTCGTTAAGAGCAGCCTCAGCACCTTTATTTCCTGCTGTCTGTCTGATCTGTCTTACCTGCTCCTCGCAATATTCTTTTTCAAGCTGCTCATCAATCTGTTCTTGTAAAAGAGCATTCGCAAGATCCGGTAAAAGAGTGTTGTTATCGGGTTTTGCAGCCATGAGCTTCTCAGGTTCGAGGTTCTCATATACTATATCGGCTTGAGCACTGTAAAATCTGAAGGCTGAATTTATCTGTTCATCAATTTTTACAGAAGTACTTTCTTTTACTCCGAGTCCTCCGAAGCTGTCATCAACTGTATAATCAAGACCTCTTCTCGATGTCTTTTGAGTTCTTGTGGCGTCCAAAAGATTTCCGATCGTCATATCGCGACCTGTCTTTAAGATAGATCCTATGGCCTGATGGTCGGTAACCTTAAGCGTATGGAAAAGTCTGTATATTCCTATAAAAGAGGCTTTTTCAGCGCTTGTTATATCGCCCTTTTTCTCAAGCTTATAGAGGAACTTGGCATATTTCTCTTCACCTTTTTTTGAGTTTCCGCCGTTTTTGTTCTCGCCGTCCTTCATAAGGTTATCGAGACTCTCTGAGAGTTCTTCTATAGTCATGTTAAGAGGGTTCTTTCCTTCTCTTATAAGGTCAAGCACCGCACCGGGCTTAAGTCTTTCTATAGTTGCTTTGAGCTTTTGATCCCATGCACGCACGTTTTCAAAGTTCTCTTCATTTATTTCCATGCTGTTATAGCCAAGGATTCTTACGGCTCTTCTGTTTACTTCGTCGGTTTCATATCCCATGTCATTAAGGATATTGTCAACGTTTCCGAATGCCTTTCTCATGCTGTCGCCAAGATCGGATCTGGGCTTGGTCATCATGATCTCGTATCCCTGACCTGCTGCCTTGAACTTCATTGCAAGGTTCTCTGATACGCTGCTTATCTTGCTGAGTGTCGCGGTCTCGAATTCTCCCGCAAGCGCACCTGACACATCGGCAGGGCCTCTGCTGATGATGTTTACTCTGGAAACCGTAAGCGAAAGCATTCTGACAACATTTCCGCCGGCAACCACAGGTGTGGTATCCGCATTTTTATCATTGGAAGCGGATGCTATATTTCCAAGCATCTCTTTTAACTTATCTATAAGCTGTTCCATTGGAGCCGTATCAACGGAAAATCCACTGTCGAGCAGATTCTTGTTTGCTTCAACGGTCATTTTAAGGCGAACTTCTTCAAGCTGTAATCTCGCCTGTATAAGCTTTGGATCGTTTTCACTTATCTCATTTACAACAAAGAGATTCTTGGAGCTTTCCTGCCCGTTTGTTATATCTATGAGATTTTTAAGATTAACGTCTTTTCCCTGTGTAAGGGTCTTTTTTATTGCTTCGTCGGTTATCTTCCCTGTGTTTTCCACAAGCTTCATGGCTTTTTCAAGATTACTTGTGGGATCAAACAGATTTCCTTCAAAAGCTTTTTTGCCGTCAGAAATAGCTGCTGCCATAGCATTTGCCGCAGCCTCATCACTGATGGGGAAGTCTACATTTCTAATCTCGCTGAGCGAAATAAGATTCTCGGCAGTTAAAGGAATACCTTGGATAACCATCCACTTGGCATTTTGTTTGGAGGACTCATCCGCTGTATCAAGTCCTGCCTCTTCTATAACTTTATCCATCTGAGGCTCAAGCTGCTGCCAGTTGTAATCCTCAGCTTTCTGCGCATAATATCCGCCCGTCTCCTGGGCATAAAAACCTTTTCCCGTAGCGCTCTGTCCGTTTGTGCTGTGATTTGCAAAGTACAGATTGCCGATCGTCGGTCTTAAATTATTCAGAACCATGTATTTGATCGCATCGTCTGAAGGCTCCGATATGTTCGAAACCTGATCGTATGCGCCTGCCACCGCTCTGATGTTTTCTTGTGTTATTGGGATATCGTTCTCGGAAAAACTCTTTTTGATAGCCATGGCAAAAGACTCGCTGCCTGTTATCTTTGCGAGTTTCTGCGTGCTGAGGTCATCGTTATATCCAATGATCTCCTCTCCGGACTCCAAAAGAACACTCTTGATCTTATCAAGAATGGTCACTGTCTCCGAGCTATTTAGATTCTTAATATCAAATCCGTCTTCAAGAGCCTTTGCATAGTCCTTCTCAGACATGGTATTTGATAATAAAGCCATATAATTATGCTGCGTCAAAACATCCGTGTTTTCTGCCATTTTGCTTATGTCATCTAAGCTTCTGGCACGCTGCGCATAAGCATCATTACTGAATATGCTTGTGTCCAGGTCTACAGCAAATGCACTACTGCTTGCTGCAGAAACCTTTCCGGCACTCATACCGATCCTCTCATCGGATTCCATTCCGGTGCGAAATGAGTCATCGGCTTTCTTGTTGCCGGCGATGGTCTGAAAATTAATGTTCATACGCGCCTCATATATTAATCGAAGAAAGGTGATGGACTATCCATCACCTTCTATTTCGGCTCTTATAAAATAATTCTTAAGTTTTTGATGACTTTTTATTTTCAGTATTTTTTGAAGCTGTCTTTTTTGCAGGCGCTTTGGTCGTTTCCGGACTTTGGAAAAGAAAAACCTCGGCTCCGTAAGGCGGAAGATTGAATGAGATACTGTAATCCTTGTAATCACATAGCCCTTTCACAGCCCTTATTTTGGCGGGGATATCACTTCCCGGCCCACCGAAGCGTTCCTCTGCGCTGTCAAGCAGATGTGTGTAGGTTCCGCTGAAAGGAACTCCCACCATGAACTCTTTTCTCTCTACGGGAGTCATGTTTATTACAAAAAGGAGATTATCCTTTCCGTTTATGGCTCTTCTGTAAAAGCTATAGGTGCTTCGCTCCTTGTCATCTGCATTGATCCACTCAAAGCCACCCCAATCGTTATCGACCTCAAACATTGCGGGATATTTTCTGTATATCTTAAGAAGATTGGAAACGTAGGCTTTCATTCCTTTGTTGAGTTCATTCTCTAAAAGGAACCAGTCAAGCTCTCTCTTTTCGCTCCATTCCCTCTCCTGGCCGAAATCCTGTCCCATGAAGAGGAGTTTTTTGCCTGAGTGACCGAACATATAGGTATAGCCTGCACGCAGATTGGCGTATTTATCAACCTTGTAACCGGGCATCTTCTCAACCATCGAGCATTTAAGGTGTACAACCTCGTCATGCGACAGCGGAAGAATGTAGTTTTCCGAGCTGTTGTAGCTCATCGCAAAGGTCATCATGTTGTGTGCGCCCTGCCTGAAATACGGGTCGAGCTTCATATATTCGCAGAAGTCATGCATCCATCCCATGTTCCACTTAAATGCGAATCCAAGTCCGTCCTCTTCCGGAGGCGCTGTGACCTTGGGCCACGCCGTAGACTCTTCCGCGATCGTAAGAAATTCGGGATAAGTTCCCCTTACAACGCTGTTAAGATGCTTGAAGAACTCGATAGCGTCGAGATTCTCCTTGCCGCCGTTTTTATTCGGTACCCACTGGCCATCTTTCTTGCCGTAATCAAGATATAACATTGATGCGACCGCATCTACTCTAAGGCCGTCTACATGGAATTTCCTTATCCAGAAAAGAGCATTTGCTATAAGGAAGTTTTTAACTTCGGGCTTGGCGAGGTTAAATATCTTGGTTCCCCAGTCGGGATGCTCTCCTTTTCGCGGATCCGGATCTTCATAGATGCACTGTCCGTCAAAGCAGGCGAGACCGAATTCGTCAGTTGCAAAATGTGCAGGAACCCAGTCAAGTATTACTCCTATGTTGTTCTTGTGGAGTTTGTTGATAAGATACATAAAGTCCTTGGGCTCTCCGTATCTCGATGTCGGAGCATAGTAACCCGTGACCTGATAACCCCATGAGCCGTCAAAAGGATGCTCTGCGATTCCTATGAGCTCGATGTGGGTATATTGCATGTCTTTAAGATACTCGACAATCCTATCCGCGAATTGTCTGTATGTATAGAATCCGTCTTCCGTGCCGTCGGGATGTTTCATCCATGATCCGATGTGGCACTCATATATCGCAAGCGGCTGTCTCGTGATCTCTTTTCCCTTGATATGGTCATACCACTTGGAATCAGACCACTTAAAGCCGTCAAGATCTGTTGTTTTTGAAGCATTTCCGGGGCGAAGCTCCGCAAAATTGGCATAAGGATCGGCCTTGTAGAGCTTACGTCCGTCCGGTGTCGTAATAAGATACTTGTACATCTCTCCTATTCCGACTCCGGGAATAAATGCTGTCCATATATTTCCGACTTTGGTTCTTTTAAGAGGATGCGATGTTTCGTTCCAGTTGTTAAAAGAGCCTATAACATGAACGTCAGCCGCATTCGGTGCCCAGGCCGCAAAAAAGTAGCCCTTTTTGCCTCCTTCTTCAGAAGGGTGCGCACCGAGTTTATCATAAATATCGTAATGTGTTCCCTGACCAAACAGATACTCATCCGCTTCAGATATGAATACTTTCTTACCCATACAAAATCCCCCTCGATGACTGTACAAGCATTAGTGCATAAAATCTTTTTCCCTAAGAATGATCATATCGTTTTCGTCGTAACGCTTATTTACGATTATATCCATGAGATGCGATACGGAATGCTTCTCCGCATAGTAGATGGCATCATCAATGATGTCTCTTACTTCGGAAACCGTAACCTCATGGTCAAGCGTCTGTCTCTCGGAAATCTTGGTGTGAAGCGCAAGTATTCCGAGGTTGTCGATGGCGAACTCTTTTTCAAGAGCATACTGCTTGGCGTATGCTACGAGTGAATCGTCATCAAGCGCCTCTATATCTACTCTTACATTAAAGCTCTGCTTGAGCGCAGGGTTCTTATCCAGGAATCTGTTAATGTCTTCCTTGGTATCTTCCATGATGACAATGATTCCTTTGTTCTCCTGCTGAAGAACTTTAATGAAATCGGCTACCGTCTCAGCCTCAAGATCGGCTGCTCTCTGAATAATAAGCGCTCCGTTTGCGAGTTTCTCAAATATCGCTTTGGGGCTCTTCTTGTTGAGAGTGTTGGCTGTGATCTTGGCAACCTTTCCGCTGAAGTTGGAATCTGATGCCTGAACCGCACGAATAAGTCCCTTTGCAAGGTTGACGGTTCCGGCGCCTTCTTCACCGGTAACTATGGCATTTCCGCTGTAAGCATCCATGCTGAGGTTGTCGATAGCATTTATGATCTGTCTTCTGGACTTCTTATGGTGAATATAAGGTCCAAAGAGCTCTTTCTCTTCGGGAGTCATTGTTCTTACGCGCTCATCAAGCTCTCTGTTACCCATATGGTGCTTCTTGGCGCGGTTCTGGTCCTGATTCTGGTTTCCGGAACCTTTTCTATTCCTGTTCTTATTCCTTCTGCCTTCTTTTCCTTCTGAATTGGAAGGTTTCTTGGAATTAGCGTTATCATCTGCTTTTGAGTCGTCTTTCTTTTCAGAGTTCTCTGCTTTATCAGACTTCTCCTCAGCATCTTTATCATCTGAATCTTTCTTTTCACCCTCGGTATCGGAAGCTGCTTCTTTGTTTTCGGAATCCTCAGAAGTCTCTTCTGCATCTTTCGAAGTCTCTTCGGAAGTGTTGTCGTCTTCCTTCTTTTCTTCGGTTGCCGCTTCCTTAGCTTCAGCATTCTCAACAGAAGTATCTTCTGCTTTAACGCTCTCATCCTCGGGCTTGGAGTCTTCTTGCTCTTCCTCGGTGTCAACGCCCTCGTTGTTTATAACTTCCGCAACGGCATCGTCTATAACATCGCTGTTATTTCTTGTCCAGTCACCTCTTCCGGAAGCCTTGTCATGGCGTTCCTTCTTAAGAGCATCGGAAATAGCCTGCTCGATCTTTTCCTGAAGTCCTTCTTTGGTCTTCTCATCGTAATCGGCAAACATATCGCCCGTCTCATCGGCAACAAGCTTCTTAACCTGCTCGAACTGCTTCTGCTGTTGCTGTTTCTTGAACTGTTCCCAGTTCTCTATGTACTCGGAAATACTGATCTGTCCTGTGATCTGCTTCTCAACCTGAGGTTCAGGCTCAACAGCCATGGAAATCTGACCGTCATATTCCTGAGAAAGAATATTGTCAAAATGGCTGTGCATCTGGAAATTGGAATTGGGATGAATAACGGCTCCGGGAACCTCCTCTTCGAGAGGCTTGTCCTGGTACACCGGTATGGATGCATAATCAAGGATTTTCTCCTCACCGAGAATAGGTCCGTTTCCGCCATACTTAATATCTATATTGAGCTTATGCTCTTCAATATCCGTTTTCTCTTCTTCGGAATCTACATCGTCCTCGTCAAAAGCTGCTTCTTTTGCCTCTGCTATGAGCTCTTTTTCCTCTGAAAGAGCTTCGTCTTCCGGCTCATCTTCGTCAGCTTTTTCGCCCTTTGCATCTTCTTCATAAGGCTTGAAGTCCGCTTCGGAAGCCTGCTCGGATTCTCCTTCGGTTGCATCAAAAAATACTTCCTGCATGGCTCCCTGTGAATCATCTGCAGCTACTGCTGCCATAGGAGAAAAGACTCCGCTGTTATCGCCATCTTCTTCGTCGAATATCTCCGCTGTGTCGGGCTTAATTACTGCTCCCGTAAATCCTTCGGCAGGAGCGGGCTCACTCGCCTCCTCGCTCTTATCTTCGTCGTTGTCGATAAAGCCCTTAAGCTCTTCCGCCAGGGCCTTTTGAAGATTCATTGTGTTGTACTGACTGACATCAACAGACGGTTCTTTTATCTCATCAATATGAGGATAAACTATCTTGTCGCTGTCAACGAGCTCCTGAGTAGGAGCTGCGATAACCGGATCGACACCTGCAGGCGCAGCGTACTGTGCCTGAGCTTCGTTTACGGCTTCGCCGTTATTGAATGCATTTATAACCTCATCGGTCACAGGCGGCATTTCCTTGGTAGGCTGCTTGATCTCTACCGTTCCGGGCTCATCTTTTCCGATCTCATCCTTATCATAAACGATGGATCTGTCTACATATCCGCCGTGCTTTTCCTTATATCTTACATATCTGTCCTGCTGCTCGGGAGAAAGAGGCTCATGAAGTGCCTTAAGCTCAAGCGCTTTCATAACGTATCTTCCGTCTCCAAGCCACAAAAACATCTCATCGCATGTCTCGATACACTCTGTTGTGAGACCCACGCGATGATAAAGATAAGCGAGCTCATACACCCACTTCTCTCTGTAGTCGTGCTTCTTGAACTCCTCAAGAACAGCAATCCTCTCTTCAAGGCTTACTTCCTGTGCCTCATAGAGCTTGTACTGCAAAATGTATCTGCCCGTATCTCTGGGCGCAATCCTTACGAACTCCTTGTAGTACTCAACCGCCTGAACAAACTCGCCCATCTTGATGGCAAGCTCGCACAGAGAATATACGATCGCTCTTCCCGTAGGATATCTGTCATACGCCATGAGAAGAACGTCTTTACTCTCCTCAAAACGACGATTAATCTTATATAAGTCGCTGATCATGCAAAGCATCTGTACACTCTTAACTCGTTTCCAGTCGATTGTGTCAGCTATCTTAACAGCCTCAGCGAATCTGTTTTCCCCAATCAAAGCTTTGATTTCGTCAGCTCTGATCTTGTACTCGACCTTATCCAAAATATCTACCTCATTGGTGCCAAAAATACTATATCTAGTAGTTAGTTTAACATAGCGTACTAGCTTTGTAAAATATCCGAAAGGGCTGCAAACTGAGAAAGTGTAAGGACTTCTCCCCTTATTTTCTCGTTAAGTCCCATGCTCACCAGTGCTTCCACCACTTTCTCTCTGGACACTTTCAAAGCGGGATTGTTTGATAATGAATTACTCAAGGTTTTCCTTCTTTGATTAAAAGAAGTTCTTATGATCTCAAACATGTATTTCTCATCTTTTACTTCTACCGCAGGCTTATCGAATCTCTTAAGATGAACAACGGCAGATCCGACTCCGGGCTGCGGTATAAAGCTGCTTGGAGGAACGTCCATAACAAGCTCTGCCGAAGCATAAAAGCCAACCGCAAGCGAAAGAGATCCGTAGTCCTTGTTTCCGGGACCCATGGACATTCTGTCCGCAACTTCCTTCTGAACCATTACCGTTACGCTCTCTATGGGAGCGTCGCTCTCAAACAGCTTCATAATAATGGGTGTAGTTATATAGTAAGGAAGATTGGCTACAACCTTGATCTTCTTGTTATCGTTGTACTCTTCTATTATCTTGTCTATGTCTACTTTTAATATGTCTTCATTTATTACCGTGACATTGTCGTACTCGGAAAGGGTGTCGCCGAGCACCGGAATAAGGCTCTTATCTATCTCAACAGCGACTACTCTTTTGGCAGACTCCGCAAGATACTGCGTAAGACTTCCGATTCCGGGTCCGATCTCCAGAACGCAATCGTCCTTCGTAACGCCCGATGCATCCACGATTCCGCTAAGGACATTTGCATCTATAAGGAAGTTCTGTCCGAACTTCTTCTTGGCGCTCATATTATATTTACTAAGCACTTCCTTGGTACGTGCGGGATTTCCAAGATATGCCATTTATTACTCCTTTATAAAAAGAAAATTTGATCTGAAATCATTACAAATGAAGATTGTACATTGTCTTCGCATTATTTTCCGTTATGCGGATCACTTCTTCCGGACTTATGTTTTTGATCTTTGCGATCTCTTCTACAACATAAGGAAGATAAAGGGAAGAATTTCTTTTACCCCTGTACGGCTCAGGTGCAAGGTATGGACAATCAGTTTCCAAAAGAATCTTCTCTATCGGTGTGATTTCAACGACTTCCCTAAGCTTCTTGCCGTTCTTAAAGGTCACAACACCTCCGACTCCTATGTAAAAGCCCATATCAAGGCACTCTTTTGCGATCTCTTTGGTGTATGAAAAGCAGTGCACAACGCCGCCTATTTCCTCGGCGTGCTCTTCCTTCATGATATCTACGGTATCCTTGGCCGCATCACGGGAATGAATAACAACGGGAAGCAGTTTCTGCCTTGCAAGATCAAGCTGTCTCCTAAACCACTTCTTCTGAAGCTCTCTTCCGGGTTCCGGCCAATGGTAATCAAGACCTATCTCACCGATTGCAACGCACCTGCCATCCTCGCTCCATTCACGTAGAAGCTCGAAGCTATCCTCTGTAAGCTCCTCCACTTCACTTGGGTGCACTCCGACTGCCGCATAAACAAAATCATATTTGTGCGCAAGCTCAAGGGCTTTCCTTGTTGTATCTATGCTCGCTCCTATATCGACCACATTTGCGATGCCTGCATTCTTAAGAGAATCCAAAAGCTGCTCTCTGTCCTCGTCAAAAGCAGGATCGTCATAATGGGCATGTGTATCAAAAATCATTTCTTTTCCTCTGTAAAAAATTCGAATATATCATATAATTTACCACAAATGGACATCTCTGAAAACCGCGCAAACACAGACAAAATCAAAATTTTGGAAGTTTTTTCAAAAAATTTGAAAAAAGTACTTGCATTTCTCTTTTGGGCGTAGTAAGATATCACTTGTCGTTGAGACACGGCAACAAAGCCGAATACTGAATGCGCTGCTAGCTCAGTTGGTAGAGCACCTGACTCTTAATCAGGTTGTCCAGGGTTCGAGACCCTGGCAGCGCACGCCGAGTACTGTTTTCGTAGGTATATCCTATGGGGATGGTACTTTTTTTGCGCGTAAATAAAGCCATGCGCGCGACAGCAGAAAAACTCGTTGGAAGCTTGCTTACATAAGAGTTTTTTCTCGCTGTCACGCATACGGCGCAGCCGCGACAACGAGAAACAAGCGAAGCGGTTTCGAGTCTGTCGGCATGGCTTTTTCGCCCCAGCCACGACAACAAAACAAGCGAAGCGGTTTCGAGTCTGTCGGCATGGCTATTCCCCTTTCATCCTCTCATCAGTTCCTTCTCGTTATCGCGAAGCCACTTCCTTCTCTCCTTATAATCCGGAATCACCTTTTCCACTTCTCCCCAAAACGCCTTCGAATGATTCATATGTATCCTATGGCACAGCTCATGCACCACCACATAATCCACTATCTCTTCCGGCGCTCTCATTAGGACGCAGTTAAAGTTAAGATTCCCTTCCGCACTGCAGCTTCCCCATCTCGTCTTTTGATTCCTTATCGTGATCCTTCCGTATGTCACCCCAATAAGCTCCGCAAACTTCCTTACCTTTACAGGTATGACCCTCTTGGCCCTCGTCACAAGGAGTCTCATCTCCTGATCGCTGATGGGTTTTGACTCAGACTCTTCCTTCTGCCTTTCTTCCATCTTTTTAAGGTGTCTGCTTATCCAATCCGCCTTTTCACCTATGAAACGGCCGATAACAGCCTTAGAAGCCCCATACGGCGCCTTTACAACGACGCGGCAGTCAGTAGTTATCTCTATTACTATAGTCCTTCTTTTGCTTCTTATAAGCTCAATATCCATTGTCTGTCCTATTTCTCTGTTTATTTCTTCTAAATATAGTAAAAGAGATATACTCTCATCTTCTGAAAGTATACCTCTTGCAATATCATTCTCAGATGCTGTCGTTTGCCTTTTCGGGGTGTTCAAGCATCTCCTGCATTGTATGCCATCCAAGAACCGCACATTTAACTCTTGCGGGCATATGACTTACATCCTGAAGCGCCGCTGCCTCATCAAGGATCTCGAGAGTCTCTTCATCTGTGATCTCTCCCTTTACCATTCCCATGAATGTTGCAGCAAGTTTAAGTGCATCTTCCTTGCTCTTTCCGATGATCTGATCGACCATCATATCGACAGAAGCCTGTGAAATGGCACATCCGCTGCCTTCGTACATACCTTCTGTAATGATGCCGTCCTTTATCTTAAGCTGCAATGTGATATCATCGCCGCAGCTTGGATTAACGCCTCTGAGCACGAGATCCGGGTTCTCAAGCTTTCCCTTGTACATAGGGTGAAGATTGTGCTCATTAACTATTTCGCGATATAACTGCTTAAGCTCCATAGCCCATAACCTCTCTTACCTTTGCGATCTTATCAAGGAAGATATCAACTTCCTCTTCGGTGTTGTAGAAATACAGGCTGGCTCTTGCCGTTGAGCCGGCGCCGATAAACTGCATCAAAGGCTGTGCACAGTGATGTCCCGCTCTGATGCACACGTGATCGTCATTAAGTACCGATGAGATATCGTGAGGATGAACTCCATCGATCGTAAAAGTAACGATTCCGCAGTGCTTCTTGGGATCCTTTGATCCGTATATCTTGACGTAAGGGAGCTTACTAAGTCCTTCCATAAGTCTTCTTGTAAGCTTCTCTTCCTGTTCTTCTATATTATCATATCCGACGTTTCTAAGATACTTAATTGCTTCCGCAAGACCTACCGCATCTCCTGCGTTGACCGTTCCTGCCTCAAACTTGTGAGGAAGCTCTGCATAGGTCGCATCTTCTCTTGTAACGTACTCGATCATCTCGCCGCCTGTAAGGAATGGGCTCATGTTGAGAAGAAGATCTTTTCTTCCGTAAAGAACTCCGATACCCATAGGTGCCATCATCTTATGTCCCGAGAAGGCAAAAAAGTCTGCTCCGAGATCCTTAACATCTATCTTCATGTGAGGAGCTGACTGTGCTCCGTCCACAACGACCGTAGCTCCCTTAGCGTGTGCATAAGCCGCGATCTCTTTTACCGGATTGGTCACGCCCATAACGTTGGAAACATGACCGATCGCAACGATCTTGGTCTTGTCTGTGATCTTGCTCTCGTACTCTTCTTTGGAAATAGTTCCCTCTTCGTCGGGCTCCATATAAACAAGCTTAGCTCCACGCTTCCTTGCAACCATCTGCCAAGGAAGGATGTTACTATGGTGCTCCATCACAGAGATGACGATCTCATCGCCCTCTTTTACTGTATCAAGCCCGTAAGTGTAAGCCACAAGATTAAGAGACTCTGTGGTATTTCTTGTAAAGATGATCTCTTCTGTGCTTACCCCTCCGACAAAATCTGCAACGAGAGCTCTTGCATCTTCATAGCTCTCTGTAGCCTGCATGCTCCAATCATACAATCCTCTCAAAGGATTGGCGTTTCTCTCTTTATAAAAGTTTGATACTGCGTCTAAGACCTGCCTGGGTCTCTGAGATGTAGCCGCATTATCAAAATATACATAGTCGCCGTTTACAAGGATATCAAAATCCTTGCGAAAATCTCCCAGGGTGCTCATTATATATCCTCACTTATTAGACAATGGTACTGATGTAATACTGAACCTTCTCCGCAATCTCCGGATCGGGAATAAGTCTGGCAACACTGTCAAGCTTAGCCTTTACCATAAGGCGCTTGGCTTCCTGTTCATCGATACCTCTTGAATTGATATAGAACAAAAGGTCTTCACCCAACTGTCCTATTGTAGCTCCGTGTCTTCCTTCTACGTCTTCTTCCTGACAAAGGATAACAGGCATGCTTCTGTTTATAACGTCCGGGCTGAGAAGAAGTGTATCTTCCTGCTCGTCACCTACTGATGCAGAGCTTCCGCTTTTAAAATCAAGCGTTCCTCTGTAGGTCTTTTGCGCCTTATCCATAAGTACGCCCTTAACATTCATAAGAACGTTGGTCTTCTTGCCGCGCTGATCAGCAACATAATTGATATCAAGGGAATGCGTATCCTTTACAAGATACCCCTGATTGCTGATAAACTCTGTCTCATCTTCACAGAGATTAATGTAACAGCCTGTCCATGATTTCTTTGCTCCAAGCTCAAGAGACACTACATTGATCGCACCCTTTTTAAAACAAGCTCCGCCGATATCATCAAAATGAATGAATCCGTCTCCGAGAGTCTGTGTCTTAATAAGATTGATCTTGGCTCCTTCTTCTGCAAGAAGTCTTGTGCTTATTCCGTGAAATCCACCGGCGCTTCTTTCGGAAGTATAATCCATGATAACAGTGATCTCGGAATCTTTCTTTGCATGGATCACCTGGCTTGTAAGACTGCCCTCGCCGTCATTAAGGTTGTATCTTATGATGATCGGCTCCTTAGTCTTAACGCCTTCCTCTGCAGTGAACACATCTGATGTGATACCGTTTTCGAGCATGAGATTCTCAATGTCGATTCCCATTCCCGTTCTGACAGCCTGTGCATCATCTCTTGCCGATGTATCACCGTTGGGGATTCCGGGAACACCTGCGTCCACAAGTATTCTCTCTTTGAAGCCTTCAAAAAGCTTT
Organism: Butyrivibrio sp. XB500-5; assembly: GCF_003625505.1. NCBI lineage: Bacteria > Bacillati > Bacillota > Clostridia > Lachnospirales > Lachnospiraceae > Butyrivibrio > Butyrivibrio sp. XB500-5. Next base: position 62,171 of record NZ_RAIS01000002.1, read on the forward strand.
CCGGCTTCTTTGTAAGAAACTCCGCGAGTAACCGTAACTCCACTCGGAACATTCTCTGCGTCGGGAGTGTTTAAAAGCTCGATCCCGATGCCGTCTTCCTTGATCTTACTGTCGTTAACGTGTAAAAAATTATAAGTCAAAGCGGGAAGTACATTGACCCGCATATCCAAATTCTTGTTCATCGAATCCCCTCCCTTAATGTCCGCTCATCTCAAGCTTGATGAGGTTATTCATTTCTACGGCATACTCCAAAGGAAGCTCCTTGGAAACGGGATTGGCAAAACCGCTGACGATCATCGCCTTGGCATCCTCTTCGCTAAGACCTCTGGACATAAGATAGAATACAGCCTCGTCGCTGATCCTACCGATCTTAGCTTCGTGTCCCACATCGGCATCGTCGGTTCTGATATCCATTCCGGGAATAGTATCCGCTCTTGATATACTGTCAAGCATAAGGGAATCACATGAAACGGAAGCTTTGGCTTTCTTGGCCGTGCTCTGGATCACTACACTACTTCTGTATGTTCCGATTCCACCGTCCTTGGAAATTGACTTACTGTTGATAACCGAAGTCGTTCCGACTCCCTGGTGAACAACCTTTGCTCCGGTATCGAGATTCTGTCCCTTACCTGCAAAGGTTATTCCCGTAAATTCCATCTTGGAATGATCACCCTTTAAGATGGTCATAGGATAAAGATATGAAGTATGTGAACCAAAAGAACCTGAAACCCATTCCATTACACCGTTCTCTTCAACGATGGCTCTCTTGGAATTGAGGTTGTACATATTTTTGGACCAGTTCTCGATAGTTGAATATCTAAGCCTTGCATTTTTGCCGACAAAAAGCTCTACGGCTCCTGAATGAAGGTTAGCCACATTGTATTTGGGCGCCGAACAGCCTTCTATAAAGTGAAGGTCCGCACCCTCATCAACGATGATAAGTGTATGCTCAAACTGTCCCGCTCCTGCAGCATTTAATCTAAAGTATGACTGTAACGGAATATCAACTTTTACTCCCTTGGGAACATATACAAAAGATCCGCCTGACCAAACAGCTCCGTGAAGTGCCATCATCTTGTGGTCTGTGGGAGTAAGGAGCTTCATAAAGTGGCTCTTTATCATATCCGCATACTCTGTTCTGAGTGCGCTCTCAATATCTGTGTAGATAACGCCCTGCGCAGCTACTTCGTCTTTGATGTTATGATAAACAAGCTCTGAATCGTACTGTGCTCCTACGCCTGCAAGAGATTCTCTCTCTGCCTGAGGGATTCCCAGTCTTTCAAATGTATTCTTGATATCCTCGGGAACGTCTTCCCAGCTGCCCTTCATATCTTCTTTATGTCTTACATAAGAAGATATCTTATCCATATCAAGGCCTTCAACGCTCGGGCCCCAATCGGGCATTTCCATCTCGTTATATAATTTGAGGCACTTTAATCTGAACTCTCTCATCCATTCGGGATCGTTCTTTTCCTCAGAAACCTTTAATACAGTTTCTTCGGTAAGTCCCTCTTTTAATCTATAGAAGTCTTTTTCATTTTCTATATCTTTAAAGTCATACGCACTGCGGTCTATATCAACCACAGTCTGTTTATTATCACTCATAGTTAACCCCTACTCACTCTGCATCTGAAACGAAACGTTCGAAACCATTCTTATTGATCTCTTCCACAAGTGAAGCATCTCCTGTGTGGATAAGCTTACCCTTTACGAGAACGTGTGTGTAATCAACATGAAGAGATTCCAATATCTTTGTGCTGTGTGTAATTATAAGAAGAGCTCCGTCCTTCTTTTTCTGATATTCCATGATTCCCTTGGAAACTGTTCTAACTGCGTCGACATCAAGTCCCGAATCGGTCTCGTCAAGAATTGCGAGCTTGGGATTAAGCATAAGAAGCTGAAGGATCTCAGACTTTTTCTTTTCTCCTCCGGAAAAACCTACGTTAAGATCTCTGTCCGCATACTCTTCATCCATAGAAAGAACTTCCATTGAAGACTTGAGTGCTTTCTTATATGCAAGAAGCTTGATAGGTTCACCTGTCTGTGCATGGCTTGCATTTCTTATGAAGCTTGAAAGTGAAATTCCGGGAACTTCGTAAGGATTCTGGAAAGATAAGAACATTCCGGCTTTCGCTCTCTTATCGGCAGAAAGCTCTGTGATATCCTGTCCTTCAAAAAGAATTTTGCCTTCTGTAACACAGTAGTGGGGATTTCCCATTAATGTATAACCGAGAGTAGACTTACCTGCTCCGTTTGGTCCCATGAGCACATGTGTCTCTCCCGGTTTAATATCTAAATTGATCTTATGAAGAATGGGCAATTCATTATCAATTGCCACCGATAAATCTTTAACCTGTAATAACGACTGCTCTGCCATAAAAATAAGTCCTTTCTCCCTTTTCCTACTAACTTGGTAGGAATCATGATAACACCTTGCCATTTCGTTGTCAATTGACAAACAATGTAAAGTTTATCACAAAAGCTATTGACATACTACCGAAAAGTCTTTAAAATACAATCTTGTCAGTACCAAGCGGGTGTAGTTCAATGGTAGAACACTAGCCTTCCAAGCTAGATACGTGGGTTCGATTCCCATCACCCGCTTTTGTCATGCCCATAATTAATGATCATAAAAGAAATTACCGGCAAGTATTTCGCTTGCCGGTTTTATTATGCCCAAAAAAGAGCACAGAAAAACCCCGATGCACGAATGCACCGGGGCTCTATGTACTGACTAAAAGCAATTGATTAAACTAGTACTACTTGGTGTTAATTAAATCTAATTGAATTAGTTATTATTTTGCAGATGAAGCGTCTGCTGCTGCATCCTCAGATGAAGCCTCTGCTGCTGCGTCCTCAGATGAAGCGTCTGTAGCTGCGTCCTCAGATGAAGCCTCTGCTGCTGCGTCCTCAGAAGTAGCCTCTGTAGCTGCCTCCTCAACAGTAGCCTCTACTGTAGCCTCAACAGATGTCTCCTCTACAGATGTATCAGCTGCTGCCTCACCACATCCTGCAAGGATAGCTGCTGAAAGTGTTGCGATTGCAAGTAAAGTTACGATATTCTTCTTCATAATTATAATCTCCTCTTTTCTGTATACTTTGCAATTATAATGATTGCAAGACAATTGCTTCAGTACAAGTAGAGATTATAAACTGTATGACGTGTAATGTCACTGACATATCCGTGCATAAATTCTTAAGATTTCCTTAAGATTTTGTGTAATTTTCACAAATCGTTATAGCTGCCGATCTCGGCCTTTCCCGCTCCTGTAGCGGAATCCAGGCTAATTACAAGGGCAATTCCTTCTTTGTCTGCGGATTTGAGATCTCCGCACTCAAGCGTGTGTGAAGTATTGTTTTCGTCTTTTATAACGACCTCCCACTCCGAGCTCGTAACATTTACGTCAAGAACCGCGCCCATGAGGGTGTAGCCCTGCTCAAGGACAACTCCTTCGCCCAAAAGATTGTCTGAATATGTATCAGCTGTAATATCATGAATCTTAACTTCAATAATATTAAGCCCCGTCTTATTGATTATGTATGAACCCAAGTCCATGTGCTTGGCCTCTTCGTCTTTAGCATTCTTTTCAGAAGAAAGAGTTTCGTTCAGCGTACTCTGCAAACTCTGATACTCCTGCGTAAGTCCTGTTATATCCGGAAGAACCGCATCAATTTTTTTATCACTCATCTTGGTAAAATCGATGCTTTCGATCTCGGCCTCCCTCTCAGCAAGTGCTTCAAGTTCACTCTTCTTGGAAGAATCCGTTATATCAAGAAAGGTTTCCTCCGCTGCTTTTTTTGCTTCAATAAGAACCTGCCTTGTAGTCTCAGCTTCATGTAGCTTTTCCTCAGACGGCTTGCAGGCTACGAGCATTGTTCCTGTCAAAAGAACTGTCAAAGCGCCTATCATAATTCTTTTTTTCATAATCTATCCCCCGAAATATTTAATGCGTATTCGGGTTCATTGTAATAGTAATCAAGAATTAGTGCAACAACATGTGTATAACTTACTTTTCCCGTAAGCACACCGTTTACTTTGAGATTGGTATCTATAAATGTATCTGCTGCCTTTTTAACTGTTTCAGTCTTGATAACAGCGTGCTTCTCAACACGTTTCCAAGCCTCTTGGGTAACGAACTGATTGTCATACTTAACCCTGGCGGATATCTTTACATGTGATTCATACTCCTCTTTACTGACCGCTCTGTAGAAATCGTTGTTTATGTAATTGAGAACGCCCAGATAACCGCTGTATCTAAATACCACATCGTCGGATCTGATGCAGGCAAGGAAGCCAAAGAAATTAGCCTCGTCTTCATATATATAGCCGTGGGTGTGTGCAAGCTCGTGACACATCGTAAAAGGCTTGTTCATGATAGACATCGAGGTGTTGTAATTAGCTTCCATTGAGAACGGAAAATAATAACCTTGCATATACTGCTGGCACATAAAATCAGAGTAATGAAGCGGTTTGGGTGTCACATAGTAACCGCCAAGTCTGGGATATTCCAAGGAAAGATTCTGCATTGCTCTTATCGCAGTCTCCTCCATATTTCCTTCGTAAATGACATTTCCGTACTCATCATGAGGAACCTTTTTCGACAGATCATTGCACTGCATCACGACAAAATCACGCAGATCCGCAAGCTGCTGAAGATCATATCTTCTTTCCATCGGAGCATCATATACTCTCAGCTTGGAAGTGTGATAAAGAACAAAACAGTTAAGCGACATTACCGCACATACCACAGCCATCAGAAAAGGTGTTATTCGATAGAGCTTTCCCGAAATAAAATCAAACACTCTTTTTAACTTGAAAAAATCGAATCCAAGATTTCTCGCACCCTTCTCATAAATAAGCACGAACGTGTGAAGCATGATAAATATGACCACGAATGCGATAAACGCAACAAGGATCACCAACATCACTTCTCCTATCGAGAATCCAAAAAGGCTTGTAAGCCTTCCGTAGAATCCCGTAATGACCGGAAAGACATTGGTGACATAGAAGTCAGAAAAAGCCGCACTTCTCCATGCAGCCAAGTTCAAAAAAACTGAGAACAAAATAAGCGAAGCTATTGTCGTGAAATAAGCTCTTTTTCCCTTACTCATATATTCCCGCCCTCATCATTATTGTATAAAAATTCTACAATACAAATATGGACGCAAAATGACCAAACAGGCGCTTCTTCGTTCATATTTTGGACATATTTTATACAGCTCGTTGAACGACAATGTTCACCCCTATATAATTGTTATTATGAAAAGAGATATCGAATACATTTATGAAGATGAAGACATATTGGTGTGCCGTAAGCCGGCCGGGATCGCAACGGAAGGTGCCGGTGTTCGTGAAGCGGATCTTGTAAGCCTTTTAAGAAACTATCTTGCGAGAAAAAACCGCGGATCCGGCAGCACAAAAGCTCCTTATATAGGAACTCTCTACAGACTTGATAAGCCCGTAGAGGGTGTCGTTGTGGTTGCCAAAAACAAAACCGCTGCTTCAGATATCGCAAAGCAGATCAAGAATCACTCTACGGAAAAATACTATTACGCTATCTGCTACGGAAGCTTACCGGAGACTTCGGATCGCCTTGAAAACTACCTTGTAAGAAGAGAAGACAACGGCCTTTCCATGACCGTCTCCAAGGATGAAGCCGATACACTTAAAGATAATTCGATCACTCTTTTATCAGGGGAAAAAATAAGGATAATCGGCGGCGATGTAAAGAAAGCCGTCCTTGATTATAATGTCGTAAAAAGAAATCCCGAAACAACTCTCGTTGAGATAAAGCTTTTAACAGGGCGCTTTCATCAGATAAGAGTGCAGTTCTCTGCGCTCGGGTTTCCTCTTCTTGGCGATGACAAATACGGCTCCGATGCGTCAATTGCCTACTCTAAAGAGAACGGAATCAAAACCGTTAATCTTGCCTGTTACAAGTTTGGTTTTAAGCATCCGAAAACTCACAAAAAAATGTCTTTTCAAATAACTCCGACCGCCTTTAATATCTGATTCTATGGTATAATATATACATCTAATGGAACCCGCCGTCTTTGTCTTTTCCGGGAGGTATCTGCTATGTATAAGAAAGGCGATAAAGTCATCATTCTGGATTACAATCAGAAGCCCATTGTTCCTAATGTTGTTGCAGTTGTTGAGGATGTGATCAAAGAGGATCGCGTCAGGCTCCTTATGCCGGACAACGGCTGCTGTCTTGAGTTCACAGAGCATCTTTCCAAAATCAGCGAAGATAAATATGAGAAGATTCTTAATGCTGTAAAAGAAAGGGAAAAAGAACTCCCTGTCGATCTGCAGCTTGATATAAGAAAGTTTGCTTCCAAACATCCTCGTCGCAGAAAAGACGAGATCCTTCAGATGTTTGAACAGGACAAGAGATATGTTTCTATTCTGAATGCGTACACAGGCAGAGTAATGATGTACGGAAAGGAAAACATCAACTCTCATTTCCTGTATGAGTACAAGGATGCGCTTTATGGAATCGTAAAGACAAGAACGTTCTTCCATGAGCTTGATGATTCTATTCCCGTGCCTGATCTTGTGTGATATCACTTGATTCTTCTTTTGTGATGTAGAGAGAATAACCAAGAAGTAAGAACGCATAAGGCGTTGAAACAACGGTAGAAAAAGATACAAGACCGTTTATTAAATATGCAAATATCGGAAGCGCGCAGATTACCGCTGCGTGCTTCTTTTTATCTTCTGCTTTTATGAGTTTAAAAAGTACATGACCGAAAACAAAAAGATAGCTCAAAAGACCTATTGCACCGTTTTCTATCAAAAGAGTCAGATACATGTTGTGCGCATTGGTAAGCCTGTTTCCGTCAAAGACATTTATAAAAGATTCGCTCCAAAAGGGATTTCCATAGGCATATGAATAAAAGCAGTCCTGTCCCACTCCGACTATCTTTCTGAACGGATCGAGACCGGCGTACATATCCAAAGACATTCTCCAGATAATACCTCTTCCGTTTCCGAAATCATCGCCGTAAATTCCAAATATAAATATTGCTGCTGCCACCGCACCTATTATGGTCAGTACGAAAAAGAACTTTTTGTATAAATTCTTTTTCCACTGATAGCTGACCTCTTCCATAAATCTTGTAAGTCTGTAGACAAAAAGAGCCAGCGCCATCAGTACTATTCCGATGTGATGCATGCAAAGCCGGATCAGTAAATTGTCTTCATAGGTATATCTTTTTCCAAAGAAAAATATTAATAGATACACGCTCGCCATTGCGATTCCAAGTGTAAAGAGCTGGATCAAAAAAGCCTTGAAGAGCTCTCTGTCACTTAATCCCATGAACAAAAGAAGCAAATAAGTTCCCGCGATTATCAAAAGACCGCTTTCGCTTCCCTGAACAAGAAGTGCCACAGTACCTGCAATCACATATGTTTCGCATATGAAAAACTCTAAAGAAAACCTCTTTTTCGTCGCAGCGATCCCGACTCCGAAAGGCACAAAGATTGATAGATAAGCCGTGAACCAATTTATATTTCCAATAGTTGAAAGAAAACTTCCGTCAGAAGCGGAAACTCCAAGCGGATATATCCCGAATCTTCCGAGTATCGCCAAGATGCTTATCGCAAAAGGAATCAAAAGAACTGTCGCATAAGCTCTTTTGACCTCAATGCCGTCTGAAAGAACACATGCAAAAAAGATAATAAAAAGGAACGACAGAAACCCCATTCTCCATCCGTCGAGGCCGAGGAATGCAGTCTTTTTATCAACAGAAAAAATAAATGTGGTAACGCCTGAAAATAACAGCGCTCCAAAAACACCGATGTTTAGGCGTAATTTAAAACGCAGCATTGTAATAACGCATGCCGCAAAGAATACTCCGCCGAGCATCAAGAACAGCATTCCTTTTGCCTCGCCGAGTTTATAAAAACCGTCCTTCGTAAAAAGCGGAAGGACGGTGATTATTAATAATAAATATAATAAGGTTATTTTCTTATATGTTCTCATATTAGGTCAAACTTTGAAGCGGTATCCTACGCCCCAGATTGTCTCGATATACTGAGGATTGGAGGTATCGTATTCGATCTTCTCACGGATCTTCTTGATATGAACCGTTACGGTTGCGATATCACCGATGGAATCCATGTTCCAGATCTTTCTAAAGAGCTCTTCCTTGGTAAATACGTGATTGGGATTTTCCGCAAGGAAAGTAAGAAGATCAAACTCCTTGGTCGTAAAGCTCTTCTCCTCATCATCAACGTATACTCTTCTGGCTGTCTTGTCGATCTTAAGACCTCTTATCTCGACAAAATCATTTTCCTCATGACCCGATCCAACGAGTCTTGAGTATCTTGCCATGTGTGCCTTAACACGGGCAACAAGCTCCGAAGGGCTGAAAGGCTTGGTGATATAATCGTCTGCTCCTAGGCCCAGTCCTCTTATCTTGTCGATGTCATCCTTCTTGGCTGATACCATAAGGATCGGCACATCTTTCTTCTCTCTTATTCTCTTACATACCTCAAATCCATCCATTCCGGGAAGCATGAGATCCAAGATAACAAGATCAAATTCCTCGGCAAGTGCCGTCTTAAGTCCGGCATCTCCTGTGTTCTCGATAGAGACTTCAAAATCGCTAAGTTCAAGGTAGTCCTTCTCAAGATCAGCGATAGCCTCTTCGTCTTCAACAATAAGTATTCTGCTCATCCTTTTCTGCCTTTCTTTGCGTTATGATTCGTGGTCTACTGTGACTGTTTCCGAACTGTTTGCATATTCGATGTATTTCCTCAAAACGAAATGCATACACGTTCCTTCTCCCTCATGGCTGGTCGCCCAAATGTATCCGCCATGATCCTCTATTATCTTTTTAACTATTGATAATCCTATTCCGCTTCCGCCCTGTCTTGAGTTTCTGGAAGCGTCCGTTCTGTAGAATCTATCGAAGATGTTCGGTATGTCTTTCTGCGCGATTCCCTTACCGTTATCCTCAAGCTCTACTCGAATGGAATCAACCTCATCAAGGATCCTGATATCGATCTGACCGCTGTCATCGTCTCTGTCGAGATACTTGACGCTGTTGCTTACAATGTTGTTGACTACCCTCTTTATCTGCTCGGGGTCTGCAACTATCTGTGTATCGGGACCCGTGAGGTTCGAGTAGTTAAGCTTGATCGACTTACTCTCAAGATCCGCTCCGATCTCCTCGATACAATCACCAAAGTATTCCGCAACATTTAACTTGACGAAGTTATACGGAATTCTGTTGTTGTCTATGCTTGAATACAATGTCAGCTCATTTATAAGGTTGTTCATGTCGTTGGCCTTGTTATAAATGATCTTGACATATTTTTTCTGTTTCTCGGGATTGGCCGCAACGCCTTCCAAAAGTCCCTGCGAATATCCCTTGATCGCCGTGATGGGCGTCTTAAGGTCATGAGAGATATTACTTATAAGCTCTCTGTTCTGCCGCTCTCGTTCTATCTTTTCCTCAGCGGATTCCTTGAGCCTTAGTCTCATGTCCTCATAGTTACGATAGATTGCTCCGATCTCACCTTTTTCTTTTACATCCGTAGGCAGCATATAATCAAAATTACCGTCCTTGATATGCTGCATCGCAACGTTCAGTTCATCTATAGGTCTAAAGAAGCTACGTCCGATCCATGTCGTCAAAAGAATACTTGTCAAAAGAAGTATCAGTATGATCGCCACGAACATGTAGATAAGAAGCGATGTCGTAAATGCCGTCCGGATTCCTGATACTATGTATAAACTTCCGTGAGCTCCGTCTGAAAACTCAAAATCATATTGTCTTACAAGGTGCTTGGAGCTGGTGTAGTAAACGCCTTCAATTCCCGAGCCGTAACCGGGAAGCTCATCCACAACTTCTTTGGCCCGCGCCCTGCTTTTGACGTAATAAATATTGTCGTCTTTTTTTACTATTATATAGGAATATCTGGATGCTATCTTCTCATCCAATTCCTGTAAAAACTGACCGCTTTCCAATGTATAGGGGTAAATGCTTCTCATGAGATTGATCTCGACAACAATGTTGTCGGTCATTCTGGCGAACGTTCCGCCCGGATCAGACACCATTCCGTAGTCCACAACACTGGTATATTCCTGAATCTTTTGGTCATAGAGTATATACCTGCCGACTACAAGGAATGTACCCACAGCAAGTATAAGTGGTACTACTACTATTGCAAGTGATGTGATAATAAGCTTAGTACGGAATCGCATAACTTCCCCCTACATACTACAAGTATACCATATTTTTCGTAACTTTTACCCTTATCTTCTTGATATGACAAAATATCTTTGATACACTTTTAAGCGAATGGCGGAATACGTTTTCCAGCCGACAGGAGGATTTATAATGGTTAATTGGAAAAATCTGGATACACTCGCATCCTATGGCGAGCTCAAGAAGGTTTCCCGTGTGAACCTGGCTGAGGTGATGTCAGGCGATAACGGCGCAAGCAGAGTTAAAAATTATTCCGTACCTATGGCTGCGGGACTTAACTTTAACTACGCTGCAAAAGAAGTTGATGACAATGTTTTAAACGCTCTTAATGCTCTTGCCAAAGAGGCACAGCTCTCTGAGAAGTTCGAGGCTCTCTACAACGGCGAAGTTATCAACACAGGTGAGAAGAGAATGGTTCTTCACCAGCTCACAAGAGGTCAGCTCGGTGGAAATGTTGTTGCCGACGGCGTTGACAAAAGAGATTTCTATGTAAAAGAGCAGAAGAGAATTGCTGATTTTGCAAATAAAGTTCACTCAGGCGAGATCGCTAACGCAAAGGGTGAAAAATTCACAACAGTTGTTCAGATCGGTATCGGCGGAAGTGACCTTGGTCCCCGCGCTATGTACCTTGCTCTTGAAAACTGGGCACACAGAACAGGCAACTTCAAGATGGAAGCTAAGTTCATCTCTAACGTGGATCCCGATGACGCTTCCGCAGTTCTTAACGGAATTGATGTTGCTCACTCTATCTTTATTCTTGTATCTAAGTCAGGTACAACACTTGAAACACTTACAAACGAATCATTCGTTACAGACGCTCTTAAGAAGGCAGGTCTTGATGCTTCCAAGCATATGATCGCAGTTACATCAGAGACATCTCCTCTTGCAAAGAGCGATAACTACCTTGAGGCATTCTTCATGGATGATTTCATCGGTGGACGTTATTCTTCTACTTCAGGCGTTGGCGGAGCAGTTCTTTCACTCGCTTTCGGTCCCGAAGTATTCGCTGCATTCCTTGACGGTGCAGCAGAAGAAGACAAGCTCTCAGCTAATCCCGATATGCTTAAGAACCCTGCAATGCTCGATGCCATGATCGGTGTTTACGAGCGTAACGTTCTTGGTTATGACAGCACAGCAGTGCTTCCTTACTCACAGGCACTTTCACGTTTCCCTGCTCACTTACAGCAGCTTGACATGGAGTCAAACGGTAAGAGTGTTAACCGCTTCGGCGAGCCTATCGATTACGTAACAGGCCCCATCATCTTTGGTGAGCCCGGTACAAACGGCCAGCATTCATTCTACCAGCTTCTCCACCAGGGAACAGACATCATTCCTCTTCAGTTCATCGGCTTTAAGAACAGCCAGCTCAGAAATGATGTAAACATCCAGGACAGCACAAGCCAGCAGAAGCTTTGCGCTAACGTTGCAGCTCAGATCGTTGCATTTGCTTGCGGCAAGAAGGATGACAACCTCAACAAGAACTTCAAGGGTGGCAGACCTTCAAGCATCATCATCGGTGAGGAGCTTGATCCTAAGGCTCTCGGCGCACTCCTTGCTCACTTCGAGAACAAGGTTATGTTCCAGGGATTTGTATGGAACATCAACAGCTTCGATCAGGAAGGTGTTCAGCTCGGTAAGGTCCTTGCTAAGAAGGTTCTTGCTCACGAGACAGACGGAGCTCTTGCAGAGTACTCTAAGCTTTTGAACATCTGATATTGACACATTTAGTGCACTAACATACAATAGCAATAACTTAATAACAATAATCTTCAGGGCAGGGTGCAAGTCCCTACCGGTGGTATAGCCCACGAGCCGAAAGGCATGAATCGGTGAAACTCCGATGCCGACAGTATAGTCTGGATGAAAGAAGAGCTGTGAGAACTTGCTGAGGTTTTATCGAAGCTAGTTCGAACGTCTTACGTCGAGCGTAAGTTCATTGTTTATATATGTTTATTCTTAGCCCTGAACAAAATGTTCAGGGCTTTTATATTGCCCAATGTAATGAAAGGAGCATCGCATGACCGACGAATATTACATGAATAAAGCGATACGACTTGCCAAAAAAGGTGAAGGCTTCGTAAGCCCAAATCCTATGGTGGGCGCCGTTGTTGTTAAACGCGGCGTAGTTATAGGAAAAGGCTATCACCAAAAATACGGAGATCTCCACGCAGAAAGAAATGCTCTTAAAAACTGCAGCGAAGATCCAAAGGGTGCAACCCTCTACGTTACTCTGGAGCCCTGCTGCCATCACGGCAAGACTCCTCCATGCACAGACATAATCATAGAAAAAGAGATCGCAAGAGTCGTTGTCGGAACAACGGATGTCAATCCCATTGTTGCGGGAAAAGGTATTGAGATCCTGCAAAAGCACGGGATTGAAGTTATAGTTGGTGTTCTTGAAGATGAATGCAAGGCACTCAATAAGATCTTCAATAAACACATAACAACAGGATTTCCTTATGTCATCATGAAATACGCGATGACTGCCGACGGAAAGATCGCTACAAGAACGGGAGAATCGAAATGGATCACAAGCGCAGGTGCAAGAGAGTCTGTACACAAGCTTCGCAAAGCACTCAGCGGAATTATGGTCGGTGTCTCAACCGTGATCGCGGATGATCCGCTGCTCAACTGCCGATTAAGTGAGCCTCATATTGATCCCGTCAGAATAATCTGCGATACAAACCTTAGAACGCCTCTTACATCTCAGGTTGTAAGGACCGCTAATGAAATTGAAACGATAATCGCTACTTCCGCAGCCCCTTCCAAGACCTCCGAATATGAAAAGCACGGCTGTAAGATCATGCAGATTCCCAAGAAAGGCGATCACCTTGATCTTCACATTCTTTTTAAGGAGCTTGGATCTCGCGGAATAAACAGCATCCTTCTTGAAGGCGGCGGAACACTTAATTTCAGCGCTCTATCTGAACATCTTGTCGACGAAGTCTATGTCTACATGGCTCCCAAGATATTCGGAGGAAGCGCAAAATCTCCCGTCGAGGGAATCGGAATAGAAAAACCAAGCGATGCTATCAAACTAAATACCATGAAAGTCACGAGCATTGGACCCGACATACTAATACAAAGTGAGGTTGAATATCTATGTTCACCGGAATAATTGAAGAAATCGGATTTGTAAAAAATGTAATCAAAAGCTCCGAGACAGGAACAATAAACATCTCCTGTAAAAAGGTACTTGAGGATGTACATATCGGAGACAGCATAAGCGTGTGCGGAGTATGTCTTACCGTAACAAGGTTTGCCAAAGACAATTTTTTTGCCGACGTCATGAATGAGACTTTTAACCGCTCCATACTGTCTCTTTTAAAAAAGGGATCGAGAGTAAATCTTGAAAGAGCCATGCGCGCAGACGGACGCTTCGGTGGTCACCTTGTCTCGGGACACATAGACGGAACCGGCAAGATAGTATCCATAAAAAGAGACGGTAACGCAGTCTGGCTTGAGATCTCCGCTCCTTCAAACATCATGGAGGGTATAACGCAAAAGGGTTCGATAGCTATAGACGGAATAAGTCTTACCGTAGCAAAGCTTGGGCTTAACTCTTTCTGGGTTTCGGTAATCCCGCACACACTTGTTGAGACGACGCTCGGGGAAAAGAAAATCTCCGATGAAGTTAATCTTGAGACCGACATGATCGGAAAGTACGTTATGAACTTCCTAAACAGAGATTCCGAAAAAGAAAACAGTCCGCAGATAACAAGAGAATTTCTTTTATCTAACGGCTTTTAATTAAGAGGGGTAAAAATGGAAAAAGAAAAAATTATCAAAGCACTGGATGACCTTAAAGAGGGAAAGCTCATCCTTGTGACGGATGATGAGAAAAGAGAAAACGAGGGCGATTTTATCTGCTCAGCGCAGCTGGCTACAACAGAGAGCATCAACTTCATGGCAACTCACGGTAAAGGTCTTATTTGCATGCCGATGAGCGAAGAATTTGCACGTAAGCTCGCACTTGCTCCGATGGTAAGCCATAACACCGACAATCACGAGACTGCTTTTACCGTATCTATTGATCATGTCGACACAACAACGGGCATCTCCGCTTTAGAAAGAGCTCTCACCGCTGTAAAAGCTTCGGAAGACGATGCAAAGCCCGAAGATTTCAGACGTCCCGGCCACATGTTTCCTCTTGTTGCAAAAGAGGGCGGAGTTCTTGTAAGAGACGGTCATACGGAAGCCACAGTAGATCTTATGCGCCTTGCGGGCCTTAAAGAGATCGGTCTTTGCTGCGAGATCATGGGCGATGACGGCAAGATGCTCACAGGAAAAGCTCTGGAAGAGCTTGCCGAAAAATTCGGAATAACCATGATATCCGTTGCCGATATCAAAGAATACAGAAAGGTCTATGACGATCTTGTAGAGTGTGCATCCATCGCCAAGATGCCAACTAAGTTTGGTAAATTCACCGCTCACTGCTATATAAATAAACTTAGCGGAGAGCATCATGTTGCACTTGTTATGGGAGATATCTCAGACGGGGAGGACATTTTATGCAGAGTTCATTCGGAATGTCTAACCGGTGATGTATTCGGGTCACTTCGCTGCGATTGCGGACAGCAATTTGACAGAGCTATGGAAATGATCGCGGAAGAAGGAAGGGGAATTCTTCTTTATATGCGTCAGGAAGGACGCGGCATCGGTCTTGTTAATAAGCTTAAGGCTTACAAGCTTCAGGACGAAGGCATGGATACTCTCGATGCAAACATCGCACTCGGTTTTCCCGGTGATATGCGTGAGTACTACATAGGCGCTCAGATTCTCCGCGCTCTCGGCGTTCATTCACTTAATCTACTTACAAACAACCCCGACAAAGTCTATCAGCTTGCGGATTACGGAATCGTAATAAATAAAAGAGTCCCCATAGAAATCGAAGCCAATCAATTTGATAAGTTCTATCTTCAGACCAAGAAGATAAGAATGGGACATATTTTGAAAGTCTGATGTCATAGGAATAAAGCAGACATTAAAACATAAAAACATAAATCACAATAAGGAGAAGGTTATGAAAATTTACGAAGGAAATCTGGTATCGGAAAAAATAAAGGTGGGAATCGTCGTTGCAAGGTTCAACGAGTTTATCACATCTAAGCTCCTCGGAGGCGCTGTAGATGCTCTTAAAAGAGAAAATGTTGCAGACGACGATATAGAAGTAGCCTGGGTTCCCGGCGCATTTGAGATACCTCTTATCGCCGATAAGATGGCAAAGAGCGGCAAATACGACGCCGTTATCTGCCTTGGCGCCGTTATCAGAGGATCAACATCTCACTATGATTATGTATGCGCGGAAGTTTCAAAGGGCGTTGCTCAGGTTAGTTTAAACAGCGGTATTCCTGTAATGTTTGGAGTTCTTACAACAGACAACATTGAGCAGGCCATCGAAAGAGCCGGAACAAAGGCAGGTAACAAGGGCTTTGAATGTGCTCAGGGCGCTATCGAGATGGTAAATCTTATCAGAAATATCGGTTGATAAAGGCCTGTGATAATTAATCTTATGAGTATTTGAGGAATAAAAAAGACGCTTGATGCTATGCACCAAGCGTCGTATTTTTTAGTATCAAAGCTCTGCGATAAGCTCCATTACAAGGGCTGCACAGTCTTTTGCTGCTTTTGCTTCGAATGTAGGATAATCAACTTCAGCACTTCCGTCTGCCTTATCCGAGATTGCTCTGATGATAAGGAAAGGAACTCCGTTAAGATAACTTGCCTGAGCGATTGCTGCGCCTTCCATCTCTGCGCACATTCCGCCGTGGTTCTTGATAATGTCATCCTTAACTTCTTTGCTGCTGATGAACTGATCTCCGCTGCAAACTCTTCCTTCGTAAACTCCGATGTCGGGAGCAACCTTCTTGATTGAAGCCTTTGCTTTTTCTCTCATCTCTTTGTCCGCTTCAAAGTTAACGGCTCCGATCTGAGGAACTTCGCCTTTAGCATATCCGAAGATTGTGATGTCTACGTCGTGATAGCAAGCATCAACGGAAAGAACGATGTCTCCTATGTTGAGCTTGGAATCAAGTGATCCGGCAACACCTGTGTTGATTACGTGTGTAACATCGAAGAGATCTACGAGTATCTGTACGCAGATTCCTGCATTTACCTTAGCGATACCGCTTCTTACAACAACTACGTCTTTTCCTCCTATGATTCCTTCATAGAATTCCATAGATGCCTTTTTAACGATGCGGTTTACCGTCATGTTACTCTTAAGTGCCTGAACTTCAACTTCCATGGCACCGATAATACCTATTTTCATATCTGTCTCCGTTTTTCTTTTGAGAATTTTTCTTAGAAGATATCGTGATCACTCGGGATATACAAGATGCTTTTCATCAATGTTGTAAAGCGTGTTATCGAGATATCTTTTTGCAAGGAAATTAGCCATTCCAAGGTTCATGTCGAGATAATTTCCGCAGTCTCTGGGACTTGCTCCGGGAACCTCTCCCTTAAAGTCTCTCATAAACTCATACATTCTTGTTACAAGAGGAACGATTGTCTTGGAATCCAGGTCTCCTGCAAGAACAATGTAAAAGCCTGTTCTGCATCCCATGGGTCCGAAATAGATTGTCTTATCCTTGTACTCTTCGTCGTTTCTAAGGAATGTTGCTCCGAGATGCTCCATTGTATGAATCTCTGCTGTGTTCATTACAGGCTCTCTGTTGGGAGCTGTCATTCTAAGATCAAATGTTGTGATGGTTTCCTGTCCAACCTTGTCCTTTCGGGAAACATAAATTCCAGGCTCAAGGTCGATGTGGTTAACCGTAAAGCTAGCGATTTTTTCCATTATGTCTCACTCCTTGTTGGTTTCGTTAAATACCTCATATGAATATTTGAGATATTCTTTTATATTGTCATAATCGCGATTAGCCACCGCTGTATAAATTGTATCCACAAGGAACAACTGCGCAAAACGTGAGCTTGTTATTCCGCTCTTTTTATCTATCTCGGGAGATGTTGCAAAAAGAACCAGATCGCATCCCGTAGTAAGCGGATTGTTGCCAAGCTTGGTTATGGCGATAAGTGTAGCCGCTGTTTCTTTAGCTATTCTAAAGAGCTGCATTATTTCCTTGTTGTTGGCATTGTCGCTAAAGAACAGTATAACATCATTTTCCTGCGCCTGCGAGACTGTCATCATATTCATATGCTGATCTTGATCGAACACTACGTTGTAGTGTATTCTTCTGAGCTTACAATAAAGATCGTACGCTGCGATTCCGGCTGTTCCCACTCCGAATATCTGAATTTGCCTGGCCGCAACGAGTCTTGTGACAACTTCGTTGAAGGTGCCGGCATCAAATAATCTGTATGTAGTTTGAATTGCCTGAACGCTTGTCGCACAGATATTGTCTGCGATAGATTGAATCGAAGTATATTCGTTCACATCTTTAAAAGAAATTCTGGGGCCGCCTTTTTCTGCCTGCATAAGCGAGGTGTTGATCTCCGCATAGTATGCGTTCTTCAGATCTTTTAACCCGTTATAGCCTATGGCCTGAGCAAAGCGAGTCCATGAAGCCTGTGTTGTGCCCGACAGTCTTGCCAGTTCTTTTATGGGATATTGGAAAAGATCTCCCTTTCTTTCAAGAACATAATCAGCAACCATCTTTTCTGATGAAGGCAAAGAGTTATAGCAACTTTTGATTTTCTCACTGACAATATTCATAGGCGCCTCCGCGATATATTATTGAACTATAACCGATATATGAATAGTATATCGCACTTTTCTATATAGAATGAAATTAATTTTCAAAGTTTTTATTACAAGGCATTAAAGTTTTATAAAGCTTACTTTTGGTGCGTTCTTTATGATATAGTCAAAGAGGCAGAATATATTTAGAACTATTTAATTGCGAAAGGAGATTATTTCTATGAAATGGGTATGTCAGGTTTGTGGCTATGTTCATGAAGGCGATCAGCCCCCGGAGGCTTGTCCCGTATGTAAAGCACCCGCTTCCAAATTCTCTAAACAGGAAGGTGATAAGGTTTGGGCATGTGAGCATGTCCTTGGTGTAGCTAGTGAAGCGCCTGAAGAAATAAAGAACGGTCTTCGCGAGATGTTTAACGGTGAGTGTTCCGAAGTAGGAATGTATCTTGCTATGGCTCGCGTGGCTATAAGAGAGGGTTATCCCGAGGTCGGAGCTTTCTATGAGAAGGCTGCTTGGGAAGAAGCTGAGCACGCTGCTCAGTTTGCCGAGATGCTTGGTGAAGTTCTTACAAACTCAACCAAGAAGAATCTTGAGCTTCGTGCAGATGCAGAGTATGGCGCAACACAGGGCCGTGCAGATCTTGCTAAGAAGGCAAAAGAGCTTAATCTTGATGCGATCCATGATGCCGTTCATGAGATCGGAAGAGATGAGGCCAGACACGGAAAGGCATTTGAAGGTCTCTTAAAGAGATATTTCAACTAATTATGTACTAAGATAAATATAAATAAGGCTGAGCGAATCTTGTATTGATTCGTTCAGCCTTTTATTTTGCCATCTAAAATTCTGTCAGCTTTTTAAGGAAATCTTTAAGCTGCTCTATAGGTATTGGCTTGGAATACTTATAACCTTGCAGATATCTTGCATGCATGTTTGTGCAGCGGCCTTCATCTTCATCGTCCTCAACCCCTTCATACAGCACATCATAATCAAGGTCGCTAAACATGTGCGCCAGGTGAGATACGAGTGTTTCAGATTTAGGATCGTTTCTGCTTGCAACTACAAGCGATCTGTCAAATTTTATGATATCAAACGGGATTTCCAATATTCTCTCAAAATTGGAATAGCCTGTTCCGAAATCATCAAGATAGAAGGTGATTCCGCTCATCTTAAGCTCATAGATCTTATCTTTTAACTCTATAAAGTCTTTCTCATTCTGACTTTCCGTGATCTCTATAGCAAGCTTATCAAACGGTATCTCACATCCGCTTACCACATTTCTTACCTTCCTGCAGAAATCTTTATCTCTTACATCAAGTATCGAGAAGTTAACTGAAATCCTTGATATGTAGTAACCGTCTCGGATCAATTTCTTTATCTCTTTACAGGTCTTGGAAAGAATTATCATTGTAAGTGCGTTTATATAATTGTGATTTTCCGCTATCGGTATGAATCTGTCCGGAAATACCATTCCGAGATCTGCGAGCTTAAGTCTCATAAGTGCTTCAGCAGTGTCATAGCATCCGGAAGTTATATTGTAGACGGGCTGGCAATATACAAGGACTCTCGGATCATCCATATCGCCTTTTTCACTTATATCCGCAAGCTGATCCACGATGTATTTATGTTCGTAGAATTTCTCTATATCCTCAGCCTGGACCATCTTGATCTCTTGTTCCGGCATTCTTCCTTCAACATATTCAATAAGTCTTAGGTAATCAGCCGGTTCTTTTATACTGTTGCTTGACTCGGTAATTACTATCTTGTAGTCATTCTTATATATTTTATGCTGCTCATGGAACAGCTCCATCATCTTAACAGTCCTGGCTTCATGGTCGGGATTGCTCTCTTTATCAACGATAAATATCATTCTTCCCGGAGATATTTGGAAAAGCGTGCCTCCTCTAAAGAAATCCATTGTGACTTCTCTTAGTTTTTCTCTGATCTCTTTGGGGTACTTACGGTTATTCTTTTCAAATTCATGCATGAAAAGACTGAATACCAGGATTCCCATCTTTTTCCTGGAAGCGGTATCAATCCTCTCTTCAAAGGAATCTATGTGAAGAGAACCCCACTCAAGGTCGTACGGATTTGCATGGAGCAGATAAAGAACAGCTACTATCGGGAATAAGAATGTCGCTGTGGTAAAAGATTGCTGCCTATTATTAGCCTGAATGATCATAACAAGAGCAGCGACTGCTATAACCCCGATAAAAGCAGTGACAATAGGTCTGTAGGTTCTGTTTCTGTATCTGATGAGCAGATACAACAGCAGCAATACCATAAACAGGTATCCTGCGGCAAACATTTTATGTCCGGTTTGAAGATTGCCGTTTGTATCAACATAAAACCCTGTTTTTGTGATTGTTTGGATCACTTCTGCAGCAGTAATTCCGATTACCGCAAAGGATGCCAGCAACTCATATCTCTGCTCGCCTTTTTGGACAAGCTGAAACGGGTTTTTCATATATACAACGTATAATCCCAAGTTGGTATAAAGAAGGAAATGGTACAGAAATCTAAGTAGATAGACCATGGGAAGTGAAATGACCGATACATGCGTCAGTAACTGATGGAAAAGTATATTACAAATAGCCGCAGCTACCAAGCTTATCATAATGTATCTGAATATGGTAAACTCTCTGCTCTGCTTGATATATGCAACACGAATAAGAACGGTGATAACCATAATTATCGCCATTACCAGTATGTCGCCAACCGGGCTATAGGATGCAAGATAACTCTCCACATTCATAGTCATTCTATTTCCCTCATTAAAGAAGAAAAAAACTTTCTAATTATATGATAACTCATTTAACAAAAAAGCGTATTAAATGCCTATAAATTTTTAAAAAATGTTGAATTATGATCAAATATTGCCGCCTACTTCGCTTTCGATCAGTTCGACAATCGTGTTTGTCGCACTGTGAAGATTGCTGTTTTTCATGTTTTCTATGAAGGTCTCTCTTCTTTCATAGAGATCTTCGATGGTCTCGACAAGAATGTCCTCATCAAGATCATCATTGTCTATTACAAGGGAGAATCCCTGCTGCTCAAAAGATTTTGCGTTGAGCATTTGATCTCCTCTGCTTGATTTAGTGGACAACGGAATAAGGATATTGGGCTTTTTAAGAGCAAGAAGCTCGCAGATTGAGTTGGCGCCTGCTCTTGATACCACTATATCCGCCATTGCAAAGATATCTTTTAGCTCGTTCTTAACGTACTCAAACTGCTTGTATCCGGGAACTGTAAGCTTAAGATTATCCATCTTTTCTTTTCCGCAGATATGTACAACGTTGAAATTGGGAAGGAGTCTGGGAAGTGCGTATCTAACGGTCTCATTTACCGACTGCGCACCAAGGCTTCCTCCGATTACCATAAGTACGGGCTTGTCGTCCGTGAACTCACAGAGCTTCTTTCCAGCTTCCGCAGAGCCCATTCCAAGCTCTTCTCTTATCGGTGTGCCCGTAAGAACCGCTTTTTCTGCAGGAAGGAGCCTCATAGTCTCCGGGAAATTACAGCATATTCTCTTAGCTCCCGTCATGCTGAGTTTGTTGGCAAGACCGGGAGTCATGTCTGATTCATGAACTATATACGGTATCTTAAGTGCTCCTGCCGCTCTGACAACCGGAACACTGACAAAACCGCCTTTTGAAAATACAATATCGGGTTTTATGGTCTTAAGGAGCTTTTTGGCTTCTCCGAATCCCTTGAGAACTCTGAACGGATCGGTAAAATTCTTGGGATCGAAATATCTTCTGAGCTTACCGGTTGCTATTCCGAAATACGGAATATTATAGTCCTCGATAAGTTTCTTCTCGATTCCGTTATATGATCCTATATAGAAAATCTCATATCCTGCTTTCTTAAGAGCGGGAATAAGCGCTATATTGGGTGTTACGTGTCCTGCGCTTCCGCCGCCTGTAAGCACGATTCTTTTGGTTTCATTGTCGCTCAACTTCTGTTCCTTCTTCCATAAAAAATATTAAGGCACAAAGATTCAGTCTCTGTGCCTTATAGTATACCATTTTATTCGGTAATTTCATACGTTAGCATGTCTTTTTCTTCGTACGGGACTATAAGTTCTTTCACGATCTTGTCGGAAAAATCTTTTACTCCGTCAAGCACTTCTTCGTAATTATCCAAAGTCATCTCGCCTTCTCCACTGACCATATTATCAAGCATGAGCTTGTTGATATCAGGCGAGAAATGAAGCGAATCCATATAGTATTCAAGGTTCGTAGCGATATCTCTGTCGTTCTGGAAGCAAAATACCCGCACGTTGTCGTATTGCAGAAGTGCCTTCGTCATCTCTTTTTCATTATAAATATATGCATCTCTTTCGCCGGTCCTTACTATTCCGTCCCACCATAGCATGGAATATACGGGATAAAAGAAAATAAACTGTGTTTCCTGGTGAGAAGCGACCTCGCTTGTCAAAAGAGCAATATTCTTCTCAAGATTCTCGGTGTAAGCGGTCTCTTCCATCATGTCCTTGACTTCTCTTGGTCTGTAATAAAGACCTAGCGCCATGTGGGGGCCGAATTCTTTCCACTTTGCCCAGTTGTAGGAAAGCCCTTCGTCGTAGTCCGATGATAAAGCATTGGCCAGTTGATAAGGTATCTTTTCAAAAAGGACATCCTTATTGAAAAGATACTGTACATCATTAAAAGGATTGTTGTCATACAGATACATGGGGCAACCCGTTGATTCATAGGTTGTTTCTGCATCCGCAGACAGCGATGAAGGATCGATATTGTAAAAGACATATTTGATGTCATGATCCTTAAAGGCCTCGTCCAAAAGGTAGCACAGATCTGCTGTCGCGCCATATGATCTGATGGCTTTTATAGACTTTACATTGTAGGCTTCATCGTACCAGGCATTGTTGTTGTTCTCCATAACGGAAGAACCGACAATAAGCGCGTCATAGTCAAAGTTTCGAAGTGTTCCTATGCACTGATATTCTTTATCATTAAGAACGGCTTTCATTCCAAACCATGGCTTGTGAAAATGATAAAATGGATCAAACGCATAAACCACCGCTCCGATGGCTATCGCAAGTACTATAGCCGTTACGATAAGTCTATTTATGAAATTTGAAGAGTTGTTTTCTTTTTTCATGGTTCTTTTGTTCTATCCGATGATCAGAATTTAAAGTATATAAAGGTACTGACATTTGAAAGCGAAATGAATGACAGGATGAAAAGAATTGCATAAAAGGCCACTTCCTTCTTGCCATATTTTTCTTCTTTAATGATCTCCTGTGTATTCTTTCTTGTCATAACAAAAGCGCCGAGTGCAATATAAATAATCATTGTGATCATTAAAACGGTGTCCGCACTTCCTATCCCCAGCCTGGTGAAAACCTGCCTGAGCACATAGTTCTCCGCCATCTCAAGTTTTCCTGCCGTTCTGGTAAGAAAGCCGGGGTATGTCCAGAAGAAAGCTCTTTTAAACATTCCGAATGCATGCGCCAGATCCTCCGATCTAAAGAACACAAGCGATACAACGAACATAAAAAACGTAAAGGCATTGCCAACGGCACGCGGAACGGTTATGAGGGGATTTTCTCTAAACAAGTACTTTTTCTTTTTACCAAGGCCGTCATCTACTCCGACTATTCCAAGGTCATCCCATACAACAAGAAGTCCCTGCATAAGTCCCCAGCAGATATATGTCCAGCCTGCGCCATGCCACAGCCCGCTTAAGACAAATACTATAAGCACATTTATTATCGTGCGGCGTTTACCTTTTCTGCTGCCGCCGAGCGGTATATAAACATATTTAATGAAGAATCTGGAAAGCGTCATGTGCCAGCGCTGCCACAATTCTTTTGCCGTTGAAGCTTTGTACGGTGAGTTAAAGTTAACGGGAAGCTCTATACCAAGCATCAGGCTTACACCGTTTGCCATATCACAGTATCCCGAAAAATCTAGGTATATCTGGAATGTATATGCGAGCATGACTGCTATCACCGTCAGGGTGTCGAGGTAATATGCCTGCTCAAATCCGTAATTTGCCATTCTTGCAAGCGTGTCTGCAAGGATAACCTTTTTGGAGAGACCTATGATAAAGGATTTTAGACCTTTAGCAAAATTATCGGAATCAAAAGTTCTTTTTCCTTCGTCCCTAAACTGGTCGATCATCTCTTTATGAAAGGCTATGGGACCTTGAATGAGCTTGGGAAAATAAACGGTGTACAAAACGTATTGCAAAAAAGGATAATGTTCTGCCTCGCCGTTTGCTCTGTCCACAATAAAAGAAATCTGTCCGAATGTAAAAAAGCTGATTCCTATCGGCATAAGAATCTCTTTTACGGAAAAATTTGATCCTATTACTGCATTTATGTTATCTACGAAAAATCCAAGGTATTTAAAATAGAACAAGAGCCCTAAGTTAAAGAGCACTCCTATAACTTTGAGCGCTTTAAGCGTATTCTCTTTTGACCTTGTCATTATGAAACTAAGCAGGTAATTTACACAGATACTGATGACGAGCACGATCAGGAATGACGCGCCGAATGTGTAATAGAAATACAGTGACATAAGAGTCAGAAACCCGTCTGCCACTGTATTTTTATGAATTCTGTTAAGCATGTGCCATCCCGCCAAAAGGACAGGCAGGAAAAGCAATATAAATTTAAAGGAATTAAAGCCCATTTGCTATCTCCATGATATCTGATTCATGAAGAGTATAACACAGTTTTATTTGGCAAGTCTAATTACATTCCAGCTTCTTGCGGGAAGTTTGCTTGTAAGGATACCCTTGGTAACCTTGGTTGCCTTGGTGTTGTCTACAGGCTTAACGTTGTCAGGATTCTTCTCGGTATTAACAGCCTTGAGGTCCTTATGTGTAAGAACGCTGTGCTCAACTACCTTGTATCCTGCATACTGACGAAGATCACAGGTAAGATCAAAGTCATCTTCAAGACTCTTGTTTACAGCAAAGATAGTAAGTGCTTCGTTCTCTTCATCTGCCACAACTACGCTGTCTACGAAAGGAGCATCTCCGTGCTCTGATTCGTATGTAGGTACCTTAACCACTGTGTTGAGGACCTCTCCTCTTCCGTATACGCTGGTCTGCATATAAGGATAGAAGATTGTCTGCTTCCATGCACCTGTATCTGATGTCATGATAGGTGCGATTACATTAACGAGCTGTGCAAGACATGCGATCTTTACTCTGTCGGCGTGTCTTAATAGTGTGATAAGCATTGAGCCTACAAGGAGGGCATCTTCAAAGTTATAGACATCCTCGAGCTGATGAGGATGCTCAACCCATTTCTCAAGCTTCTTGTCCTGTTCGTTGGAATGATACCAAACGTTCCACTCATCGAATGAAAGGTTTATCGTCTTGTCAGATCTCTTTATAGCTTTAACATAATCACAGATGCTTACAACCTGGCTGATGAACTTATCCATTGCTACGCTGCTTGCAAGGAAATTCGGTGTATCATCCTTCTGGTTTCCGTAATATGTGTGAAGTGAAAGATAATCTGTAGTATCATAGCTGTTCTCAAGAACGATTCTCTCCCACTCACCGAATGTTGCCATTCCAAGTCCCGAAGAACCGCAAGCAACCGTCTCAATAGTGGGATCTACAAGTTTCATGATATGTCCTGCTCTTCCGGCCTTGCGTCCGTACTCCTCTGCAGTCATATGACCCATCTGCCAAGGTCCGTCCATCTCGTTTCCGAGGCACCAGAGCTTAATGTTATAAGGATCCTTAACTCCGTTCTTGATTCTCATATCACTGTAGAGAGTTCCGCTCTTAATATTGCAGTACTCTACTACATTCTTGGCATCCTCGATGCCTCTTGTTCCCAAGTTAATGGCATACATGGGCTCGGTCTTAACCTTTTTACACCAGTTCATGAACTCATCAAGACCGAATTCATTGGTCTCAACAACACCCCATGCGAGTTCGATTCTTCTGGGTCTGTTCTTCTTGGGTCCCACACTGTCTTCCCAATTGAATGCAGAAACGAAGTTTCCGCCGGGATATCTTACGATAGGCACCCCAATCTCTTTGATAAGCTTAGCTACGTCTTTTCTGTATCCGTCCTTGTCCGCGAACTTGTTTCCGGGCTGGTATATACCTTCGTATACCGCTCTTCCGAGATGTTCTATAAAGGAACCGTAGATACGCTTGTCGACTTTACTTATGGTAAAGTCACGATCAATACAAATCTGTACTTTGTTTTCTGTTTTTTGCTTTTTCATTTTAAATACCTCTAAAATAATTCAACGTTATATAAAACAATATACTCTATTCTTTACAAAAAGAAAATGGAAAAAAGCGATTATTTTCAAAAAAAATGATAATATATATGTATCCTTATTGGAAAACTACGATAAAACGCAACAGGAAGGAACCATCATGGCTAAAAAGAATATTTTTTTGAAGCTAGGAATTGCATCTGCGCTTTTCAGCGGCATTTATGCTTTCAGTAATTATATTTATAAAATTTCTTCTTTTCCGCACCAGCACAAGGACAGTGATCCCGACTTTTCTCCCGAGATCACAGGCGGAAGGATGTTTATCAGAAATCACCCCGACAAGAGGGATATGTATATAGACAGCATTGACGGCCTCCGTCTTCACGCTTCTTACATCCCGTCTGAATCGGAGAGTCATAAATATGTTATCCTTATCCACGGTATCTGGAATAATTCGGAATACTGCGGTATCTATGCCAAGCATTATCTCGAAAGAGGCATCAATTGTCTTCTTCCGGACCTTAGAGGCTTTGGTAAGAGCGAGGGTAAATACGTTGGTTACGGCCTTGATGACAGGCTTGATATCATGGAATGGATCTATTGGATCGTTAAAAGAGATCCCGATGCACATATTCTTTTACACGGAATGTCCATGGGTGCTGCAACAACACTTATGACCACGGGAGAAAGACTTCCTTCAAACGTTAAGGCGGCGATATCCGACAGCTCTTATTCAAGACTTGTTGAGCAGTTTGCTTCTTCGTACAAATTATTCAAGGGCTCATTTGTTCCGCTTCCGATAGCTCTTTTTGTATCAAGGATCGTAATCCTGCTTCGTTCGGGATTTGATATCAACAAAGTCAATCCCGTTGACGCGGTTAAAAGATCCGAGACCCCGACACTCTTTATTCACGGTGATGACGACACTTTGATCGATCCTCATATGTGCTCCACTCTGTATGAGGCTGCGAAATGTCCCAAGAAATACTGTATGATTCTTGGTTCGGGTCATATCGAAGCTGTTGTAAAAGATCCTGAGAATTTCTGGGGTAAGATCCGTACTTTCCTTGAATCGACTGAGTTTTAAGAAGATAATTTCCAATTAGCATAAAAGACGTAGCTAAAAAGCTGCGTCTTTTTTTGTTTTATTATGAAAATCAATAATCAAAAAATCTTATACAAGTCCCAATGATTTTAATATAAAGAGCCAGAAAGTCAGTGAAAACGAACATCCGAAGGTCGTAAGCATAACTATGCTGCTACTTAATACGCCGTCATGGTCCATGCTCTTGGCCATAATATAGCAGCTGACTGTCGTTGCAGAGCCGAGCATTACGAGTATCGCGATAAGCTGCTCTCCGGAAAAGCCTAACTTAACCGCTATTGGCAAAAAGATTGCCACCAGTACAAAGAGTTTAATTATTGATGCAATAACCGCCGGCTTTACTTCCTTTAATGCTTTCTTTATATCAAAAGCCGCTCCCATTGCCATAAGTCCGAGCGGAGTAGCCAGTCTTGCTACATTTCCGACAAGTGTTTCAAATATTTTCGGCTGCGGAATATGTAATATCGACCATAGCATTCCAACGAAAATTCCTATAATGATCGGATTTTTAACTATTCCCACAGCGGTACTTTTTATCAGCTTGCTCTTTTCGTTTTTTTCAACCGCGTTTCCGGACGCGTCTTTTTCTTCTGCCGAAATAGCTCCTTCACTGTCATTTGCCGTAACCATGAGAATTATAACGGCAAATATATTGTAGAGAGGAACGCTTCCAAGTATCATAAGGGGTCCCATTCCCGAACTCATTTCGCCGTAAATATTTTGAATAAATGCTATCCCGAGAAGAGCCGCGCTGCTTCTGTAAGCGCCTTGGATAAATTCTCCTCTTTTAGCTTTTTCTTTTACAATGAATTTGGAGATCAAAGATATAACAGCTATGCTGAGTGCTGTTACAAAGAAACAGAATAGAACAAATTTTCCATCCCATGTGCCCGCAAAATCCTGACTCGCAAGATCTTCAAACACCAATACGGGCAAGGCTATTTTAAAAACAAATTTATTCATCCATGAGGATGCTTTTTCATCAATGATGCCGAGTTTATTGAATATATAACCCAGCACCATCAAAAGAAATATCGGTAATGTGACGTTTAAACTAAAAATTAAATTATCCATAATCTCGCTTCGTATGATCCGGTCTTATTTTAATATTATGCCTACGGGGCAGTGATCGGATCCGAGAGCCTCGCTGTAAATCTTTGCGTCCTCAACTTTTGACATGAAATCTTTGGATACAATAAAGTAGTCAATACGCCAGCCGGCGTTCTTTTCCCTTGCATGGAATCTGTATGACCACCAGGAATATGCTCCTTCAAGGTCAGGATAAAAATATCTGAATGAATCCACCAGATCTGAAGAAACAACATTGTCAAACTTAGCTCTTTCTTCATCTGTAAATCCGGCATGTCCCCTGTTGCTCTTGGGATTTTTAAGGTCAATCTCTTTATGTGCTACATTGAGATCTCCGCAATAGATCACCGGTTTTTTCTCTTCGAGTTTCTTGATGTATTTAAGAAAATCATCTTCCCAAACTTGTCTGTACTCTAGTCTTGAAAGGTCTTCTTTGGCATTGGGAACGTAAACCGTTACCAGATAATAATCAGGGTACTCTGCAGTTATAACTCTTCCTTCATGGTCATGCTCTTCTATTCCCAGACCATATGTAACCGATATCGGCTTTTCTTTTGTAAAAATAGCGGTTCCTGAATAGCCTTTCTTTTCAGCATAGTTCCAGTATTCTTCATATCCGGGAAGATCCATCTTGATCTGTCCTTCCTGAAGCTTCGTTTCCTGAAGGCAGATCACATCAGGATTTTCTTTTTCCATAAATTCCTGAAAACAGCCCTTTGATACGCAGGCTCTTAGCCCGTTAACATTCCATGATACAAGTTTTATTCCCATTATTAAATGTTTCCTTTTATTCGTTGTAAGCTCTCATCCGTCTCTTTTAACATCTGACGAAGTGAGAGATTCTCTTCATAGCTGAATTCGCAGATTGAATACTGCAGGTGGTTGATATATCTCTTGGATTCACTAAAGAGCTTGGTATTTTGAACCGACATCTCCTCGCGAAGCGCCTCTGAGCGATCTTCATCATCGGTTATCTCTATAACCGCAAATTCATCGCCTCTGATCCTTCCGATAATACAATCGTCAAATACCTTCTGTAGAATATCCGCAACCTTTTTAACAACGCGGTCTCCCTCTTCATGACCGTATATATCATTTATGTTTTTGAGAGATTCCATGTTTATGTATGCTACTATCGCGGTTTTTCCTTCGTTGAAGTTTTCTTTCAAAAGGTCATATGCCTTTGCAAAGAATCCTCTTCTGTTAAGTCCTCCGGTGAGATAATCCTGATCTCCTATATGATCGAGAACCGAGTCGTCTCTTGCGAGCTCTTCCTGCACATCATAAAGTTCTTCTCTTGTCTCCTGCAACTGTCTTTCAAGATATGATAATCTTGAAATGCCGGTAAGTATACCTGTTATACTGTCAAAAAAGTTATCTATCAGGAATTTCTTATGGAAATCCACGATCATTGCACCAAGCTGACAATCTCCGACAAAAAGATTTCCCATGATAAGCACTTTGTTATTATCCCTGGTAAACAAAGAAATAATTTCACTTGTCTCGGTCTCAAGCTTACCGTCATCAAAAAGTGCTTCTTTTCCGTTGATTATTGCAGCCTTTACGCCTATTTTCTCCGGAATCTTCCATGTATTCTTCTCGTTGTTTTTGACTTTTTTATCATAAAGGAAAATTCCGCAGTCTTTTAGTCCGTTCTCCAAGGCTATATTTGTAACTACCTTGTAAGAAGCCTCAGATTCATATTTTCTGTGAAGAATCTTTCTTCCGATCTCTGCTATATTTATAAGTGCCTTGTAATCGGGTTCAGGATTGAATTCAAATTTTTGATCGGGTTCTGCAGGCGGAAGTACCTGGTTCTTTACATAGAAAATCGCATCGCAAACAGCTTCATATCCAAGCTGTTCGAAATGCTCTTTTTCATTTTCCACCTGATTAACGCATGTATAACCTTCTTGTTCCGACAATGTAAGTAAGGGAATATCTTTGAATTTGTTCAGGAATGCTTCTTTCCTTAAGATGGTCACATTCTTGCCTATTCTCTCTATGTCAACAAGAATGACATCGAAACTAATCTGCTTGGCATAGTCAAAAAGGGCATTGTACTGATAATCGAAATCATCATCTTTAGCTGTACCTTTTTTGCTGCAAAGTTTTTTACCCGGCATAATGACAAGGGTTACTTCCTTGCCATTAGCCGCTTTTACTGCACCCATGCATATTTTCTTTACTATTTCATCTTCAGGTTCAGAAACTAACAGTCCAATATTCATTGAGTCCCCTCACAGTCAAAGTATATTAAACTTCTTCTTCGCTTACATCTTCGATATCGTCAAGCTCTTTATCTCCGTCGGAGATTTTCTCTCTGACTTTGGCTATCTTGGCAACCGTAACATCCTTATCAAGGTTGATCATCTTAACACCGGATGTAACTCTACCGTGAACGGTAATCTCATCCATTCTCAGCTGAATGATAATACCGGCACTTGTGATCATCATGATCTCGTTATCGTTGTTTACTGCTTTGACGCCGATTACGGAACCTGTCTTTTCAGTGATCTTATAACACTTTACACCTTTTCCGCCTCTGAACTGGCTGTGGAATTCATCAAGAGTTGTTCTCTTTCCATAACCTTTTTCGGAAACGATAAGAAGTGAATCTCCCTGAGTATTGAGCTGCATTCCTACAATCTCATCGGTATCGTCGAGCATCATTCCTCTTACACCCATTGACGATCTGCTGGTTGTACGAACATCGCTCTCTGCAAAGTGGATACACATTCCGTTCTTGGTAACAAGGAATACTTCTGTATCCTGCTTAAGTGTCTTAACTTCTATAAGTTCGTCATCATCTCTTAAGTTGATGGCTGCAAGTCCTGTCTTTCTTACATTTGAGAAATCTACGATAGGTGTCTTTTTAACAGTACCCTTCTTGGTAACCATGAACAGACACTTATCTTTATCCTCAAAGTCTTTTACAGGGATCATTGCTGTTATCTTTTCTCCGGGCGCAAGCTGAAGGAGGTTGACGATTGCCATTCCTCTTGATGTTCTTGATGCCTCGGGAATCTGATAAGCTTTAAGTCTGTAAACTCTTCCGGTGTTGGTAAAGAACATAACGTAGTTATGTGTTGTTGTCATAAGGATATCTTCCACAAAGTCATTGTCGATCGTGGTGATTCCCTTAATTCCTTTGCCTCCGCGGTTCTGAGCTTTGAAGTTATCGATAGACATTCTCTTGATGTATCCTAAGTTTGTCATTGCGATAACGGTATTAACGTTGGGAATGAGATCCTCCATATCGATGTCGGAATCGTCATGTCCTATCTGAGATTTTCTGTCATCGCCGAACTTGTCGGAAATCTCCGTGATCTCAGTCTTTATTACTCCAAGAAGGAGCTTTCTGTCTGCAAGAATTGCCTTTAATTCTTCGATTTTCTTTAAGAGTTCTGTGTGCTCCTGCTCAAGCTTGTCTCTTTCCAAGCCTGTGAGAGTACGAAGTCTCATATCAACAATAGCCTGTGCCTGAGCATCTGAAAGTCCGAAACGACCCATCAACTGCTCTTTTGCAATGGCAACTGTTTCACTTCCTCTGATAATCTTGATTACTTCATCGATATTATCAAGGGCAATGAGCAAACCTTCCAAAATATGGTTTCGCTCTTCTGCCTTGTTGAGATCATACTGTGTTCTTCTTGTAACTACTTCTTCCTGATGCTTGATGTAGTGCTTAAGCATCTCGGTAAGACCAAGAACTTTGGGCTGATTGTTTACAAGAGCAAGCATGATGATTCCGAAGGAATCCTGCATCTGAGTATGCTTATAGAGCTTGTTGAGCATGATGTTAGGGTTAACATCATTTCTAAGCTCGATTACAACACGCATACCTTCTCTGTCAGATTCATCTCGAAGAGCTGTGATTCCGTCAAGCTTCTTGAGTTTAACAAGCTCAGCGATCTTGGAAATCATATTAGCCTTGTTTACAAGGTAAGGAAGCTCCGTAACAACGATTCTGTTCTTACCGCCTGACATAGGCTCAATATTTGTAACGGCTCTTACTACTACTTTGCCGCGTCCTGTTCTGTATGCTTCCTCGGCACCTCTTGTTCCTAAGATGATTCCTCCCGTAGGGAAGTCGGGAGCTTTAACGATGGGAAGAAGCTCCTCTATATCTGTTTCTCTGTCTTCAAGAACGCGGTTGTCTATCATCTTAACTACCGCATTTATTACTTCGCGAAGGTTATGAGGAGGAATATTTGTTGCCATTCCTACCGCAATACCTGTTGTTCCGTTAACCAAAAGGTTGGGATAACGGCTGGGGAGTACTGTAGGCTCTTTCTCCGTTTCATCAAAGTTTGGAGTGAAATCTACGGTATCTTTATTGATATCGGCCGTCATCTCCATTGAAATCTTGGTGAGTCTTGCCTCTGTATATCTCATAGCGGCAGCGCCGTCACCATCCACGGAACCAAAGTTTCCGTGTCCGTCTACAAGACAGTATCTCATGGACCAAGGCTGTGCCATGTTAACCAAAGCACCGTAAATAGAGCTGTCACCGTGAGGGTGATATTTACCCATTGTATCTCCGACGATACGCGCACACTTACGATGCGGCTTGTCGGGACCGTTGTTGAGCTCTATCATGGAATACAGGATTCTTCTCTGTACGGGCTTAAGACCGTCTCTTACATCGGGAAGCGCACGAGATGCGATAACACTCATGGCATAATCGATATAATCTGATTCCATGGTCTTCTGAAGATCAACCTCTTTGATTTTGTCTATTGTAACCTTCTCAAAAACGTCATCTGACAGGTTATTATTGTTGTTATTGTTATTATTTTCTGCCATTTTTTTCCTCTGTTTACACCGGTTTCTTAGATATCCAGGTTCTTAACGAATTTAGCGTTCTTTTCGATGAATTCTCTTCTGGGTTCAACCTTGTCTCCCATAAGAGTTGTAAATGTGACATCAATGTCTGATTCCGATTCTTCATCAATCGTTACTCTAAGGAGTACTCTTCTCTCAGGATCCATTGTTGTCTCCCAAAGCTGCTCGGGATCCATCTCTCCAAGACCCTTATAACGCTGTATCTTATTATTCTGATCTCTTCCTACATCCTGAAGAATCTTATTAAGTTCTTCATCGCTGTATGCATACCAGACTTTTTTGTTCTTCTCAAGCTTATAAAGAGGCGGCTGTGCAAGATATACATGGCCCTCTTTGATAAGTTCGGGCATGAACCTATAGAGGAAAGTAAGCATAAGTGTTGCAATATGCGCACCGTCTACATCGGCATCGGTCATGATGATGATCTTGTTGTAACGAAGCTTGGAAATATCGAAGTCTTCGTGAATACCGGTTCCGAATGCAGTGATCATAGCCTTGATCTCGTTATTGGCATAGATTTTATCTACTCTTGCCTTCTCAACATTGAGGATTTTTCCTCTAAGAGGAAGAATAGCCTGAGTCGCACGGCTTCTTGCTGTCTTTGCGGATCCGCCGGCGGAATCTCCCTCAACTATGAATATCTCACAGTTCTTGGGGTCTTTGTCTGAACAATCCGCAAGTTTACCGGGAAGTCCAAGTCCGTCAAGCGCTGATTTTCTTCTTGTGAGATCTCTTGCTTTTCTTGCGGCATCTCTTGCTCTCTGAGCAAGAATAGCTTTCTCAAGGATCTGCTTGGCTACGTTGGGATTCTGCTCAAGGAAATATGTGAGCTGCTCACCTACGATACCTGCAACTGCTCCTCTTGCCTCGGAGTTTCCAAGCTTCTGCTTGGTCTGTCCTTCAAACTGAGGATCCTCGATCTTAACACTTATAATAGCTGTCAGACCTTCTCTAATATCCTCACCTGTAAGGTTGTCCTCATTATCTTTGAGCATCTTGTTTGCTCTTGCATAGTCATTGAAAGTCTTGGTAAGAGCAGCCTTGAAGCCTTCAAGATGAGTTCCTCCTTCAGGAGTATTGATGTTGTTTACGAATGTATAAATACTCTCTGTATAAGAATCATTGTGCTGAAGAGAAACCTCAACCTGTACGTTGTTCTTGTTTCCTTCAAAGTACATGATCTCATCATAAAGAGATGTCTTACTCTTGTTGAGATATTCAACGAATTCCTTGATTCCGCCTTCATAGTGGAATGTCTGGCTTGTAGGCTCCTCGCCCTCTTCCACTCTAAGGTCTGTAAGTGTGATCCTAAGACCCTTGGTAAGGAATGCCATCTCTCTAAGTCTCTGCTTAAGAATGTTATAATCGTAAATTGTTGTCTCTTTAAAAATCAGAGCGTCAGGCTTAAAGTATACTCTTGTTCCTGTAGCACCTTCGGGTGCATCACCTACGACCTTAAGAGGATAACAAACTTTTCCTCTTTCGTATCTTTGCTCATATACTTTTCCGTCTCTTGTTACCTGAACTTCGAGCCACTCTGAAAGAGCATTAACTACAGATGCTCCTACGCCGTGAAGACCACCGGAAACTTTGTAACCACCACCGCCGAATTTACCGCCAGCATGAAGGATTGTAAATACAACCTCAACTCCGGTAAGACCTGACTTGTGGTTAACATCAACGGGAATACCTCTTCCGTTATCTTTTACAATGATCGTGTTATCCTCATTGATGGTTACTTCGATGTGATTACAAAATCCCGCAAGGGCTTCATCAACCGAGTTATCCACTATCTCGTAAACAAGATGGTGAAGACCTCTGCTGGCTGTCGTTCCGATATACATACCGGGTCTTTTTCTAACCGCTTCAAGTCCTTCAAGAATCTGGATTTGGTCAGCGCCATACTTTACTTCTTCGTTTCCCATTTTAAGCTCCGTTTCTTAGTTTTCGCTACTTACTGTTCCTTCTGTTACCTTGAACAGCTTATCTATTTCAAATCTGTTATTTACAAATTCATCAAGTCCGGTACATGTGATGATTGTCTGTATATTACCGATAGTGTTTAACAGGTAATTTTGTCTGTTACTGTCAAGCTCCGATAAAACATCATCAAGCAAAAGAACCGGATTTTCTTTTTTAGCTCTTTTTACAATCTCTATCTCTGATAATTTTAGTGATAAAGATGCTGTTCTTTGTTGTCCCTGCGAACCGTATTTTCTGATATCTATCCCTTCTTCATCAGGATTTTTCCTGACTATAAAAGAAAAATCGTCTTTGTGTGGTCCAACAGTAGTCTGCTTGGAATAAATATCTTTTTTCCTGGAAGCAGTAAGCTTTTTTTCAAATTCATCACTTTCCACATTCGGCTCATAATAAACGGACAGGATTTCTTTTTCTCCCGTCAATTTACTATGAATAGGTCTTATTATTTCATTAAGATCTTTGATGAATTTTTCTCTTGTTTTGATTATGACGGATCCGTACTCGCATAACTGCTTGTCCTGAACATCAAGAAGAACACTGTTTTCGGGATGTTCAAAAAGATCCTTTAGAACTCTGTTTCTTTCGACTACTAATTTGTTGTACTTAGAAAGACTGTTCAGATATATCTGATCCAACTGGCACAACTCCATATCCATGAATCTGCGCCTTTCTGAAGGACCATTTTTGATAATACTAAGATCTTCAGGCGAGAAAAATACTACATTTAACATACCTATAAGGTCGGAAGCTCTCTTGATCTTTTGAGAATCAATGGCTATTCCTTTTGACTTATTCTTTCTAAGATGCATGTCTACGCGATATTCTGCGTTATCTTTTTCAAGAATCGTTCTGATATGGGCTTCTTCTTTGCCAAATCTTATTATTTCTTTATCTTTGCTACCCTTATGTGACTTAGTGGTTGCAGAAACAAAAATTGCTTCGAGAATATTGGTCTTTCCCTGAGCATTGTCACCGTATAAAATATTTGTACCTCTGCTGAAATCAATCTTTACATTCTCATAATTCCTGAAATCAGCAAGTTCCAGTGATTTTATTATCATTTTTCTATCTTAACCTGTCGGCCGTCGTATTCAAAAACATCTCCGTCGTACAATTTACGACCGCGTCTTGTCTCGACTTCTCCGTTTACTTTAACCATTCCGGCTTGAATATCCATCTTCGCATCTACTCCGGAACTTTCAAGACCTGCTTTTTTCAGAGCTTGTCCGAGTTTTATAAACTCATCCTGCGCTCTTAAATTTATAATATCCATTTATTTGTCCTAAAATCTTTAATCTACTGTTGTGAAATTAACAGGAAGTACGAGGTAAGTGTATGTTGAATCTTTATCTCTGATAAAGCAAGGTGCTTTAGGATTAACAAGATAAATATCAACCGTCTCATCTTCAATCGCACGAAGAGCATCAATGAGGAACTTGGGATTAAACCCGATCATAAGATCCTTACCCTGTTTATCAATATCTATCTCTTCATCCATGCTTCCTATAGCTGAATTTATCTTAAGTTCCATCTTTCCGTCAGTCACAGAAATAATGACAGGCTTCTTATCTCCCTCTTTTACAAGAAGAGTTGCTCTGTCTATACAATCAAGGAATTCTTTTCTGTTAATATTCATCTTGGTCTCGTAGTCACTTGAAAGCATCTGATCAATGCTGAAGTACTCACCTTCTATGAGACGTGAAACAACGATAGTTTTATCAAACTCAAAGAGCACATGCTTGTCGGTAAAATAGATATTTACCATTTTCTCTGTGCTGTCGCCGAGAATCTTACTGATTTCTCCGAGTGTTTTTCCGGGCACTATAACTTTCTTGTAAGAATAATTTCCTCCAAGTTTTACTTTTCTGATCGATATTCTGTGTCCGTCAAGAGAAACAAGCTTTAAGTTTTCTCCGTCAACTTCAAAAAGTTCTCCGGACATCATCTTATTTGCATCATTTTCTGAAATTGAAAAGATAGTCTGCTGAATAACATTTCTAAGAGTAAACTGTGAAACAGTAACTCCGTCTATTTTTTCGATAGATGGAAGATAAGTGAAATCATCACCCTTTCTTCCGATGAGGTTAAACTTTGCTTTTTCGCAGCTGATAGTAACTTTGTTAGAATTATCAGACTCTATGGTAACGTCGTTATCAGGAAGTTTTCTTATAATGTCAAAGAAAATCTTGGCATCAAGAGCTATAAATCCTCTTTCTACAATGTTTCCTTCCACTACAGTCTGTATTCCCAATTCCATATCGTTGGCAATGAACTTTATCATTCCTTCTGTTGCATCAACAAGAATACATTCAAGAATAGACATTGTTGTTTTTGAAGGAACTGCCTTCGACACAATCTGTAATCCACTCACCAGATTAGATTTTGAGCATACAAATTTCATTTAAGTAATTACTCCCTTCGCGCATGCAAATATAAAAATAATATAAATAAATAATAAAAGAATTAATAATAGCTGTTGATAAGTGTAAAACCTATTCTATTATACAATTTGTGAGGCTTTTTTACAAATTTTTGGGTGTTGATAATAAAAATTTTGATGTTGAAAAAATAAAAGTTATAAACAAGCCAAATTTTGGCATATAAGCCAATAAAATATTATCCACCCTCAAATAACAATTAATCCCAAACTAACTACACACATTTCTACATAGTTATCCACAATAATTGTTTATATTATAAAGAAGGATTGAGTTTCTTCATTATAATATCTATGTTTTTATTGAGCTCATCATCAAAAGACATTTTCTGTTTGATCTTATTGATACCGCTCATTACTGTTGTGTGATCTTTTTTACCGAGAATCTTTCCTATCTCCTCGAGAGAAGCATCTGTATATTCTCTGCAAAGATACATAATGATCTGTCTTGGAAGAACTATCTCGGAATTTCTCTTTTTGGAGATAATATCGTCTTTCTTGGTTCCGTACTGTTCACAAACAGTATCAATGATGAGCTGAGGTGTGATGACTTTGGATTTATCGGGATAAATAATATCCTTAAGAGCTTCCATTGCATTTTCCAAAGTAACATCAACGTTGTTAAGTCTTGAATAAGCGATGATCTTGTTATATGCACCTTCAAGTTCTCTGATGTTGGACTTGATGTTTGTAGCGATATAATCGATTACTTCATCATCAATGTTTTTGCCGTAGTTCTCAGCATTTTTACGAAGGATAGCCATCCTTGTCTCATAATCGGGAGACTGGATATCAGCAATAAGACCCATCTCGAATCTGGATCTGAATCTTTCTTCCAGAGTTTCCATTTCTTTAGGAGGCTTATCGGATGAAAGAATAATCTGCTTTCCTGCCTGATGAAGCTCGTTGAATGTGTGGAAAAACTCTTCCTGAGTTGATTCTTTTCCTATAATAAACTGAACGTCATCGACCATGAGAACATCAACTGTTCTGTATTTCTCACGAAGCTTGGACATACTTTCCGTTTTACCGCTTCTGATCGATTCGATAACTTCATTGGTAAACTGCTCGGAAGTTACATAAAGAACCTTGGCTTTATGATTGTGTTCCATAATGAAGTGACCGATAGAATGCATAAGGTGAGTCTTACCAAGTCCGGGTCCTCCGTATAAGAAAAGAGGATTGTAAGATGTTCCGGGTGACTCGGCAACAGCAAGTGAAGCTGAATGAGCAAACTTATTGTTGCTACCTACTACAAAGGTATCAAATCTATATTTAGGATTGAGATTGGAATGTTCGTAGTTAATGTTGCTTGAATAGTGGTTTTCCTGATCATTTACGAGATCATTTTCAGGTGTTTCTTCATTATTAATAGCATCTTTTTTAAGAATGAAAGAAACGTCCACCATATCTTCAAGAAATTCCGAGATGGCAACTTTAATAAAATCCATGTAATGGCCTATTATATATTGAAGTGCCATTGAATTATCAGATGGAATAAGTATTTTGACATTATTATCTTCCATACTGTACACAGTAAGAGGATCGATCCAGGTTTTATAGGATATTTCCGTTATACCTGATTCAATCTTGATAGTGTGCTTGATTGATTCCCAATTCGCTTTTAATTTTTCTGTGATTTCTGATGTTGATTGCATGAAAAAACTCCCCAAACTAGCAAAATTATAGACTTTTACTATTTTATATTAAATAGTGTCAAATATCAAACAACGACGCTTTGTGGATAACTTTGGTAAAAAAAATTTTGCAAAACACCCTATTTTTTTCTTGTGGAAAAATGATACTTTTTCCACCTAAAACTATCTACCGTTATAAATGGCTTAAATATGCGGTTTTAAATCAATTGTGTCCAAATTATGCCCTAGGTTTTCCACAAAATTGAGAAAAAATGTGGATAAAAAGAGGTTAAAAAAATTAATCAACAGGTTTTCCACAAAATCAACATTTTGATGTGGATAACTTTTATCGACACAATATATTGTCAAATATTTTTTTTAGATTTTTTTTGAAATGCTCAACCCTAATTTTCTGAGGTTTTATGGGTTGACTGCTATGTTTTTATTTATTATAATTATAAAGATTTTTTCCACACAGGATGTAATCTGTAATTATTTAGATGGTTTCTGAGTAATTATATATACTTAGTTTTTATTTAGTTTGTGTAAGAAGGAGGTGTTTCCGACTATGAAGATGACATTCCAGCCTCATAAGCTTCAGAGAGCCAGAGTACACGGCTTCAGAGCAAGAATGGCTACTAAGGGCGGCAGAAAAGTTCTCGCAGCCAGAAGAGCAAAGGGAAGAAAGAGATTATCTGCTTGATAGTAAAGGTCACAAGTGATGTGGCCTTTTTTCTTCTTCCGAAAAAATAAAGGATAAACAGATGCTTTTTTCAGAATCAATGAAAAAGACAAGTGAATTCCGCAATGTTTATGGTAACGGTAAGAGCTATGCCAATAAATTTATAGTTCTTTATGTGTGGAAAAATAACGGTTCTACCAATAAACTTGGGATTTCATGCAGTAAAAAGATTGGGAACAGTGTTGTAAGGCACAGATTTGCAAGACTTGTTCGAGAAAGTTACCGGCTACATGAAGATATGTTCAATAGTGGTTTGGATATAGTAGTCGTTGCCAGAGCCTGTGCAAGAGAAGCTTCTTATTATGATATTAAGGATTCTCTATTAAGCTTGGCAGGGAAGGCCCGCATAATAAAAAATGGCGGTATTTAAATGAAAAAGATATTGATCTATCTAATTAAATTATATAGGAAATATCTGTCTCCGTTAAAAAGAACAAAATGTCCGTATATTCCCACATGTTCGGAGTACGGACTAGAAGCAATAGAAAAGTACGGAGCCCTTAAAGGGGGACTACTGGCTGCTTGGAGGATATTAAGATGTAATCCTTTTTCAAGCGGTGGATATGATCCGGTTCCGTAAATGCTAGGAGGAGGTTAAAGTTGTTAGCATTATTCTTTTCTCAAGATCAGGGAAAAATACTTAAGCCCATAGTATGGGTACTCGGTCAGATAATGAATGCGATCTTTAATGTTTTGAATATGATCGGCGTTCCCAATATCGGACTTGCAATTATTATTTTCACTATTGTAATTAATCTTTGTTTACTTCCTTTGACTTATAAACAGCAGAAGTTTTCTAAACTTCAGTATAAGATGAGCCCGGAACTTAAGGCTATTCAAGAGAAGTATAAAGGAAAAAAAGATAACGATTCAATGCTCGCTATGCAGCAGGAGACCAAAGAGGTCTATGCCAAGTATGGAGTATCTCAGACCGGAAGTTGTTTGCAGCTGTTAATTCAGATGCCTATACTTATTTCACTTTATCGTGTTATTTATGCTATTCCGGGATATGTAGGTATCGTTAAAAATGCATTTTATCCTCTTGTTGAGCAGATTCGCACAACTGACGGAGCACTTGATTATATAAAAGAATCAATTTCAAGTGCCAAGTCTTTTCAGGGACAGTTCAAGAATGATCTTTTTGTAAACGGTGATACCAAATATGTGGAGAATA
This sequence comes from Butyrivibrio sp. XB500-5, assembly GCF_003625505.1. Lineage (NCBI taxonomy): Bacteria > Bacillati > Bacillota > Clostridia > Lachnospirales > Lachnospiraceae > Butyrivibrio > Butyrivibrio sp. XB500-5. The sequence goes on from NZ_RAIS01000002.1 coordinate 103,284, forward strand.
CTATTATTGATGTTCTTAACAGAGCTTCTTCCGCAGATTGGTTGAACTTTAAAGAGAAATTTGCAGGATTGTCTTCTTCGATTGATAATACTCATGCACTTTTAAGCAAGTACAATTCATTTCTTGGTCTTAATATAGCTGATTCACCGGGATTTATGGTAAAAACAGCTTTTGCAAATAAGCAGTTTTTACTTCTTCTCGGAGCAATAGCTATTCCTGTTCTTTCTGCATTTACCCAGTGGGTATCCGTTAAGCTCATGCCTCAGCCTGCACAGGCAGATGGTAAGGCTGATCAGAACGATCCTACTGCCCAGATGCAGCAGTCAATGAAGACTATGAATGTTATGATGCCTCTTATGTCTGCGGTATTCTGCTTCAGTCTTCCTGCAGGTATGGGTATTTACTGGATTGCAAGTGCGGTAGTAAGAGCTATTCAGCAGGTTCTTATCAACAAGCATATTGATAATTCAGACATCGATGCTCAGATTGCCAAGAATATTGAGAAGTACAACGAGAAAAAAGAAAAGATGAAGGCTACACCTTCCATGAACAGATATGCCAACATGAATACCAGAAGTATTTCTTCTGTTGCATCTAAATCATCTGCTTCTATGGAGGAGAGAGAAGCAGAGCTTCAGAAAGTAAGAGATAATTACTCCAATAAGGAAATACGTAAGGATTCTCTTTTCGCTAAAGCAAACATGGTTAAAGAGTTTAACGAGAAAAACAATAAATAATAATTCCTATAGGGGAGGGAACGATGGAATATAGAGAGTTTACGGCAAAAAACGTTGACGATGCCATTACAGAGGCATGCGAAGCTTTACTTGTTACCAGTGACAGACTTGATTATGAAGTTGTAACGAGCGGTTCATCAGGATTCCTTGGAATCAACGCTAAGCCCGCTGTTATTAAAGCAAGAATTAAAGAAGATAAACCTGAAGAAAAGGTAGAAGTTAAAACTTCAGAACCTAAGAAAGAAGTTAAGAGTGAGCCTAAGAAGGAAACCAAGAAAGTTTCCGAAGAGCCTAAGGTTTCTAAGGTTTCGGATATCGATGCAGGCAAGCTTACATCTAAAGCAGATGCTTTCCTTAAGGAAGTATTCGACGCTATGAAAATGGAAGTTGCTATTGAATCTAAGTTCAACGCAGAAGACAATATTTTAGATATCGAGCTTAGCGGAGCAGAGATGGGAGTCCTCATCGGTAAGAGAGGACAGACTCTTGATTCTCTTCAGTATCTTGTTTCTTTGGTAGTTAATAAGGAATCCGCTGATTACATTCATGTAAAAGTTGATACCGAGAATTATAGAGAGAGAAGAAAAGCAACACTTGAAAATCTTGCAAAGAACATTTCTTATAAGGTTAGAAAGTCAAGACAGTCAGTTGCTTTAGAGCCTATGAATCCTTATGAGAGAAGAATAATTCATTCAGCTCTTCAGGGTGATAGATATGTTACTACTCATAGTGAGGGTGAAGAACCATTCAGAAGAGTAGTGGTTACTTTAAAGAAATAATTATAAGATCCCCCTCTGAGCAAATGCTTTGAGGGGGATTATTTGAGTTTATTGATTCTATTTTTTCTTACGATATTTCTATCGGAGGATAGATATGCCAAGTGTACTAAGTACCTTCAGTAACGATACGATCTGTGCCATTGCTACAGCTATGTCCGATGCCGGAATCGGTATTATCAGAGTTAGCGGACCGCAGGCACTTTCTATCTGTGATACTGTTTACCTTTCATCAAAAAAAGAACATACTCTTTTATCTCATGAACCAAATACGATAAAGTTTGGTTATATTTGTGATGGAGATGAAATTATTGATGAAGTAATGATCTCATATATGAAGGCTCCTCACAGCTACACTATGGAAGATGTGATTGAGATCAACTCTCACGGCGGAATGCTTGTGATGAACAGAATTCTCAATCTTTTATTGGATAAGGGCTGCAGACTTGCCGAGCCCGGTGAGTTTACAAAGAGAGCTTTTTTAAACGGCAGGATTGATCTTACCAAAGCTGAAGCAGTAATGGATATCATCAGCGCTCAAAATAATTTTGCGTTTGAAAGTTCCAAAGGTCAGCTCCAGGGTAAGCTCAGTTCAAAGATTAGAAGCCTTCGTGAAAAGATTCTTTATGAGATGGCTTTTATCGAGTCTGCTCTTGATGATCCGGAAAACTATGACCTTACAGGTTATCCCGATAAATTAAAAGCAATTGTAGATCCGATGAAAAAAGAGATTGCTTCTTTGATTGAGACGGCCGATGAAGGTAAGATCAGAAAAGAAGGTATAAAAACCGTTATTGTCGGAAAACCTAACGCCGGAAAATCATCTCTTTTGAATGCTCTTACCGGTGATGAAAGAGCTATCGTAACCGATATTGCCGGAACAACCCGAGATGTTATTGAGGAAACAGTCAGACTCGGTGATATTGTTCTTCATGTTATTGACACTGCCGGTATCAGAGATACAGAAGACATCATTGAAAAGATAGGTGTCGATAAAGCAAAGAGTAAGATTGAAGAAGCAGATCTTATTTTATATATTCTTGATTCTACCAATGAGATCGATAGCGAAGACAAAGATATTATAGAGCTATGTAAGTCCAAGAAGACGATAGTTCTTTTAAATAAAAACGATCTTTCTGATAACATTAAAATAACAGAAGATATCATTCGTATGCATTTTTCAGACTCTTCAAACGATCATTTGCCTATTATCAGAACTTCTATGTTAAAAGGAAACGGCATTTCCGAGTTGAAAGATGCTATCTCGGAATTATTCTTTAATGGGGATATTGTTCCTAAGCAGGAAATATATATTACCAATGTAAGACATAAAGATCTTTTGAATAAAGCTTCTGGCAGTTTGGAGCTTGTACTTGACAGTATTTCTAAGAATCTTTCCGAGGATTTTTACACTGTCGATCTGACAGGTGCATATGAAGCACTCGGAGAAATACTTGGTGAAGAGATTGGCGACGATCTTGTAGAAGAAATCTTCTCCAAGTTTTGTATGGGTAAATAATTTATGACTATTGTTAAAGAGAAATTTGATGTTGTTGTTATAGGTGCCGGACATGCCGGTTGCGAGGCTGCTCTTGCTTGTGCAAGACTCGGTCTTGAAACTATTGTCTTTACGATGAGCGCCGACAATATTGCATTTATGCCTTGTAATCCTCATATCGGAGGATCTTCCAAGGGTCATCTTGTCAGAGAGATTGATGCTCTTGGCGGAGAGATGGGTAAAAATATAGATAAGACTTTCTTGCAATCAAAGATGCTTAATACTTCCAAAGGTCCCGCCGTTCATTCACTCAGATGTCAGGCGGACAAGATGGAGTATTCCAAAGAGATGAGAAAAGTTCTTGAAGCTCAGGAACATCTTTGTATTAAACAGGCCGAAGTTTCTGAGATTCTTTTTGAGGAAGTTTCCGATGATCTTAAAAAAGAAGGCTATACCAATAAGATTGTCGGAGTAAAGATTTTCTCCGGAATTATTTATGAGTCTAAGGCTGTTATTCTTTGTACAGGTACTTACTTAAAGAGCCGCTGTCTTACAGGTGAAGCGATTACTTATAGCGGACCTAACGGACTTCTTCCTTCTAACCTTCTTTCTGCTTCACTTATTGATGCAGGAATAGAGCTTAGAAGATTTAAGACTGGAACACCTGCAAGGATGGATGGAAATACAATTGACTATTCTAAAATGTCCGAGCAGTTTGGAGATACTCCCGTTGTTCCGTTTTCTTTTGATACTGATCCTGAGGATGTTCAGCGGCCACAGGTTTCATGCTGGTTGACATATACTAACGAGAAGACACATGAGATAATTAAGGCTAATATCGATAGATCGCCAATCTACGCAGGAATTATAGAAGGTGTCGGTCCGAGATATTGTCCTTCTATTGAAGATAAAGTTATTAAGTTCCCCGATCATGAAAGGCATCAAGTCTTTGTTGAACCCGAAGGAACTTTTACCAATGAAATGTATATTGACGGAATGTCTTCTTCTATGCCTGAAGATGTTCAGATCGCTATGTACAGAACTGTCCCCGGACTTGAGAATTGTCGAATTGTAAAAAATGCTTATGCCATTGAGTATGACTGCTTATGTCCCGGTCAGCTTCATCCAAATCTTGAGATCAAAACTACAAGAGGTTTGTTCAGTGCCGGTCAGTTTAACGGAAGCAGTGGTTATGAAGAAGCTGCGGCTCAGGGACTTTATGCCGGAATCAATGCCGCAATGCAGATCTTTAATAAAGAGAGTTTATACATAGACAGATCTGAAGGATACATAGGTGTTCTTGTTGATGACCTTGTTACTAAAGAAAATCTTGAGCCATACAGAATGATGACTTCAAGGGCAGAGTACAGATTGTTACTCAGACAAGATAATGCAGATATCAGACTTCGCAAAAAGGGATATGATATAGGACTTATTTCCGAAGAGCAATATAATAAGCTTTGTACCAAGATGGATCTTATTGATAAAGAAGTTACCAGATTAAAAAATACTGTGGTTGGAGCCAATGCAACTATCCAGAAATTTATGGAGAAGGTCGGTACGCCATCTCTTAAGACAGCGACTTCTCTTGCGGAACTTATTTGCAGACCGGAGCTCTCGTATAAGCTTATTGAAGATATTGATCCGGACAGAAAACCTCTTCCTGATGATGTAATAGAACAGGTTGAGATCACAATCAGATATGAAGGTTATATCAACAGACAGGAAAGACAGGTTGAGCAGTTCAAGAAACTTGAAAAGAAGAAAATCCCTGCTGATATAAATTACGATGATGTCGGAAGTCTTAGATTGGAAGCAAGACAGAAGCTTGAAAGATTCAGACCGACCAATATAGGACAAGCTTCCAGAATCGGTGGAGTTAATCCTGCCGATATTTCAGTACTTATTATTTACCTTGATTCACTTAGAAGAGGTAGTGCCGATGAGAATTAAATATGCTGATATGATCAATGACTTTAAGGCTTTAGGTATAGAACTAAGTGATAAACAGCTTGCTCAATTTGATAAATACTATGAACTTCTAATAAAGTGGAATGAGGTCATGAATCTCACTGCCATCACCGAGTTCGACAGTGTATGCAAGCTTCATTTTGTTGACAGTATTTCCGCTTATAAGTATTTTGATTTTTCCAAAGATGATTATTCACTTATTGATGTAGGAACCGGAGCAGGCTTTCCCGGTATTCCACTTAAGATTGTTTTTCCGAAACTCAAGATCACTCTTCTTGATTCTCTTAATAAGAGACTTAACTTTCTAAATGAAGTGATCGATGAGCTTGGACTTAATAATGAAGGTAGTATCGTAACCTTACATGGAAGAGCGGAAGATTATTCTTCTATAGGCAATAAAGATTCTCTGAGAGAAACTTTTGATATTGCTGTTTCAAGAGCTGTTGCCAATCTCTCAACTTTATCCGAGTATTGTCTTCCGTATGTAAAAGTAGGTGGAAGATTTATCGCTTATAAAAGTGAAAAGGCCGGGGAGGAATTATCCAAGGCAAAAGGAGCAATTCATCTTCTTGGAGGAAAGCTTATAGACAGTCCGGAGTTTGTTCTTCCCGATTCAGAGTACAGTAGAACCATTTGTATTATTGAAAAGAAAGAAAAAACTTCCAAACAATATCCTCGTAAGGCAGGAGTTCCTTCTAAGAAACCTTTATCATAGATATTGTGTTATTGATTATTATGTTTCACGTGAAACATTGAACTCAGATACAATTCATAATACAAAAAATTGTTTCACGTGAAACATTGAAACACAAAATGTAGTAAAAAACTCCGTGAAACATACAACTCGATAATATAATTGTGTGGTGAAACAAAACAATTTCAAACACAATATATAGAAATTACAATCATAAACACAGACAATCAAACCGATTTGTAATACCATTAGCATTATAATGTGGTAAAATCAGATTAGTGTTTAAATAGCTTGGAGGAGTAATGGGTAGAGTAATTGCAATCGCAAACCAAAAAGGTGGGGTCGGAAAGACCACTACTTCTATTAATTTGTCAGCAGCATTGGCAGAAAAAGGAAAGAAAGTTCTAGTCATTGATACAGATCCACAGGGAAATACTACCAGCGGATTCGGACTTGATAAAAATGAATTAGAAAATACCATCTATGAACTCATGATAGGTGAGTGTGAAACCAATGATGCAATCGTCAAAAATGTCGTTGAAGAAATAGACGGAGTAGATATCATTCCGTCAAATGTAAACCTGGCTGCTGTAGAGATAGAACTTATCGATGCAGAGCAGAAGGAATTTATCTTAAGGGAAGCAATCGGAAAAGTTAAAGATGACTATGATTATATAGTTATAGATTGTCCACCTTCTTTAAGTATGTTGACTGTCAACGCTATGACAACAGCCAACACAGTTCTTGTTCCTATTCAGTGTGAGTACTATGCTCTTGAAGGATTAAGTCAGCTCGTTCATACAGTTAATCTTGTAAAAGACAGATTGAATCCTGAACTCGAGATGGAAGGTGTAGTATTTACTATGTTTGATTCTCGTACAAACTTATCACTTCAGGTAGTTGAGAACGTTAAAGAACATATTCAGGAAAATGTTTATAAGACGATCATTCCAAGAAACATACGTCTCGCTGAGGCGCCCAGTTATGGAATGCCGATAAATGTGTATGAACCCAAGTCAGCGGGAGCAGAAGCATACAGACTTCTCGCGGGCGAGGTAATAGATAGAAAGTTTGATTAAACCGGAGGGGAACATGGCAGCTAAGAATGTGAAAAGAGGATTAGGTAAGGGACTTGATTCCATAATACCGGCGAAGGTATCATCCTCAGCAAAAGAAACAAAGATTGTTGAACAACACATTGAAGGACAGGTAGTTAAGGTCAACATCACCAAGGTTGAACCAAACAGAAATCAGCCAAGAAAAACATTTGATGAAGACAGTCTTATAGAACTTTCAGAATCAATCAAGCAGTTCGGAATTATAAATCCCATCATTGTTACCGACAAGAAGGATCACTATGAGATCGTCGGCGGTGAGAGAAGATGGCGCGCTGCTAAAAAAGCCGGACTTAAAGAAGTACCGGTTATTATAAAAGATCTCAATGAGCAGGAAATTGCAGAGATAGCACTTATCGACAATATTCAGAGAGAAGACATCAATCCTATTGAAGAAGCTATCGCATACAAAAAACTCATTGATGATTTCGGTTACACACAGGACGTTGTCGCTGAGAAGGTATCAAAGAGCAGAGTTACTATCACCAACTCACTCAGACTTTTGAAGCTTTGCGATAAGGTAAGAGAGATGGTAGTTGAGGGATTGCTTTCGACAGGACATGCCAGAGCACTTATCCCGGTAGACAACGAGGAAGAGCAGATCACACTTGCTCAGAAAGTTTTTGACGAAAAGCTTAGCGTTCGTGAGACCGAAAAGCTTGTAAAGAATCTTGGAAAAACATCTAAACCTAAGAAGCCTGTAGTTAAGAACGAAAGCATTGATGCTATATATGCGTCACTTTCTGAGAAATGCAAACAGGCAGTAGGAACAAAGGTAGATATTATCTCCAAGGGAGACGGAACCGGAAAGATAGAGATCGAGTTCTACAGCAATGACGACTTAGAGAAAATTACAGATAGACTATGCAGAGGATAATCGGAGATAATTAATATGGAAAGCCAGATATTTAATTCAATGGGTCTTGGAAATCTTGACCCCGCAATTTTATTTTTTGTACTGATCGGAGCACTGCTCATAATGATCATTGTATCAATAGTACAGACATCCAGAGTTAAAAAGCTTGAGAAAAGATACAACAAATTCATGCAGGGAAAAGAAGCAGAATCCCTTGAAGATGAGATTGTAGGTCTTTTCCATGACAACAGACTTATCAGAACAGAGAACGAAAAGAACAGAAAAGATATTCAGGACATCAACAAGAGAATGCAGAAAACATTCCAGAAGATCGGACTTGAGAAGTATGATGCATTTAATCAGATGGGCGGAAAGCTCAGCTTCGCTCTTTGCATGCTTGATGAGAACGATAACGGATATCTGCTCAACTCAGTTCACAGCACAGACGGACTCAATTACTGCTATTCAAAAGAGATAAATGGCGGAGTTGCAGATGTAGAACTCAGCGAGGATGAGAGAGCAGCACTTGAGAAAGCATTATCAAGTACTGACAGATAAAGTGCTTAATATTAAATTGTAAAAAATCTATTTAACATAGAAAATCTGTGGAGGACAAAACGGGATGATAGACATTAAATTTTTACGTGAGAACCCAGACGTAGTAAGAGAGAACATCAAGAAAAAATTTCAGGATGAAAAGCTTCCTCTTGTTGATGAAGTAATTAAGCTTGATGAAGAAAGAAGAACCAATCAGCAGAAGGCTGATGAGCTTAGAGCAAACAGAAACAAGATTTCAAAAGAGATCGGCGGACTTATGGCACAGGGCAAGAAGGATGAGGCAATGGCTCTTAAGGAGCAGGTTGCAAAAGACGCCCAGACACTTGCCGAGCTTGAAGAGAAGCAGAGTAAGCTTGATGAAGAAGTTACTAATAAGATGATGATCATTCCTCAGATAATCGATGATTCGGTACCTGTGGGAAAAGATGATTCTGAGAACGTAGAGATCGAGAAATTCGGAGATCCCGTTGTTCCCGATTTTGAGATTCCTTATCATACAGATATAATGGAGAGCTTCAACGGAATCGACCTTGATGCGGCAAGAAGAGTTGCAGGTAACGGATTCTATTATTTGATGGGCGATATCGCAAGACTTCATTCGGCAGTTATTTCTTATGCAAGAGATTTCATGATAGAGAGAGGATTTACATATTGCGTTCCTCCTTTCATGATCCACGGAAATGTAGTAGCAGGCGTAATGAGTTTCCCTGAGATGGAAGCCATGATGTACAAGATCGAAGGCGAAGACCTTTATCTCATCGGAACAAGTGAGCACTCAATGATCGGTAAGTTCATCGACCAGATCATTCCCGAGGAGCAGGTTCCTCAGGCTCTTACAAGCTATTCACCTTGCTTTAGAAAAGAAAAAGGTGCACACGGAATCGAGGAGAGAGGTGTTTACAGAATCCATCAGTTTGAGAAGCAGGAAATGGTTGTAATCTGTAAGCCCGAAGAATCTAAGACATGGTACGACAAACTTTGGAAGAACACAGTAGATCTTTTCAGATCTATGGATATACCGGTGCGTACACTTGAGTGTTGCTCAGGAGATCTTGCGGATCTTAAATGCAAATCATGCGACGTAGAAGCATGGTCACCAAGACAGCAGAAGTACTTTGAGGTCGGAAGCTGCTCTAACCTCGGAGATGCACAGGCAAGAAGACTTAAGATCAGAATTAAGGGCAAGGACGGAAATTACCTTGCACATACACTTAACAATACAGTAGTTGCTCCTCCGAGAATGCTTATCGCATTCCTTGAGAACAACCTTCAGGCAGACGGAAGTGTTAAGATTCCTGAAGTTCTTCGTCCTTACATGGGCGGAAAAGAGGTTCTTGTTCCCACAAAGAAATAAGAATCAATAGAAAAGATAAGAACCGAAAAGAGGTGAAGAAGTAGTTGCATAAATTCCTAAGAGCAGTGGGCTTTTCTAAGATACAAAACAGAAAAGAAATGACACAGCTAATTGTCAGTTCCGTTCAGCATCCGACAAGCAGAAATTATGCCTCGTCAAAAGACAATGTAATAATCGCGGAATTTATGAAAGACTACTCCGAAGGACTGGGACTTGCTGTATGTGGAGAGTTTGATGAGGAAGATAAGTTCGTCTATGAATATTATTATCCTTATCTGATCCCGTCCAGAGTCAGCACTGAAGAAGATATCTCAGTCGAAAGACATGCTGCTCAGCATTCATATGCCGGAATTTGTAATGAGAACAGAATAGGAGTTTCACTTGTCTTTTATCTACTCAATATGATCTCGTACATGAAATATGAAAACGAAGATCATTTTCCGATAAGGGGAACGACCTTGAGCTTGTCGGCACTTTCGATCAAAGGGCAGATTCTTATGCCCATAGCCAAGACGGAAGAAGAGAAGCAAGTAGCCAAGAAAAAAACAAATTACAGAAATCGGCTTATCAATAATGCCAGAAAAGGTGACGAGACAGCGATCGAGTCATTGACGCTTGATGATATGGACTTGTACACGACTCTTTCCAGAAAGATAAGAAAGCAGGACGTTTACAGTCTTGTCGATACCTACTTTATGCCATACGGAGTTGAGTGCGATCATTACTCCGTACTTGGCGAGATAACCGAAGCCAGAAAGACAGTCAATTCGCTTACAAGAGAAACAGTACACATTTTGCGTATAAATTGTAACGACCTTGAGTTCGATCTATGCATAAATGATGTGGATCTTCTCGGAGAACCGGCTGTTGGCAGAAGATTTAAAGGAAATATTTGGATGCAGGGATATATCAATTTCCCAAAATAAAAACAGAAAGGAGAAAATGATATGGCAACACCTCATAACAGTGCTGAAAAAGGAGATATAGCAAAGACCGTCCTTATGCCGGGAGATCCTTTAAGAGCAAAATTTATCGCAGAGACATTTCTCACAGATACAAAGTGCTTTAACGAAGTAAGAGGAATGCTTGGATTTACAGGAAAATATCAGGGAAAAGAAGTTTCAGTAATGGGACATGGAATGGGAATTCCCTCAATCGGAATATATACATACGAGCTTTACAATTTCTATGATGTTGATAACATCATCAGAGTTGGAAGCGCAGGAGGACTTAAGGAAGATGTCAATGTAATGGACATCGTCTTTGCAATGGGTGCTCATACTGATTCCAACTACGGATTCCAGTACGGACTTCCCGGAACATTCTGCCCTACAGCAAGCTACGATATTCTTGAGAAGGCCGTAGCTATCGCCAAGGAAAAGAATGTAAGATATCATGTAGGAAACGTTCTTTCTTCAGATGCATTCTACAAGAAATGCAACGAGAGCGAGCTCTACAAAAACATGGGAGCTCTTGCTGTAGAGATGGAGACAGTTGCACTCTACATGAATGCAGCCGAAGCCAAGAAGAACGCTCTCACTATCCTCACTGTTTCAGATCACCTCTTCAAAGAGGGCGAGCTCACAGCAAAAGAGAGAGAGACAGGATTTACGGATATGATGGAGATTGCGCTTAAGACAGCAATTCAGCTTTGATCACAATAATAAATAATATGTAAGGAGGCCTTGTGAACGCAGTTCAAAGGCCTTCTTTTTTGTGTTTGTTAATTTTTTTGAAAAAAAGTGTTGACAAAGTTAGGAGGATGGAGTTATTGTATTATTGTACTAAGTGATTAGTACAGTAGTACAAAAACAAAATCTGTAGAAAGGAATTGAGTATTATGCCATTGAACCTTAATTTAGACAGGCCCATCTTTGTACAGATTATTGAGCACATAGAAAACGACATTGTAACAGGAAAATATAACAGCGGTGATAAGCTACCAAGTGTTCGCGACCTTGCTGCAGAAGCCGGAGTTAATCCCAACACAATGCAGAAAGCGCTCAGTGACCTCGAACAGACAGGACTTGTCCACTCAGAAAGAACCAGTGGTCGTTTTATTACGGAGGACGATAATATGATTAAAGATTTAAGAACAGCACTTATTGATATGGAAATAGAAGATTTTTTCAACAATATGAAGAGACTTGGATTTGATGAAGAACAGATCATACAGCTTGTAGAACAGTTTGCGAATAAGTGAACTAAATAAATAATATTAAAAGAAGAGAGGAATGAATAAGCAAAAACGCTAAAAGGAGAAAAAATGGAAAGAGGATTAGACGCTTATAAATTAAAATTAATTGCAATACCTTTTATGATACTGGATCATTTTAATTCAATTTTGAGTTATGCGGCACATGATAATTTAAATTGGCCCCTTTTGCCGAGTTGGATATCTCTGATCACACGATTTGTTTGGCCATTATTCATATATCTTATGATAGATGGATTTTATCATACGCGAAGCCGCATAAAATACCTGATCAGGCTTGTTATCGCAGCATTGATCATGTTCGCCGGCACCACTATTATTTACCAGTTTTTCGACAAAACTTACTTTACTAAATATAGCTATATAACGTTCTTAGTGGATTATAATATTTTTACATTGCTTGCGCTTATGTTTGCCTTTATATGGTGTTTGGATAATATTAAACGCAAAAACCATATAATTATTAATGTTCTACTTGCGATAGTAATTGCATTTGCATCTCTTCTCGCAGGAGGTTTAATTGTATTTTTACCGATGCCCATTATTATGTGGGCCTTCTATGGAAGAAAAAATAAGCAATGTATCGGTATATTTATTTACAGCTTGCTCTTATTCATAATGGCCCTTAAAACGCACTTCACTATAGATGCAGAAATGGGCGTATCTCTTTATGACAGATTGTGTATGGACAGCGAATGGGCTATTTTTACAGTCATACCATTCATACTTGCTTATAATGGCGAAAGAGGAAAAAACACCAAGTTTACCAAGTATCTGTTCTACGTATTTTTCCCGCTTCATATATGGATCCTTATCATAGCGAGCTTTATTATTGAGAAATTATAATAAGCCAAAAAAAGAAAGCCTTTGTTTGAGGCTTTCTTTTTTTGGTAGTCTTGCATGAACATGGCCATGCGTAAACTCAGCCATGCACGAACGAAGGAAGCGGAGCTTCCTTCTCCACGGGCTGGCGCCCTATAAAAAAGGATACATAAATGCTCTCTCGTGAGTAAACTCCCGTCGAGCTTTATGTATCCTTTTTTGCATGGCTTATAGCTTTCGCGAGTGTTCCCGATGCGATTCGAACGCACGACCTTCCGCTTAGGAGAAAAAAGCTCACTCAAAAAATGTAGAAAGGGAGCGGGTTCCCATACCACACTATTGAAAACTCACTCACTTACTCACTCACCCAAAGCGGCAGTTATGTCTTATCCAAAAAGTAACGTTTGCCTACGGCGATTGTTATTGTATCATGAACCTGGATTGAGTTGAATCCTTACTAAACAAATATTTTCTGCGCAAAAACTATTCTGTTATCGGTCTGATTATGCAATTGCCATCAGTAATAGCAATTTCATAATTCTCATATCTCAGGATTTCAGTACCTCCATCGTATATAATATCCCAAGCCTTCTCACGCCAATCTTTTACAGATACGATTCCCTTATTGACTGCATCTCGGAGTGGAATAATATTCTCTTTCACAGAAGTATAATACAACGCATAACACACCTATTTTGAAAAAAGAATACTCAAAACCTACCTCTTTCCTACCAAAAAGCTACCGAAAACCTACTTTTTCAAAACATATTTACCTTACCATTCCCAGGCATCACCCGTATACTTTAGATTATCCTTGGATATGTTTCCGCCTAAAAACTTAGTCCAAAAGTCTTTCATTCCGGCAAATCTGAGGTTCTCATCGTTCTTGAAGCTTGCAATTAAGTCATCAACTCGCTTCGCATCTTCGGGCGACTCGTATTTTAGTTCCCAGCTTGAAAGGACTTTACCGTTCTGGCATTTTTTACTGCTGATCCCGTCTGCTCCTATACAGGTGATCGTCCAGACTTTTTCCTTTTTATCGTCCTCATCAACAGATGCGCACTCTGTAGTGGCACTTGTGTATGACACTCCCACAGATGTGCTGCCAACAATCTGAACTTCCTGGTACTTTGACAGAGCATTGCTCTCCATCTTCTGCGCTTCTTTTGCGGTCATAAGAACAGTCTGGTCATCTGTCTTAAGTTTCTTTGTCCAGTTCTTTTCATGGTCAACACCATCTTCCGCAGAAACTTCACCAGATTCTTCAGTATCCACAGATGATCCGGAATCAAATCCCGTTGCAACAGCTAAAGCAGCAGATGATGCTGCAATTGTTCTCATCTCAGGATCAGCTTCCATAGCTGCCTTTTGAGCGGCTTCGTCCTGCATCTCCTTCATTTCTCGCAAACGCTCCTTAAATGCATCAATATACTTATCAATGCCTTCAAGCATCTTGTCCCATTCTTCAGCGGACATATCGCGCCAGTCTTTTTCTTCTTTCAGTTCCTGCGCTGATAACTTATGGGCATCTTCAAACATCTTTATAGCTTCCGATACCCCTTCATTCTGCTGTACGCCCTGATCCGCCAACTCATAGAACTGATTCCTATACATCGGACCATTGGCACGCTGCTCAGCATACATCTTGTCCATAAACTCACAGAATTCATCAAAGGTGTATCTCTTACTGTCATTTCCGTATGTATACCATCTGCTCTCTGCCGCAGGATCCTGTTCAAGAAGTCTTTCCCTTGTAGACTTCCAGTTCTTCATAGCTTCATCATGATTATGTTGAACGATCTCTCCCTGCATTCTTATAAACTCATTGCCATCCATTGCCTTTTGGATTCTCCCATTGGCAATATACTTCTCAATTATTTCTCTTGCTGCAGCAGTATCTCCTGACTGCGCTCTCTTAAGAAGCCTGGCACCACTCCATGATTCTAGGCTGTCTATGATACTCTGACATTTCAGCCCATGTTCATAAGCCTTGGGCATAGCAAGATAGGTCTCTTTAGCATTCTGTAAGATAGCAGTCCAATCACGATTTTGTGACCATGCTGTCATCGGATCAGCGATTCCATTACAAAATCCGTTATATTCAGCCTGAGATGAATATGCCCTCATCTTATTAAAGGTCTTCATGCCGGTATTATCTGTGAGCCCCTTATCATCCATATAAGATGTCAATGCAAACATCTCTATCTCAGTAGCATTCTTCGGATCAACTTCATTCACTCGAACCTCATAATCCCCAACCTTTATGATTGGATCTTGTTCAGTCGATGAATCAGCATATTCGGCAATGAACCCTCTGTTTCCAATGGTCATGATACCGATATTCTTTCCATTATCGGATGAAGTGGTTCGGGATGTTGCCTTTCCCATAAATTCTGTGTCAAAATCAGTACCTGTATGACTTGTTTTAGAGCTGTAGCTTCCGTACTGATATGTTTGACTAAAACTAGTTTGTACTGCAAATGGCATAGTTTCCTCCTTTCCGCAGCTCATCTGTCAATCCGAGCCGCACCGCTCCCCGGAAAGGTCCGAGCGGTATTCAACTATCTATGATTATTTATATCAGTCCGCCACCCGCAAATGTACCGGCTTCATACGCTGATAATATCCCTGCTACTTTCGGATTCGATGGCATCTGGAAGAAATCATTTATTTCCGAAATATTATTTGTCTTAAATACTTTGTCTCCATTAAGAAAATCAGTGTATGCCCGTCTCTTCTCAGCTGCTTCCTGTAGCCATTTTTCTTCCAATTCTTTCTTTTCAGCAGCTTTTTTATCTATCCTATCCTGAATCTTTTTCTGTTCTGCACGTTTTGTCCAAAAACTTCCTTTGGATTGCGCCTCCCAGACCTTGTCACCAGTTCCGTTCTGATAGCCCATATGCCAGCCATCAGCTCTACAATCTTCTTTTGTAGCACCAATATGAGCCACAACATAACGCGAGCCGCCAATTGATCTTGCCCATTCTGGATATGGCGTGGTAAGTGCCTTTGTCAGATCATCCAACACCCATTTTTCATATTCCGGATCATTTTTCATTGCCTTAAATCCTTCTTCCGAAATATCAATTGACCAACTATCACACAGATTACTCGATGGCCATGGAATATTTGAAATCTTCTCATGGATATAATCCTTGTACTCCTCCAACGTCATATCTTTGACATTGGTAACCAGATTTGTTCTTTCTATACCTCTGGTAGAAGTTATCCTTGTTGATCTTGGGACAGAGGGATCATATACCTCGCTTAGTTGTATCTGCCCATTTTTATACCACGATGGCTGAAGATCTTCTTCTGAATACACTTTTCCGACAAAATGATTGTTGTTCAAATACTCAGCATTCTGCGCTGTCAAGGTTTCTCTCATCGTTCTACCTTCAGACATAGCTTTCTCTATATCAATTCTGCCATTATCGGTAGAATCGTAGAATGCTCGAAAACCCTCGATATCAAAATCATCCTGCAGAAAATCATTCCAGAACGATTTCTGTGTTGCAAATGTCAATCTCTCATCATTTGAAAAGCTTTTCAAAAAATCTTGAACTTTTTTATAATCGCCGGGAGATTCAAAAGATAGGCTCCAGAGTTCTCTCGCAGATAACTTCCCGTCAACATCAGACCTCTCTCCACATACAATTCCATCTTTTGAATAAGACGTCGTATACCTTATATCAACAGGAACCTTTTCATTTGTTTCAGGATTTGTATATTCTGTATGTCTTGTAACTACTGATTCATGTACAAATTCTCTGCTACGGACAGTTGACATTTCCGCTGCTGAATCCATTGTTTTTGAGAAATCACTCGATGCTGTATTCTTTGCTTTTGTCGACTGATTTCCCCGTACATCATAAATTGAACCATATGTTCCCAGTCCACCTATTGTCATTAGTTCTCCTTTCCGCAGCTCATCTGTCAGTCAGAGCCGCACCGCTCCCCGGAAAGGTCCGAGCGGTATCAAATACTTCATACTTAAAAGAAAAAGCGCATTTTTCAACGAAATTCAATCCATTGAAAAAATACGCTTCCATCGCTATTTAGTATATCGACAGATTATATTGTTTCCTTAACCCTTTTATTTGTGTTCAAGTACATCTGTCTTCGACCATAGCATGAATTCGTTTGGGGTGAACTTATTCATTCCTGATCATTACTGGTTTTAATTGCATTCTCTCGTTTTCTGCTTAATGCGCGTGTCTGATAGAGGATAAGTGCGTAGATTCCAATTGTCAGTACAATCCTAACAGTTGTATTCATCGACAGATACTGACTTGAAAACCGAATCATCTGAAAATTTGAAAATATGATCCTGAAAATTCCCCATACTGATACTATATCTATCAGACGAATCCATATTTTTCGATTATCACCACGAACAAAGAAATAATATGATGCCACGGCACCCAATATGCCCGGTACGATAATAAACAGGATTCCCGAAATCATCATCTGCCACATTTCAAATCTGCCCAGGTTCTCAGAACCGGTTATACATATTGCTGCAAAAAACGCCACCAAGACCGCCCCCATCCTTTTGGGCGATAGCGTTCCCCTTACAGCATTAAACAATCCATATGAAAACGCCACTATCTGAATCACAAGCCCCAGGATCTGAATTACTGTAATCTGGATATCACTGTAATCAACCGCATCCGATCCAAATGGGAACCTTATAACGATGTCAACTACCGTTAATAGAAAGGACAGTACCACAAATGCATACAGTACGATCATTATGTTATTTACTATCTTATTTTCTATTACAGGGTTTCTTTCTACTACCTTTGTCATTTCTTTTCCGGACAAAAGGTCGTCAAGGCTCACATCCAGAATCTGCGCTATTTTCTTGGTAGTAAGCAGGTCAGGGTATCTGTCTCCACATTCCCAGCGGGAGACCGCCTGTCTCGTTACATATAATTGTTCCGCCAGGGATTGCTGCGTCATCCCCTTTGCTTCTCTCGCTCTTCTTAACTGTTCGCCAAATTCGACCATGTCAAATCCGCTCCTTTCATTTTTTTATCTGCAGATTTGACTTTAGTATCACTTATGACGCAGATATCTTCAAGCACCACCTCAATAATTCCTGTCACCATTATGGTGCATTATGCCAAACACCTATGTTTTCGCTGTTATTCTATGCATCATCACGACACATTCAATATATATCTGCCCTTGCCCTGACCAGTAACCGTGACGATGACTTCAGCTTTTTTCATTTCTGTAATAATCCGGAGTGCCTTAGTTTCCTTGCAATCAAGGATTTTCTGCACATCCTGTGTGCCGATCACCTGGTTTTCACGAAGATCTTCCAACACCGCAATTACTGCGGAGGATGTTATGGCCGTCATCAACCCATCCGCGCGCATACTTTTGATATGTTCAATCCACGCATTTTTTGCATCAATCCACGGATTCGACGTTTCAATCCTCGCGTTTTCGTCTCCAATCCTCGCGTTTTCATCTCCAATCCTCGCATTTCCGGCAATTCTCTGATCTCGATCCGCGCTCATTATCGTCGTTTTAAGTATGAAGGTATTGTTATTGAATACCGGATCGGGCAGACCGATAGCTTCCAGCTCCCTGCACATACGATCCACACCTTCGCCATATTCCTTAACATAGCCATAGTCCTTAAGAAAAGCAGCAATCTTCGGATTTCTTGAGAAATGCGTATAACGTACATTCTCTTTTTTGACCATACCGGCAAATGTACCGGGACTATCCACTTCCAATCGATCATCAAACATCTTGATCTGGATATCAGTGCCTTTGATCCCGTAATCACGATGTGCTGCGGCATTTACAACAATCTCCGTTCTTACAAATTCGCTGTATTCTTCCTCTGTTACAAAAATACCGTCATGACCAAGATACGTTTTCTCCTTCATCTGTATCTTTATGAAATCAACGGCTTTCTCCACCTGGTCAAGGATACGCCCTTCAAAAATCACGTCCTTGATAACATTCATATCCTTTCCGACTTTAGCCTCGGTACCGTCATAACGAATGAATCTTATAAATGCACGCGGGAAAAAGTTCTGCGGATTCTTCCCAAACAGCAATATTGCTGCAACAGAAACATTTTCCTTACCGTCTTTCTCTGTAATATACTTCTTGTTCTCGCGCAGATACTCCTCGGGAGATTTGGAGTATCCGATCTTCTTACAATAATCTCTGACAAAATCAAGATCCAGGTCTTCAATACCGGCATCTGCAACCGGTTCGTCCTCATAATATCGAACTCCCTTGGCGTACATTAAGGCCATACGATCCTCAAAATTCAGTTTCTTGCTTTTATCGCCCACACGGATAAATGCATCATCAGCCTGATTAGCATGAAACAAAGGACTTGCTTCAATATGCATGAGGAGCACATGATCCGGCTTTCCCTCACAATTAATGCATTCCACCATCTCTGTAGTAACCGGGATGGTCGGATTACAGAAATCTATAGGTGTACGCAACAAATCATTTAGCTGTTCAACATAATAATCCACGCCCTCTATGCGCCTATGTTTATCCGATATTCCTATCGCTACCGTTCCCCCATCCGCGTTTGCAAACGCACAAAGAGTATCCGACAGATCTGCCGGTTTGATATGAATACTCTTTCTGTCGAATATTTGTTTTTCATCTTTAGCCAGGATTTCTTCTATAGTCATTGATCCATTCTCCTGCTTTCCTTCTTATTATATATAATTATAGAATCTTTCCGTCATTCATTCCTTCTCGTAATACACCAAGAGCCCTTTTCTCTATGAGACGAAGGTAGTTTTCTGTCAGATGGAAGAATGCGGCTGTCTCGGCAATCGTTTTATACTCAAGTGATTGTATACCATATCGATACATAAGAAGTCTTCGCTCCCGTGCTGGTAATAATTCAAGACGGTTTCGCATCTTCTGAATCATAACTCTGAGCACTGCTTCTTCGCCTACCGGATCACGACCCTTTCCGTCCCGAACCTTTTCGGCCTCCGGTACTCCGTCTTCATCCACCGGATTATCATCCAGAAATACCTGGACTATACCATGATTGGCAAGCTGCCTTTCAAATGAAGAATCTCCCTTTCGGCAGAGATCCCTCATGGCATTACCGGCTACGGTATACGCAAATGTGGAAAACTTAACATCAACTTTTTCGTCAAAACTCTTGGCGGCCTCAAGCAGTGCAAACCGTCCTTCCTGAAGAATGTCATCCAGTTCTATACCGCCGTAATGATTTATATCAAGATCATGTGCGATCTCAAGGCTTCTTGCAAGCTGAGATATAAGCCCCTCATTCAGGAGAAGGATTTCTGTCTGAGCATAAAGATCGTTCTGCTTAACCAGCTCACATAGTTCCCTGTTATGTTTTTCTGTTTCGTCAATATTGTCTGTCATTTTTCTTTCCATAACTGTATCAGCAGGGAAACTATCTGCTCTACCATAGGTTCCACTGTTACCATCTTTTCATCATCAATGTTTGTATCTATCTGTATTCCTTTTATAATAGCTTCCTTTATGATTCTGGCCTTTTCTTCTTCAGGGTAATTCTTTAGATTCGGAACAGATAACGCTTCCTCTTTAACCTTCTCTATTATTTCATAATCCAATATCTCCGCCTGGTCATTAAGTGCAGCTACTTCACCTACGACTTTCTTTTTCACTTCTTTGATCGATGCCATCAGCTGTCTCTGTATCTTATCAAGTTCCATATAGCCAGCCGGCACTTTGGCAGCTTTAAGCTTCTTTTTTGTATCCTTGATATTGTTATCATTTGGAATCTTTTCCGTCTGAGTCAGTTCATACAATAGATCATACGAAAAATCCAAAAGTTTATTCTGTGTGACCATAAGTTCTGCCACGGCACCCGAAAAATATGTTGCCATCATCCTTGTTGCCATAGCGAACTTGTCATTTATGAGAAGCTCATTGATAACCCGGGGATCCACTTTACCGGAATACAGATTCTTGGCCGCCTCAACTGACAGCCCAAGTTCTTTGATATCGTATCCCGTGTTCTCCGGTGTATCGGATAATCCGAGGATATAATCTGTGGGGACTTTGTATAGATCTGCCAGCTTCAACAGGATATCGCTGCTGATAGTCTTGGTAGATCCGTTCTCGATCCGGCTATATGTAGTCTTGTTCACTCCAATGACTTCAGCAAGTTTTTCCCTGCTTTTGAAGCCATTGGCTTCACGGAGTTCCCTCAGTCTTTCCTGCAGATTCCCCGGTAAATATTCGCCCATCGGTAACTATCCTTTCTGCTCGATCATACATAAATTATCTTAACATATTCGGTGCAAATCTGCATCAAAATATGAAAATGAAAACGAATCTGATTCCCAAAAATGCAATTTACTGCAGAATCAGAAACCGGACCATTTTCATACGAATAATTAATTAGAGCGGTGTTCATAGAGCGCAGCTCTTTGACGGATTGTAAAGGCAGAGCCTTACGCAAGGGTGCGGGAGTAAGACTCCTGCCGGGATGTATTGTAGAAAGTTTACTATGTGCCGTTGCGCAAATATTGCAACGACCGTAGCTAAACTGAGACATGCATCCCGTCGGGTCCAGGGCGAAGCGCCTGGGCAGATCCAAGGTGCAACCTTGGCCCAATGATGTGTCGTGTGCGACACATTGTATTGGGTTATATCCTGTCGCGCTTCGCTTAGGACAGGGGCGGCTCCGCCGGAAATCCAAAGCAACTTATTAACATGATTTGCCAAAAGCGAGAAGAGGAATCGGGTAAAACCGGTTCCTTTTTTCTTGGCAGAAAGGAAGGAGAAGCTATGAAAAAAACAAGAGCAACAAGGCACAACGGAAGAACAGGAGCGGCCGGAGTATTCCGAGCCGGTCACAATGACAGGACATTTGATCTGGATAACGCCGGGCATATTGATCAAACCCGATGTTCCATAAATGTCTATTGGGATTGCTATCAAGGTTTGAACTTTCCGGATGAAAACGGAATAAGACCGGAGCGGAAATTCACCTTTGATGAGATCGAACTCATTTATTATACGGATCAGTTTGGAGATTCGATCGAAGCACAGAATGAACGCCACCGACAGTCAAGACACAAAGAAAGGATCAGATCTGTCGAAGACATTCTGAAGGATCCGAAAACCTGCCCGGAGGAATCAGTCTATCAGCTCGGCACCAAGGATGGTCATGAGGATCCGGCTTTATTTGTCCAGGTTTTTCTTGAACTGAAGGATGAAATTGAAAAGCATTACGGATCAAATATCAAGGTTCTTGACTGGGCGCTTCACATGGATGAGGCTACTCCACACATTCATGAAAGGCATGTATTCTTTGCTGATGACGGTTACGGAACGAATTTCCCGAAACAGGATAAGGCATGTGAAGCACTCGGCTTTGAGAGACCGGATCCTGAAAAGAAATCCGGAAAAAACAATAATCGTAAGATGAGTTTCGATGCAGAAATAAGACGGATTTACATCGAAATTGCCGAAAAACATGGGATCACTATTGAAAAAGTCCCTCTCGAAGGGAAAGAACATTTGGAAAAAAATGACTTCATCATTGCCAAGCAGGAAGAGGTAAAAGCCGCAAACGCAATATACATCGCTGAGCAGGAATTAAAGATAGCGGATATCGACGCCATGGCTGAAGAGGTCGCTGAGAAAGCATATGAAAAAGCCTGTGAGGTTGTTACTGAGACAGTTAAGGAAGAAACCGTAAAGGCGGATATCGACATAGTAAAAGAGTATCGTGATGTACTTACTGATCCCAAGCGTAATGCTCCAGATAAACAGAAGAACTTCATAAAAAAGATTCTGGATAACGTGATGGAAAGGCTTGCACGTAATACTGCTGTTCTTCTTGAAAAAGTCAAAGGGATTCTTCAAAGGCCTGAAATTAAACAGAAAAACAAGGAAGAGATTGCTCACGTTGCAAGAGAATCTGTTCTGGAAATTCTCGAAAGAAACAAGAAGAAATCTGCTGAGCATAATGCTTCAAGACAGGTGCCTACAAAAGAAAAAAGCAGAGATTGGGAGGAGAGATGATGGGACTATTTGATACAATCCGCGATAATGTCTCAGCAAGACAAGTGGCTGAATACTACGGGCTTAAGATCAACCGTAACGACATGGCCTGTTGTCCGTTTCACAATGACAGACATCCCAGCATGAAGCTTGATAAAAGATTTCACTGTTTCGGCTGCCAGGCTGATGGAGATGCGGTTGATTATGTCGGAAGATTGTACGGTCTTGGTGCAAAAGAGGCTGCCTATAAGATAGCTGATGACTTTAACATACCCATTGAACCGTGGAAAAGAGAATCCCGGGAAGAACGAAATACCAGGATCCGAAACGCCAAGGAAAAGGAAATTGAAATGAATATCCGTCGCGCTTATGCCGAAGAATTGAGACAGTTCCGACTGAAGATGTCCGAATTTTTCCGTGTTCTGCATGACTGGGAGCAGAAATATGCCCCTACTCAAGAACAGTGGAATGCAGAAATGATCGATGAACGGTTTGTTACGGCAATCCATTGTAAGGACCGTGTTGAATACATTCTGGATGTCCTTGATTTCGGAGAGGATGAAGAAATATATGACATTTACAAACACAGAGAGGAGATAATTGAATATTATGAACGAGAAATTACCAAAGCTCAGCAAAGAGCAGCTTAGTGAAGTAGGAAGGGAGTTACTTCCTACAGAAGTTTTACGAGAATCGCTTGAACTATCAGAGCGAGGAACCCCCAAGCCAACGATATCAAATGTAGTAAGGATCCTGAAAGAGGATCCTTTTTTTGTGGGAGCGATCCGCCTTAATGAGCTTACCGAAAGGATAGATATCGCAAAAGATCTCGGCTGGAGGAGAGAAGGTGACATCCTGAATGATACCGACATGGCCTATATCACACTTTATATAGAAGAAAACTATAGTATCAGTAATTCAAATGTAATCGAAAAGGCTATACAGATCATCGCTAATGAGAATCGATACCATCCAATCAGGGATCTACTAAACGATCTGGTGTGGGACGGTACTTACCGTCTTGAGGACATGCTCTCGTATTTCTTCGGTGTTGAAAAGTCCGAGCTTACGACAGAATCCATAAAGCTGTTCATGCTGGGAGCTGTATGCAGGGTATTTGATCCCGGATGCAAGTTTGAAACTTCCATATGTTTAGTGGGAGACCAGGGAGCCGGAAAATCCACTCTTTTCAGGTTCCTTGCCATAAAGGATGAATACTTTTCCGATGATCTTAAGAGGCTCGATGATGAGAGGATCGTGGTCAAACTGCAGGGACACTGGATCGTAGAGATGCCGGAAATGCTGGCAACGCTCAATTCCAGAAGAGTAGAGGAGATAAAAAGCTTCTTAAGCCGCCAAAAGGATACCTACCGAACACCCTATGAAAAGCATCCCAAGGACAGGAGACGACAGTGTGTCTTTGGCGGTACTTCCAATAAAATGGAAGTTCTCCCGATGGATAAGAGCGGCAACAGACGCATCATTCCGATTGAAACCCATATGGATAAGGCTAAGGTTCATATTTTGGATAATGAAGACGAGTCCCGTGAATACATTCTTCAAGTATGGGCTGAAATTATGGAAATATACAGAAGCGGCAAGTTCTCTCTTACACTTCCAAGACACCTGCAGGCTGAACTGGCAAAGTACCAGGAACGTTTCACTCCGGAAGATAACGATCAGGAGTCGATAGAGTATTTCCTTACAAATACTCAGGAAAAATACGTGTGCGTCAAAATGCTTGCATATGAAGCCCTGGGTTATTCGCAGTATGACCAGCTTAAGAAGAGCGACTGCAACAGGATCTCAGAAATGATGCATCATTTCCCGGAATGGAAGGCTGTTGGAACACGAACTGTTTCAAGATACGGAAGAGTACGCGCTTGGAGACGAAAAGCTGATACATCATCGGATGATGGCTTTATAAAGATCTCCGAACAGATGGAAATACCGTTTAAATAACAAACCAGTAACTATAAACATAGCAACCAAATGCGGCAACTAACCAAAAGACTCTTTTGGAAGGTTGCCGTTGCTGGTTGCTTTTTTTGTATACAAGGAGAAAAACATTGGCAATAGTAAACAATAATGAGGCGGCTGTTATCGTTCTTGATAACAATACCTCTTTACGCATGAGAGATATACAGTTATTATTGAACTGTGGTATGGGATCTGCCAAGGTAGAAGAAATGATTACAATGGCGAAACGGGAGTTTGTTATGTCCCATCATCCCAGAGACATCTTCCGATTACCGCCCAGCAGTAGTTGGAAAAACGGATGTTACAAGACTTATGTGTATGTCGATTCCAAAAGAAAGGAGCTAACCGCCAACACAAAAGAAAAACTGCTGGAAAAACTCTATGATTTCTATTATGAAGCAGAAAACAGGGCAAAAACTTTGGAACAGGTCTTTGAAATGTTCATGGACTACAAGCAGAATTGCCTGAACAGGCGTGATAAGACGATCACTACCGATCGTAACCGCTTTAAACATGTTCCCCAGGAGCTACTCGAAAAGGATATCAACGAGATCACGGATGAAGATATCCGCAGATTCATTGTTTCCAAGCTACTTCCGGATAATCCGAAGCCTGATTTTATTAAAAGAATGATTCAGTCCCTCGGAGCCGTTTTTGATTACGGTATCAGGAAGAAAATCTGTTTTGATAACCCTACCCGTTATATAGAAGCGCAGGATTACTATAAACACTGCGATCAGGAGGTCAAAACGGATGAAGAAAAGGCTTTTTCAGAGGAGGAGCTTGCCAGGATAACTGAAGATGCACAAAAACATCTGGATAATCCCCGTGTGTTAATGTCCCTTCTTGCAAAAGAAACCGGTATGAGAGCCGGTGAACTGGCAGCACTGCATGTCGAAGATGTACAGGATGATTTCATTCATATACACAGACAGCAGATTAAGGTGTCAGAGGGAAAACACAACAACCTGGTAGAGGTTGGCTATACCAAAGATGAACGTATGCATCCGCATAATGGCAGGTTTATCCCGATAACGGAAGATGCAAGATGCGTAATCGAGGCAGCTAAAGCTATTCCCGGGGACTCCCCTTATCTGTTTCATGAAAAAAACTGTTCGAAAATGATACCAACGGACGGTTATGCTCAGAATCTGCGTAAGCGCTGCAGGAGGCTCGGATGTGTACCGACCAATAATCATGCTTTCAGAATGGCTTTCAATTCAAGGCTGATTGAATTGGGATTTTCTGCATCAGACAGAGCATTGATCCTGGGGCATGAGGTTCAGACTAACGAAACGCACTATTCTCTTACGGATAAAAGGCGGCTGGATGTGATCAAGGATCGCCTGATATGCAAAGAGGAGCCCTGACCGGCTCCTCAAAGCGTCCACGAGAGGATTCGAACCTCCGACACCCGCCTTAGGAGGGCGGTGCTCTATCCAGCTGAGCTACGTAGACATGCTATAAACATAGAATATCATATATTCTTTGTTAACGGTATTTAGTTTTACTCACTCACACTCACTCAATCGAGCTTCTAAAATTTCCCCTATTTATGCGGCTTTCAAGCCATTAGCTTCCGCTTAGGAGGCGGACGCTCTATCCTGCTGAGCTACGGAAACATGACTTATGTATATTAGCATAAAATCAGCCTCAAATCAATAAATGAGATGAGGCTGATGAGTTAGTATTAATTATGCTGCTGCTTTACCGTTCTTCTTTTCTTTGAACTGTTTAACAAGAGTTTTTCCTGCGATAACAGCAAGGATAATTGAAAGAACAACGAGGAGAACTGCGATGAGAGCCTGGATAAGAGCCCAAACATCGGCAGCACCTGTTGTGTAAGCAGTAAGCTTAGCCTTGATTGTCTGAACAAGTGAGCAGATTGTAACAGCAAGCATGAAAGTCATAGGAATGTAGAACATCTTGTTGTTCTTTCCTACAGCGCCAAGCCATGTGCAAACTGCAAGAAGTCCGATAGCTGCAAGAAGCTGGTTAGCTGCTCCGAAGAGAGGCCAGATCTTGGTGTATCCTGTCATACCAAGGCTTACGCCGAGTACAACGGTGATTGCTGTTGCAACATAAGGATTAGCGATAACTTTCTTATAGCCTGTAAGATCTTTTGCTGTCTGTCCATTCTCTACGAAGAACTCCTGCAACATGTATCTTGCAAGACGAGTAGCTGTATCAAGTGATGTGAGACAGAATACAGAAACAGCAAGGATAAGAAGCTGATACATGATATCCTGCATGCCGGGTGCGAAAGAACCGATCATTGCTGAAAGACCGCCTGCGAATACCTGTGTAGGGCTTGCGTATGTTCCGTCTGAAGCGGCAACCCATACAAAGCCGATAGCGCAAAGAGAGATAACCGCAACGATACATTCAATAAGCATTGAACCGAAAGCAACGGGCTTAGCATCCTTCTCGTTATCAAGCTGCTTAGCGGTTGTACCTGAAGAAACAAGTGAGTGGAATCCTGAAATAGCACCACAAGCGATGGTTACGAAAAGAGCAGGGAAAGCAGTACCTGTTGTGAATACGCCTGTTCCCTTAAGAGCTGCATCTCCCATAGCAGGGATAGCGAAGCTTCCATGACCTGTAACCGTAGCACCGATAATAGCAATTATACCAGCGCCGATCATGAAATAAAGAAGGAATGAGCTAAGGTAATCTCTAGGCTGAAGAAGAATCCAGACAGGAGTTACGGAAGCTATAAGGATATATGCTCCGAGAATCCACATCCATTGATTGTAAGTAAGTGCAATGGGGTGGAAATTAAGTCCGATGAAAACTACGGCAATAATGCCAACGCATCCGATAACGGAAGAGATTCCGATAGGAGCGTTCTTTCTGTATACAAAGAAACCAAAAACGATAGCCAAAAGAATGAATAAAATAGAGATCATGGCTGTTGACTGGTTAGCTGCCAAAGTAGCACCTTCAACTGCGGCACCTGCGGATGTCGTAACACCGAAAGTACTAGCAACGATCGATGAGAAAGCTGCAACTACAAGAAGAAGTGTAAGGTAGCCAAATGTGATGAACAGCTTCTTTGCTGTCTTACCCATTGAATCATCGATGATCTCACCGATTGACTGACCCTTGTGGCGAAGTGAAGCAAAAAGAGCTCCGAAATCATGTACGCCACCAAAGAAGATACCGCCGATAAGTACCCATAAAAGAACAGGAACCCATCCGAAAACGGCTGCCTGAATAGGTCCGTTGATAGGGCCTGCTCCGGCGATTGATGAGAAGTGGTGACCCATAAGCACAGGTGCTTTGGCGGGAACATAGTCAAGACCGTCCTCAAGCTCATGTGCAGGTGTCTTACGACTTGGATCAACACCCCACTGTTTAGCAAGCCATCCGCCGTAGAGAACATATCCCACAGCAAGAACGACAATGCTGATGATTAATAATACTGCTGCATTCATACTTTTTTCCTCCTAATTTTTGTAGATATCACACAACATACTTTTTAGCTCTTTTCCGCCATAATTTGTGAGCACTTCCTGCGTATCGGTCGATGTGACCGCAAGCCTGGCTTCGCTGTGTCCTCTAAAATTAAAGAGGTAACCCTTATCAAACTTAAATTTCTTGATCGCCTTTTTGGTAGCGGCGTCAGGAGCTTTATCGCTGATAATGATAAAAGTCAGATAAGAACACATATGGTCCTTTTCCGGGTATTTCTCATTTTTCCTAACGAGAACAGGCTCGATCGACTCCCTTATTAAATCGAGCAGCTTCTCAAGATCGGCACAATCAACGGACTCTTTTTTTATAAAAAAGACGTGCTCGAAAATCGTGACAGCCCAAAGCTGAGCTTCCCTCTTAAGAACGTATTTCTCGCTCAGAGAATGAAACCACGCATATGCAGGAAATGTACAATCTCCTATAGTAAAGTTTTCTGTGATATCGAAACTTGCCTGATATCGGAGCAGAAGCTCCTTCAAATACATGTCTGATGAAATCATCTCATCACCTTTCAGGTCAAATTTATGGATGTGGAAAAGATAGTCCACTTTTTACTTTACCACGATGACGTGTTATTGCAAGATAATAAAATTAATATCATGGATAAAACATTAATTTTGTAATGTACAAAAAAAGTGAGTAAAATGAAAATAAAAAAGCACAGGAGAAAAGAAAATGCCTTTTATAAACTCAAAGATAAGCGTTAAGATCACACCCGATCAGGAAAAAGAGCTGAAGGAAAAGCTCGGACAGGCAATATCGATAATACCCGGAAAGAGCGAAAGCTGGCTCATGACAGGTTTTGAAGACGGATATCATCTTTATTTTAAAGGCGATAATTCAAAGCCCATGGCTTTCGTTGAGGTAATGGTATTTGGCGGACCAAACAAGGATGCGTTTAATAAGCTGACTGCCAAGATAACAGAAATCTTCGGACAGGTTCTTTCAATCGCACCCGACAATATCTATGTAAAATATACTCCCGCAGACGACTGGGGATGGAACGGAAGTAACTTCTAAAGTGTATGAAAGAGTGATCAGACATTTTAATAAGTCGGCGATAGCAATAGTGACAGCAGTGGCAACACTGCTGCTTTCGGCATGCGCGCAAAGCGACAGGGACAGAAATGTTGATTACATCTCTCAGAAGTATGCAGTACCGGAAGACAATCAGCTAATACTTTACACATCACATAAAGAAGAAGTTTATCTTCCTATTATCAGAGAATTTGAAAGTCGCACGGGGATATGGGTCGACGTCCATGCCGGCGGAACAACAGAGATGATGCGTCAGGCGAGAGAAGCTTCCGAAAAGGGAGAATGTGACGTCATGTTTGGCGGCGGAATCGAAAGCTTCGAAGCGCAGAAAGATCTTTTTATGCCCTATAAGACACAGAGTAGTGAGCAGCTCGACAGAACCTATGCGGCATTCGATAATTCATGGACAGTTTTTACGGAACTTCCGATAGTGTTTATCTATAACAAAAAGCTTGTTCGCCCGAGCGAAATCCCGAGGAAATGGAACGATCTTTTTGATGAGAAATGGAAAGGGCAGATTGCATTTGCCGATATAAGGAATTCCGGAACAAGCTACACGATCCTTTTTACGATGGAACAGATCATTGGCGAGGAATCCGAAACATTGGTGCCTCGCTTTTATGAGCAGCTTGGAGACAATATCCTTGATTCGTCGCGAGAAGTCATTCCCTATGTATCCGACGGAACATATCTTATCGGAATAACTCTGGAGGAAACTGCCAAGAAGTACATAGCGATGGGATATGACATCGCGCTTATCTATCCCGAGGACGGAACCAGCGCGATCCCCGATGGTTGTGCAATGGTAAAAAATGCGCCGCACAGCTATAATGCCGGCAGATTTATGGATTTTGTGGTCGGCTATGACACCCAAAAATACGCGATGGAAAACTTCTACAGAAGACCCGTGCGCAAGGATGTTGAGTTGTCTAAGGCATTCGGAGATACTTCTTTTATAAGATTGGATATAAAAGAATCGGCGGCCAAAGAGGAAGAAGTGTTCAAGATCTGGAACGAGCTTGAAGGCGGGGAGGACTGAGTATGAAAGGTGTTATAAGACAGTCCTTCAAAAGACAGATATTCGTGATATTCCTTACAGTAACTCTTGCGCTTGTGATCATCGGCGGAATACTTACGATACAGGGATTCCTTACAAAGCTGTCTTCCGACTATGCCAAAAGAGATCTCGAACAGGTCTCCGAGATAAAAAAGAATATGGAGCGCGACCTTCGGATGTCGGACGAAGCGCTTGATAAAATATCAAAAAGCAAAGTCATAAAGGCGGCGCTTGAAAGCGATTATTCCAACTCTCTTGATATCTATACAGCATTGTATGAAGCCTCAAGAGATATAAGAGATTTTGCCGGGCTTGGAATATATAAAGGCGGAGAGTGTTTATACAGTACTTGGACCGACACCGGAAATAAGGACCTTCCTCAGAATTATTCGGTACTTGGAGAAGCCCTTTCCAAGAAGGGAAAAACAGTTTATTCGCTCGATCCCAGATCCTCTTCCGAAAGAGGAGCCGCCCTTTTAATGGCAAGGCAGATCACGGAAGGCGAAGAAAACGGATATGTCGTAATAAGGATTGAACAGAATGCAGTAGAAGAAAGACTTAGTAAAGAGATCAATTCAAAAGACGGCCTCATGCTTACGACAGGGTTTTTAAGACCGATATGTCTTTTGGGAACAGCTGAAGACGGAAGCGAGCTTTCGGTCATCAGGGAAAATTTCCTGAACGGACAGAAATATACATACGGAAGTAATAACAATATTTATATAACGGAGCTTGGATCGACAGGTCTTTTGTGCATATACGTGACACCGCCCGCGCTCGGAGAAGGAGCTGCGAGAGTCGGATATCAGATCGTAGTGATATTGTCGATCATAAGCGTATTTGTGTGTCTCCTTGTCGCATCAAGGATGAGTGAGTATTTCTCTAAACCTATAGCGGCGCTTTCATCGGCGATGAAGAGATTTAGAAAAGGCGATTTTGATGCGAAGATAGAGCTTGAAAGAGACGATGAATTTGAGCAGCTTGCAACAGGCTTTAACAAGATGACTTCCCAGCTTAAGACCACTATGGAAGAGCGAGTCGAAGCAGAGAGAAGAGTTAACGAGACCAGGATAAAGATGATGCAGGCGCAGCTGAACCCACACTTTTTGTATAATACTCTTGATACGATAAAGTGGGTTGCAAAGGCGAACGGTGTCAATGAAGTAGCGACGCTTTCTTCTTCCCTTGCGGGGATACTAAGAACCGGAATATCGGAAAAGCAGTTCTGTAAATTATCAAATGAGCTTGAACTTGTTCAGAACTACTGTGATATCCAGAAGATAAGATTTGACGATAAATTCGACCTAACAATAGATGTACCGGAAGAAGTGATGAACGCAGTTATTCCGAAGCTGATCTTACAGCCGATCGTAGAGAACGCGATAATCCATGGAATGGAAGATATGGACGACGGACACATTTATGTTGCGGCAGTTCATGATACAGCAAACGGAAACAATCTTCTGAAAATATCCATACAGGATAACGGAAAAGGGATCAGTGATGAGATGCTTACTGCACTCAACAACGACGACGTTGAGACTTTAAAGGGCCATTTGGGACTTAACAACGTCAACACGATCATAAGATTATACTACGGAAAAGAATACGGAGTTATGGCATTTAGACCGACGGAGGGCGGAACCGTAATGATAGTAACGCTCCCGTATTCCGAGGACCAGCCGTAGGCGATGGAGAAATTATGACATCAGTAATGATAGTAGATGATGAAAAATATGTAAGGCAAGGAATAATCAACGAGACAGACTGGGATCTTATCGGTTGTGAGGTCGTGGCGGAAGCTCCAAACGGAGAAGTTGCTTACGAGCTTGCGATCAAGCACAGACCTGACCTTGTCATCTCAGATATCAAGATGCCCAAGATGAACGGGATAGAACTTGCGGAAAAGATCCATGAGAGATTTCCCAATACGAAGATAATATTCCTTACGGCATATGATGAATTTGAGTACGCGAGAGCAGCGATAAAACTGGGCGTTTCGGATTATCTTTTGAAACCCTTTAAAGACGGAGAGCTTGAAGGCTCGGTCCAGAAGCTCTTACACCTTCATCCGATGACTTCGAATACAGATGATGCCCAGCTTGAAGATGAACTCATAAGACTTAAGAAAAAAGAGGATATATCAAACAGGTACGTACAGAGCGCGATCGACTACATTGAGAATCATTTTTCGGATGCGGATTTTTCGCTGGGAAAATTAGCGGAGTCCATGGGCGTGAGCGAAGGCCACATAAGCAGACTTTTTAAAGCAGAGACAGATATGAGCATCGGAAACTATCTGACCAGATATCGCATAAGAAAGGCTATGAACCACTTAAAGAATGTTCAGGTCAAAGTCTATGAAGTCGCAGAAAAAGTGGGATATCAGGATATAGCATATTTTTCCAATACGTTTAAAAAACTGGTCGGAAAATCACCCTCGGATTATCAGGCAAAAGGGCTTGAATAAGCCAAAAACAAAAGATGTCATAATCAAACAAAAAATATCAGATTTGTCTTATATAAATGTTTAATACGCAAAACTACAATGGATTTAGCAAGTGGATACACACTTGGTAAATCCATTTTTTTTGGAATAAAAGGAGGAAGAAACGTGAAAAAGAAAGTATTATCAGCTATTCTGTCATTCACAATGGTAGTAACAGCTCTTGCAGGCTGCGGAAATACAGCAGCAAGCACAGCTCCGGCGGGAGACCAGGCAGCACCTGAAGCTAACGGCCCTGCTGAAACAGCAGCAGAGAGCGCAGCTCCTGCAGCCGAACTTACAGGTATCGACGCCATCATCGCGGAGGCGGAGACAATGACAATGGAAGAACTTGCAGCAAAGGCTATTGAAGAGTCTAACGGCAAGACATTCTACGGCGTAGGTAATTCCAGCCGCGGAAAATCAGCACTTCCTTTATTTATCGAGTACTTACAGTCAATTGATTCATCATACAATATGGAATTCGAGTGGCAGCAGCCCAAGAACAACAAGATCTTCGAGCAGCTCACATCAGATTCATTAAAGAGCGAAGGAACATTCGCTATGACACTTATCCAGGACGGAAATCAGATCCAGTCCAAGATGGTAGATACAGATATCTTAAAGACATTCATTCCTAAGGAGTGGGCTGAAGCAAACAATACGTCTGCGGATTCTT
Source organism: Butyrivibrio sp. XB500-5 (assembly GCF_003625505.1). Lineage (NCBI taxonomy): Bacteria > Bacillati > Bacillota > Clostridia > Lachnospirales > Lachnospiraceae > Butyrivibrio > Butyrivibrio sp. XB500-5. The sequence goes on from NZ_RAIS01000002.1 coordinate 136,613, forward strand.
ATGAGGGATTCCTTCCTCTTCAGACACTTAACAAGGTATTTATGTACAACAGCACAGGAAGCGCAACATACAACAACTGTTGGGACTTCGTATATGACGGAGTACATCCTCTTTTCATGGGTGTTGACTCTGAGATCGTAGGAAAGAACTTCCTTATGATGCTCACAGAAGATAAGTATGCTACATGGCTCAAAGAAGCTTACGACAAGCTCGATGATACAAAGAAAGCATACTTCGAGCCTACTATCAAGGCGATGCAGGCTGACGCTAACGACCTTGGACTTGGTGCAAACGGAGCATACGCTCTTGCATGGATCAAGCTCTGGGTTAACAGCTACAACGAGCAGACAGATGACGGTCCTATCTGCAACACACTTGTAGATGCATCCGCAAAGGATCAGGCAGGACTTCTTGTTTATTCCAAGCTTCGTTCAGTAGAAGAGTCAGCAACAGTATCCGTTAACAACATCAAGGTTGCGGCATACGAAGACGGATACACAGGAATCGGCGGATACGGCTATTGCCATTATCTTTTCCTTACAAAGAACAGTCCTCTTCCTTGGACATCATGCGCATTCATCGCATTCATGACTTGCACAGAGCAGGGATTTGAAGCATGGGGCAAGGACATGGGCGGATATTCATCCAATCCTAAGGTTGCAGAGGAGATCGAAGCAACATTCCATCACTCACAGGGTGGCGGAGATGAGTTCCCTGCAAAGAACGACCGCGGATATGAATGGTGGACAACAAACGGTCAGCTTGTTCTTGAGGATCCCGCATACTGTTCAGAAGTTTCTTTCTCAGTAGGAAGCTGGATAGACGTGCTCGACCACTATGCACCCGGAGAGTGATCCTTAGTTAAATAACAAGAGGGATGCCGCTTTTATAAAAAGAGGTGGCATCCCCTTTTAAGGAAAAGAGGTAAAAAATGGAAGCAATCGCAAAACCAGACAAAAGTGCGATTTTCAAAAATAAGGTAAAGACCTGGTTTTCCCAACCTCAGAATATAATACTTTTGCTGTTTGGGATTGTGTTAACCTTTAGTACTGTCGCACCTATCATAGCAATCGTAAAAGATACGTTCAGTATCCATCCCGGAACTATAGATCAGCATCTGACCAAAAGAGTTTCCGGATATACAATAGTAAACTACACAGATCTTTTTACCAGTAAACTTGCAAGGACAAACCTCTGGACACCGCTGTTTAACACAGTGATCCTTTCGGTTCTTACTTGTGTGATATCGATCTTGTTCGGCGGCCTTTTTGCCTTCCTGGTAACAAGGACCGACATGAAATTCAAAAAATATTTAAGTTCGATCTTTATTTTCCCTTACATCATGCCGCAGTGGACACTCGCTGTAGTATGGCAGCACATGTTCTATTCCAACAAAGTGACGGGAACAAGTGACGGACTTCTTGCAGCAATATTCCATGTTTATTTTCCGACATGGTGGTGTCAGGGAGTATTCCCAAGCGCAATGGTACTCGGCCTTCACTATGCACCCTTTGCTTATATCCTGATCGGCGGAATATTTAAGAACATGGATGCAAACCTTGAGGAGGCGGCAACTATCCTCGATACACCCAAGTGGAAGATCATGTTCAAGGTAACACTTCCCATGATCAAGCCCGCCATTCTCTCAACTATACTTTTGGTATTCGGAAGTGCGATGGGAAGCTATCCCGTACCGCATTACTTAAACCTTACTACACTTTCAACCAAGTACATTTCAATGAACAGTACCTATACCGGTGAAGCAAGTATCCTTGCGATCATCATGATGGTATTCGGTGTCCTGATCCTTGGAATGAACCAGATGAGCTTAAAGAGCCGCAAAAACTATACAACGGTTACCGGAAAATCCGGTCAGCTCACAAAGCTTACCATCGGAAAAATGGGAAAATATGTTGTGGGAATCATTTTCATTCTCATCACATTCTTTACAAGTATCTGGCCGATAGTTCTTTTTGCACTTGAGACCTTCCTTCCCAACCCCGGTGACTACAGCTTCCTCTACACAGGAAATCTGGCTCATCTCACAACAAAGTGGTGGGTTACAAACGAAAACGTGACTGAAAACGGAATGTACGGACAATCCGGAATTCTGTATAACAATACAATATGGCATGCATTCTTCGGAACATTGTTCCTTGCAGTTGTCTGTGCACTCATCGCAGGAACCATCGGAACACTTATCGGCTACGCCGTTGCAAAAAAGAGAAGAAACAAGTGGGCCAACTACGTTAACAACGTGGCATTCCTGCCTTATCTTATGCCATCGATCGCAGTGGGAGCAGCGTTCTTTATCCTGTTCTCCAATGAGCACATCAATCTCTTCAACACATACACGCTGCTTATCATCGCAGGTGTGGTTAAGTATATTCCTTTTGCATCAAGGAGCTCACTTAACTCCATGCTTCAGATAAGCAATGAGCTTGAAGAGGCGGCGGTCATCATGGATACGCCTTGGATAAAGAGAATGACAAGGATCATCATACCGATCCAGAAATCTTCGATCATAAGCGGATATCTTTTACCGTTTATGACCTGCCTTAGAGAATTGTCATTGTTCCTTCTTCTCTGCACGCAGGGATTTATCCTTTCGACAACACTCGATTATTTCGATGAAATGGGTCTATACGCATTCTCAAGTGCGATCAACCTCATCCTCATCGTGACGATCCTGGTATTCAACACACTTGTTAATAAGCTGACTGGCGCAAGCCTTGACAGTGGCATAGGAGGAAAGTAATCATGCCGGAAATCATTTTAGAGAATATAACAAAACGCTGGGGAAAATTCTTCGGCGTAGATAATGTAAGTCTTAATATACCAAACAATTCATTTATCACACTCCTTGGACCTTCAGGCTGCGGTAAGACCACCATCCTTAGAATGATCGCAGGTCTTGAAACACCGACAGAAGGAAAGATCACAATAGGAGATAAGGTAGTATTTGACTCAAATGCAGGGATCAACGTTCCCGCAAACAAAAGAAGAGTCGGCTTCCTTTTCCAGAACTACGCGCTCTGGCCCAACATGACCGTGTATGAGAACATCGCATTCGGCCTTAAGAATATCAACGAGAAAATGCCTGTTGTGGATATCGAAGCTAAGCAGACAGCAGATATCATAAGAGCTCTTCAGAACGGTAATAAGGTAAAAGAGATCGTGGAAGAGTGCAGAGATAAGAACGGAAAGCTCGATGAAAACAAAGCTTACGTTAAGCTCATCGATAATTACAGCCTTTCAATATTTACCGCAAAAGAGCTGTACGCACTAAATATTCAGGGTGCACAGGATGCGGCTGCAGCAGCAAAGTCCAAGCTCGCCGAATACGAAGCAAAGCTCTCTGCAATAAAAGAGAAATACAGCAAGGATTCAAAAGAGCTTAATGACAAGTTCGAAGTAGTTAAGAACGGCGAAGTTGTTGAGGAAGTAAGAAAGCTCACAAAAGAAGAGATAGATTCAAGAGTTCGTGCTTGTTCAAGGATCGTAAAGATAGGAATGTTCATGGACAGATATCCTGCGGAGCTTTCAGGCGGACAGCAGCAGAGAGTTGCGATCGCTCGTACACTTGCTCCCGAGCCACAGGTTCTTTTCATGGATGAGCCCTTATCAAACCTTGATGCTAAGCTTCGTCTTGAGATGAGATACGAGCTTCAGAGACTTCACGTCGAGACAGGAAGCACCTTCGTATATGTAACACACGATCAGATGGAAGCCATGACACTTGCAACAAGAATCTGCCTTATCAACAACGGCGTTCTTCAGCAGTACGCGGCACCTCTGGAAGTTTACAACAGACCTTCAAATCTTTTCGTAGCAGATTTCGTCGGAAATCCTTCAATGAACTTTGTTGACGGAAAAGGAAGCCAGCAGGCAGACGGAAGCGTTTCTCTCGATATCCTCGGAGGAATCAAGGCAAAATTCGTTCCGAATGATAGTCTTAACCTTGATGAGTGGAGAGCTCAGAGAGATAAAGAAGCTGAGGATAAGCTCGAGCTTGAGAGACAGAGACTTATGAAAAAGGGTGCTGTTGAAAAGAGCAACAAGGATGAGGTATTTAAATATCACATCCAAAAGGTTGAGGAAGAGGATGACAGCATCATGGACGAGCCTGTTATAACCGATGAAGATTTCGTTATCGGCATTCGTCCCGAGGCAATAGACATAGATCCAAACGGAAAGCTCGACACAACCGTTTACGGTGCGATGCCTACCGGAATGGAGTCAACACTTAAGCTTCGCATAGGTGAATTCCTCCTTACGGGAGTTATCTTCGGCGGAGTTATCTACAAGATTGGACAGGAAGAGAAGATCAGTATAAACGGAAACGATATCCTTCTCTTCGATCGCCGCTCCGGAAAGCTTATCTGTGCAGGTAAGCTGGAAATGTAAGATATTTGCGTTAGCAAAAAAATGCGCTGTTCTTATATGAACAGCGCATTTTTAGATTGCTTTATATTCCAACTTACTTGGACAGAACCCTTCCGAGGTAGATAACGATGCAGGCGCCAATGGTTGAAACGATTATCGAACCAAGGAAACCTGAACCGTGAATACCGATGAGTCCAAGAACAAGATTACCGACAAAAGCACCGACAATTCCAAGAATAATATTTCTTACAAGGCTTCCGTTGGACTTCATGATCTGTCCTGCTGCCCAACCTGCAATGCCGCCGATAATAATAGCCATGATAATAGATGAAACAAAAGAACTTACTGCGAACATTTTTATGCTCCTCCTATAACCTAAATTATTATTATGAAATGATAATAGCATAAACGCTTAAATCATGTCATTTCATAGATAAATATAGCATAAAATTGTGATAATATGTATGATATAGGGGCAAAAAGTAAAAACGGAGCAATCCGTATATCATATATGATTTATGGTTTGCGTGTATGAACAACTTTTTTGGAGGAACGACATGGATAACGAGAACAGACCTGTTGGAAGAAAAAAGAAAATAACCGAAGGTGGATCAGGCGTCCATAAAAGAGGCGAAGGCCTGGGAACAGGGCCTGTAGGACAGGGCGTCGGAATGTCACAGGGTCCGCAGTCTTCCGGCGATGATGAAGGAATGAGACGATCAACCGGAAGAAGTCCGTTTTTCATGATAATAATATTACTTGTATTATTCCTTGGAGGCGGCGGAGGCCTGAGCACATTACTTGGTGGTGGAGGTTCGCAGACAGGAACGGCACCTTCTCAGGGACCTACAATATCGCAGCAACAGGGAACAACCACAGGAACAACACCCAATGTTGCGACAACTCCAAGCGACTCTTCACAGATGGGCTCGGGGCTTTCTACTCTTGCGCAGCTCTTTGGCGGAGGAATGGGTTCATACTCAGGAGCAAACGTAAGCTCTGCTGCATGGAGCGGTGATGCCAACACAGGCACACTCAACAGAGAAGTAGATCCCAAGGCAAGAGCTAAGCGCACTGTTATCAAAGGAAACGGACAGGATACCGTTACGATCATGATGTACATGTGCGGAGCGGATCTTGAGTCAAGAGGCGGCATGGCATCCAAGGATCTTCAGGAGATGCTAAGAGCCAATATAGGAAGCAACATCAACCTCCTAGTATATACAGGTGGCTGCAGACAGTGGCAGAATAATGTGGTTTCAAGCAAAACAAACCAGATATATCAGATCAAAGACGGAAAGATGTCTCTTTTGGTTGATAATGTAGGAAACCTTCCTATGACCAAGCCAGATACTCTTTCAGCCTATATCAAATGGTCTGCAAAGAACTTCCCCGCAGACAGATATGAGCTTATTTTCTGGAATCACGGCGGCGGATCGACAGGCGGCTACGGCTATGACGAGCGCTTCGTTTCAGCGGGAGCAATGTCACTTGCGGGTATAAATACAGCACTTAAAGACGGCGGAGTTAATTTTGACTTTGTCGGATTTGATACATGCCTTATGGCAACGGTAGAGAACGCTCTTGTAGTTTCCAACTATGCGGATTACCTCATCGCATCCGAGGAGACAGAGCCAGGAGTAGGCTGGTACTATACGGATTGGCTTACTGCATTTGGAAGCAACACGTCAATGGAAACTCTTGATATCGGAAAGAATATCATTGATTCCTTTACGGCAGCATGCGCTCAGACATGTCCGGGACAAAAGACAACGCTCTCAATGATAGACCTTGCGGAACTTTCACAGACAGTTCCTACAGAGCTTGCCGATTTCTCCAAGGATACAACAAATCTCATCAAACAGAACGAGTTTGCTACTGTATCAAAGGCAAGAAGCTGCACGAGAGAATTTGCGCAGTCAAGGATCGATCAGGTCGATCTTATCGACTTCGCAAACAAGATGGATACAAAAGAAGCCAAGGAACTTGCCGATGTTCTTCGCGGAGCCATCAAATACAATAAGACAAGCAGTAACATGACAAATGCCTACGGTCTTTCCATCTACTTCCCTTACAAGACAGGAAGTAAGGTTGATTCGATGGTAAATACTTACCAGGTTATTGGAATGGACGAAGATTATGCAAAGTGCATTCAGAACTTTGCGCAACTCGGAACCGCAGGACAGGTTGCAGGCGGCGGAACGCAGAGCCCGATGCCGTCTCTTTTCGGAGATATGCCAAGCAGTTCAGGCGGAGGATCTTCAGCGGAGCTTATAGGACAGCTCCTTTCAACCTTCCTTTCAAGTGACTTTAGCAGCATTTCAGGTCTTTCATCTTCAAACACAGACTTCTTCGGAAGAGACCTTGATATTGAAAAGACCGCACAGTATATAGCAGACAACAGATTTAATCCGGAAGCACTCATCTGGACAACCAACGATAACGGCGAAGATGTTATTTCATTAACCGAAGACCAGTGGTCCAAGGTTGAGAATCTCGCACTCAACATGTTCTATGATGACGGTGAAGGCTATATCGACCTTGGAATGGATAATGTCTTTGCGTTTGATGACAAAGGAAACCTTAAGTCACAGAATGACAAGACATGGCTTGCGATCGACGGCCAGGTTGTTCCTTACTACGTTGTAGACGTTCAGGGAGACAGCAGTGCATATCAGATAACAGGTCGCGTTCCCTGTCTTCTCAACGAGGAGCCTTCAAACCTTATCATCGTGTTTGATTCACAGAACGAAGACGGCTATGTTGCCGGTGCGGTAAGAGATTACAAGGACGACGAGACAGAGACTATCGCCAAGAATTACACAGAGCTTGAAGAGGGCGATACCATAGATTTTGTCTGCGATTATTATACATATGACAAGAAATACCAAGATAGTTACCTTCTCGGAGAGCAGATGGTCGTAAAGGGCGCAATGTCCGATATGGAGATCAGCAACGTATCCGTTGGAGAGGGAAAAGTGCTTGAGACATATCGCTTTACCGACATCTTCGGTCAGGACTATTGGACACCTGCACTTGAGCACTGATAAACGCCAAAAGGCCGGCAGAACATAATAAACTTTTCGGAGAATTACATGGACCGCTGTTTGACAACTCTTTGTTATCTTGAAAGAGATGACATGTACCTAATGATGCATAGGATTTCCAAAAAGAATGACATAAACAAAGACAAGTGGATCGGAGTCGGAGGTCATTTTGAGGAAAATGAAAGTCCCGAGGACTGTATAAAAAGAGAGATCTTTGAGGAAACGGGATATGATATCGAAGAAGAGAAGATAAAATACAGGGCCGTTGTGACTTTTATTTCCGATAAGGGCGACTATGAGCTCATGTCCCTGTTCACGGCAAAAGCCCCGGACTCGGAGCCAAAAGAGTGCGATGAAGGGGAACTTTCATGGGTCAAAAAGAGTGATGTATTCAATTTAAATCTCTGGGCCGGAGACAAGATCTTTTTAAAGCTTCTGGAAGACAGCAAAGATTTCTTTTCCCTAAAGCTTTCTTATGACATAAATGACAGACTTAAGGAAGCGGTACTTAATGGGAAAAAACTGGATTACAAAGCAATACTTAATAAGATAGACGAATAATTACTCTGCGGGCGGCCCACGGGTCGCTCGCAGCATTATTTAAAGAGGTATAAGTTTTGGAAGAAAAGACACGGGATTTCCTCGCAGGTCGAATAAAAGATCTGGCAACAAGGGCATACATGAATAATTTTGTCACCCACACCGATTTTCTCTCGGTGTCGGAGCTTGCCTGCTTTTATCAGATACTAGCAAGCGAAGGAGTCTCATCAAACAGCAATATATACTGCGGAGCCAGATTCGTTGTTTACGGCGGGGCAAAAGAAGCAGAGCGAGCGATGGTCTGTTTTTTACCCGATTATCTGGACGAAGAGAGTTTTCTTTTGGCAGAAAAAGAGGAACCTACGGTTCTTGAATGCGTTCGCATAAGGCCCGTAAACGCAAAGTTTGCGGATGATCTTAATCACAGAGATTATCTTGGATCCGTTATGAATCTCGGAATCGAAAGAGATCAGATTGGAGATATCCTTATAGATGAAAATGAGGCATATCTGTTTGCGACATCAGACATTGCAGATATGCTCTGCAAGGAGCTGATTCGCATCAGACATACCTCGGTAAAATGTGAAAAGGTAAAGGTAAGTGATTGCAATGTGGAGCCCAGATTTGAGGAGGTTAGTGGAAGTGTTGCTTCTGAACGAATTGATGCAATTCTGGCCTTTGTATATCATCTCTCCAGATCGGAGGCTCAGAAACTGATAGAATCCGAGTCAGTGTTTATCGACGGAAAGACGGCATATAGCGGCGGGTATGATCTTAAACCCGGCGCAAGAGTATCTGCCAAAGGCCACGGAAAATTTATATATCTGGGGACCACAAATACAACAAGGAAAGGCAGGTTGTTCGTAAAGATAAAGCTTTTTGCCTAATGGTTTATAAGAGCTTTTCCACGCATGAAGCTACATCGGACATCTTCTGAGTGGGCTCAAAACGAGCAACAACGTTGCCGTTCCTATCAATAACAAATTTGGTGAAGTTCCACTTGATGTCGGGATTATTCTTGTAATCCTTATCGATCTTCTTAAGCATTACATTCATGGCAAGGGCAGCAGGTCCTTTTCCGAAGCCCTCAAATCCCTTCTGAGACTTGAGATATTCATATAAAGGAAGCTGATTCTCGCCGTTTACATCAGACTTGGTCATCTGAGGGAACTTGGTGTTGTAATGAAGCTGACAGAATTCATGGATCTCTTCATCGGTTCCGGGAGTCTGACCTGCGAACTGATTGCAGGGGATATCAAGAACTTCAAAGCCTCTGTCATGGAACTTCTCATACATCTCTTCGATATCCTTGTAATGAGGAGTAAAGCCACAGCCCGTAGCAGTGTTTACAACGAGCACGACCTTATCCTTGAAGGAATCGAGTTTAACCTCGTTGCCGTTTGTATCGGTAACAGAATAATCATAAAAATTCATGGTAAATACCTCCGTGAATATAAAACAAAAACAACAAACAATTGATTTAACCAAATTATATTGCGCGCAATCTAAAGTGTCAATACCTGTTGCAAATATTTTTGGTGGACCTTATAGTTTAATAAGGATATAAGGCGGATGAGGAATGAGTAATTATATTATTTTTGACCTTGAATGGAATCAGGGTGAAGCACCGGTCACGGTTGACGGTAAGACTCTCTCTTTTGAGATTGTTGAGATAGGTGCTGTTAAACTTAATGAAGAAAAGAAAAAAGTAGGCGAATTCAGTAGACTGATAAAGCCTCAGATACATAAGCAGATGCACAAGATAACGGGGAAACTGATACATCTTTCTATGGAAGATCTTGAGGACGGTGTTTCTTTTCAGGAAGCAGCCTCGGATTTCCTTGAATGGTGCGGCGAAGATCCCAAGTTTTGCAGCTGGGGACCTCTTGATCTGACCGAGTTTCAGCGCAATCTTGATTTCTTCGGAATGCCTCTTCTTTCGGACAGGCCGCTTCCTTTTTACGATGTTCAAAAGCTTTACAGTCTTGCGTATGACGACGGAAGGACCAGAAAATCTCTTGAATCCGCGGTGGAAGAATTGGGTCTTGAGAGTGATATTCCTTTTCACAGAGCGCTTTCTGATGCTATCTACACGGCCGAGATATTTAAGGGCTTCGGAGAAAAGATACTTAGCAAGATCTCTTTTGACACCTATGTAACACCCAAGACCAAGAAGCAAGAGATCAAGATTATCTTTGATAATTATGAGAAATATATCTCCAGGGAGTTTGACACCAAAGAGGATATTCTTGAAAATATGGAGATCATGAGCACCAAATGCTATCTCTGTAAAAAGAACATCCGAAGGAAGGTCAAGTGGTTTACTCCAAACGGTAAGCACTATTATGCAGTGGCCTATTGCGAGAAGCACGGATTCATGAAGGCCAAGGTTAGGATAAAAAAGGCTGAGAACGGAAGACTCTTTGTGATAAAGACCTGCAGATTTATTCCGGTTGAAGATGTCGAAGACATGAAGTCCAAACAAAGAAAAATAAAGAAAAGACAAAAGCCATGACCTCTAAAAGATCATGGCTTTAATTTTATTATTATCAGATTAGAATTTTCCGGATCCCGAACGCCATTTCTTGAATTCGCGTTTTCTTCGTTTATATCTGATCCTATCACTCTTTGAAGAAAACTTTCGGTTGGATGTGACTTTTGTTGACATCGAACCTGAGAACAGCGAGATCAGAACAATCGCGGCGGCTATAATAAGAAGGATCTTTACATTTATAAATATCGGTTTTGCCGCGTGAACTTCATTGGCGGTTGAGCCCTGTTGTCCCGAGTAGGAAACAAGCGCTTTTCCCACGGGAGTTTTGTTATAAGTATAAGTAATCTTGGCTACGGCGGAAGGATCTTCTTTTTTATCTTCGTCCGTGAGGTCATATGAGACCGTGTATTCGGTATCTTCAATCTTGGCGGTCTTTGGAAGGATCACCTTATCGGAGCCGTTAAGACTCAGGATCGTACCGGACTTTCCGAAAACGTCATTGTCCGATTCAAAGAAAAGTGAGTCATCAGGCATATATCTTGTATCGTTGTCTGCGATATTTACCGCTCCGAAGTTGTTGAATGCATAATCAAACAAAGTGACCGTATCAGTGAACTGCTCGGGAGAATCCTCCATGAAGACAACGCAGATAAGTCTCATTCCGTTCTTTTCGGCACAGGTTACAAGAGTTTCTTTTGCCAGATCCGTGTATCCCGTCTTTCCGCCGATGATACCTTCGTAGCTGACTTCTCCGGTAATAAGCTTATGCTTGTTATTTAGATAGAAGTCATCGGGCTGTGTTGAAGTCGCCGTGAAGTGGTATCTTGGAGTGTTTGCCACCTTACAAAGAAGCTCGTTATTAAAGAACTGTCTTGATATAAGTGCAAGGTCATAGGCGCTGGTATAGTGATCGGCGCGCTGAAGACCGTTGGTGTTTGAAAAATGGGTGTTGGTACATCCGATGTCCGCAGCTCTTTTGTTCATGAGATCAACAAAAGCATCGATACTTCCGCTCACATGCTCGGCTACGGCGTTGGCAACCTCGTTGGCACTTCCGACCATGATCCCGTAGAGAGCCTGCTCAAGGGATATTGACTGTCCGACATCCATTCCGATGCTCGAACCGTCGTGAGGAACACTGAAAACGGCCTCGTTTGAAAAATTAATCTTATCATTAAGATTGGCGCCTTCAACAGCGAGAAGACAAGTCATGATCTTGGTGGTACTGGCCGGATACAGCTCTTCATTAATGTTCTTGGCATAGAGGATCGTACCGGTCTCTGCTTCCATAACAATGGCTGATTTGGCATTGATGGAAGGTCCTTGCGGCCAGCTGTCTATAAGATTGCTCTGTATCGGAAGAGCTCTCCTCTCTTCAGCCTCCATAAGCTTACCCGGATCGCCTTCTTTGACTTCTTCCTCCGCATAGATGGTTTGTGTCAAAAAAGAAAACGATAAAGCGATTGTCAAAAGGGCTAAAGATATTTTATTTAATTTTTTCCTGTAATTCGCATGTAGTATGTTGTTCATCGTATGTAAATAATACAATACTTCCAAATCGAGGGCAAATGTTGTAAAATTCTTTTATAAGATATACAGGTAGGAATAGAAATGCGTTTACGTAATATTGCGGGTTCAAGAGAAGTAATTGCGGAGAGTAAGTTCACCGTCAAGGAGCCCGAGAAGATGAAAGGCCTCTGGAAAAAAGAGGTATTTGGTAATGACAATAAGATCCATATTGAGATAGGAATGGGTAAGGGAAGATTTCTCATGGACATGGCAGCCCTCCATCCCGATATCAATTATGTTGGAATAGAGAAGTATTCAAGTGTTCTTTTACGTGCCATCCAGAAGCAGGAACAGCTCCTTCTTCCCAATGTTATTTTTATAAGGATGGATGCGGAGAATATATGCGATGTGTTCGCTCCTTCAGAGGTTGACAGAATATATCTTAATTTCTCAGACCCCTGGCCCAAGGACAGACACGCCAAGAGACGCCTTCCTTCAAGAGAGTTTCTTAAGAGATACGACAAGATACTTGTTCCGGACGGCGTGGTTGAGTTTAAGACGGACAACGAAGACTTGTTTAATTTTGCACTTGAGGAGGTTGAGCCGGCAGGTTGGACTTTGGATGCAGTCACACGTGATCTTCATAACGATCCCGTTATGAACGAGAACAACGTGATGACCGAGTATGAAGAGAGATTCTCTTCTATGGGCAATCCGATTTTTAAATACATCGTAAGCAGAAAGGGGACCTAATTATGGACTACAGTTTAAACAGCCAGAATTTCGAAGCAGAAGTTTTACAGAGCAAATTGCCGGTATTAGTTGATTTCTCAGCTGACTGGTGTGGGCCTTGCAAGATGATGGCCCCCATGATGGACGAGTTTGCCGAAGAGTACGAAGGCGAGCTTAAGGTTATGAAGATCAATGTAGATCAGTCACCTGACATAGCCCAGAAATACAATGTTATGTCCATACCGATGTTTGCATTCTTCAAAGGCGGAGAAGTCGTAGACACAGCGGTTGGAGCACTTAACAAAACAAAATTACAGGGAATAATCGATAAGGTGCTGGCTTAAAAAGCCAGCACTATTTATAGAGGAGTAAAGTTTTGGCGGATAAGATTACAAATTTCGAAGACTATAAGAAAAAAGCCGTATCAGATCCCGTTGAACAAGCAGCCCCCGTTAAAGAGGAAAGTCCTGTTGTAAAAGAGGAGCCTGTAAAGAAACCGGATCTGAGTGATACTACGGTCATAAACCGCATAGAGATCGAGGATCCGTACAATTTCTTTACGGAAGAGGAAAGAGAAGCATATTTCCGCGAGAGACAGAAAGCGGAGAGAGCAAGGAAAGAACCGGGGAAAGAGACGGTCAAAGAGGAGCGCGGGGATAATGCGCCCAAAAAAGAAGATCCTTTGAAGCAGGAGACTGCAGAGGTAAAAAGACCTGAGAAAGCACCCGAACCGGCTATCAGGCCCAGAAGAGAAAGACCTCGCAGGGAACGCAGAGAAGATTACTACGAGGATGATGTTCGTGACGAGTTTTATGAAGGTGATATTCATAGAAGGGATTATGATCGTTACGATGATGATGAAGACTACGACAGAGATTATGACAGAGACTACGACGAAGATTATGACGATGACGAATATGATGAGTCTGAAGATAAACTTATGAGGATCGTTGTCAGGATCGCTTCTGTCCTGACGGGACTTGTTATTCTTACACTGGTCGGACTTGCCGTGGTATTTAAGGCGGGAGGTCTTTTCCATAAAGATCCCGAGGCTATGGGACCGGAAGAAGTGGTGACCGAATCACCTGCAGAGGAACAGAAAAAATTTGAAGTTCCGGAAGGCTATACTGCCGTAGATGATACCGTTACAGTCATAAACAATGATCTTAATCTAAGGAATAAGCCCAAGAATGAGGAGGGCAGCGAAGTTGTTGCCGTAGCCAAGGTGGGCACACAGCTTAAGAGAGTTGCTGTAGACGGCGGCGGATACTGGGCAATCGTAGAATTCGAAGGCCAATATTTATACGCATCAATGAACTATTTATCGACTCCTTGAGTGGAGCCAACCATAGAAGCGATCAACCGCTTCAGATAAAGATTTGCTGGAACGAGAAAAAGAATCTGTATGACTAAGGACCTCCTCTTTGGATGTGTCCTTGGCATAGTCTGCGATCTTCATGGCATACTCTTCCTCCAAAGATTGATAATTCATGTTTACAAGCAGAGTCGAACTTAAAGCGCTTACGCATGCATAGAGCTCAGGGTATCGCTTTTGCACGATGGCAAATTCGTCAAGGATCTGTTCTCTGCTCTGAAGGCAGAAAAGACCATAAACGGACTCGACTATCTCGTGAGGTTCGATCTCATCGCGATATGAATTATCCTCATAACCGTCCAAGGTTGCGTAGTATTCGCATATCTCCTGGACGAGAGAGCCTACTTTGGGGTTGTCATAGAGTTTTTGAAGTTCGTCTATTTTTTTATCGCTCATGCTGTAAGTATAACATAATATAAAGGAAATCAGGCAAAATAATGAAGATTGGGATTTTTGATTCGGGAATAGGAGGACTGTCTGTTCTTCATGAGGCATATCATCTTTTACCCGAGCAAAATTACATATTTTATGCAGACGTTGATCACGTTCCGTACGGAACCAAGACTCCCGAGGAGATCCTTGGATACTCCGAAGAGATTACGAAATTTCTTTTGGATAAGGGAGCGGAAGCGATAGTTGTAGCGTGTAACACAGCTACCAGCGTAGCCATTAAGGAACTTAGGAAAAGATATGACGTACCGATCCTCGGAATGGAGCCTGCCGTTAAACCTGCAGTCGAAGGAACAGAGCAAAAGAGGATCATGGTAATAGCAACTCCCGTAACCATAAGGGAGGATAAATTAAGAGATCTTCTTCACAGAGTGGATGAAAAGCACAGAGTAGATCTTCTTCCGATGCCAAGACTTGTTGAGTTTGCGGAGAAAGAAGAGTTTGATACAGATAATGTCAGAGATTATTTAAGAGAGCAGTTTTCGGACTACAACACGGAGAATTACTGCGCTCTTGTACTTGGTTGTACACATTTTAATTACTTTAAACCGCTTTACAGAGAATTTTTTGGAAAAGAAACACTTCTTATCGACGGTAATTACGGGACAATTCGACATCTCGCGGATGTTTTGGGACTTTCCTTAACCAATTCCCCTGATAATGTGGTATACTTTGATAGCGCCCACAAGATGTTGTGTGAGTCAAATACGCAGTATTTTTTTTCCGGAAAGAGCATTTCAGATGAGAAAACTCTGGAACACTTGAAAAGACTGCATAACAGGCTTGAAGAAGTGCGAAAAAAATAATAATAATTCTCTTGAATTAATCAATATAATGTATTATCATTAATTTGCAACCACAAGATATAGTTGTGGTTCATTTTATCTATGTGATTGATTTAAAGGGATTGTAAATTGCAAGGGGGTTCTTATGAAGATCATTAAGAGAAGCGGTAAGGAAGTGGCGTTTGACGGCAATAAGATTCTTGCGGCTATCGAGAAGGCTAACAACGAGGTTACTGAGGAGAAAAAACTGACAGCAGGCCAAATCAGTGACATCGAGATGGGAGTCGAGAAGCAGTGCGCTTCATTAACTCGTGCGGCGAGCGTCGAGGAAATCCAGGATATGGTCGAAGACGGCCTTATGAGATCCGGTAAATTCGAGGTTGCCAGAAAATACATCACATATCGTTATAAGCATGCTCTTGTCAGAAAGTCCAACACGACTGATGAGCAGATCATGTCTCTTATTGAGTGCAATAACGAGGAAGTTAAGCAGGAGAATTCCAACAAGAACCCTACAGTCAACAGCGTTCAGAGAGACTACATGGCGGGCGAAGTGAGTAAGGATATTACAAGAAGATTCCTTCTTCCCGAGGATGTAGTCAAGGCACACGAAGCAGGACTTATCCATTTCCATGATTCGGACTATTTTGCTCAACATATGCACAATTGCTGTCTGGTTAATTTGGAGGATATGCTTCAGAACGGAACAGTTATTTCCGAGACAATGATCGAGCGTCCCAAGAGCTTTTCAACTGCCTGCAACATCGCAACTCAGGCGATCGCACAGATTGCAAGCTCACAGTACGGCGGACAGAGTATCACTCTTTCCCACCTTGTGCCGTTTGTGGACGTCAGCAGACAGAAGTTCCGTAAGGAAGTTGCGCTCGAGTTTGAGACTGCCGGAATGAAGATCAACAAGAAGCAGGTCAACGAGATCGCAGAGATGCGCGTCAAGAAAGAGGTCGAGAGAGGCTGCCAGGTAATTCAGTACCAGGTAATCACTCTTATGACTACCAATGGACAGGCGCCCTTCATAACCGTGTATATGTACCTCGATGAGGTCCCGGAAGGTCAGACAAGAGAAGATCTGGCTATGGTCATCGAGGAAATGCTCAAACAAAGAATTACCGGCGTAAAGAATGAGAAGGGTCAGCTCATAACACCCGCTTTCCCTAAGCTCATTTATGTACTCGACGAAGACAATATACATGAAGATTCCAAATACTGGTACTTAACCGAACTTGCCGCTAAATGTACGGCAAAGAGACTTGTTCCCGATTACATCTCAGCTAAGAAGATGAGAGAGCTTAAGGCTGGCGACGTATATCCTTGCATGGGATGCAGAAGCTTCCTTACTCCCGACAATGAGAAGGTTGCAGAGGGTCTTTGCAACAAGGGCAACAAGGCAGGCGCTCTCAATTATGAGGAAGGCCAGCACAAGTACTACGGAAGATTCAACCAGGGTGTCGTAACTCTCAATCTTGTAGATGTAGCTTGCTCATCAAACAAGGATATCGACAAGTTCTGGGAGCTTATGGAAGAGAGAACCGAGCTCTGTAAGAGAGCACTCATGTGCAGACATGAAAGACTTCTCGGAACACCTTCCGATGTAGCACCTATCCTTTGGCAGAACGGAGCCCTTGCAAGACTTAAGAAGGGCGAGAACATAGACAAGCTGTTGTTTGGTAACTACTCAACAATATCACTTGGCTATGCAGGACTTTGCGAATGTACCAAGTACATGAAGGGTGTATCTCACACCGATGCCAAGGGCAAAGATTTTGCAATTCAGGTAATGCAGTTCCTTAACGACAAGTGCGCTAAGTGGAGAGCTGAGACCAATATTTCGTTCTCACTTTACGGAACACCGCTTGAATCCACAACTTACAAGTTTGCTAAGTGCCTTCAGAAGCGTTTTGGAAGCATTCCCGAAGTTACAGACAAGAACTATATCACAAACAGCTATCATGTTCATGTAACAGAGCAGATAGATGCATTTACCAAGCTTAAATTTGAGTCTGAGTTCCAGGCTCTGTCACCCGGAGGAGCTATCAGCTACGTTGAGGTTCCGGATATGACCAACAACATCGATGCGGTTATATCGGTTATGAAGTACATCTACGACAATATCATGTACGCAGAGCTCAACACCAAGTCTGATTATTGCCAGTGCTGCGGTTATGATGGGGAGATCAAGATCGTTACAGATACAGACGGAAAGCTCATCTGGGAATGCCCTAACTGCGGTAACAGAGATCAGAACAAGATGAATGTTGCAAGACGTACCTGTGGTTACATCGGAACACAGTTCTGGAACCAGGGACGCACCCAGGAGATTAAAGAAAGAGTTCTCCACCTCGCAACACCTAAGTGCTGATCCAAACCAAAGTTTCGGCCCGGACAAAGAAACAACAAATAATACCACAATAAACAGCAAGGTCGGAATTATCCGACCTTGTTTTGCCCATAAACAAGATTTTGTTTTGAATAAAAGAAGAGGCGATATGTACTACGGACAAATATATTTTAATGATGTTGCAAACGGAATAGGCTGTAGAACGGCATTCTTTGTAAGCGGATGTACGCACCACTGCAAGGGCTGCTTTAATGAAATGACTTGGGATTTCATGTACGGAAACAAATATACCAAAGAGGTAGAGGATGAGATCGTAGAGTCTTTAAAGCCTGAATATGTAAGCGGTCTGTCGATCCTTGGCGGAGAGCCTATGGAAATCGTAAACCAGAAAGAAATCCGTCCCCTCCTTGAGCGGGTAAAAAAAGAAGTTCCCCACGCCACAATCTGGATCTATTCCGGATACACATGGGAAGAGCTTAACGATAAAGACAACAAGAGATGCCACGGGGAAGATACAGATGCAATCCTTTCAATGATCGATGTTCTCGTTGACGGCAAGTTCGAGCTTGAAAAAAGAAGCCTTCTTCTTAGATTCCGAGGATCGTCAAACCAAAGAGTTATCGATGTTCCCGAAAGTCTAAAAAAAGGAGAAGTTGTCCTTTCTAAGTATAACGACAAAGAGGAATCAAGACTGAGCTGATAGCAACAATTGCAATACGAACAACAATGTAAGCACTTACATCCCAGATGTAGGTGCTTTATTATTTTATATAAAGAGTTGACGGAAGGAGGCAAGTATGAAGAGAGAGAAATTTGACCTACTTACTTTCGGTGAGATTATGCTTCGTCTGTCTCCGCCCGATTATGAGCGAATAACAAGGGGCGATGTTTTTGATAAAAGAGCCGGCGGCTCTGAACTTAATGTCGCATCGGGAGTAGCTCTTTTGGGACTGCGGACGGGAATCATATCGAGACTTCCGCAGAATGCACTGGGAACCTTTATAAAGAACAGGATCAGATTTGAGGGTGTTTCGGATGACTACCTGATATATGATGATTCCCCCGAAGCGAGACTCGGCATCTATTACTATGAGAACGGAGCTGCACCTCGTAAGCCCTCCATTGTATATGACAGGATGAATTCATCGATCACGAGGATTGCTATTGAAGAGATACCTGAAAGCGTCTTAACTGCGACGAGGATGTTCCACACAAGCGGGATCACACTTGCGCTTAACAATAACACCTGTGAAGTAACAACAGAGCTTATTAAGAGGTTCAAAGAAAGCGGAGCACTTGTTTCTTTTGACTGTAATTACAGAGCCAATCTATGGAGCGAAGAGGAAGCCCGCACTGCTATAAATAATATACTTCCGTATGTGGATATTCTTTTTGTTTCGGAAGAGACATCAAGAAGAATGATGCAAAAAAGCGGTGAGCTTGCGGATATTATGAAGAGTTACACAACAGACTATCCGGTAAAGATAGTCTGCACGACACAGAGGGAAGTCATAAGTCCCAGAAAGCATAATTTTACATCAACGATATATGACGCCAAGACTGATAAGTTCTACACCGAGGCGCCCTATAAAGATATCGATGTTATAGACAGAATAGGTTCCGGAGATGCTTATGTATCAGGCGTGCTATACGGAATCCTTAAGTACGGGGATGCCGGCAAAGCGCTTGCCTATGGAAATGCCACATCAAGTGTCAAGAATACCATTCCCGGAGATCTACCGGCCAGTGATCTAAAAGAGATAGACAGTATTATTAAGAATCACTGCGCTAAAGGCCCTATAAGTGAGCTTAATCGCTGAGGGCATAAATAAGCCGATTTACGTTCGCCATAACGTATTTCCATTATAAAAACCTCTATATGCGAGATCCCTCTCGCAGACCCAAAAAAGGACCACCCTCGGTCCTTTTTTGATATAATAATTTCATGACAGTTTATGAGATGCTATTAAAAGAAAAAGATGCTAAATACAAGGAATTTCAAGCTAAGCTTGTTCCAAATATAGCGCCCGAGACAATAATTGGAGTCAGAACGCCCAAGATGCGTGATGTTGCAAAAGAAGTCTTTAAGAGCGATATAAGGGATGAGTTTTTAAGCGAGCTTCCGCATAAGTACTATGAAGAGAACCTTGTTCATTTCTTTGTTGTTTCACTTATCAAAGATTTTGATGAGTGCATTACCGAAGTTGAGAAGTTCCTTCCGTATGTGGATTGCTGGCCGGTTTCAGATCAGGCTACGCCAAAATGCTTTAAAAAGAATCATGGAAAGCTCCTTCCGTATATCAAGAAGTGGATCGCATCAGACCATGTCTACACTGCGCGTTTTGGCATGCGCATGCTTATGAATGAATTTTTGGATGACGATTTCAAAGAAGAATACCTAGAGCTTGTTGCATCCAAAAAGGGCGAAGATTATTACCTTAAGATGATGGTGGCTTGGTATTTCGCGACAGCACTTGCCAAACAATACGACGCGAGCGTTAAATATATTGAAGATCGAAAGCTTAACGAATGGGTCCACAAAAAGGCAATTCAGAAAGCTGTTGAGAGCTTCAGGGTTACAGATAAACACAAAGAATACCTTAAAACATTCAGATGAGATAATCCGGGGATATACTGATCAAAATAATCAGTATATCCCTTAATTATATTCAAAAAATGTCGATATATGATATGAGATAGTTTTGACAAACGGATTTGCCAAAGAGCGTCAAGGAGGATGCATATGTCTATCGAGATCATGAGAGACTTATTTTCATATGAAAAATATGAAAAAGTAGTTGAATCGATATCTAATGCGAACAGCGTGCGGGTTAATAGGAAAGCTGAGCCTAAGTCTGAGCCCGAGGAATCCCTTGCGAAATTAGAATATGAGATGAGAAAAGCGGAGCGAGAAAAGAGCGTAGCAGATCAGAGTATGTGCTATGCAGAGAAACTGCGCGCAGCCAGAAATAAATCCAAAGCAACATCTCTTCAGAAAAAGAAACTCCAATACAATTTCAAAAAAATATCTTCGATGATAATACGAAGTAAAAATAGCGTAAGTGCAAGGAAAGCTGTGCAATCCGCAAGACGTGAAGTAATGAGACTTAAGCGTCTTAAAGGAAGCGGCGAATACGACGAAGAAGAAATACAGCTTGCTATAGATCATGCCAATGCCATGGTCAAAGTCGCCAGAAAGAAAGTTCATCACCTTGAGCAGGAAGAGATGATAGAACGTGGCTCCGTGGGTATCGGCGAAGCGCTTGAAGAGCGTGAAGACGACAGTGTTTCTGAAGATGAGAAAGCATCAGAAGAGGAGATAGACGAAGAGGAAATGCTCGAAGAGCCTTTTGATGATATGGACTTTGAGGAAGAATTCATATTGGAAGGTCCTCAAATACAAGATGTTTCGGTAGATGTTCCGGAGTCAGAAGGTGAAGCATTAACAGAGCTTATGAGTGAGTTTTCGGAAGAGATGGAAAGTATGATGGAAGAGCTTGATCTTACAGATCTTGCAGAAACTATGTACGCTCCCGATCCCAATATGTCCGAAGACGATCTTAAGATGCTTAAGATCAAGCATCGCACCAAGGAACTGAAAGAAATTGCCGAAGCCGACAAGGAATATCTTAAAAAGCTCTTTGCCTATGAGGAATCCAAGAAAAACGGTTCCGCAAATGCTGCAAGCAGTGCGATTTCAGGAAGCTCCGCGCCTGTATTTAAAGCAGGTGCTCAGTCAGTTACTCCTATAATCTCCATGCCCGGAGCGGCAGCAGGAGGAACCACAGTAGCACCCATGTCTCCCGTAGGAATCGATGTCTCCGTATAGAAGAAGGCTTGGTCGTGGCGGAATTGTATCTACGGAAGAATATGGCTTATGCGAAATATGTCTTCCCAGATTTAAAGAGATTGTTTTGTCTTGGCAGTGAAATATAGGCGGAACGCGTCGCCCCTTGACAAGGTACATAAATGTTAATAAAATCATTTTTAAAATAATATGACGTTGAAGAGGATCAGTAACTGCGTAAGCGTTTCAGAGAGAGAGCCGTTGGTGCGAGGCTCTTACGACCAAACAGCGAACCTACCTTGGAGTCCCGTATGAAAATACGGCGTATCCCGCGTTAAGGGTGTTAAATGAAGTGAAACTTGGCAAGAGCTAAGTTTAAATAGGGTGGTACCGCCGAAATCTTCGGTCCCTGTTAGGGACACGAAGATTTTTTTATTCGTGTCTGCTTCAAGTTAACGACCTCGCAAACTGCGAGAACAATCACGAAAAAGGAGAAAAGACATGGCTGACAACAAGAAACTTGTATCAGAGATCACATCCATGGATGAAGATTTCACACAATGGTATACCGACGTATGTATCAAGGCAGACCTCGTAAGCTATTCCAACATCAAGGGATGTATGGTAATTAAGCCTGCGGGCTATGCAATCTGGGAGCTCATTCAGAAGCACCTTGATGCAAGATTTAAGGCAACGGGAGTTCAGAACGCTTACCTTCCCATGTTCATTCCCGAGTCACTTCTTCAGAAGGAGAAGGATCACGTAGAGGGCTTTGCACCTGAAGTTGCATGGGTTACACACGGAGGAATGGAGCCTCTTACAGAGAGATATTGTGTTCGTCCCACATCAGAGACACTTTTCTGCGATTACTACAAGGGAGAGATCCATTCATACAAAGACCTCCCTCAGGTTCTTAACCAGTGGTGCAGCGTTGTTAGATGGGAAAAAGAGACAAGACCTTTCCTTAGAAGCCGTGAATTCCTTTGGCAGGAAGGCCACACAGCACACGCAACATTCGAAGAGGCTGAAGAGCGTACACAGCAGATGCTCAATGTATACGCTGACTTCCTTGAGAATGATATGGCTATCCCTGTTATCAAAGGTCAGAAGACAGATAAAGAGAAGTTTGCGGGAGCAGAGGCTACATACACAGTAGAAGCTCTTATGCATGACGGAAGAGCTCTTCAGAGCGCTACCAGCCACAACTTTGGCGATGGATTTGCAAAGGCATTCGGTATCCAGTATGCAGGTAAAGACAACCAGCTTCACTATGTAAATCAGACTTCATGGGGACTTACAACACGTACTATCGGAGCTATGATCATGGTACACGGAGACAACTCCGGACTTGTTGTTCCTCCTAAGATCGCTCCTATCCAGGTTGTTGTTATTCCTATCCAGCAGAAGAAAGAGGGCGTTCTTGATGCCGCATACGGTATTGCAAAGAGCCTTTCTGATTACAGAGTAAAGACAGACGATACAGACAGAACACCCGGATTTAAGTTCGCCGAGCAGGAGATGAGAGGTATTCCGATCCGTGTTGAGATCGGACCTAAGGATCTCGAGGCAGGTAAGTGCGTACTTGTAAGAAGAGATACAAGAGAGAAGATTGAGTGCGCGATCTCAGACGTAGCAGCTAAAGTCGGAGAGCTTCTTGATCAGATCCAGAACGACATGCTTGCAAGAGCAAAGAAGCACCTCGAGGAGCACACATTCGTTGCTCACAACAAAGAAGAGTTTGCAGAGAACTTCAAAGAAACAAAGGGCTTTGTAAAGGCTATGTGGTGCGGAGACCGCGAGTGCGAAGACAAGATCAAGGAAGAGTTCAACGTAACAAGCCGTTGTATGCCTTTCGAGCAGGAGAACATCTCAGACGTTTGCCCTATCTGCGGCAAGCCTGCAAAGAAGATGGTTTACTGGGGAAGAGCATATTGATCCGGATAACAAAAAGATAATATCAATAATAAAGGCAGTGTGGATTTTCATCATTCCACACTGCCTTATTTTTTTACTTGGTTTTACTTATGTTTTTCCTAGCGTAATACGTCTTTTTGTTGTTGTACATTCTCTGATCCGCCAGCATGAATACTGCGTGAGTATCTTTATCTTCCGCTTCCGATCTGAAAGCGAAGCCGTGAGAAACGCTGTGGTTAATGCCGGGATCTTCTTTATCAAGATCCAAAAGCTTTTTATCCAAAAGATCAAGGAGACTGACAACCTTGTCCTTGTCTATCGAATCGGAGATTACCATAAATTCATCGCCACCGATCCTAAAGCACTCTCCTAAGCCTTTAAAGGTGCTCGAAAGAGCGGATGAGAAGCTCTTAAGAAGCTTATCTCCGGCAGGATGTCCGTCGTTGTCGTTAACCTCTTTTAGTCCGTTCAGATCAAGGCTGACAATACAGAAATCAGAATCGGATTCATCAAGGTCTGCAAGTCTTTTATCAGCGCAGGCTCTGTTGGGGAGCTGCGTAAGAGCATCCTCAAAAGCAATCTGAGCAAGAGAAGCATACTCTTTTCTCTGAGCATATATCCTTGTCATGAAGACGAAGTGATTAAGTAGCTGCGTGATGACAAAGAACATCGCGGTCGCAGGGATCACATTTGTCATGAGGATGTTGTCTCGGCAATCCAGGTTTGGTCTCGTCACATCGGTCAAGGCTGTAAGTATCAGCGATATCGAAAGAAGCGTCAATCCAAACATAAGTATCTGAGTAGTAGGATTCTTGGATTTGGATTTAAAATCAATAAAGTCATAAACGACAAGGAACAAGAAGCTTATCAACGCAAGTAAATAATAAGGGATGATAAAGTGGTGAATATGAACCTTGTCCGTAAGGTGAAGCGCAATGAACAGGAAGCTGAAAGCCAGCGAACCGTATCCCATTATCGAAAGGACAAGTCCGTCATAGCGCTTGTGTAGGCTGTATATAAGTGAATAAATAGTCGGAACAAGCAAATACAGAGCGGAGTACCCGATGAAGGTTGCTGTCGCTTTGTCCAAAAGGAAAGTGAAGCAGTCAAATTCCGTGAGCAGCCATAAACCAAGCAAAATACCTATAATCGAGCATACGATCTGATTGAACACATCTGACGATCTCATGTAGAAAACAAGTGAGATAAGCAGGAAGATGTGACCGAAAACGATAAGGAAGATACCCGTTATCAGAGGAAAAGTTGCCGTATACATAAGGTTTCTGTATAGGTCGTCAAAATCTCCCATCATCATGTTTACTACGTTTGCCTTTGTGTTGTTCTCGGTTACGTAGAGGTTTATGGAGAGTTTTTTGCCCGCATAATCAGGTTCAAGAGGAACAATATTGTATCCGTTTCCGATGTAGGAGCCGTTTGCTACCGCGTCGAGTCCTTCATAGGCGATAAGCTTGCCGTCGAGGAAGACCTCATAGGAACAGCATTCGGTCTTGAAAATAAGATAAGGGAACGGAGCTTCGCAAGACTTAAGCAGCTTTGGAAGCGTCAACGTGATCTTGTCTCCTCGCGAAAAAGAAACACCTATCTGATCGCTGAGAGCTCCCAATTCGGTATTGAGATATTGCTGATTTCTGTAGGTTGCAACCCAGCCTTTTTCCAGCGAATACAGAGGATATTGCTTTTCAAAGCGAAGCAAAGTGAAAAACGCCGAGAAGAGCAATACGATGAAAAGGGTGGATATTCCTATGAAAGTAACTGTTTTACGCATGGAACGGCACCCCCATTTCCTTGTTTTGCTGATGCTCTTTCTTCATCTCGTACATACGTGAATCCGCAAGCATGTAAACTTCCTGAGCTGAACTGTTGGGAACCTCGTAGCTGTAGGCATAGCCATACGAAGCACTGTATTGGAACACCTGCTCTTTCCTGTTCCATTCGGACAAAAGAGCATAGAATTCATGAATTCTCTTGGTACAGTGAGAAGCCTGCTCATCAAGAAGAATAACGATAAATTCATCGCCGCCCATTCTTCCGATAAGATTTGCATCCCAGAAACAGTTGGTAAGTATTGTCGAAAAGCCCATTAGAAGGCGGTCGCCCTCGTGGTGGCCGTAAGTGTCGTTTACTACTTTAAGCTTATTCAGGTCGATACTGAATATTGTGTAGAGACTGTGCTCATTTGAAATAACCTGCATTATCTGCTCACATCTTGCTCTGTTGGCAAGTCCTGTCAGAGGATCGGTATAAGCAAGGTCAACCATCTGTCTTTTCATTGAAGCATAATTGTTGTTGTATATGCTGTAGAAAAGATAACTGATGATAAGACAAGATACAAACAAGAGCGCACCGAAAGTAAAGCCGCTTCCGTAGAGGAAGATGTTTCCGGAGTTACTCTTATATTTGTGATAATCGTAAACAAATATATCGGAGATCGCGAAGATCATGAAAGCGAGCAGTCCCAGTATGAAAAAGAGATCCGAAGTCGTGTTGTGATCGTCGGAAGTAAAGAAATGCTCTCGTTCCCTGTACATAAGAATGATCGCGATAATACTCTGAATAATGATCGAACCCTGAATATATGTTGTCACATCCGAAAACTTTATGATGTTGTGATTATTCAGAATAAAAAGAACAATAAAGAAAGCAATGTTATACAAGAACATAAGCTGAAACAGAGGCCTGCTCCTTTTTGGGAATACCGAAAACAGATATCCCGTTATGGAGATCGGAATACATACAAAAGACGCGTACTCGGCGACGGAATTGGCATGCGGATTATTGATCAGCATGTCGATAAGTCCGTACTGTCCAAGAATAAACAGACCGAGCAAAAATGAAGTAAGTCCGCTGAAAAAGAGCCTTAGCTCTCTGTCGTGATATATGTACATGTAAGGAGAAATAATGATAAGTATAAGTCCGAGCACAGATAAAAAGATGCCCGAGAAAATACTTACCGAGTTTTGTAAAAGATGATATGAAAGAATATCTACTCTGCTGCCAAGAACGAACTCTGAAAGCGAAGAAAAGGAAGCTCTTCTTGTTCCGGTAAGAACAACCTTTAAGCGGTTCCCGGAGTGAGAACCGGTAAGAGAAACACAGTTGAATCTGTCGGGGCATTCGCGGTATTTCTCGTAGATATCACGTCCGTAAGAATAGATAAGATCTTTTCCGACATAAACATCTACGGTCGCATGCTTGGTGAAAAAGTAAAGGCAGCAGGAGTTGCCTGAAATATACGGGATGGTTCTTGTAAGCACAAGAGAATCGCCTTCATTGATCACGGGAATATTTACTTCATGAAGAACGGACGACGTTTTCAAAACATCGTCATTTAAAGAAACAGTCCATCTGTCCTCAAGAGTAGTAAGAGATGAGCTGTAAGAGTAGGAATTATCTATAACCTTTAAAAGCGCCATTATTAAAAGAAAAAATATCGCAAGCAAAAGTATAGCGACAAACCTGGTGTTTTTTCTGAATTTCATATTTAAACCCTCATAATATCATTAACATTAGTATATAACCTGAGAAAGAAAATTCCTAGACAATTCTTCACAAGTATCGGTCTTTGGGCTATTATGAGAATATGATTATTAGAATGCCGGAAAATGCAAAAAAGATATTGGACACCATGCACGAGGCGGGATTTGAGGCCTATATCGTCGGTGGTTGTGTGAGAGATGCACTTCTTGGAAGAGAGCCGATGGATTGGGATATCACTACCAATGCACTTCCTCAGGATACCAAGAAGCTTTTCAGAAGAACTATAGATACGGGAATAGAGCACGGAACCGTTACGGTAATGATGGGAAAAGAGGGTTATGAAGTTACCACATATCGTATAGACGGAAAGTACGAAGACAGCAGACATCCAAGCGAAGTTACTTTTACCAAGAATCTCACCGAAGACATGAGAAGGCGAGATTTCACGATAAATGCGATGGCCTACAACGAAGAAGAGGGGCTTATCGACAGATTTGGCGGAGTCGAAGACCTTAATAATAAACTCATAAGATGTGTCGGAAATGCTCACGAACGTTTTTCAGAGGACGCACTCAGAATAATGAGAGCAGTCAGATTCTCCGCTCAGCTTGATTATTCTATAGAAAAAGAGACTAAGGAAGCAATAAAAGAGCTTGCACCGACGCTAAAAAAGATAAGCGCAGAGCGAGTACAGGTTGAGCTTATCAAGCTTCTTGAATCGAATCATCCCGAAAAATTCATGGATCTATATGAACTTGGGATCACCAAGGTTATACTTCCCGAATTCGATGCCTGCATGAAAACAAAGCAGAACAATCCACATCATCTATACGATGTCGGAACACATACAGTTAAAGCGTTGGAACATGTAAGAGCCGATAAAGTGCTTAGACTTT
This sequence comes from Butyrivibrio sp. XB500-5, assembly GCF_003625505.1. Classification (NCBI taxonomy): domain Bacteria; kingdom Bacillati; phylum Bacillota; class Clostridia; order Lachnospirales; family Lachnospiraceae; genus Butyrivibrio; species Butyrivibrio sp. XB500-5. Next base: position 164,382 of record NZ_RAIS01000002.1, read on the forward strand.
CAATGCTTCTTCATGATATAGGTAAGCCCGAAACGAAAACGACGGACGAAGCCGGAATAGACCATTTTCACGGACATGCGTCTCTCGGAGCCGATATGGCACATGATATCTTCAGAAGACTTAAGTTTGACAGAGATACCATGGACAGAGTCTGCAATCTGATCAAATATCACGACGACAGATTCCCCGCGGAACCAAGGAGCGTCAGAAGAGCCATGAACAGAGTGGGAGTGGAGGATTTTCCGCTTCTTCTCGACGTAAAATATGCCGACACAATGGCACAGAGTTCTTATTATCAAAAAGAGAAGTTGCAAGCACTTAAGGATATAAGAGTTCTTTATGATAAAATAATAAAAGAGAATGATTGCGTGACACTTAAGCAGCTTGCTGTCGGGGGAAAAGAGCTTATTAGTCTCGGAATAGCTCCCGGCAAGCAGATAGGCGATATTTTAAATGCGATGCTTAAGGATGTCATTGATGAACCTGCGCATAACACCAAAGAGTATCTTTTAGAGCCGGAGCGCCTAAAAAATGTATTCATGAAGGAGCATGAGCAAGGAGTAGATCATGAAAAGAAATCATCGGATAATTAAAACGGTCCTGGCAGTAGCAATTTCTTTTGCCATGTTAACCCCTAATGTGCCGGGGGCAGAAGCATATGCTACTACCAATAAGAAGATAAGCATATCGATGATAGGTAAGTATGACAGTGCTGATAAAGCTGCCATAAGGGATATAGATCTTGATGCCAAGAAGATCAGATTCAGAAATCATTCAACGGGAAAGACCTATACACTTGATTATGACAACACCAGCATGATGTATGATGCATGGGAAGCTCCACTTTCTCCGAGTCTTTTGGAGGTCGGAGAGGTTGTCGACGTTAAGTTTCTTAAGAGCACCAAGCACATAACTTCCCTGGTTGTTGCCAAGGATGCGTGGGCTATTAATGATACAAGAGATCATGAGCTTGTAAGAGCGGATAAGACGGCTAAGGTTAAGGGTGAGCTCTATAATATGGATGCTAGGACCCTTGTTATGGCCGAGGGAGAGCCGGCTCTTGCCGAGGATGTCCTTGGTACAGACAAGATCAAGGTATATGGCGTTGACGATGACATTTACAGCGTTGTTGTTACAAGCGGTCACGGCTATGTGAGCCTTTCTTCCGATACGGTTGAGGACAGAAGTCTTGTGGGAGCATGGCTTGAGCTTGATAACGAAGTAATCTACAAGATATCTCCGAATATGATGCTGAGCGCACCGGAGGGTGAGTATAATCTTCAGATACTCGGAAACGGCGCCAACTATCAGTCCAAGGTAAACATAAGCAGAAATAAAGAAACCGTGGTAGATACCAGCGACATTACCATATCCAAACCAAAAGAAGGTCTTGTTACATTCGAGATCACACCAAGCGAAGCGGAAGTGTTTGTCGACGGCGAGAAGCAGCTTACTGATGCTCCGGTTTCTATCCGTTACGGATACCATAATCTGAAGATCATGGCTGACGGATACATCACGCAGAACAGATATCTCAAGGTGGGAACTGCCAAGTCTGTTGTTCAGATAGAGCTTGAAAAAGAGGATTCCGGATCACCGGGCAAATCTTCATCTGCGGCTTCGGATTATAGTTCTATCAACAAGAAAGAAAAGAGTTCTTCATCTTCCGCATCGGTTGCAACAATTCCGAAGAGCTCTGCCGCTGCGAGTGTTGCCACAGTCAGCGCAAATAGTGATAAACCGAAAGCTAAGGACAGGGTTATTGAAGGATATAAGATATACGTTGAAGAGCCTGAAGATACAGAGGTTTATTTCGACGGAAGCTATATCGGAATGACGCCCGCAAGCTTTACCAAGGTTTCGGGAACACATGAAGTTACTCTCAGAAGAGATGGCTATAAGACCAAGAGCTATAGAGTAAACATCGATGATTCGGAGGACAATGCTTTTTATAAGTTCCCGGATCTTAAGAAAGAAGAGAAAGAATCGGATAAAGAAGAGAAGTCCGATAAGCCTTCGGATGCAGCGACCAAGGCTTCTACAGAAAAGCCTGCCGATGCTTCCAAAGATAAGACAACGGATGATTCCGCCAATAAGGCTACAACGGATAAGCCAAGTGACTCGTCTACAACGGCATCATCGGATAAGAAGGATGATTCCGGAACGACAGCTACAACTGCCAAATCCGATTCAGCAGGAAAAGATAAAACGGAGTCCGTCAAAGAAGAGGCTACAGATCCTTCAAATTCAGGCGGAAAGACAAACAACCAGGATGAGGATGGCAAAGATAACAGCGAATCCGACAATCCAAAAGATAAAAAAGACAACAGTGATGCGGCAAACACTGCATCGGGAGAGAAAGATGAGACTTGATAAATATTTAAAAGTAACCAGACTTATAAAAAGGCGTACTGTTGCCAACGAGGCCTGTGATGCAGGAAGAGTACAGATTAACGGTCGTCCGGCCAAGGCATCTACTGATGTTAAGGTAGGAGATAAGATCACAATCGGCTTTGGTAATAAGGATGTGAGCGTTGAGGTTCTGGATGTGCAGGAAACAGTGCACAAAGAGGATGTTACAAATTTGTATCGATACATTTGACAGGCTTTTACCGCTTGTATTAGAATGTAAATATAGGTATAAAGCAACATTATTGATTGGGGTAATTTTAGATGGCAGCAAGAGCACGCTATAAGAGGAGGCGTTTTCAAAACAGAGCAGGAATTGCCTGGGCCAGCATCGTGGTTCTTATTCTCGTGACCGTAGTTTCGGTCAAGAGCGTTGGACTTATGCGCAAGGCCGCCGATCTACAAGCCAAGGAGGAATATCTCAAGGCACAGATCGAGGCAGAACAGCTCAGAAGTGAAGAAATCGCTGATTTTGAGAGATATACGCATACACGTAAATATATAGAGGATACGGCTAAGGACAAATTGGGACTTGTGTATCCCGGTGAGATTATCTTCAGGAATGAAGATAAGTAAGTTATTCTTGTGTAATGCAGCGCAGACATCGGTACGGATTACGTATGTGTCTGCGCTGTTTCTATCATGGGAAAAGGATTATGAACGGGTTTGAAAATAAAGTACTTAACTTCATAAGAAGAGAAGAGCTTTTGAACTCATCCGACAAGGTACTTGTCGGGTTTTCGGGCGGTGCGGACTCAACTGCGCTTATCACGGTTTTATATGAGCTCAGAAAGCTTTTAGGAATAGAGATCGCCGCGCTTCACGTTAATCACGGCATCAGAGAAGATGCCGCAGACGATGTCTCTTTTACCCGAGACTTCTGTAAGGAAAGGGGCATCGAGTACATTCTTGTTGAAGAGAACGTGCCCCGGTATGCCAAAGAAAACAAGCTCACGGAAGAGGAAGCGGGCAGGAAGATAAGATACGAAGCATTTAGCACTTACAAAGAACGTATCGGTGCCACCAAGATTGCGGTCGCCCATCACAGTAACGATGCGGCGGAAACTCTTTTGCATAATCTACTTCGAGGAAGCGGCCTTCACGGCGCGGGCTCGATAAGACCAAAGAGAGACGATATAATAAGACCGCTTCTTGTGGTTTCCAGGCAGGAGATAGAGGATTATCTCAAGGAAAAAGGGCTTTCGTATTGTACGGATTCCACCAATGAAGAGAATATCCATACAAGAAATAAGATAAGAAACGTCCTTATTCCCTATATGGAAAAAGAGATAAATGAAGGATCGGCAGAGAATCTGAGCAAAGCCGCCGAGAGATTCGCCGAGGCGGATGAGTATATAAGAAGCGTCGCCGCTGACTTTTTTGAAAAGGAAGTCACATGTGACAAGGATAAGGCAGAGCTTGATCTAAACAAGCTAAAAGAGTTACCCAAGGTGATCAAAGAGAACGTGATCCTTAAGTGCTTTGAGCAGCTGACTCCAAGCAGGAAGGACATTACCGCAGCGCATGTTGATGCGATCATGTCTCTTATGGATGAAACGAACGGAACAAAAAGAAAAGATTTTCCGTATATGATTACCGCAATAAGGCAGTATAATAAACTTATTATCAGTAAAAAGAATGAGCGGGATTTAGAAAGCTCTTTTGACGAGGAAAAAGAAATCGAGCTTCCCTTAGATGAGCTTGGCAGCGAAAATAAGACATTTGAGGTTCCGGAACTCGGCACCGTGAATGCCGCTATAATAAAGGGAGCGACGAAGGACGCTATTCCGTCAGATACATATACGAAATGGTTTGATTGTGATAGAATACAGACAACCGTTTTTAGACACAGAAGAAAAGATGATTACATCTATATTGATATGGATGGCAAGGATTGCAAAAAGATGCTGTCCAAGTTTATGACGGATGTGAAGATTCCTTTGGATGAGCGGGATAAACTCTATGTTCTGGCGGACGGAGATCATGTTCTTTGGATCCCGGGCTACAGGATGAGCAGCAGAGCTAAGGTAAGTGAAGATACAGAAAGTATTTTGGCTATAAATATTATTTGTGGAGGAAAAAACAGTGGCTGAATCAGTTCGAGTATTATTGACGGAAGAAGAAGTTGATAAGAGGATCAAAGAGCTTGGAGAAGCTATCAGCAGAGATTACGAAGGAGAGACGGTGCATCTTGTATGCGTGCTTAAAGGCGGCGTATTTTTCATGTGCGAGCTTGCTAAGCGCATCACGATTCCCGTAACCATGGACTTTATGTCTGCATCAAGCTACGGAAGCGCAACAAAATCAAGCGGAGTTGTAAAGATAGTAAAGGACCTTGATGAGCCTCTTAAGGACAGACACGTGCTCATCGTTGAGGATATCGTTGATTCGGGAAGAACACTGTCATATCTTATAAAAATGCTCGGAGACAGAGGCCCTGCAAGCATCAAGCTTTGCACGCTTCTTGATAAGCCTGAGAGAAGAGTTACGGATGTAAAAGTTGATTATACGGGATTTGAGATTCCCGATGAATTTGTTGTAGGATACGGCCTTGATTACGATCAGAGATATCGTAACCTTCCATATATCGGTGTCGTTGAGTTCAACTGATGAACAACGTACCAAAAAGTTATCCAAGGGGGATTAAATAATTTGAATCGAAACAGAAGCTATAATCCTATTTTTATTTTTGTGGTCATTTTACTGGTGGCCGTGGTATTCCTGGAGTATGGAAGGTCATTTTTATCAAAAGAAGACGGCGCATATTCAAGAAATGAGTTTGTACAGGATGTTGAAGCGGGAAAGGTCGAATATGTTGAGATATTACCCAACGCAGAGACGCCCACAGGTTCTGTAAGAGTAAGCTTTAACAACGGAAGTAATGACAAATCATTTTATACTACCGATGTAACCGAAGTTGAGAATATCGTTATGGGGAAGGATATCCGTGTTGAGGTAAAAGATATTCCTTCAGAGAACATTCTTATAAACGGAATAGTTCCCGTTATAGTCGGACTTATCGTCATGGTATTTGTATTTTCCATGATCAGCAATATGCAGGCCGGAAATGCGGGCAACAGCCGAATGATGAACTTCGGAAAGAGCAGAGCAAAGCTTTCCGTAGCGGAAGAAAATAAAACGAGACTTTCGGACGTAGCCGGACTTAACGAAGAAAAAGAACAGCTTCATGAGATCATTCAGTTTTTGAAAGCACCCGAGAAATTCACCAAGGTTGGAGCGAGAATTCCCAAGGGCGTACTTTTGGAAGGTGCACCGGGAACAGGTAAGACGCTCCTTGCAAGAGCGGTTGCCGGTGAAGCCGGAGTTCCGTTCTTTAGTATTTCAGGTTCGGACTTTGTAGAGATGTTTGTCGGAGTCGGTGCATCAAGAGTAAGAGATCTTTTTGGCGAAGCCAAGAAGAATGCACCTTGTATCATTTTCATAGATGAGATCGACGCGGTTGCAAGACGCCGCGGTACAGGTATGGGCGGTGGCCACGATGAGAGAGAGCAGACACTTAACCAGATGCTGGTTGAGATGGACGGCTTTGGTGTCAACGAGGGCATCATCGTAATGGCTGCTACAAACAGAGTTGATATCCTTGATCCGGCTATCTTAAGACCGGGAAGATTTGATAGAAAGATCACTGTTACAAGACCCGACGTCGGAGAAAGAGAGGCTATCCTTAAGGTTCATTCCAAGAATAAGCCTCTCGGAAGTGACGTCGATCTCAAGGGACTTGCAAGAACAACCGCAGGCTTTACCGGAGCGGATCTTGAGAACCTTCTTAACGAAGCAGCGATCAACGCTGCAGTAGACAGCAGAGCATATATCGATCAGGCAGATGTAAACAGAGCATTTACTCAGGTTGGTATCGGAACCGAGAAACGAAGCAGGATAATCACCGACAAGGATAAGAAGATAACAGCTTATCATGAGGCCGGACATGCTATCCTCTTCCATGTCCTTCCCGATGTCGGACCTGTTCATACAATTTCTGTTATTCCTACAGGCGTAGGGGCAGCAGGATATACAATGCCTCTTTCCGAGAACGATGACATGCACATAACAAAGAGCAGAATGCTTCAGGATATAATGGTTGCGCTCGGCGGAAGAATCGCTGAGGAGATCATCTTCGGCGACATTACAACAGGTGCCGTGAGCGATATCGGCAAAGCTACAAGCGAAGCAAGAAGCATGGTTACCAAGTACGGTATGTCAAGCAAGATCGGACTTATCAATTACGATGAGAACGAGGAAGATGTATTTATCGGCTATGACATCTCACACAACAAGAAGCACAGTGAGCTTATGTCAGGTGAGATAGACAAAGAAGTAAAGACTATAATAGACAAGTGTTATTCCAGAGCAAAAGAGATCATACTTAATTATGAGGATATCCTTCATTCAAGCGCAGAGCTGCTTATAGAGAAGGAGAAGATCGGACGCGAAGAGTTCGAAGCTCTTTTTGAAGGACATGATTCTCAGTGCGAAGTAAATATAGAAATTTAATTGTGCAACATGCACAAAAAACCATAGCTGCTTTTGACAAATTTGTGAAGTATTAGTCTTTACGCGGGGTTGGGTGGATGTTAGTATAATATGCGTAACCCCCCAATACATTATATAGTTTTTTGCTATACCCCATAAGAAAGAAATACCTTCTCTAAAAAAGACAGCTTCCCCGCTGTCTTTTTTGCATTTATGGGATTTTTCATAGATGCTCAATATTCCATTTCAAGGAAAAACATATGAACACAAAACTATTGTTCCACGACATGACCTTGGATTATTTAAGGCCTGCCGAACCGGATAAAAACAGAACAACGGATATCAGATTTCGCTGCGCTGCGGGAGATGCTGAAGAGATAACTCTTGTGCTTCGCAAAGAGAGATACAAGATGAAGCTTTCCGAGACTGCGGATGATTTTGATTACTATGATGTTTCCATTAGTGCGGGAACAGAACCGATAGATTATTATTTTGAGATCAGAGGAAAAGACGGAAGCTTTTATCGCTATGATAAAAGAGGTGTTGTAAATGATATCATGGACAGCATGCTCTTTAGAGTATATCCGGGCTTTATGACTCCCAAGTGGGCCAAGGGCGCCGTTATGTACCAGATTTTTGTTGAGAGATTCAACAACGGCGATAAGAGTAACGATGTTCTTACCAATGAATATTCTTATAACGGCAAGAACGTCGTACATGAAGATAAGTGGGAGGCATATCCCGACGCGGAGCATGATTATGCCAAGTTCTACGGAGGTGACCTTCAGGGCGTTATAGATAAGCTTGATTATCTTAAGGACCTCGGAATAGAGGCGATTTATTTTAACCCTCTTTTTGTATCTCCTTCCAGTCATAAATATGATATTCAGGACTACGATCATATCGATCCTCACTTTGGAGTGATCGTTGAAGATGGCGGAGAAGTCCTTGATAAGCATGACATGGATAATACTCATGCGACCAAATATATAAGCAGAGTAACAAGTAAGAAGAATTTAGAAGCAAGTGATGAGCTTTTTGCAAAGCTTGTAAAAGAGGCGCATGCAAGGAAGATCAAGGTAATCCTTGACGGAGTGTTCAATCACTGCGGTTCGTTTAATAAGTGGCTCGACAGAGAGCGCATATATGAGAATAAAAAAGGTTATGAAAAGGGCGCATATATCGATGAGAGCAGCCCGCATCATGATTACTTTTCATTTAACGGCGGAAGCTGGCCCAACAACGGCGATTATGACGGATGGTGGGGCTACGATACGCTTCCTAAGCTTAATTACGAGGGATCAAGAGAGCTTGAAGACTATATTCTCAGTATAGGAAGAAAATGGGTGTCCGCACCGTACAATGCAGACGGTTGGAGACTTGACGTGGCAGCTGATCTTGGACATTCACCCGAATACAATCATCATTTCTGGAAGAGATTCAGAGAAGAGGTCAAAAAAGCCAATCCTAACGCCATCATCATAGCTGAACAATACGGTCCTTCAAGAGATTGGATGATGGGCGATGAGTGGGATACCGTAATGAATTACGATGCATTCATGGAGCCCGTGACCTGGTTTCTTACCGGAATGGATAAGCATAGTGACAAGTTTATGCCGATAAGAGTAGGCAACGCCAGAGAGTTTTTTGACACCATGTTATATGCGGGCGGCGAGAATTTCAGCATGCCTTCCTTATATACCGCGATGAATCAGCTCTCCAACCACGACCATTCAAGATTCCTTACAAGGACAAGTCAGAAGGTCGGAAGGAGCAATACGCTCATGGCTTCATCTGCTGATACAGGTATCAGTAAGCCTGTTATGAGAGAGGCAGTCATGATACAGATGACATGGCCGGGTTCACCGACTTTATACTACGGCGATGAGGCAGGACTTTGTGGATTTACGGATCCGGATAACAGAAGAACATATCCTTGGGGAAAAGAGGATATGGAAATGCTTGAATTCCACAAGCAGATGATAAAAATTCACAAGAGCTGTTCGGAACTTAAGCTTGGATCTATAAAAGAGCTTTATGCCGATACCAACTTCATTGCATACGGACGATTCAACAGAGCGGCTGTATCTATCGTGATCATTAACAACAACGATTTTGAAGTGACTAAAGAGATAGATATTACTCCTACGGGAATGCCCGCTGATGCAGCGCTTTCCAACATGATCCGGACGGACAGTTTGGGCTTCATTGTCGGCTCGGGTCAGGAAAGGGCTAAAGACGGCATTCTTACGGTGACATTGTCCAGGAAGTCAGGAACAGTGCTTAGGTACGATAGCACATCGCCTGTAACATCAGAAGAATTCTGGGCTGACAACTTCATCGATTTTGACTGATTGTGAAAGGTTTAACTTTATTTTTGGCGACGGTCAGTATATAATAGTCTTAGTCGTTTATTCGGGCACAGGAACGTAAAATAAGTGTGTCCACAAAAAATAAATAAATTTAATAAGGAGAAAAACTATGTTAGTATCCGCAAAAGACATGCTTGTAAAAGCAAAAGAAGGTCACTACGCAGTAGGACAGTTCAACATCAACAACCTTGAGTGGACAAAGTCAGTTCTTTTAACAGCTCAGGAGCTTAATTCACCCGTTATCCTCGGTGTATCTGAGGGTGCAGGTAAGTATATGACAGGCTTCAGCACAGTAGCTGCTATGGTTAGAGAGATGGACAAGAACCTTGGAATCACTGTTCCCGTAGCTCTTCACTTAGACCACGGTACATATGACGGATGTTACAAGTGCATCCAGGCAGGATTCACATCAATCATGTTTGATGGTTCACACTATGACATCGACGAGAACGTTGCCAAGACATCAGAGCTCGTTAACGTTTCTCATCAGCTTGGTCTTTCAATCGAGGCTGAGGTTGGTTCAATCGGCGGCGAGGAAGACGGCGTAGTAGGAATGGGTGAGTGTGCTGATCCCGAGGAGTGCAAGAGAATTGCTGATCTCGGCGTAGATATGCTCGCTGCAGGTATCGGTAACATCCATGGTAAGTATCCTGAGGGATGGCCGGGACTTAGATTCGACGTTCTTGATGCTATTCAGCAGAAGACAGGTGTTATGCCTCTCGTTCTTCACGGCGGTACAGGTATCCCTGCAGACATGATCAAGAAGGCAATCACACTTGGTGTTTCCAAGATCAACGTTAATACAGAGTGCCAGCTTTCATTCGCTGATGCAACACGTAAGTATGTTGAAGCAGGTAAGGATCTTGAAGGTAAGGGATTTGACCCTCGTAAGCTTCTTGCTCCCGGTGCTGAGGCTATCAAGGCTACAGTTAAGGAGAAGATGGAACTCTTCGGATCAGTTGGAAAGGCTTGATCTTACTAAGAATTATTACAGCAGGCGAAGCCCACAGCTTCGCCTGTTTTTCCATTTAAGGGGGAAAAGTACGTGAACAACGAATTGACCAGAAAAGATATAGAGGACATGGAAAGAGAGATCGAGCACCGCAAGGTTGTTGTCAGAAAAGAGCTCCTTGAACATGTCAAAGAAGCCAGAGCACAGGGCGATCTTTCCGAAAATTTTGAATACTACGCTGCAAAGAAGGCAAAAAATCAGAATGAGAGCAGAATAAGATTCCTTGAAAGGATGATAAAAACTGCCAAAGTTATAGACGACAACAGCAAGGAAGACCAGGTCGGAATGAATAAATCCGTTACCGTGGTACTTGATGAAGATAAATCGGAAGAGAAATATAAAATAGTGACAACAATGAGACAAAATTCATTAAAAGGTCTCATAAGTATAGAGTCTCCATTGGGTAAACAATTACTTGGACATAGGGTAGGAGACCATGTTACTATTAAAGTAAGCGATGATTTTAGTTACGGTGTAACGATAAAAAATATCGAAAATACTGGACTGACAGACGACGATAAGATAAGGGATTTTTAAGCAGTATTTCCGGATAGGAGGTATCTATGCACGTATTCCAACCGGTTAACCCGGAAGACATCGAAAACGGCCCGTATCGATTTGTTGGTGAGAAGATAATAATAACCTCACTTAAGGACGGGAAGGTCAATGCAGTATCCGCTGAATGGGGCGGTGTAGGCTATGTTTGGAACAAAAGAGTCACCTTTATATTTGTCAGAAAGAGCAGGTATACAAGAGAATGTCTCGATGAATCCGGAGAGTATTCTATAAGCTTTATGGATCAGGAGGCATACAGGGGAGCGCTCAAATACCTTGGTATGGTATCGGGCAGGGATGAGGATAAGCTTGCGGGGGCAAGACTTAACGTCAATTATGACGACGGAATTCCATTTATCGATGAAGCAAAAGAAGTCATAACCTGTAAGGTTATCTACAAGCAGGGATTTGAAAAAGATTGTTTTGTTGATAAAGAAATAATAGAAAAGCTGTATAAAGACGAAGATTATCATATTCTTTATACAGGAGAAGTAAATAAGATATTGTTGAGATAATACTTTGAGCTTATCTTATGAGGGAAGTATGAGGCGCAGTAAGTTATCCTATATCTTAGTATGTATCTTGACGTTATTGCTTGTTTTTTCGGGGGGACTATGCGGCTGCGGCGAAGCAGACATAAACCAAGATGGTTCCGGTTCCGACGAGATGAGCAAAACAATTTCGTCAACGGGCAAGGAAGACAGTGCCGAGAACGGGCAGGTTGGAAGTACGCTTACGGATAAATCCGGAGGCGTTATTCGGATTGCGTGTTGGCAGAAAGAACCTTACCTGATCAATCTTAAGGCGTATCTCGCCGAAACATTTCCGGAGTATACCATCCAATTTGAATATATCCAGAGGGATAATTATGAGTCTGTGATCGATTCACAGCTCTCATACAACGGCGCAGCGGATATTATCTTTGTTACGCAGAAAATGACAAGCAAATATGCCAGAGCCGGATATCTTGTACCGGTTACTGAAGCATGCTACCCGTTTACCGGGGAAGCCAGATATGGATTTGCTTATAGGGACAATGTTTATGCCGTACCGAGCGTAAGTATTTATGAGTGCTTTTATTACAACAAAGATCTGTATGAAGAATACGGACTGAGTATGCCAACGTCATACGACAGTTTTCTGAGTATATGCGATGACATCAATAGATCCAAACCCGGAAGGGCTATCACCTCAGGACTTAAAGACGGAGAACGTCTTTCGAATTGTGCACTGGCTCTTTTGGCAGATGGATATTTCAATACGCCTAAAGGACAGTCCTTCGGATTGAGGCTCAGGAACGGCAATGCATCTTTTTACGAAGAATTGTATCCGTATCTTTTAGAGTGGGAAAAGATGATCGATCACAATGCGTTATCTTCCGACTTATATCTGTTTGATATGGACGCGGCGATCCATGAGTTTGCGGAAGGAAAAAGTGTTTTTCTTGTTGCAGGACCTGAAGATTACAACTACATCAAGTCACTTTGCCCGAATATGAATATCGGAACTATGCCATACGGAAGTACGAGCGGAAATATACCCGTTATCGTAGGAGGCTGTGATACGGGAATAGCTGTCAATAAATACGGTGAACATACAGAGGAAGCACTGAATATAGTAAAGGCCCTTGCAAGCTACGATGGCCAGAAGGCGCTCTGGAGAGACAGTCCGGGAAGCAAGACGTATCTGACGGATGTGGATTTCGGAATGCCTAAAGAGTTTGATGAGATAAAAGACGTATTGGATAATTTTATGTTTTTCCCATATAACGACTGGGGAGACAACAGCAGAGAAGTGAAAGTTGCGTTTGGAGAGGAGCTTCAACATGTTCTTCTGAAAAAAGAAAATTTGGAAGAAGCAATGAAAAAACTCGACGTAAAAGTACAAGCCATAGCAAGCGGAAGAGAATAGACGGGATACTTATATGGAAAAAGAGACGAACAAAAGCAGGCTTCACAGTATAAAATCGCAGATGAGGATCATATTTGCGACCCTCATTGTCATCCCTATTGCCATTTTGGGAATATATGCATATATAGTTTCCAGCAATAATCTAAAAGCCCAGACGCAGGCAGCTATGCAGGGCAGTATCGATGTTATTTCCTACGGAATAGAAAACAATGCCAAAAGAGAAACAGACGTGATCAAGTTCTTTTCATATGAAGAGGGCTTTAGAAGAGCACTTGATTATGCGGATGTGGATCCATATACGCTTACGGAACAGCTAAAGGGTAATATCGAACCGCTGATCTGGTACTACAGAAGCAGTGATGAGAGTATTGATGAGATCACGATCTATTCCGAAAAGATCCCGAGGGATTCGATCGGTGATTTTTTGAAAAGACCTACAACAAGCAATGAACAGGACTGGTATTCGCGCTGCAAGAATCAAAAGGGCGCGCAGTGGGTCACGGACCGAAACGGAAACGTCTATATCATCAACTCTCTTCTTGATGCTGAGACAACCTCCAATGTTATCGGAATGGTAGTTCTTAAGATAAATAAAGATCATTTCTTCTCCGTTGCTACGCAGAGCGCGTATCTTGACAACGGTATTCTTATCGTCGGAGACAACAAGGAGATCATTTCTCATAAAAAGCTCAAAGATGATGCGCTTGATAAGAAAGTTACACAGGATATCTTCAAAGGGAAAAATGACAAGGGCAAGGACTTTATCGAAAGTCACAACTATTTCCTTATGAAGGACGAAAGTCTGAATGATATATGGAAGCTTTACTATTACGTAGACAGAAACGAGCTTGTAGCGGACGTTTTTGTCCTCTTGGAGAGCGACTTTATCATTGCGATAGTTCTTTTTATCTTAGGTTATCTTGCAGCTTCCGTATTCTCTAACTGGCTGTGTTCAAGGATCGAAAACCTGAACGTTATTGCCGAGGATATCAAGCGCGGAGATTTTGAGATTGGAATTGAGGACAAAGGTAAGGATGAGATCCATCAGCTCTATGACTCCATGAGTGACATGGCGATGCAGCTAAAGCATATGATGAGCGAGATCAACACGCGTAATGAACGGGATCTTTTGAAAAAAGAGAACGATATCCACTACAGAGAGTGGCTGTTTGATTACGTCGTTGAGAAGAACAACGATATTCTTGCTATTATCACAGAAAAGACATTCTCAGCAGAGTTTATCACCGCGAATGCGGAGGCAATACTCGGCGTTCCGTTAAAAGAGCTTAAGGAAGACATCCGAGTACTTACAAAGGCCCAGTGCGAGGGTGAAGAAGAAAGACTCGGAGCCATTCTTGAGAGATGCTTTAAGACGACTAGAGCAGAGCTTATTGATGAGATAAGATTTGAAAATCTAAATACCGGCGAGCTTCTGTATTACAGAGGAGCCGTGGTATGTACAATAGACGACAAGGGAAGAAGGCTTGCCGTTGCGCTCTATGACAGAACGCAGGAGATCAAGCGTAACCATCAGCTTCAGGAAGCACTCAGTACGGCGGAGACAGCCAACAAGGCAAAGACAAGCTTCCTTGCAAACATGTCGCATGACTTCAGAACACCTATGAATGCGATCATAGGATTTAACCTTCTTATAGACAAGCATTCGGATGAGCCAGACAAAGTACGTGAATATGCGCATAAGATCACACTTGCGTCTCAGAATCTTTTGACGCTTCTTAACGACGTTCTTGATATGAGTAAGATTGAGAGCGGAAGGACAACACTATATAATAAAGAGATGGCACTTGGTCTGCTTTTAGAGGAGATCAATTCTGTCATCATGTTCCAGGCCAAGGCTAAAAACCTTGATTATATCGTGAAAGTAACGGATATGGAGCATGACATTTTCATAGGCGATAAGCAGAAGATAAACGAAATCCTTATGAATGTGCTCGGAAATGCTGTAAAATATACACCTGAGGGCGGAAGAATAGAGTTTACGATCAATGAATCGCCGTCTACTTCGGAAGGCTTCCAGAATGTCAGATTCACGGTAAAGGATACCGGAATCGGAATGAAGCCCGAATACAAAGATAAGATATTTGAAGCGTTCACAAGAGAAGATAATGATACGATAAGAGGAATCCAGGGAACGGGACTCGGACTTGCCATCACCAAGAATCTTGTTGAGCTGATGGGCGGAACGATCAGGGTTGAGAGTGAGGAAGGAAAGGGAAGTACCTTCATAATCAACTTAAGACTCCAGGTTGTTGACGCCGTTGACGTTGATTTCTGGAAAAGACACGGCATAGAGCGTGTAATGTTTATCGACGCCAACCACAACGAATGTGAGCAGCTTTCGAGTATCCTCAATAACGACGGAATCGACGTTATCGAGTCGCCGACAGGTTTTGGCGCGATCCATCTTTTGGATGTTTATCAGGCGGATAACAAGCCTGTGGATATGATAATCGTAGATCAGAAGGTTCAGATAATGACTGCGCCCGAGATCGTTAGAAATATCAGGATGAAGGATAAGAGAAATAATAACATCCTTATCATAGTCATGGCTGATGATTACAGCGCAATAGAAGACGAAGCAAGAGCAGCAGGTGCAAATGAACTTGTTCAAAAGCCTCTCTTCATATCGAGTCTCAAGCAGACCATCGACGATCTTGCCAAGAGATCCAAGGAAAGTGCAAAAGAAGAGACCAAAAAACCTCTTGCCGGAATTAAGATCCTTGCGGCGGAGGATAATGATATCAACGCAGATATTCTTACAGAGCTTATGAACATGGAAGGCGCAAGCGTTACAAGGGCAGAAAACGGAAAAGAAGCTGTCAGAATGTTTAAGGAGTCTAAAGAAGGCGACTACGATCTGATACTTATGGATATCCAGATGCCTGTCATGAACGGATACGAGGCAGCTGTCGCCATAAGAAATATAGGAACCGACTACGCAAAGAATCTGCCTATTATAGCCATGACTGCCAACGCCTACGCCGATGATGTGCAGAAGTCCCTTGATGCGGGCATGAATGCACATATTGCCAAACCTATAGATATAAATATAGTTGAAAAGACAATACTTGAATTCCATAACAATAACACAACCAAGGAGGACACAAATGATAGGAATTAAGAAGGTTACAGAGGATATTTTTTGGATAGGCGGAAGCGACAGGAGGCTGGAGCGATTTGAGAATATTTTTCCTATTCCCGAGGGAGTATCTTACAACAGTTATTATGTGGCGGATGAAAAGAATGTGGTGTTTGATACAGCGGATGTTACCGTTGCGGATCAGTATATTGAGAACCTGCAGGAAGCACTTTCGGGTAAAAAGCTTGATTATCTTGTGGTTCTTCATATGGAACCCGACCACTGCGCACTTATAAGCAGAGTTGCAAGTCTTTATCCCGATGTAACGGTTGTCGGATCGGCCAAGACTTTTGAGTTTATGGGCCAGTTTTTCCCGGAATCCGCAGAGTATAAAAAGCTCGAGGTAAAAGAAGGAGATACCTTATCTACAGGTAAGCATACATTTAGTTTTGTTGCGGCTCCCATGGTTCACTGGCCTGAAGTTTTGATGGCGTATGACGATGTGTCAAAGGCTCTTTTTTCCGCAGATGCATTCGGAACCTTCGGAGCTCTTGACGGTGGAATATTTGCCGACGAATATGATTATGACAGCGATTTTCTTGATTCTTCCAGAAGATATTATTCCAATATCGTAGGAAAGTACGGAATGCAGGTGCAGGCAGTTCTTAAGAAAGCAGCAGGACTTGATATTCAAATGTTCCTTTCGTTGCACGGCCCCGTTTGGAGAAAAGATCTTTCATATCTTCTTGAAAAATATCAGAAGTGGAGCACCTGGACACCTGAGACTGATGATATCCTCGTAGTATACGGAAGCTTATACGGACATACAGCAAGTGCGGCAGAAGCAGTTGCTTCCAAGATAAGAGAAAAAACAGGAAAGACCGTAAGAGTGTATGATGCTTCCGGCACAGATGTTTCTTATCTTATCGGAGAAGTATGGAAGTGCGCCAAAGTAGTTATTATGTGCCCTACATACAACGGCGGAATTTATCCCCCGGTAGAAGCATTTATAAACGACATGATCGCACTCGGAGTTCAGAATCGTACCTTTGCTCTTGCTCAGAACGGAACGTGGGCACCTGTTACAGCCAAGCTTATGTCGGATAAACTCGCTCTTCTTAAGAACGTAAATATTCTTGAAAAAACACTTACCATAAAGAGCGCTCTTCATGCCAAAGACATGGCTGAGGTTGAAGCATTTGCCGAGGCTGTTGCAAATTGAGTTCATAAAGTATAAACTCAATAAAGTACTAGTTCTTTAGGAAAATAACGATTCGGAGGAAAGTTGTGAGTAAGAATATTTTTATGAAAAAAGTGCTTGGAATCGTGATGACAGCGGTTACAGTGATGACGGCGGTTCTTAGCTATGATTCTTTTATAGGGGAAGGCACACAGGTTATTGCGGCAGGAAGACCTGTAAACATTGATTCTTGTACAATTTCCGGAGGTCAGGTTGTAGTTAACGTATCGACAGCTTCGGCACCCGGTTCGGATGACGGAAAGTATTATCTTTTCGCAGATGAAGTATATCAGGATGGCACAACAGGTAAGGTTGTGGCTTCTGCCGACAAAGGCGGCAAGGCAACATTTTCTTTTGACCTGGGACTTGGAACAGAGAATTCAAATCTCAGCAAGAAGTTCCTTGTTGCAGTAAAGAGCGGCGGATCTTACGTTCAGGTAAGTGATGAGCATTACATCACCAATCCCGAGGCGGTTGCGACCAAAACTGTAGGACGTAACGATCACGGTATGAAGGGTATCCTTCCCAATGATGCCAATGCAGATACATTCAAGGATCTCGGCATTGCGCAGATGGTATATAACCTTTACATGGGAGATATCGTAGGACCTTCATCCAATCCCGCATATCCCACAACAGAGTTTTCATATGACGGTAAGACATACCAGTTCAACACTGCTGCTCTTCAGCAGTACGACGGATTTGTAAGATGGTGCTCGATCAATAATTTCCAGCTTACACTTACTATCTTAAATAACAAGACATCAGCCGGTGCAGATTTGATCCATCCTCTTTCTAGGGATTCACACGTTTGTCCCGGATATGCAATGAATACCAAGGAGGACGGCGGCACACAGCACCTTAAGGCTATTGCAGCTTTCCTTGCCGACAGATATTCAGGCGGAGCTTTCGGAACTGTTGATAACTGGGTAATCGGTAACGAGATCAACGCAAGAACCGAGTGGTATTACATGAACTCAACCAATATTGAGCTCAATGTCAGCGAGTACGTTAAGGCGTTCAGAATCTTCTATAACGGAATCAAGAGCGTTAACGGCAATGCAAGAGTTTATAACTCTATCGATCAGGAGTGGAACAGAAAGTCCAATCCCGGATGCTTCCTTGCAAAAGAGTATCTCGATAGATTTAACTACTACATGAACCGTGAGGGTAATGTTGACTGGTCACTTTCAGTTCACCCTTACAATGCACCTTTGTTTGATCCTTATGCATGGAAACAGCAGGCTGAGTATGTTAATACTTCACTTGCAACTCCTTACATTACGATCGAGAACATTTATCTTTTGACAGATTATATGTGTAAGCCTGAGTTCCTTAATCCTGCGGGACAGGTAAGACAGATTTCACTTTCGGAGATCGGATATACTTCAAGCTTTGGCGAGGATGCGCAACTTGCATCTATCGTATACGCTTACACAATGGCTAAGAGCAATCCGTATATCTCAAGCTTCATTCTCTTTAGAGAGACTGATGATGCGCACGAGATGGAGAGTCATATCGCTCAGGGACTTAAGAATCTCGACGGAAGCAAGAAGATGTCCTATGATGCTTACAAGTATATGGATACCAAGCAGGCAGGAACATACAAGGAAAAGGCTTCACAGATCATCGGACAGAATGTAGATGAAATGGTTGCAAACAGAACATTCCTTAAGAGAAACGGCTGGTTTTTGAACGATTAAATTAAGAGCATGAAGAACTCAAGAGAGAAAGAATTAGAAACTTTAAATAAAATAACGAGCATGCAAAAAGATCTTCTTGGAAGTTTGTACGGAGATTTCTTTTCACCGGCACCTTCCAAGGAGCCTGCGGCTCCGGCGAAGAAGGTTACAACAAGTAATTCAGGTTCGGCGGCGATCGGCGCAGGTACTACGGCAGAATCTACCGGTGAGAAAGATCCGATAGACAATGCCAACGAAGCCTTGGCTGAAGCTAAGGCTCTTTTTGCTAATGATGAAAATGCAAGGAAAGTCGAAGAGAAAAAGAAAGCGGAGCCCGAAGAGGATCCGATGGAGACTCTCGATAAGCTGATCGGTCTTGATACTATCAAATCCGATGTAAAAGAGCTTACGGCTTTCGTCAAAGTACAGAAGCAAAGAAAAGAACAGGGACTAAAATCGGTTCCGGTTTCTCTTCACCTTGTGTTTACCGGAAACCCCGGAACGGGTAAGACGACCGTTGCGAGAATTATCGCCAAGATCTACAAGCAGATTGGAGTTCTTTCCAAGGGACAGCTTGTAGAGGTGGATCGCTCGGGACTTGTAGCAGGTTATGTCGGACAGACGGCCATCAAGACGCAGGAGCAGATCAAGAAGGCTATGGGTGGCGTGCTCTTTGTCGACGAGGCATATTCCCTGGCACAGAAGGATGATGCATTCGGACAGGAAGCGATCGATACGATTCTTAAGGCGATGGAAGATAACAGAGACGACCTTGTTGTTATCGTAGCAGGATATACGAATCCTATGAAGAAGTTCATCAATTCCAATCCGGGTCTTAAGTCGAGGTTCAATAAGTATATTGAGTTCCCCGATTACAGCGTCGATGAGCTTGAGCAGATCTTTAATATGAACTGCGACAAGTACGACTACAAGGTTGAGGATGACGTTAAGCATCAGATAAGAGCACTTATCACATCCAAGAAGATGGGCAGCATCGATAACTTTGCCAACGCAAGAGAGATAAGAAATCTCTTTGAGGAGATTATTACCAACCAGGCAAGGCGTGTTGCTACACTTGAAAATCCGACCAATGAGGATATGATGACTATCTGCCTCGAGGATCTTAAAGACCTTGTCGGAAAAGAGAACAAGGAAGCACCTGTGGAAGAAAGCAAAGCCCAAGAGGGTATTGAAAAATAATTATATCGCTGATATAATCAGATTTGCTGTCGGGTTTTGTATACGACAGCACTACGGAATGTGGCTCAGTTTGGTAGAGCGCTGCGTTCGGGACGCAGAGGCCGCAGGTTCGAATCCTGTCATTCCGATTTTTTTAATTAATAAAAAAGAATAAGAATATCACTCTTACAAAACCGTAAGAAAACCAAAGGGAAATGTAAGCCAATTCAAAGGCAACGCATTTCCCTTTTTGTTATTCTTGTACCATCAAATGACACACATGTATAAAACAACTGAAGGGAAGGACAGAAAAATGAAAGTATTAAAGGTATTAAAAAAAATTGGAAAGGTTTTACTTATTATTGTTTTGGTGATCAGCATGCTACTGGTTGTCGGACTTAACTACAAGACAGTTCTTGCAAGCCATAAGAATAAAGATGTTATTGAACTTGCTAAGTCAATGGATGATATCAATGTACCCGATAACGTTAAGATCTTCGGACTTGGCGAAGCAAGCCACGGAGCGGTTGAGTTTCAGGAATCCAAGCTCGATGTGCTTAAGATCCTTGTAGAGAAACACGGATTTAAGGCTATCGTTCTGGAAGCGGATTTTGGCGATTGCCTTGAGGCAAATGCGTATATTCAAGGCGGCGAGGGAGACGCAAGAGAAATAGTAAACAAGATGTCTTTTGTAATTTACCATACACAGCAGATGGCAGATCTTCTTGACTGGATGAGAGAGTATAATCAGTCGGTTCCTGAAGAAGAGTGCCTTAGAATATATGGCTTTGATATGCAGAACCCTGATAAGGGATATGCATTCCTCTCTGATTACATGGATAAGAATGGCATCAGCGGAATCGATGTTTCCGGAATTGAATATCTTTTGGATGAAAACAGACAGGCGAGGTTAAACAAAGAACAGGCGCAGAAGGTAAAGGATGAGCTTTCGCAGATCAGAGAAGCGATTGAAAGCAAAGCAGGAAATGATTTTGACTTTGATACAACTTGTGCAGTAAAAGTTACACAGAACATAGAAGTGACTGTTGATTATATGATGTTTGAAGGCATTAATGCTGAAATGTCAGCATTCAGAGATAGGGCCATGGCGGGAAATGTTAGCTGGATCTTAGACCTTGAAAAAGAAATCGGCTCAGGTAAGATCATGCTCGCCGCACATAACGGACATATCGGCAAAAAAGGGCATAATATTACTTTAATTACTACTATGGGAAATGAGCTGAAGAACAAGTACGGTGATTCATATTACTGTCTCGGAACAGATTTCTTTAAGGGAACATTTAATTCAAGCGTTATCAGAACATCAGCAGATGACCCTTATATGCGAAAGAATTACTACGTGACAACTGCAGATCCTATGGCATATCAGGCTAAGTACATGGAGGATAAAAAGTTCTATTTGGATTTTGAAGATCTTTCAGCTGAAAATGACAAGGCTCTTTATGATCTCGTTCATTCAAATGTGACAACAGGAAGTGTGGGAGAAGGCTTCTATGGATTAGGTTATCTTATACATTCTTCCTACCGTATAAATATCGCACCTACGGAGCTTTATGACGGAATGCTTTTCTACTACAGCATTTCACCTATCGACCCCGAGTTTGAGGCCTAATGGCAGTATTTTAGAGATTGTTAAGCATGCTGAAATAATATATTTACAAATTGCGACAAATGGTGTAAAATGTCCTCATCTAACGCAGATTAGGAGGAAAAATAATGAAGAAACATGTAAATATATTATTAGGGATCACAATGGTATCTGCACTTCTGTGTGCCTGTGGGGATACAAGTGAGGATATAGACAATAGCATTTCTACTGAGAATACAGAGGCAGCAGTTACATCAGATGAGAAAACCGAGGTCGAAGTTTCTTTGACAGAAAACACAACTGAAGCTACTTCAACAGATGTTTCCGGTGAAGCTACCGCTGATGGTTCGTTTACCTTTTTTGAACTTAAATATGATGAGGAAAAGCAGGTAGACCTCGGCGGAGACGGCAAGATGGATACGCTGATGGCAACGGGTTCAGATGACACACATTATGATCTAGTCATTAACGATCAGACCATCGAGCTCATAAACAGAGATACCAATAATGACTGGGAAATGGCAACTTCTTATTATGTACATAATTCAGAAGGCGATTTCATTATGAGCGAACTCAACGATCCTTTAAACGGATGGGAGACCACATTATATATGTGGAACAATGGTTCATTTGAGAAGATCGGATCCGAACCGTTGGGTATTTTGAACGATGAAGATTCCGGAGTGAAGATCCAAGGCAATGAGGTTGTACTTTTTAAGTCGATACAGGCACTTAGTTCATGGAGAGGAACCAAAACCTTTATCTATGGCAAAGACGGATTTATTGCTAAAGACGAGAAGACCTTTTACGCTGCAGATAAAATAGGGCTAACCCTTAAACAGGACATTGCTTTTGAAGATGAATATGAAGCAGGTCAGGCAGCAAGGACCGCAAGTGCAGGAGACACGATCTACATCAGTACACTTGTGCAGGACCGTATTGGATTTACTTCAGCAAACGGAGATTTCCTCGGATACCTTATAATTACTCAGCCTGATGGAGAATACGGTGATCACTTTATCAATGGGATCAGTGAATACGACCTATTTGACAATATAGTTTATGCAGGATAATAACAACCCCGGTTTATCCGGGGTTTTTTAATGTAATATAATGATAATGGGCAAAAAAAGTCGAGAATCAAAAGCATACTTTTAGGTATTATTAGCTCACAAGGAGATGAGCGGATGGACGAACAAAGAAAAGCAGTACGCAAGATGCAGGATTACATAAGTGAACATATAACGGAAGAGATAGACATAACAGATCTTGCGAAAGCTGTTTCTTTTTCTCCGTGGTATGCCAGAAAGCTTTTTATCAAATACCTGGGCATGACGCCGGCTGTTTATATAAGGCGCCTTAAGTTATCAAAGTCAGCGCTTTGCCTAAGAGATGAAAAGAATCTCATTCTGGATATCGCTATGGAAATGGGCTTTGGAAGCGTCGATGGATATCAGCGCGCATTCAGACGTGAATTCGGTTGTAATCCAAAGGAATATGCGACAAGTCCTGTACCTATCTGGCTCTTTACTCCCAGTCTGATCATGGAAAAGGAAAGGAATGTGAGCGAAATGAGTGAAACAAGAAATGTTTTTATCCAAGTGGTCGAAAGACCTGAGAGAAAAGTTATCATAAAAAGAGGCATCAAAGCCACAGAGTATTGGAGCTACTGTAAGGAAGTCGGCTGTGATGTATGGGGGCTTCTTACAAGTATTAAGTCCATAACGGGAGAACCTGTTTGTCTCTGGCTTCCCAAGCAGCTTATCAAGCCCGGAACGAGCGAGTATGTTCAGGGTGTGGAAGTAGAACCCACATACAAAGGTTGTGTACCGGAGGGCTTTGAGGTTATCGACCTTCCCAAGACTTCATATCTTCTTTTCAGGGGAGAACCGTTTGCTGAAGAAAATTATGAGCAGGCGATCGGAGAGATCTGGGATGCAGAGAAGAAATATAACCCTGAATTTATAGGATATAAATGGGATGACAATAATCCCAGGATCCAGCTCGAGCCTATAGGCGAGAGGGGTTATATAGAACTGGTACCGGTGAAAGAGGTCTAAGACGACAGATATATAAAAACCGAGGCATTATGCCTCGGTTTTTGTTATAGAGTTATTATATTAAGCGTTAGCTATTCTTTTTTTAGATATAAACTGCAGGATAAGAGCAACTGCTATAACAGAAACACCAGCGGCATCTGTTATAGTACCGGGAGAGATAAGCATGATTCCGCCTACGATCATAATGATCCTTTCCCAGATCTTCATGTCGGTAAACAGATATCCTTCCAGTGCGGCAGCAACTGCCATGATTCCGATCAGAGCGGTTGCGTAGATTATTATGACGCTCGATACGGTAGTATCTATAAGCAGCATCGCAGGGCTAAAGCAGAAGATATACGGTATCAGGAAAGCTGCTACAGCCATCTTTGTTGCGGCGATGGCAGTACGCATTGGATTGGACTTTGCGATAGCACTTCCTGCATATGCAGCCAAAGCCACAGGAGGAGTGATATCTGCCACAATACCGAAATAAAATACAAAGAAGTGAGCTGCTATTATCGGAACGCCCATTCTTGTGAGGATCGGTGCACAGGTTGCAGCCATGATACAGTAAGTGGCTGTTGTAGGAACGCCCATACCAAGGACGATACAGCACAGCATCGTAAGGAAGAGAGCGATAAAGAGCTTGTCTCCCGCAACGGCAACGATGGCGTTGATCATTTCATTGGCAAGACCTGTCATTGTGATAGTTCCTGAAATGATACCTGCAACTCCGCAGGCAGCACCAACTGTAATTGTTCCTCTTCCTCCGGCTTCAAGTGACTCAAGGAACTTCTTTAAGGTGAATCGATCTCCGCTGACAAAACCTTCAATCACGCCTACGAGGATGGCAACTACGATGGAATAAGCAGCAGCTCTCTGCATTGTCATCATGTTCTTGGAAACCCAGATAACAAGAAGTACAAGAGGAGCAAGAAGATAGATCTTCTTTAAAAGCTGTGAGAACTTAGGCAGTTTTTCCACCGGGACACCTGTAAGGCCGTGTTTTTTAGCTTCCAGATGAACAGCTACGAAAATACCTGTAAAGTACAGGACCGCCGGGAAAATAGCTCTTGAAAGAATGTCGGAATAAGGAACACCGATGATATCAGCCATAAGGAAGGCAGCAGCACCCATGATAGGGGGCATGATCTGGCCTCCGGTTGATGCAGCGGCTTCTACGGCGCCGGCAAAGGATGATTTATATCCGGTCTCTTTCATCATAGGAATTGTAACGGAACCGGTAGTAACCGTGTTTCCAACGGATGAACCACTTACCATACCGCAAAGTGCAGATGAGATAACGGCAACCTTCGCGGGGCCTCCGGCGAAACGACCGGCAATGCAGTTGGCAAGATTTATGAAAAGCTCTGAAATTCCGGTGCGCTCAAGAAACGCTCCGAAGATGATAAACACGACAATATATTTGGAACAAACATTGATCGGGGTCGACAGAATACCTGTCTTTGCATAAAACAGATTTCGCACGAGATAATTAAGTCTACCGAGAGCCGATGGATTGGTAAGTCCATAGACAAGGGCATAGACGATAAAGAACAGTGCTACGATCAGGATAGGCCAGCCTACGCTTCGTCTTGTCACTTCCAAAAGTGCTATGATGCCGATCACGGCGATCACGATCTGGTAGGGCTGAAATCTTGTTCCCTGCTGAATGATCTGCTCGGCGTTGAAGGTGTAATACAAAAATGCGCCTGTTCCTAAGATCATACCAAGTATGTCGTACCAGGGTATGTGGTTTTCTTTATTGTTGTTTTTGTTTGCAGGATAATACAAAAATCCAAGGAGTACGATAAGCCCCATGAATGATGTAAGTCTTATTTCTTCAAGAAATGTGGCAAACAGAGTTACCCATATACAGAACAAAGAAAAACCTATCAATATAGCTTTAACTGCTATTGCAGGTTTTCCGGTCCAGATGCGGACATTGGATTCTCTGTCATATTTTTTCATAACCTCATCAAGGTTTTCCTGCGAAGGTGCGTTTATATTTAAGTCTTTAACTTGATTGCTCATTAAATCTCCTTCTTTGGTCATATTTTACATTACTGTGTAGGTACCGAAATACCGTGCTCCTCATAGTAACGGGCAGCACCTTTGTGGAAAGGTACGTTAATTCCGGATGTGGCATTTTCTATTGAAAGCTCTTCGCCCTTAGCATTTTCTTTTGCTATGGCTTCTTTATGATCAAAAACAGCAGCAGTGAGATTATATACACATTCATCATCAAGATCTGCATCTACGATCAAAGTAGCCTTGATCGTTATTGTCTCGATCGGTTGATCCTGTCCCGGATAGGTCCCTTCGGCTATCTGCATGGGGGTATAATACGGACAGATGCTCATGATGTTGTCTCTAAGTTCTCCGTCAATGGGGATCAGATTCACACCGTTTGTTGTGGCGAGCTCTGTGATGGCGGAAGTAGGAGCGCCGGCTACGATAAATGCCGCGTCGATCTGTCCGTCCTTAAGAGCTTCTTTACTGTCATCAAAGCTCTGATACTGTGGTTTGATATCATCAACCGAAAGTCCTGCGCCTTCAAGCACGTCCATGGCGTTGAAATACACGCCGGAACCGGGTGCTCCGATGGAGACGCTTCTTCCTTTCAGATCACTTACGGATTTAATGTCGTCCTTCATGGTTATAAGCTGAACGGTCTCGGCATAAAGGGCACCGAGGACACGGAAGTCAGTGGAAGGGCCGTCTTCTTCAAATGATCTGCTTCCTTCCCAGGCGTAGCTCATTACGTCTGACTGGGTAAATCCGATCTGATAATCGCCGTCGCCGATACTCTGGATATTGGCTTTGGATGCAGCAGTTGATACTGCGGTTACGCTGTAATCCGTATACTCTTTCATGTACTGTGCAAGTACACCGCCGAAGGCATAATAAGTTCCGGATGTACCTCCGGTTCCCATCATCATCCTCTGGCCGCCGCATCCCGAAAGTATAAGCATGGATGTGGCAATTAGAAGGCAGATAAGCTTCTGCCTAATGCTGGTTTTCATAGTGGTTTCCTCCTATAATGCGTTGTCTTAGGGTCTATTCAAAGTGGCAAGTATTATTTCTGCACACTGAGGAATGTCTATTTTTCCGACATCAAAACAGAATGTGTAATTTGATGCATCGGACATTTCTTTTCCGGTATATTTCTTGAAAAATGTACGACGCTTGCGGTCGTGTTCTTCCATGGACTTTTCTGTAACAGGCTTTCCGTCTATGGAGATCTCATCGAGACGTTGCATCTTATTTTCCATGGGACCGTGGAGATATACGTTAATTGAATCGACACCGGCTTCTGCCAAGATCATATTGGCGCAGCGTCCTACAATAATGCAGGGACTTTCTGCAAGCTTTAAGATAACCTTTTTTTCAGCTTTAAAGATGGCATCATGGGAACTGGTATAGGAAACGGTGCTGTTAAAAAGGTCATCGAGCACCTTTGAAGAACGACTTAATTCCTCGCCTTCGCGTTCAACGTCTTCCTCGTCGAAGCCGCTTTCCTCCATGGTTTTTGATACAAAGTCCTTGTCATAATAAGGAATGTCAAGTTTTTCTGACAGAATTGCAGCCAGGCTCCTTCCGCCTGCACCGAATTCTCTGTTGATTGTGATTACCGGTAATTTTTGTTCGCTCATCTTTTCTCCTTTATGCGCGCAAATATCAGTGATATTACTGGGTCTTTCTTATTATACAATAAATTGAATGAGGAAAAAGGGATGAAATAGGCGGTTTTGCCTGCTTAAAAGAAAAAAGCGATAGACTACAGAACACTACAGCTCGAGAGAACCTCGCTAAGTGTTCTGCATGCCTCGCACGTAAGATGCCGCTTCGCGCCATCTAAGTGCTCATAGCGAGGGCCTCTTCACCCGCTCGCGGGTTCTCGCACCCGTCTTATCGCATGAAAAAAGGACATCCGATTGGATGTCCTTTTTTAAGCGATAGACGGGGCTCGAACCCGCGGTCTCCACCTTGGCAAGGTGGCGCTTTACCAACTAAGCTACTATCGCGTTTATTTCGTTGCCGTGTTTACCGCGACAACAAAATTGATTTTAGAGTATAAGTGCTGGGTTGTCAACACATTTTTTTTATTTTTCATCGCAAACTTGAAAAATAACGAATTTAAGGTAATAAGAAGCCGCTCCGCCCCATAAAATAGGGTGATCTGCTGCCTGCTGCCTGAACTCGATCTGCCTTAGTCTCTTATGCGCATCTCTGGCTGCGTCCTTTATGGTTTTAAGGAAGAGTTCTTCGTCCATAAAGTGAGAGCAGGAGCAGGTTGCAAGATAGCCGCCGTCCTTTACGAGCTTCATGCCGCGCATGTTGATCTCCTTGTAGCCTGTGACAGCTTTTTTGATAGAAGCTCTTGATTTGGTAAACGCGGGAGGATCGAGAATAACAACGTCAAAAGATTCGCCTTCCGATTCAAGCTTTGGAAGAAGGTCAAATACATCGGCGCATTCAAAGCTCACAACATCGGACAAATTGTTGAGAGCAGCATTTTCTCTTGCCTGTTCGCAGCCAAGGTCCGAAGCGTCGACACCGATGACTTTAGCGGCACCGCCTGCTGCTGCGTTAAGAGCAAATGAGCCTGTGTGAGTAAAGCAGTCGAGAACTCTTTTGCCCTTACATAAGCCGCGGATCGCCTGTCTGTTGAACTTCTGATCAAGGAAGAAACCTGTCTTCTGGCCGTTCTCTACATCTACATAATATTTAACGCCGTTTTCTTCAATAAGAACCTTGGTGTCGAATTCTTCTCCGATAAAACCTTTTATGCGCTCAAGACCTTCAAGCTCGCGCACTTTGGCGTCGCTTCTTTCATAGATACCGCGTATCGTAACGCCGTCTTCCGCAAGGACTTCTTTGCAGGCATCAAGGATGATGTTCTTCATTCTGTCGGTGCCAAGAGCCAGTGATTCAATGACAAGTACATCTGCGAACTTGTCGATAGTGATACCGGGAAGGAAATCCGCCTCTCCGAAGATGAGTCTGCAGGAGAGCATGGTAAGCGCCATGGGAGAATCGTACTGATACAGATAAGTACTTATATAGGAAGTCATGACCCTTTTCCTGTATTCCCAGGCGTCTCTGACTCTTGTCTTGATAAGCTCTTCATTTACGGGATGGTTCTTTTTCCTGGACATCATGCGAACTCGAAGCTTTGAAGCTGTGTTGATAAAGCCGTATCCGAGGAAATAGCCGTCGAAGTCGTTGAGCTCAATAATATCTCCATCGTCAAAAGAACCCTCAATACGGGCAATCTCATTGTCATAGATCCAGGCACCGCCGGCCTTGAATTCACGTCCCTCACCCCTCTTGAGGATCACTTTTGCATCTGAATAATATATGGTATTTTGGTTGATCATTTTTACTCCGATTTAATTGATTTTACGTAATTGATTCATTTACTATTTTTATATATCATAGTTTTTAATGCAGTACAAATCTAAGTTTAATTTTGCATTGAAAGAAGGAAAAATACATGACAGATTACAAACTACTGGGCGAGCAGATCAAGGCACTTGCGGAAGACGAACCGGGTTTCATTCCCGTCCTTTCCAATGCATCTGCTCTTTTATTTGACAACATAGAGAATCTCAACTGGGCCGGTTTTTATCTTATGAATAAAGGATCTCTTTTGCTGGGACCCTTTCAGGGAAAGGTTGCGTGTATAAGGATACCGCTCGGAAAAGGAGTGTGCGGAACCGCTGCGGGCGAGGACAAAACGCAGCTTGTTGACAACGTGCATGAGTTCGCAGGCCACATCGCTTGCGACGGAGCTTCCAATTCGGAGATCGTGGTGCCCATACACAGAGGCGGAAAGGTGATCGGCGTTCTTGATATCGACAGCCCCTTACTTGCAAGATTTTCGGAAGAAGATAAAAAAGGACTCGAAGCATTTGTTAAAGTACTCGAGGAATATACAGATTTCACGGGAGTGGAAGAGGAGTAAATATGGATAAGAGAATTTCTTTTTCAAGTGATTATACAAAGGGTGCTCATCCCAGGATCCTTGAGCGGATGACAGAGACCAATTTCGAGCAGATAGACGGCTACGGAACGGATGAATATTGTAAGAGTGCAGCCGACAAGATAAAGAAAGCGTGCGGAACACCGGATGCGGATGTATTCTTCCTTGTCGGAGGAACTCAGACCAATCAGACAATAATTGATATGCTGATCCAACCCTACGAGGGGATCGTTGCGGCGTCCACAGGCCACATTGCAGCTCATGAGGCAGGAGCGATCGAGCATGCCGGACATAAAGTAATAACGCTTCCTTGTCATGGCGAGGAAAAAGATACTGAGAAATACGGATCTGATATCGGCAAGATCGCAGCTGCAGATCTTAAGAAGCTTCTTGAGGATTTCTACGGCGATGCCAATCACGAGCACATGGTATTCCCGGGAGCGGTTTATATCTCTCATCCGACAGAGTACGGAACTCTTTATACCAAGAAAGAACTTGAGAACATTTCTCAGATATGCAAAGAGTATAAGATCCCTCTTTTTCTTGACGGAGCAAGGCTCGGATACGGTCTTATGAGCAAAAGAACCGACGTAAGCCTCAAAGATATCGCAAGTCTTGCGGATGTCTTTTACATCGGTGGAACCAAGGTCGGAGCGCTTTTTGGTGAGGCGGTTGTTTTTACAAAGGGAGTTACGACAAAGCATCCCATTCCGGTGATCAAGCAGCACGGAGCACTTCTTGCAAAGGGATGGCTTTTGGGACTTCAGTTCGACACGCTGTTTACGGACGATCTCTACTTCGAGCTTGGCAGAAACGCCATAGAGACTGCGGAACTATTAAAAGATGGTTTAAAGAAAAAAGGATACGAGATTTTCCTGGATTCTCCGACCAATCAGCAGTTCGTTATTGTCTCAAATGAGAAGTTAAAAGAGCTTGATAAGAATGTCAGATACGGATTTTGGGAAAAATATGATGATAATCATACGGTAATCCGTTTTGCTACAGACTGGGCGACCCAAAAAGCAGACGTGGAGAGGCTTCTTGAGCTCTTATAGTAGTTCAACGCGACAACGCGATTTTGGTTGACAGTGCTAAATAAAACGCATATATTAAATATACATATAATTGTATACATGTATTTTGAAACAAGAGGAGGAAAAGTATGAAGAAGAAATTATTATCTATCGTACTTGCATCTGCCATGACACTGAGCCTTGTAGCTTGCGGAAGCTCAGCTGTCAGTGGAGTATCTCAGGACCAGCAGGGTTCAGATGCTCAGCAGACCACAGCAGACACAGCTGCTGAAACAACAGGAGAGGGCTCCGGATCAGATCTTAACGTTATGCTTGAGACTCCCGTTGAGTCACTTGATCCCCAGCAGGCAACTGACGGAACATCATTCGAAGTTATCGCAGATTACACAGACGGACTTATGCAGATGGATGCAGACGGACAGGCAGTTAACGCGCTTGCCGAGAGCGTTGATGTAGCTGATGACGGTCTTACATACACATTCCATATCCGCGAGGATGCAAATTGGAGCAACGGAGATGCCGTAACAGCAGCAGATTTCGTATTTGCTTGGCAGAGAGCGGTTGATCCCGAAGTTGCTTCCGAGTATTCTTTCATGTTCAGTGATATCGGACAGATCGTAAATGCTCAGGATATTATCGATGGCAAGAAGGATAAGGCAGAGCTTGGTGTTACAGCCGTTGACGACAAGACTCTTGAAGTTAAGCTCAACTGCCCTGTTTCTTATTTCTTAAGCCTTATGTACTTCCCTACATTCTACCCTGTAAACCAGGCATTCTTTGAGGGATGTGCAGATACTTTCGCAACAAGCCCCGAGACAACACTTTCAAACGGTGCTTTCGTGCTTGACGAGTATCAGCCCGCAGCAACAACAATTCATTTGACAAAGAACGAGAATTACTATGACGCTGCAACCGTTAAGCTTCCCGGACTCAGCTATCAGGTAATCCAGGATTCACAGCAGGCTCTTATGAGCTACCAGAACGGTGACCTTGATACAACACTTGTAAACGGCGAGCAGGTTGACCAGGTTAAGGATGATCCCGCATTCACAGCAATCGGTGCAGGATATCTTTGGTATATCTCTCCCAACATGAGAGACGTTAAGGAGCTTCAGAATCTCAACATTCGTCTTGCTCTTACAATGGCACTCAACAGAGAGGCTATTACAACAGACGTTCTTAAGGATGGTTCAGCTCCCACATATACAGGTGTTCCAATGGACTTCGCAGCAGGCCCTGACGGAAGCGATTTCTCCGCAGACCAGAAGAAGTTCGAGGACGTTTGCAGATATGATGCAGACAAGGCTGTAGAGTACTGGAACAAGGGTCTTGAAGAGCTCGGCGCTACAAGCATCACTCTTACAATGATCCACGATGCAGACGACGCTCCCATCAAGGTTGCACAGGTAGTTAAGGAGCAGCTTGAGACAACTCTTCCCGGACTTACTGTTGAGCTTCAGCAGATGCCCAAGAAGGAGAGAGTAGAGCGTATGCAGGAAGCTGACTTTGAGCTTGGTCTTACACGTTGGGGTCCTGACTATGCTGATCCTATGACATACCTTGGTATGTGGATCACAAACAACCCGAACAACTACGGCTTCTGGAGCAACGCAGAGTATGACAAGATCATAAGCGATTGCACAACAGGTGAGATCGCAATGGATCCCGAAGCTCGTTGGGCAGCTCTTTATGATGCAGAGAAGATCGCAATGGATGATGCGGTTATCTTCCCTCTTTATACACAGTGCAATGCTGAGCTTATCTCAACAAACGTATCAGGAATCGAGTTCCATCCTGTAGCACTCAACAGAGTATATAAGAGAGCAGTTAAGAACTAATAGCAATATAAGATGATTACTGCGCAAGGGTGGGTAGTGATAACCTATATCACCCTTGCGCATTATCTTTTTTCGGAGTCAATATGAGAAAATATATATTGAAAAGAGTAGTGACAGCACTTTTCACACTACTTGCCATTACACTTATTCTTTTTATACTGATGCAGTTAATGCCCGGATCTCCGTTCAACGATGAGAAATTGAACGAAGCACAGAGAGCGTCGCTGTATGCAAAATACGGTCTCGATCAGCCGATCATTATTCAGTTCTTTAAATACGTCGGAAACATGTTCAGAGGTGATCTTGGTGTAAGCTACAAGATATCCAAGAACACACCTATCACACAGCTTATCGCTACAAGACTTCCTATTTCCATCGGAGTCGGATTTGCGGCGGTACTTATCGGCGCGGTAGTAGGTCTTTTGCTTGGTCTTCTTGCCGCATTTAAGCACGATACCGTGTGGGATACTTTGGCAACCATCATTTCGGTAATCGGTGTATCTGTACCTTCTTATGTGTTTGCGCTTGCGCTTTCATATCAGTTTGGATTCAGGCTCAAGTGGTTCCCTATGCTGTTCTCGGCTAAGGATGTGCTTGGTTCATCGGTATTACCTTCAATTTCACTTTCAATGTTTACAATGGCATCTATCGCAAGATTCACAAGATCAGAGATGATAGAGGTGCTTGGTTCCGATTACATGCTTCTTGCGGAGTCCAAAGGACTTTCGGGAAGAAAGCTTGTGTTCAGCCACGCGCTTAGAAATGCGCTTATTCCGATCATCACGGTTTTGGCGCCGCTTGTTGTAGACCTTATGACGGGATCCCTCGTTGTAGAAAAGATCTTTTCAATCCCGGGAGTCGGATCACTCCTTGTAAACGCTATTCAGTCCAATGACTACAATGTTGTCATTGCGCTAAGCTTTATCTACTCGGCAATGTACATCGGTATCATGCTCGTGGTAGACATCATGTACGGAATCATCGATCCGAGAATCCGTGTGGCAAAGGAGGGAGACTGATATGTCAAATGAATCAGCGGTTATTAACCAAAATGAATATATCCCTACCGATGCGGATTTTGTTTTAAAGAAGAACAATGCGGACATCGAGGTTGACTCTAACTTTGCTTCCCAGAGTTTCTGGAAGGAAGTCATCGCCCGCTTTATCAGAAAAAGAAGTGCAGTACTCGGACTTGCTTTTGTCCTTATCATCACTTTCTTTGCATTTGTAGGTCCCGGAATGAATGCTTATACCTATTCGGGACAGAATCTGGAGCAGAAAAACCTTGCGCCCAGAATACCTATTATCGAATACACCGGTCTTTTCGACGGACATGAGAATATCAATACAACGTCGGGAACAAAGACCGTTAACTATTATTTTGAAAAGAAGCTTCCCGACACCTTCTACTGGTTCGGAAGCGACAACTTCGGAAGAGACATCTGGACAAGAACCTGGTCAGGTGCTCAGGTTTCACTTATCATCGCAGTTGCGGCCGCTATCATCGATATGATCATCGGAATGAGCTATGGTCTTATTTCGGGATATTTCGGCGGCAAGGTCGATATGGTGATGCAGAGAATCCTTGAGATCGCCAACGGTATTCCCAGACTTGTTATCGTGACTCTTTTGCTCCTTGTATTTAAGCCCGGAATGATCACCATCATCATCGCTCTTATGCTTACAGAGTGGGTGGGAATGAGTAGGATCGCCCGTGCTGAGATGCTTAAGCTCAAAGAGCAGGAGTTCGTTCTTGCATCAAGAACACTCGGCGCAGGAAGCATGCATATTATTTTCAGCGAGATCCTGCCCAATATTATCGGACCTATCATTACTCAGGTTATGTTTTCTATACCTACGGCTATTTTCACGGAGGCGTTCCTTTCCTTTGTAGGACTTGGAATTCCGGTACCGAGATGCTCACTTGGATCACTTATCTCAGAAGGATTTAACAGCTTCACTACACATCCTTACCAGATAATCCCTCCGATCATAGTGATGGCGCTTTTGATGCTGAGCTTTAACCTCGTGGCCGATGGTCTTAGGGAAGCACTTGATCCCAAGCTGAAGGAGATGTAAACGCTATGAGTACAGAGAAGAAAAAAGAAAAAATACTGGATATCAAGAATCTTGATATCACTTTTGATACAACAGCAGGAAAAGTGCATGCTATCCGCGGAATCAACATCGACCTCTATCAGGGCGAGACTGTTGCCATCGTTGGAGAGTCCGGTTCAGGAAAGTCTGTAACAATGCGTGCGGCTATGGGTATCCTTGCCAAGAACGCGACTATAAACAGCGGTGAGATCATTTACAGATACCGTGACAACAAGGGCGGAATTGATTACGATCCCGACCTTGATAAGGACGCTCAGTGGAAAGAGACCGATATCCTCAAGATGGATAAGGCGTGGATCAGAAAGCACATCAACGGAAGACGTATGGCTATGGTCTTCCAGGATCCCATGACATCACTCGATCCTACCATGACTATCGGTAAGCAGATCATGGAAGGTATGATCTGGCACTACAAGATCGATAAGAAGGATGCATGGAACCGTTCCGTTAAGCTTCTTGAAGAGGTTGGAATCGAAGATGCCGAGAAGAGAATGAAGCAGTATCCTCATCAGCTTTCCGGTGGAATGAGACAGAGAATAGTTATCGCGATAGCTCTTTCGTGTAATCCCGATCTTCTTATCTGCGATGAGCCCACAACAGCGCTTGATGTTAATATCCAGGCCAAGATACTTGAGCTTATCAAGAAGATCCAGAAGGAAAGAAACATTGCAGTTATCTATATTACTCACGATCTCGGTGTTGTAGCCAAGGTTGCGGATTATGTAAATGTTATGTATGCGGGTAAGATCGTCGAAGTCGGAAATATCAATGAGATCTTCTATGATCCCAGACACCCTTACACATGGGGACTTCTTTCCGCTATGCCCGATCTTGATACAGACGAGCCAAGACTCTATACGATCCCCGGCTCTCCTCCGAATCTTTTGCATGAAAAAGAGGGAGATGCATTTGCGCCCAGAAACGCATATGCGCTTGAGATCGATGACAAGAAGGAACCGCCTATGTTTGAGATAACAGAAACTCATAAGGCGGCAACATGGCTTCTTGACCCCAGAGCGCCCAAGGTAGAGATGCCCGCGGAGCTCAAGGCAAGAATTGATAGAATGAAGAAGGAGGCGGAGAATAATGGCGGCAAATTATAATGAAAAACCGCTTCTTGAAGTAGAAGGACTTAAGCAGTACTTCCCCGTGAGCAAGACATTCACGGTAAAGGCTGTAAACGATGTAAGCTTTAAGGTTTATCCCGGAGAGACCTACGGTCTCGTAGGTGAGTCCGGTTCAGGTAAATCGACGATCGGAAGAAGTATCATAAGACTTTATGATCCGACTTCCGGTAAGGTTACGTTTGATGGAATGGAGATCAGCGGCAAGCTTTCAAAGAGCACAAAAGACAAGCTCAGAGTGCAGATGCAGATGATCTTCCAGGATCCCATGGCGTCTCTTAATCCCAGAAAAAAGATTAAGGACATCATCGGTGAGGGACTTGATATTCATCATTCTTACAAGAATAAGCAGGAGAGAGAGGAAAAGATAGAAGCTATTCTTGCCAAGGTTGGACTTGCCAAGGAGCATGCCGACAGATATCCTCATCAGTTCTCGGGCGGACAGAGACAGCGTGTAGGTATTGCAAGAGCGCTTATCCAGAATCCCAAGCTTGTTATTGCAGACGAGTGTATCTCGGCGCTTGATGTTTCAATTCAGGCGCAGGTAGTTAACCTTATGAAAGACATTCAGGAAGAGACGGGAACAGCTTATCTGTTCATCGCGCACGACCTTTCGATGGTCAAGTACATTTCGGACAGGATCGGTGTGCTTCACTTAGGACACCTTCTTGAGACGGGTACTACGGAAGAGATATTCAGTAATCCCATCCATCCGTATACGAAGAGTCTTTTGTCTGCGATTCCAGTGCCGAACCCTGAGTTCGAGAAGAACAGGGTGTCAGTTAACTATGACTACAAGACATCGGGCATCGACTATGAACAGGGAACCGAACATCTCGTTGACGGTACTCATTACGTTAAGTGTACCGACGAGGAATTTAAGGCCTGGACATAAAACAGACTTGCACGATTAAAAGTTTAGTAGTATTATATGTCATTATTAAGAATACAAAGGCTGTGACGAAGACAGTAGGCAGTATTTGAAAGCTTTCAGAGAGCCGGTGGTTGGTGCGAATCGGTGCGAGTAGGAACTTCCGAAAATCACTTCTGAGCTGCGGGACTGAAATGACAGTAGGTTCTGACGTATATCCCGACGTTATCGGGGAGCGTATTCAACCGTAGACTTTATAAGCTATGGCGCGTATGTGTAAACAGGTGGTATAACGAGTGAACATAATTTAGCCTCGTCCTTTTTACAAAGGACGGGGCTTCATTTTTTTGAAAGGAGTTTTGGAATGTATAACAAAGTCGAAACTGACATGAACTTTGTCGGCAGAGAGAAAAAGATTGAACAATTCTGGAAAGATGAGGACGTTTTCAAGAAGAGCGTGGATACTCGCAGCAAAGGCGAGATGTATATGTTCTATGACGGACCTCCGACAGCTAACGGTAAGCCTCATATCGGACACGTTCTTACAAGAGCGATCAAGGATATGATTCCCAGATATCGTACAATGAAAGGTTATACAGTTCCTCGTAAGGCAGGATGGGACACACACGGACTTCCTGTTGAGCTTGAGGTTGAGAAGCTCCTTGGTCTTGACGGAAAAGAGCAGATCGAAGAGTACGGAATGGAGCCTTTCATCCAGAAATGTAAGGAATCTGTTTGGAAATATAAGGGAATGTGGGAGGATTTCTCCGGCACAGTTGGTTTCTGGGCTGACATGGAGCACCCCTACATCACATATGATGACAACTTTATCGAGTCCGAGTGGTGGGCTCTTAACGAAATCTGGAAAAAGGGTCTACTTTACAAGGGCTTCAAGGTAGTTCCTTATTGCCCTCGCTGCGGTACACCTCTTTCATCCCACGAGGTTGCTCAGGGCTATAAGCTCTTAAAAGAGCGCACAGCCGTAGTTCGCTTCAAGGTTAAGGACGAGGATGCATATTTCCTTGCATGGACAACAACACCTTGGACACTTCCTTCAAATATCGGTCTTTGCGTTAACCCCGATGAGAAATATATCAAGGTTAAGGCTGTAGACGGCAACGTATATTATCTTGCAGAGGCACTTGCAGACAAGGTTCTCGGATCTCTTGTTCAGGAAGAGGGACAGAAGGCATACGAAGTTCTTGAATCATATGTCGGAACAGACCTTGAGTACAAGGAATATGAGCCTTTGTATCAGTGTGCAGCAGATGAGGCAGAGAAGCAGCACAAGAAGGCATTCTTTATCTATTGCGATACATACGTAACTATGTCAGACGGTACAGGTATCGTACACATCGCTCCCGCTTTCGGTGAAGACGATGCGCGTGTAGGACGTAAGTACGATGCGCCTCTTGTACAGATGGTAGATTCAGAGGGTAAGCTTAAGCCCGAGACTCCTTTCGGCGGCATGAGATGTAAGCCTACTCAGAAGGAAATGGAAGAGGGC
The DNA here is from genome assembly GCF_003625505.1 of Butyrivibrio sp. XB500-5. NCBI lineage: Bacteria > Bacillati > Bacillota > Clostridia > Lachnospirales > Lachnospiraceae > Butyrivibrio > Butyrivibrio sp. XB500-5. Next base: position 202,465 of record NZ_RAIS01000002.1, read on the forward strand.
GCGATCAGTGCGGATCCCGAGGTATTAAAAGACCTTGATAAGAGAGGACTTCTTTATTCAGCACCTAAGATGGAGCATGATTATCCTCACTGCTGGAGATGCGGAACACCCCTTCTTTACTATGCTCGTTCATCATGGTTTATTAAGGTTACGGAAGTTAAGGACGATCTTATCCGCAACAACAAGGAGATCAACTGGATCCCTGAGTCAATCGGTAAGGGACGTTTCGGTGACTGGCTTGAGAATATTCAGGACTGGGGTATCTCACGTGACAGATATTGGGGAACACCTCTTAATATCTGGGAGTGTGATGACTGCGGACACCAGCTTTCCGTTGGTTCAAGAAAAGAGCTTGCTGAGCTCTCCGGAGATCCTTCTGCTGAGACTTGCGAGCTTCACAGACCATATATTGATAAATTTGAGATTACATGTCCTAAGTGCGGCAAGAAGATGCACCGCGTAAAAGAGGTTATCGACTGCTGGTTTGATTCAGGAGCAATGCCTTTTGCTCAGCTTCACTATCCATTTGAGAACAAGGAACTCTTCGAGAAGCAGTTCCCCGCTCAGTTCATTTCAGAAGCTGTAGACCAGACAAGAGGTTGGTTCTATTCACTTCATGCTGAGGCAACACTTCTTTTCAACAAGCCTGCATTTAAGAACGTTATCGTTCTTGGTCTTGTTCAGGATGAGAACGGACAGAAGATGAGTAAGTCCAAGGGTAATGCGGTAGATCCTTTCGATGCTCTTGCCAAGTACGGCGCAGATGCCATCAGATGGTACTTCTATGTTAACAGTGCGCCTTGGCTTCCCAGCCGTTTCTCAGGAGACGCTGTTCAGGAAGGACAGCGCAAGTTCCTCGGAACACTTTGGAATACATATGCGTTCTTCGTTCTTTATGCAAATATCGACGGATTTGACGCTTCCAAATACAAGCTTGAGCTTGATAAGCTCACTGTTATGGATAAGTGGCTTCTTTCCAAGCTCAACAGCTGCGTAAAGGCGGTTGATGAGAACCTTGAGAATTACAGAATTCCTGAAGCAGGAAAGGCTCTTGATAACTTTGTTGACGAGATGTCCAACTGGTACGTTCGCCGCAGCAGAGAAAGATTCTGGGCAAAGGGAATGGAGCAGGATAAGATTTCTGCATACATGACTCTTTACACTGCACTTGTTACTATTTCAAAGGCAGCAGCGCCCATGGTTCCTTTCATGACTGAGGAAATTTACCAGAATCTTGTTCGTACAAGCTTCCCGGATGCTCCTATCAGTATCCACCTCTGCGATTTCCCTGCAGTAGATCAGTCAATGATCGATGAGAAGCTTGAGAAGGATATGGAAGAAGTTCTTGATATCGTAGTACTCGGCCGTGCTGCAAGAAACGCAGCAAACATCAAGAACCGTCAGCCTATCGGACAGATGTATGTTAAGGCAGAGCAGACTGTTGGTGAGTTCTATACGGATATCATCAGAGAAGAGCTCAATGTCAAGAATGTTGCATTTACAGATGACGTAAGAGATTTTACAAGCTACAGCTTCAAGCCTCAGCTTAAGACACTCGGACCTAAATATGGTAAGAACATCGGAGCTATCAAGGCATATCTTGAAGGTCTTGACGGTAACGCTACAATGGATGAGCTTAATACCAACGGCAGCATCAAGTTCAATGTAAACGACGTTGATGTTGAGCTTGTTAAGGAAGATCTCCTTATCGAGATCGCTCAGAAGGAAGGCTTCATTTCTCAGGAGAACTGGGGAATCACAGTTGTGCTTGATACAAATCTTTCGGAAGAGCTTATCAAGGAAGGCTTTGTTCTCGAAATTATCAGTAAGATCCAGACAATGCGTAAGGATTCAGACTTCGAAGTTATGGATCACATCAAGGTTTCACTTAACGGTAACGACAAGCTTGCCGAGATCGTTAAGGCCAACAACGACAGTATCGCAACCAAGGTACTTGCCAATGAGATCGTATTCGGCACAGACGTTGCCAATGCAAAAGAATGGGATATCAACGGCGAGAAGGTTACTATCGGCGTAGAAAAGGTTTGATAAATATAGCCTTAAGTACTATACTTTTATCAAGTGAATCAAAGAGGATTCCGCTTCCTAAGCGGAGTCCTCTTTTTGGTATCACGAAAAAGTTTGATTATTAACTGTTTTGCGGTAAAATATTGATAGGTATACGTTTGCAACAGCTAAGGAGGGCGCATCGCATGAAGAAGAAACAGTTATCTTTTGACAAAGAATTGTTTACGCGCAGTGTGCTATACAACGTAAAGACTCTGTACAGAAAGACTATGGAAGAGGCAACGCCTCAGGAAATATACCAGGCGGCTGCTTACGCTATCAAGGATGCCATTGTCGACCATTGGATGACTACGCAGAAGGCGGCATCTGAGCAGGACGTTAAGATTGTCTACTATATGTCTATGGAATTCCTTATGGGAAGGGCATTTGGCAACAATCTTATCAATCTTCAGGCTTATAAGCCGGTAAAAGAGGCTCTTGATGAGCTCGGAATAGATGTAAACCTGATCGAAGATCAGGAACCCGATCCTGCGCTTGGAAACGGAGGTCTTGGAAGACTTGCGGCTTGCTTCCTTGACTCATTATCCACGCTTGGCTACATGGCTTACGGCTGTGGAATACGTTACAAATACGGTATGTTTAAGCAAAAAATTGTGGATGGTTATCAGGTCGAAGCGCCTGACAACTGGCTTGAGAACGGTAATCCTTTTGAGCTTAGGCGAAACGAATACGAAAAAGAAGTCAAATTTGGCGGCTACGTAAACATGTATACCGATGACAAGGGAAGAACCTTGTTCAAACAGGAAGGTTATCAGGTGGTTAAGGCCATTCCTTACGATCTTCCGATCGTCGGCTACGGAAACGGTATAGTCAATACACTGAGAATCTGGGGAGCCGAGCCGGTACAATGCTTCCACCTCGACTCTTTTGACAAGGGTGATTATCAGAAGGCTGTTGAGCAGGAGAACCTTGCAAGCCAGCTCTGTGAAGTTTTGTATCCCAATGACAATCATATCGCGGGAAAAGAGCTGAGATTAAAGCAGCAGTATTTCTTTATCTCCGCTTCTGTTCAGACTGCGCTGAAGAGATATTTAAGAAACCACAAGGACATCAAGAAGTTTTACGAAAAGGCTGTATTTCAGCTGAATGATACGCATCCGACGGTTGCGGTTGCGGAGCTCATGCGTCTTTTGATGGATGAATATTTCCTTTCATGGGACGAAGCATGGGATGTTACGTTAAAGACTTGCTGTTATACAAACCATACGATAATGTCGGAAGCGCTGGAGAAATGGCCTGTTGACCTGTTCCAGAGACTTCTTCCGAGAATCTATCAGATAGTTGATGAGATAAACAGAAGGTTTGTCGATCAGATCATGCGTAAATACACCAACCAGGCGGGAATTGACGTTCAGGCCAAGATAAGAAGTATGGCCATTCTCTATGACAATCAGGTCAAGATGGCTCATCTTGCGATCGTGGGCGGCCATTCCGTAAACGGTGTTGCCAAGCTCCATACTGAGATTCTTAAGCAAAGAGAGCTCAAGGATTTCTATGAGATGATGCCTGAGAAGTTCAATAACAAGACCAACGGTATCACACAGAGAAGATTCCTTATGCATGCAAATCCTCTTTTGGCGGAATGGATCACCAAGAAGATCGGAGACGAGTGGATTGTCGATCTTTCTCAGATGTCCAAGCTGAAAGACTTTGCGGACAACAAGAAGGCTCAGGAAGAATTCATGGATATCAAGTACAAGAACAAGGAAAGACTTGCGGCTTATATCCTTGAGCACAACGGCGTTAAGGTCGATCCCAAGTCAATATTTGATGTTCAGGTAAAAAGACTTCATGAATATAAGCGTCAGCTCCTTAATATCCTCCAGGTAATTTATAAGTACCACGATATTAAGAGCCATCCCGGACAGGACTTCTATCCGAAGACTTATATCTTCGGAGCAAAGGCAGCAGCCGGTTATCTTACCGCAAAGCTTACGATCAAGCTTATAAACGCGGTGGCCGACGTTGTTAATAACGACAAGAGTATCGGCGGAAAGATAAAAGTCGTATTCATAGAAGATTACAAGGTATCCAACGCAGAGCTTATCTTTGCGGCAGCCGATGTATCCGAGCAGATATCGACGGCAAGTAAAGAGGCGTCCGGAACAGGTAACATGAAGATGATGCTAAACGGCGCCGTTACACTCGGAACTCTGGACGGAGCGAATGTAGAGATCGTAAATGAAGTCGGAGAAGAAAATGCGTTTATCTTCGGACTTACTTCTCAGGAAGTTATGGATTACGAAAAGAACGGAAACTACAATCCGATGGATATCTACAACAGCGATCCTAATGTAAAGACGGTTCTGGATATGCTTGTTGACGGAACATTCTCCAAAGATAAGGAACTGTTCAGACCTTTATACAACTGCCTTCTCAATACGCAGAATTCAAGCAAAGCAGATCAGTACTTTATCTTAAAAGACTTTGAATCATATCTGGAAGCACAAAAGAGAATTTCGGATGCATATTCCGATAAGAAACGCTGGGCGAAGATGGCACTTCTCAACACTGCAAGCTGCGGTAAATTCTCGTCTGACAGAACTATAAAAGAGTATGTTGATGAGGTATGGCACCTCGATAAGATCAAAGTGGATATCAAGTAAGTAAAAAAAGTATAAAAACGCCTCGACTACTACTGTTGGGGCGTTGTTTTTTGATTTTTTTTACTGTAAAATATTAGATACGTTTTATCGCTGATTTACTTATTGTAATCGGCTGTTGGAGGATCAGGAATAGTTATGGCAAAAAATATACAAGATGAGCTTGTAGATGTAGGCAAGGATATACTAAAAAGCGTTTCTGCCGCAATTGACAGTAACGATTACAGTAAACTTGCTTCAGATATCACAAGAAGCGTTAAATCGGTATCGATACCTAGGCATACAAGATACTCAAGCGGAGGTCAGGGCAGAGTATACAGACAGCAGTTCAATGCTGCCAGGATACAGAGACAGATTCCTTTTTTACAAAAGAAGGTCAATAAATCCGAAGGATTTTTAACTGTTTTTTTCGGAACATTCTTTGGTGCAATAACCGGAGTCGGCGCGCTTTTGGCGGCGATAATGGCGGCAACAGTGTCAACGGTGGCAACGCCGGTAGCAATAGCACTGGGCGCGATCTTTGGAATGCTGTGTTTTGTTATACACAAAGGAGCCAAGAAGCAAAGGCTTACCAAGAAATATTATGACTACGGAAGAGTGCTCGGAACAGTTGAATACTTTGATATCAGTGCACTTGCGCAGAGATGTCTTAAGAGGGACGAGACGGTTCTTAAAGATATAAAAGAACTGATCAAGGAGGGATACCTTCCCAGAGCCAGACTCGACGCCACGGAAAAGACATGCATGATAACGGATAATGCTTATCAGATGTATCTTGGAGCCGAGAAGGACAGAGTCGAGAGAGAAAGAAAAGAGCTTGAAGAGGCCAATAAGAAGGCTAGGCAGGAAGCCGGACTTCCGGGAACTGCCAAAGATATATTAAGCGACGGAACAGAATACATTAAGTTTGTAAGAACGATAAATGATAAGATTCCCGATACGGAAGAGATGTCAGATAAGCTGTATCGTCTTGAAGAGATCATGAACAAGATCTTTGCTCAGGTTCGCAAGAATCCCGAGAGCGCTGATGAGCTTCACAAGCTTATGGATTATTATCTTCCGACGACGAAGAAGCTTTTATCCGCATATATTGAGCTTGAAAAGCAACCTGATCTTGATAACGTAACCAAGACCAAGGCAGAGATTAGTGATGCAATGGATACGATCAACGAAGCGTTTGAGAATCTTTTGGACAGCCTGTTTCAGGATATGGCATGGGATATTTCTTCGGATATCTCAGTTATGAAGACAATGATGGCACAGGACGGACTTACTGCAGAAGGGCAAGGAGTTGCCATGCAGATGAAGAGCGAATAAGAAATACATAATCAGGAGGAAATGATGGGCGAGGAATTTAATTTTGATGCAGCACCCGCTGCACCTACACTTACTTTTGGGGAAGAAGCGGCAACCGCTACAGCTACAGCTGCGCAGGAAGCTCCCAAGGAAGAAGCTAAAGATAACGGTAACGTTGCTATTGAGGCACAGCTTTCTCCCGAGGAACTTAAGCAGGTTGAGGAGTTCAGCAAGCAGATCGACATAGCCAATTCAGCAGGAATCATGAACTATGGCGTAGGAACACAGAAAAAGCTTGCCGACTTTTCAGAGAAGGCACTTGATAACGTAAAGACAAAGGATATGGGCGAAGTTGGTGATATGATCACCGATCTTGTTACTCAGCTTAAGAGCTTCGAGATTGCCGAGGATGAGAAGGGCTTATTTGCATTTTTCAAGAAGGGTGCAAACAAGTTTGAGGCTATGAAGGCTAAGTACAACAAGGTTGAGACCAACGTTCAGACTATCAGTAAAGAGCTTGAAAGACATCAGATCACACTTATGAAAGACGTTGATATCCTTGATAAGATGTATGATCTTAATCTTAACTACTATAAAGAGCTTTCCATGTACATTCTTGCAGGAAAGAAGAGACTTGAAGAAGAGAGAACCAATACTCTTGTTGAACTTCAGAAGAAGGCAGAGGAGTCAGGTCTTCCCGAGGACGCAGAGAAAGCTAAGGATTTTGCCAATAAGTGCGACAGATTTGAGAAGAAGATTTATGATCTTGAGCTTACAAGAACAATAGCAATGCAGACAGGACCTCAGATCCGTATGGTACAGAGTTCCGATACCGTTATGGCAGAGAAGATTCAGTCTACTATAGTTAACACCATTCCTCTTTGGAAGAACCAGATGGTCATTGCTATCGGAATCGAGCATTCAACTCAGGCTGCTCAGGCAGAGCGTGAAGTTAACGATATGACCAACAAGCTTCTTAAGAAGAATGCAGATGCTCTCAAGGTTGCTACTATCGAGAGCGCCAAGGAAGCAGAGAGAGGAATCGTTGATATCGAGACACTTAAGCATACAAACGAGACGCTTATCACAACTCTCGATGAGGTTCTTAAGATCCAGACTGACGGTAAGGCAAGACGCCGCGAGGCAGAGCTTGAGCTTGCCCAGATTGAGAATCAGCTTAAAGATAAGCTTATCGAAGCTGCCAAGAACTAAGGGGTAGGGGGTTACAATGATAGATCAGGACATGAAGAAAGCGGTAATAGACGCTTTCAACAAGGTGTTTCCGGATGGCGGGGATGTAAAGACATATTTCGCTCCGGGAAGAGTTAATCTAATCGGGGAACATACAGATTATAACGGCGGACATGTATTTCCGTGCGCACTCACTATCGGAACATATGCTGCTGTTTCTAAGAGAAGTGACAACAAGCTTAGATTTTATTCTGTAAATATCGAAAGCGCAGGTGTTATAGAAACATCTCTTGATGAGCTAAAGCCATCCGATGAAGCGGGATGGACCAATTATCCCAAGGGTGTTGTATGGGCTTTTGAAAAAAGAGGAATGAAGCTTGATACCGGTTTTGATATGGTAATAGACGGAAATATTCCTAACGGATCAGGACTTTCATCATCTGCGTCTTTAGAGGTGCTTACAGGATTTATCTTAAGAGATCTGTATGGATTTGATGTTTCCAATCAGGATATTGCGCTTATAGGTCAGTATTCGGAGAACAATTACAACGGTTGCAACTGTGGAATCATGGATCAGTTTGCTTCCGCGATGGGAAAAGAGAACAACGCTATATTCCTTGATACTGCGGATCTTTCTTATGAATATGCTCCGATTGTTTTAAAGGGAGCAAAGATTGTTATCGCAAATACCAATAAAAAGCACAAACTTACGGACTCACAGTACAATGCAAGACGTAAGATGTGCGAAGATGCACTTGCGATCCTTCAAAAGAGTGTAGACATAAAGGGACTTGGCGATCTTACGCCGGAAGAGTTTGAGGAGCATAAAGCTCTTTTGACAGATCCCGATATGCAAAAGAAAGCTAAACACGCCGTATATGAGAATCAGAGAACTATCGATGCCGTTAAGGCTCTTAAGGCCGGTGATCTCGATGAGTTCGGTAAACTTATGAGAGCATCACATGAATCTCTTCGCGATGATTATGATGTTACGGGAATAGAGCTTGATACGCTTGCAGAGGAAGCGTGGAAGATACCCGGAGTTATCGGCTCAAGAATGACAGGCGGCGGCTTCGGTGGTTGTACGGTTTCAATCGTAAAAGACGAAGCGGTTGATAATTTCATTAAGACAGTCGGAGAAAACTACCTTAAAAAGCTCGGATACGAAGCTACGTTCTACATTGTAGAGATTGGCGGAGGCCCTTGCGCGATTTAATTTTCAAGCAATGCCAAGATATTTTTTTTACTGAGGGAATTTAGATTCTTTGCAATGGGAATAAGTCCCTCAATTTTTCTTTTAATTTCTTCTTCGTTTAATTCAAGCTTTGTCTTGTACATATCGACAAGGAGTTTGTAGGTTGCGGTCACGTCAGATCTTGTCTTGACCGCAAACTCAAGCACCTTGGCAGAATCCTCGTATCTTCCGAGATTATACAATTCTTTTCCCCATTCCTGAAGAGCACATACAAGTGAAGTGTAGTTCTGATCAAACCTTGAAAGCTCGGTTATATTGGCTGTTCCGTATTTGAGTTTAAGATCGGTGTTCGTGATTCCCGTAAGATTAACTATTTTTTCGTCTTTAAGGTCAGAGACTTTTTTCTCTGCTTCTTTTAACGCGGCATTGTCACCTGCGGTATCAAAAGGAAGAATATCCACAGGGATGCTGATATAGTCAAGATTATCCAAACTTTTTCTTCTGACATTGTTGGCTTCGCGTTCTTTGCGCCAGAAAGCAGCCTCTTTGTCTTCTTCTTTTCTTGAGACTCTGCGCATACTGATATTAAAAAAAATTGCTACCACAACGAAGCTTGCGAAAAAAGGGAATTTCATCTATAATATCCTTTCAGTAATCAAGGCTTTTTTAAGTCAATAATATAAGAACATAATAGCACAGAGGAAGCATTATGAAAAAACTATTTGGAGGGATTTGCCTCTTTTTCTTACTGGCGTTTTTGATTCCCTCAGCACCTGTAAATGCTGCGGAAAAGACAATCGCAAAAGGGGTCAGCATCGGCAATATAGATGTTTCGGATATGACTGTTGAGCAGGCTGCCGCGACGATTGATGATTATTTTAGCAATCTTCACGAGGCGGAAATTTCGCTTATCGGCGAAGAGGATCAGAAGCTCACGATCACAGGTTCTGAGCTTGGTATATCCTGGGATAACAGAGACGTTGTGGAAGATGCATATGCGCTTGGTCACGAAGGAAATGTGATAGCGAGATATAAGGCGCTCAAGGATCTTGAGGTCAATAACTATAATTTTGATATAGAGTATGGTTTCGACGATGAAGCGATTGCCACAGTACTTGAAAACTGCGCCAAGAATTTTAACAGAGAGACCGTGAATTTCGGCCTTAAAAAGGGCGCGGAAGGATTTGAGATAACAGAAGGCCAGACGGGCTATGAAGTAGATACAGCTGCATCTGCGGAGCTTATCAAGGCTTATGTTAAGGATGCCAAGGTAGGAAGCGGCGAGGAGCTGGCTCTTTCCATAACAGCAAATGAGCCTCTCGGAAGCAGAGAAGAGCTTGCTAAAGTTAAGGATGTTCTCGGATCATATACAACAAGCTATAAGACATCAGGTTCATCCAGAAGTACCAATGTTCAGACCGGTTGTTCACATATAAACGGTGCGACGGTATATCCCGGACAGGAGTTTAATGTGCTTGAGGCGATAACTCCTTTCACAGAAGCTAACGGATATTTGAAGGCGGGATCATATCTTAACGGAACAGTCGTAGAAAGTTTCGGTGGCGGTATCTGTCAGGTATCTACAACACTTTACAACGCAGTGCTTCTTTCAGAGCTTGAAGTTACCGAGAGACATAACCATTCCATGATAGTCAATTATGTTGCTTATTCAGCAGATGCAGCCATTGCGGAGTCCGGCGGTAAGAATTTCAGATTCGTGAACAATACAGATGCACCTATCTATATTGAGGGCTATACAACAAGTGATAAGCACATTACATTTAATATTTACGGGCAGGAGACAAGACCGGCCGGAAGAGCGGTATCCTACGTGAGTAAGACTCTCGAAGAGACAGCTCCTTCAGCGGACCAGATCTTTACAAACGCAGGTATGGGACTTGGACAGGTGAGCGTGCAGTCTGCACATAAAGGTGTAAAGGCGCAGCTTTGGAAGGTTGTTACCGAAAACGGTGCAGAAACCTCGCGTGAGCAGATTAACAGTAGTGTCTACAAGATGGAACCCAGGAAAGTCTCTGTAGGTACGTCCGGGGCAGATGGAAATGACATGGCGCAGCTTAACAACGCTATCGCAACGGGGGATGTCGGAACGATAAAGGCAGTAGCCGGAGCGCTCAAAGCAGCCAAGGACTCGGAAAGTGCAGAGGGCTCGGAAGCAGCTTATCAGGCAGCACAGGATGCGATAAACGCAGCAAATGCACCACAGGAAGAGGCTGAGCCGGAAGAGTGATAAAGAAAAGGACCTTTTAAAAAAGGCATGAAAATAGGAAAGTTATCCGAGAACGCTTTGAAGCGTTCCATACTAAAACCAATAAAGACAGAATTTAAAGAAAGAGTAAGCGCAGCTGTAGGGACAGACTGCGCTTTTTCTGATTCTGAAAAGGTATTTTCCGTGGTGTATCCGTTCATGTTAGATGTGGAGGATGCCGGATTTTATGCCGTTGTTAAAGCCGTTAACGGGCTTTTGTCACAGGGGCTTGTTCCCGACCATGTTGTAGTTTCCATACTTTTGGATACAGATACCGAAGAAAAGAAATTAAAGCTGATCATTAATGACTGTATAGAAGCGTGCAAGAAATGCGATGTGGTTTATGCCGGTGGTCACACGGAAATATCTTCAGCCGTAAAGAGCCCGATCATCACAGTTACAGCAGTGGGAACGGCGGAGGATAAGCATCTTGCGGCAAAGAAAAAAGAACTAAAGCCGGGACTTTCTTTGGTAGTTACGAAGTGGGTAGGCCTTGAGGGCACAGCGATAATAGCGAAGCTGGGCAAGAAAGAACTCACCACCAAATATCCGGCGTCTTTTATTGATGATGCTATTGATTTTAAAGATTATGCACTTGTGGCAAAAGAGGCCGCAGTCGCCATAAAGTCCGGAGCCATAGCCGTTCACGATCTTTCAAACGGAGGAATTTTCGCCGGGCTTTGGGAGATGGCTGAGCGAGCGGGAACCGGACTGAAAGTGGATCTTAAGTGTATTCCCGTCAGACAGGAAACAATAGAGATCTGCGAGTTTTATGAGATCAATCCGTACAGATTATTGTCGGGAGGAGCTCTTTTGATAGCAACTGATGATGGCGAGCAAATGGTAAATGCGCTAAATGAAGCGGGAATCGCAGCATCCGTCATAGGAACGCTTGAAAAGGGAAACGATCGCGTAATAGTAAATGCGGATGAGAGCAGATTTTTGGAACTTCCGCAGCCTGATGAGATACACAAGGTTGTTTGTTGATTTGTTACCGCCTACCTAGTATTATAGTTAGCGGAGAGAATAGAAGAAGAGGAGTGGTTAATATGGGTACAAGAGAAGAAATCTTAAGAATCATAGAGAAGAACAGCCGCATTGATGTTCATGAGCTTAGCGTGATGATCGGAGCGGATGAGATAGCAGTCGCCAATGAACTCAAGGCGCTTGAAGAAGAGGGCGTTATCTGCGGATACCACACAATGGTTGATTGGTCCAAGACAGAAATAGAAAAAGTAAACGCTCTTATAGAAGTAAAGGTTACACCTCAGAGAGGACTGGGATTTGACAGTATCGCTGAGAGAATTTATAAGTATCCCGAGGTTACAAGCGTATATCTTATGAGCGGCGGTTTTGACCTCATGGTTATTCTCGAAGGAAAGACTTTGCAGGAAGTAGCGGGCTTTGTTAATAACAAGCTTGCCACTTTGGATACGGTTCTTAGTACCGCTACGCATTTCATCTTAAAGAAATACAAGGATCACGGAACCATCCTTACCAAGAAGTATGAAGATACAAGGGAGATAATAACACCATGAGAAGTCCTATAGGAAAAAAGGTTGTAGATATAAAACCTTCCGGAATAAGAAAGTTCTTTGATATTGTTCAGGAGACAGAAGGCGCTATTTCACTTGGCGTTGGTGAGCCTGATTTTGATACACCCTGGCACATAAGAGATGAGGGTATTTACTCTCTTGAAAAGGGCAGAACTTTCTATACATCAAACTCCGGATTAAAAGAACTCAGACAAGAAGTATCCAATTATATTAAAAGAACTCAGGGAGTAACTTACGACCCTATAAATGAGATATTTATTACGGTCGGTGGTTCTGAAGCCATTGATCTTGCGCTTCGCGCAATGATAGATCCGGGTGATGAAGTACTTATTCCTCAACCAAGCTACGTTTCATATGAGCCTTGTGCAATACTTGCTGACGCAAAGCCTGTTATTATCGAGCTTAAGGTTGAGAATGAGTTCAGACTTACAGCACAGGAAGTGCTAGATAAGATCACAGACAAGACCAAGATCTTGGTGCTTCCCTTCCCCAACAATCCGACAGGAGCTGTTATGGGAAAAGAAGACCTTGAAGCGATCGCCAAGGTTGTTGTTGATAATGACCTTTATGTAATTTCCGATGAGATCTACGCTGAGCTTACATACAACGGTAAGCACGTATCCATCGTATCTTTGCCCGGAATGAAAGAGAGAACCATTTTGATAAACGGATTCTCCAAAGCTTATGCAATGACCGGTTGGAGACTTGGTTATGCATGCGGTCCCGAAGAGATCATGAAACAGATGGTCAAGATTCATCAGTTTGCTATCATGTGTGCACCCACAACCAGTCAGTATGCTGCCATTGAAGCACTTAAGAATGGTGATGACGACGTCACGATGATGCGTGAACAGTATAATCACAGAAGAAGATATCTTCTCAATGAATTTGAGAGGATAGGTCTTCCTTGCTTTGAACCATACGGAGCATTTTATGTATTCCCGTCTATCAAGAAATTCGGAATGAGCAGTGAAGAGTTCTGTACAAGACTTCTTAAAGAAGAGAAGCTTGCTGTGGTTCCGGGAACCGCATTCGGTGATTGCGGCGAAGGCTACATCAGAATATCTTATGCATACTCAGTTGAGAATTTAAAAGCGGCAATGGAAAGACTTGAGAATTTTATATCGAAGCTTTAAATAATTAAATAAATTTTACCGGGCGCCGGAATGTTATAAAAACATTCCGGCGCCTTTTGCAATTACGAAAAAATCTGCGTTTGTTGAGTTTTTACTTAACAAAATGGCTTTTGTTAAGTAATTATTGCTATTTAGAAGATTAATTTTTGTGCACATTTGCGCATTGTGCACAAAAATATTTTATTGTTACAATAAAAATAGCTTAAACGTTTAAGGGGAATTACTAAAAATTCATTACACTAATCAAGGGGGTGAAACGTTTAATGAAAAGAAAAGTTTCTGTAGTTTTAAGTGCGGCCATGGCAGCAACTACGATCATGGCACAGGGGGTGCCGGCATATGCTGCGCCGGAGATAAGGCCGTACGGAAATGTCGAAGCGGAACTTGATTTCGATCACAGTTATCAAGGAACTGTCACAGACGAATATGATGTTACTTCAGTAAATCTTGAGAGCGGGGACTATTTTTCTACACATTCTGTGAATTTCTCACAGGGAGTCTCAAAGATCACACTAAAAATCAAAGGAACCGGAGCAGGTATCATTGAACTTCGAAAAGGCGACAAAGATGGCGACAAGATAGGAAATGTCAAGTATACCGCCACCGACGAGTTCAAAGAATATGATCTATCCGTATCGGGTATAGATGATCTGGATGCCATTGCATTTGTAAATGTAGCCGGATCCTGCTTGGTAGACAGTTGGACAGCTGAGCCAGGTTCTACATCTGAAGAGCCCGATGAGCCGGAGACACCGGATCAGCCTGATCAGCCGGATGTTCCGGATCAGCCCGACGTTCCCGATGTTCCGGATGAACCCGAACCTTCTCAGGTTGGAATGGTTAATCCTTACGAAAGGGTTGAGGCAGAAGATTCTGCTGAAAGAGTAAGCGCAAAGATCGTACCCAATAAAGAGTCTGTATTTATTGATGATGGCGGATATGTCATTGCCAAGAATGTAGATTTCTCAAAGGGTGTTTCAGAAGTAAAAGTATATGCAAAGTCAACACAGCCCAGAGTTAAGCTCGGTGTCTATGTGGATGGAACCGACACATTGGTTGGTGAGATCAATATCGGCACAGACATGACTTCAGCAGCAACACTTGAAGTTACATCAGCTCTTTCAGGAAAGCACGATGTATATTTCAAGGCAGCAGGCGGTTCTGTTCAGCTCGATGCTTGGGAAGCATCTGAGGGAACAGGAACAGTGGAGCAGCCTCCTGTGGTTGAGCCTCCGGTAAGTGGCGGCGTAAATCCTTATACCACAGTAGCGGCTAAGGATTATGTAGACGATAAGAAAGATGCAATGGTAACACCTATGGGTGCATCCGTAAACATCCTTAAAGAAGGCGGATATTTTGCTGTAAAGGATGTAAATCTTTCAAACGGTGTTTCTTCATTTACAGTTAAAGCCGGAGCAAAAGTGGCTTCTGTAGTTGAGATCAGATTAGATAAAGCTGACGGTGAGAAGATCGCTACAGTTAGAGTTGCGACAGAGGCAAAAGAGATCAAGACTTCCGCATTAACTGATGTTAGCGGAAAGCACACTCTTTACTTTGTAGCAGTAAAAGGTTCAGGAATAAACATTGATACTTGGCAGGCAGAAGCAGGTCAGGGAACAGTAGAGCAGCCGCCTGTAGTAGAGCCGCCTGTAAGTGGAACAGTAAATCCTTACCAGAAGGTTGAGGCAGAGGATTCTGCTGAGCTTAGTTCTGCATTACTTGCACCTAACAAGCAGTCTGTACTTATCAACAAGAACGGATATGCAGTAGCAAAGAATGTAGACCTTTCAAAGGGATTGTCAGCGATCACAGTTATGGCAAAGGGAACTGCAGCAAGCAGACTGGAAGTAAGACTTGATAAGGCTGACGGAGAGCGCATCGCAATGTTCATGGTAGGAACAGACGCTAAAGAGCTTAAGTTCAATACCAAGGCGAGCGTAACAGGAACACACGACCTGTACTTCGTAGATACAATGGATGGAAGCATCACATTTGACTACTGGCAGGCAAAAGCTGCAGACGGAACAGTGGTAACACCTCCTGTAGGTGATAAAGTTAATCCTTATAACAAGGTAGAGGCAGAAAATGCCAACGCTTTAACAGATGCAAAGGTGACACCGAATAAACAGTCCGTAATGATCAATGAAAACGGATACATCCTTGTACAGAACGTTGACTTCTCAAAGGGACTTTCAGGATTTAAGGTATATGCACAGTCATCAAAGCCCGGAGTTAAGCTTAATGTATACTTTGACGATGCAACGACACCTGCAGGAACCGTTAATGTTGGTACAGACATGACTAAGGCATTAGACCTTAATGTTTCTACAGATCTTACGGGTACACATTATATCTACTTCGAAGCAGCGAAGGGAGCAGTAACACTCGATGCATGGCAGGCGGTAGAGAAGTCCGGATCAGTAGTGGTTACACCTCCTGTTGGACAGACTGTAAACCCTTATAACAAGGTAGAGGCAGAAAATTCCAACGCTTTGACAAACGCAATGCTTTCGCCTAATAAGCAGTCCGTAGTTATTAACGACAACGGATACATCCTTGTACAGAACATTGACTTCTCCAAGGGGCTTTCAGGATTTGGCGTATATGCACAGACTAACCTTCCTAAGGTTAAACTCAATGTATATATTGATGATGCTACCGAACCTATCGGAAGTGTTTCTGTTGGAATAGACATGACCAAACCGGTATACATAAAGCTTCCTGCGGGAACAAATGTAACAGGTACACATTATATCTACCTTGAGGCTAAGGGCGGCTCGGTAACGCTTGATTCTTGGAACGCTATGCCGGCAGGATCAACATCGATAGACCAGCCTCCTGTAGTAGAGCCTCCTGTATATGAGGACATCAATCCTTACAACAAGGTTGAAGCAGAATCAATACCTTCAGCAAGCTATACTAATGCAATGCTTACACCTAGCAAGCAGGCTGTAAGTATCATGAACGGCGGAAATGTAGTTGCTAAGAATGTAGTATTCTCTAATGGTGTTTCTGAATTCAAGGTTGTAGCAGGCTCAACCGCTTCGGCAAAGCTTGAAGTAAGACTTGGCTCAGCAACAGGAACACTTCTAGGTTCAGCAACAGTAAGCGGTGATGCTAAAGAGCTTACAATTAAATCATCACAGAATCTGAGCGGTAAGAAAGATATCTACTTTGTATCAGCAAACGGAGTTATTTCATTTGATTCTTGGAAGGTAACAGAGTACAAGGAGCCTGTTGTAACTCCGCCTGTAGTAGAAACAGGAGTTAAGGCTTCATACAAAGAAAATAGTTGGAATGATGGTTATCAGCTCAACTTCACTGTTACTAACAGCTCAGGAAAGACAATTAACAGCTGGAAAGTCAAGGTTAAGAAGAGCGATATCAACGTTTCTCAGAGCTGGTGTGTAAACGTTTCACAGGAAGGTGATTACTATGTATTCACTCCTATGTCATACAACTCTACACTTGCCAACGGTCAATCAACAGAGTTTGGTATGATCGGAAGAGGCCAGGTTGGAAGCACCATTAACTACACGGTTGAATAACCAAAAGAAATAATATGTTATAATAGGCGTTAAATGACGCCATATAGAAGGGGGTTCAGGATTGTCATTAGGCAATCACTGGATCCCCTTTATATTTTTAGGAGGTAAAAGAGTAAGTGAAAAGAAAAGGAAGAGTAGTATTTAGTTGTATAATTGCATCGGCAGTATTTTTGATGCAGAACGTTACGACAATAGCGGCAGACCCGCTTGAGTACACGGGACCGCAGCTTGATCCCTACAAAGGAATCGAGGCGGAGCTTAACTTTGGTACTTCGGGATATGCTCTCGAAGAGGAAGACGTATGGACAAGAAAAGTAATATGCCTTGAGAAGGGCGATTATTTTTACGTCAATGATGTTAATTTTGATAAGGGACTTTCAAAATTAAAGATAAACGCCAGGGGTGGTACGCCGGCAATCATTGAAGTCAGAAGAGATAAAGAAGACGGAAGACTTCTTGGAGAGATTAAAATAAATAAAAGCAAAAAATATGATAACTTTGCTTGTCCGACAGATGATATCTATGGAAAAAATAATATTTATTTTGTATGTACAATGGGAACCTGCTATATAGATGCGTGGATCGCGGAGAAAAAAGCACCTGCGAAAGAGGATATCAACAAGCCTCCGGTAGTTGTGAATCCGTATGAGACCGTTGAAACAGAGACAATGGAAAACGGAGGAGGCTTCTATGATAGGGACGGTACCGAGTATTCGCCGATCAGTGATATGAAGGTGGTTTCACTAAAGAATGTGATGTTTTCAAAGGGACTTAAGGGCATAGAGATAACAGCCAGAACCAGATATTACGATACGGTAATGGAAATTCATCTTGATGATCCCGAAAGCGAACCTATTGGAAAAGCATTGATCAGAACACCTGATTTTGGAACTTGCACAGCATATACATCAAACATCACAGGAATGCATGATGTGTATTTCACGGTTAATAATCCGGTAGATTTTGATTACTGGAGGGCAATCGACAATGCTCCGACGCCAAAGGTCAATCCCGACAAACCGAATGATCCTGAGGAACCGAACCAGCCTGAAGAGCCAACAGAACCTCAGCAGCCCGAAACACCTGAGCAGCCGGAAGTTCCCGAAACACCGGAACAACCGCAGGAGCCTGAAACTCCACAGCAGCCCGAAGAGCCCGCTAAGCCTGCGCTTGAGCTTGAGGGTTCAATAACCGATTGCGGCAACGGCTATCAGGTTAATTTCAAGCTTACCAATAATTCCGATGAGCCGAAAACAGGCTGGAAGATAACAATGGGGAAAGTTGACATCAACATAAAAGACAGCTGGTGTGTAAACATCGAAGAAGATGACAATCTTTATGTGATCACTCCTCAGGGATGGAATACAACTATTGCTCCCGGACAGACCATAGAGTTTGGTATAAGAGGAGAAGGAACACTTAATGAGGACACGGTTCGCTATATGATTGAGTAATCAATTGTATATATAAAAACACTTTTAGGAGGTAAAAGAGTAAGTGAAAAGAAAAGGAAGAGTAGTATCAAGTATTTTATGTGCAGGAACCACGTTTATGCTGATGTGCACAACAGTGGCGGCAGGAGATCCATGGGGACACCGCGGACCCAGCATACATCCGTACGGTGGTGTCGAAGCGGAAGCAAACTTCGGAAGCTCGGTATGTGAGTCCACAGAGGCCGACGGAAGAAAAGTTATGTCACTTGAGGAAGGCGATTATTTCAGAATAATTGATGTTGATTTTGATAAGGGATTATCAGGAATTGATATTAACTACAAGGCTGATGAGCCTTCAATTGTTGAAGTAAGAAGCGGAAAGATAGACGGTCGCCTTATCGCTAAACTTAGAGTAGACGGAACTCATGGCGATTATATGCTTTGTTCCGCTCCGACAAATGGTCTTTCCGGTATAAACGAGATCTATTTCGTATGTACCCACGGTGCATGCTCAATAGATAATTGGACGGCATTCGGAAAAGGCCCTGATGACGCTTCAACCGTTGATCCATATAACTATGTAGAAGCGGAGAATGGAACAGGCTTTGAAGAATCGGCAATTTCAGAAGATGCCGGAAGAAAGGTTGTATCATTTTCAAAGGAAGGTGATTATTTCAAATCTGAAAATGTAGATCTGAAATTTGGAGCGAATTCTTTCATGGTATTGGCTAAGAGTAACAGCCCGGCGGTTATAGAGATAAGAGACGGCGGAATCGATGGAAAATGTTTGGATGAAATTATGGTGAGTGGCACAAATAATGAGTATAAGTGTTATATCGCAGACGAAATCCCAAGCCTTTCAGGTGTTCACGATCTTTATTTTGTAAACGTAATGGGGCAGGCTTCTGTTGATAAGTGGTGCGTATCAAGCATGGTGATAAATGCTTCCGAAGATTGTGAATAAAAACAATTTAAGGAAAACGGATAAATAATAAAACGCCGACCTGCAAATAACAGGTTGGCGTTTTTTATTTACATATCCATCTTGGAATCGTAGATATTGGTTTCAAAGAATTTGTTGTAGCCCTGCCATCCGGGAGTTGTAATGTTACCGAGAAGCTCGGTAAATGTCTCCATCTTGGCATCGGTATTGTCCGCAAGGTTAAGCGCTACCGCTTCAACTATGGAAGGCTTTTTGGGAGAGCCGTATTCGTATTCTCCGTGGTGAGCAAGAATGCAGTGCTGAAGCTCTTGCCTTAGAAGTACGGGGAAATCCGGGATCTCTTTTGCCTTATCACCTACCATCTCGGCGCCCATAACTATGTGTCCGAGGAACTGACCTTCGTCCGTATAATCATTGGTAGGGAAGAGACTTAACTCTCTTGTCTTTCCTATATCATGGCAGATTGCTGCTGTTAAGAGCAGATCTCTTTTTAATATGGGATAAGCTGTGCAGAAATAATCGCAGAGCTTGGTTACGCTCAATGTGTGTTCAAGTAATCCGCCGATAAATCCGTGGTGAACGGTCTTAGCCGCGCTGGATTTTCTAAATGCGGTGATAAATGCTTCATCCTGAATAAAGAATTCTTCAAGGAGCTTTTTAAGATAAGGATTCTTGATCGTTCCGATTATACCAAGAAGCTCTTTGTACATCTCATCATTATCTTTGGAAGAAACAGGTAGATATAAAGAAGGATCATACTCGCCTTCATGGCACCTTCTTGCGCGCTTTACGTTAACCTGTATCGCTCCGTTAAAGCTTGTAACTTCACCGAACACATCGATGTAATCTGTATCGTCGAACTCATCTATTCCATCGCTGTTGGGTTCCCAGATCTTGGCATCTACGGTGCCCGTTTTGTCCTGCAAGATAACAGAATAGTATTCCTTGCCGTTCTTGGTAGTGGCGCTCTGTTTGTGCTTGCACATGTAGATGTCGGCAATTCTGTCGCCGGGAGTAAGATCCTTGATAAACTTCATTTTAAATCCTCATTTCTAATTACTGTATAGTAATAAATTTTAATTATGTGTTGAACTCTTGAGAGTAACTTCCATCTGAATCTCGATATAATCGTTAGGAGACTGCCTCATAACGGTAACTGTTATTATATCATTCGGCTCGCATTGAGCAAGCCTGGATGCAAATTGCTCGTATGAATTAACGGCATAGTCGCCGATCCTTACAATGATGTCGCCGCTCTGAAGTCCTGCGTGCATTGCCGGAGAACTCATTTCAATCTGCGTGATGTAGGCGCCTGCGGGAACATTCTTATCATGTTGAAAATCAATGGGAACCGTTGTTCCGTGGATTCCCAGATACGGCCTGTTCGTAGCATTGGAAAGATTCTCGATCAATGTTTTCATTTCAGAAATACCGATCGCGCTGATGTGGTTCGGTATATCGGTGGGACAGTAGGTCATATCAATAATGCCCACAACCTCTCCGCTTAGATTAACCAGGACACCGCTTCCGGAGGAGCTTCCGCTTATATCCGTTGTGATCAGTTTGTATGATGAATCAACGAGATTAAGAGGCGCTTTGTCCGAGGTGATTATCCCGTAACATATTGAATCCTTAATCCCCATGGGACTGCCGACTGCGATGACGGGTAGTCCGGTAAGATTGCCTGAGTTGGAGCTTCCCAGAGCAGCCGTCGTTATGCTCTTTGTGGTGTGCTCATCAAGATCGGCTTTTTTAACCACGATCACACATTGGTTGGTGACGGTATCCATAAGGTTTAAAGTGGCATCTGCAGTTGAGTTGTCGCAGAATGTCACGCGTATACTCTTTGCATCGGAAGCAGCAGATGAAGGTGCCAAAATATACAGATTGGTGCCGTTATCCGCTACGATTATTCCGGAAGCACTTCCGCTGCTCTCATATGAATCATTGATCCAGTTCGCGTCGCTTGTTACAGAAGTTACCGTAACAACGCTTCTTCCGACTTCATCTGCCACAAGTTTAAGTGATGACATGAGTTTACCGTAGTCGGACTGGGAAAAAGAATATGAGGCAAGCGCTTCGTCTATCTTATTCTTTTCGTCTTCTTCAAGACTCATTGCTTCGCTTGCGGCAATAGCATTGTCATTGGCAAACATCTCCTCGGGAGAGAGCTCGTCGTTTACAGTCTCTTCGGGAAAAGAAATCTTTTCGGGCGAATTCTCGGGATAAAGCGTGTCGTTAAAAACAGGCTGAAGCACCAGGAAAGTAAGGCACGCAACGATGCCGAAAACAACCGCAAGGGAAATCGTAATGATAGTTCTTCTTAGCAGCTTTTTTCTGTTGATCGGACGCTGCTTTATCTTTTCGCTTATAAAGCTGGTATCTTTTTTATTTTCTTCAGGATTAATAGGCATTTTTTTACCTCCGCCGTATTGCTTAATTATAAATGTTTTTTACCTTGAATGCCAGTCCGCGAAAGTGCCGATATTTCTGCGATTTGGCACAACTACACTAGCCACGGTACACTTAAAATGGTAAACTGTACTTTGGATAACTATGTGAAATAAAGGATTTACAGCACATGAACCAAAAAGCATTACACGTACTTGAGTACGATAAGATAATAGAGAAACTCGCAGATCACGCATCTTCCCAGCCCGGAAAGAAGATGTGCCTTGAACTTGAGCCTTCTTCGGATATCGCTGAGATCAGGAAGAACCTGAAAAAGACGAATGATGCAATAGAGAGAGTTTTCAAAAAAGGTTCGATCTCTTTTGGCGACAATAAGGATCTTAAGGGAGTTCTTAAGGCGCTCAAGATCGAGAGCGCGCTTGATATGGGAGCGCTTCTTGGCCTTGCGTCTTTCCTCGATAACGTCAACAGAGTTAAATCATACGGACGCGCGGAAAGAGATGACGAAAAAAGAGATTCTCTTTCGGAGAGCTTTGAGCTCTTGGAGCCGCTTACATTTATATCTCAGGAGATCAGAAGGTGCATCAAATCGGAAGATGAGATGAGTTCTGATGCAAGTCCCGCTTTGAGGCACATAAGGCGCGGAATCATGCTTACGAACGACAGGATCAGAGATGTGCTGGGAAAGATGATAAACGGAGCCTCAAGGACATATCTTCAGGACGCCGTTGTTACAATGCGTGGCGACAGATACTGCATTCCCGTTAAGGCTGAGTACAAGTCACAGATAAGCGGTATCGTGCACGATCAGTCATCTTCCGGTTCAACACTTTTCATAGAGCCCGCGGCGGTTGTCGAACTCAATAATAAGTTAAAAGAGATGTCGCTTCAGGAGCAGGCTGAGATAGAAAAAATACTTCTTGAGCTTAGCCTTCAGATAGCACCGCATGCGGCGGCAATAGGCTATAACTGCGATATCATGACGGATCTTGATTTCGTTTTTGCAAAGGCATCCTATGCACTTGAGATAAATGCGATCACACCGATATTCAACGACCATCATGCTTTTGATATCAAGAAGGGAAGACATCCTCTTATAGCAAAAGACAAGGTGGTTCCGATAGACGTATACGCAGGACGCGATTTCGACATGCTCATCATAACCGGACCAAATACCGGCGGTAAGACAGTAACGCTTAAGACGGTAGGTCTTTTGACACTGATGGGACAGGCGGGGCTTGCGATACCTGCGGCAGATAAGTCTGAGCTTTCGGTGTTCAATGAAGTTTATGCGGACATAGGAGACGAGCAGAGTATTGAGCAGTCTCTTTCTACTTTCTCATCGCATATGACCAACACGGTATCGATACTGAAAAATGCGGACGAGAATTCGCTGTGTCTTTTTGATGAGCTTGGAGCAGGAACGGATCCCACAGAGGGAGCGGCTCTTGCGATATCCATCTTAAACGATCTGCACAAGAGAAAGATAAGAACGCTCGCAACAACGCACTACAGCGAGCTCAAGGTATATGCACTCAATACGCCCGGAATACAAAATGCCAGCTGCGAGTTTGATGTTGAGTCGCTAAAGCCAACATACAGACTTCTTATCGGAATCCCCGGAAAGAGTAATGCGTTTGCGATCTCTTCAAAGCTCGGTCTTTCCGAAGAGATAATCGAAGCAGCAAAAGAGCAGATAAGCACAGAAGATAAAAAGTTTGAAGACCTTCTTGCGGACCTTGAGATCAGCAGAAAAACGATCGAGAACGAGAGACTCGAGATCGAGCAGTACAAGAAGGAAGTAGAAGAATTAAAGCGCAGGATCGAAGAGAAATCAAGTAAGCTCGACAGCCAGAGAGAAGAGATTTTAAGAGAGGCCAATGAGAAGGCAAGAGATATCCTTCAGGAAGCCAAAAATGTTGCGGATGAGACCATACGAGCTTTCAGAAAAGCAGGACCCAATGCATCCATGCAGGATCTTGAGAGAGCAAGGACGGGCATCGGACAGAAGGTTTCCGACAAGAACAAGGCGATTCAAAAGAAAGAAAAGCCAAAGGATACACATCCCATTCTTAAGGAGTCTCAGCTTAAGCTCGGTGAATCCGTTAAGATCGTGTCTATGGGACTAAAGGGAACGATCAGTTCCAAGCCCGATAAGGACGGCAATCTCTTTGTTCAGTGCGGCATCATGAGAACCAAAGCGAATATTCGCGATCTCGTTATCATAAGTGACGATGATGCCAAGACGGCAATGAAAAAGTTCTACGGAAGAAATACCGGAAGTTCCAAGATGGATCTTTCGAGGGCTTCCAATATCAAGACGGAAGTCAATCTTATAGGCAAGAACAGCGACGATGCAATAGCGGCGCTGGATAAATATCTGGATGACGCATATATGGCTCATCTTAACAACGTCAGAGTCGTTCACGGAAAGGGCTCCGGAATTCTCAGACAGGCGGTGCACAATTATCTAAAGGGTGTGCCTTACGTTAAGTCTTTTAAACTCGGAGAATTCGGCGAAGGCGACGCCGGCGTTACTATAGTTACATTTATCAAATGAAGGGGATAGGTAAAATGGTTGCCAAACAGAAAATTTTAATAGTAGATGATGACAATAATATCGCAGAGCTTATTTCTTTATATCTTATAAAGGAGTGCTTTGAGACCAAGATCTGCAATGACGGAGAGTCGGCGATCAACGTCTTTGATTCTTTTGCCCCCAATCTTGTTCTTTTGGATCTGATGCTGCCGGGAATCGACGGATATCAGGTGTGCAGAGAAATAAGGACCAAATCACAGGTCCCGATAATCATGCTCTCTGCAAAGGGAGAGGTTTTTGATAAGGTGCTCGGACTTGAGATGGGCGCCGATGACTATATGGAAAAGCCTTTTGATTCAAAAGAGCTGGTGGCAAGAGTAAAGGCGGTTCTTCGCCGCTATAAACCTCAGACTCAGGAGCTTTCCGAGTCTGATGACAAGGTTGTCAGATATCCCGATCTCGAGATCAATATGACCAATTACTCTGTTACATATATGGGAGACAGAGTAGATATGCCGCCCAAGGAGCTTGAGCTTTTGTACTTCCTTGCGGCGTCACCGAATCATGTTTTTACAAGAGAGCAGCTTCTTGATCAGATTTGGGGATACGAGTATGTGGGCGATACAAGAACAGTTGACGTTCACATCAAGAGGCTTCGTGAGAAATTAAGAGACCATGAGAACTGGAGCCTTAAAACTATTTGGGGCATTGGATATAAATTTGAGGTAGTTCAGTAAATGAAGAGGACGCTTTATTTAAAGTTTCTTTTAGCATATCTGTTATTTGCCATATTCGGTTTTATTGTTGTTGCAACCTTTGTACACGGTATGACTTATGAGCGCCTTAGACGTGATAAGGCTGACAGTATGTATCAGGTTGCCACACAGATAGCAAACACATACGCGGCTGATCTGTACAACAGTGAGACCTCGCTTGAAGCCGTGCATCAACAGATGGTGGCGCTTTCAGGCTATATGGGCGGCTCACCGATCTGGATCGTAAATCCCTCGGGAAGACTTGTTCTGGATTCATCAAGAGTTCTTGAGCAGAACAAGAAAGACGTGATTGTTGGATTCGATCCCACGGTGATCGGAACAACATATTACACGACAGGAACTTTTTGGAATACATTTAACGAAGAGACGCTCAGTGTTTTTGCGCCGATCACGGCCAATTACAAGGTGCAGGCATATGTTATTATTCATGAACCGATTTCCGAGATTAAGGCTTCGGCTGACGGGTTTTTGAACATATCATATCTAATGCTTATTGTTCTTTTCCTGTTGTCGCTTATCATCCTTATCTTTTTTACAGAGCTTGTGTATCTGCCGCTTAGAAAGATCACAACGGCGACGGAGCAGTACGCCGTCGGAAACATGGGATACGAGTTTTCCGTGGAATCCGAGGATGAGATGGGATACCTTGCAGCTTCGCTGTCATATATGGCGGGCGAGATTGCGCGTCAGGAAGAAGATCAAAAGAAGTTTATCGCAAACGTATCACATGATTTCAGGTCGCCGCTTACATCCATAAAAGGCTATCTGGTCGCAATGCAGGACGGTACTATTCCCGAAGAGATGCACGACAGGTATCTTGGGATTGTAATAAATGAGACCGACAGACTTACCAAGCTGACGAATGAAATGCTTACGCTCAACAATCTCAACACCAAGGGAATGCTCCTTGATAAGAGTGACTTTGACATCAACGCGGTTATCAGAAATGTAGCAGAGTCTTTTGAAGGAACATGTCTTGATAAAAAGATCGCCATAGAGCTAGTGCTCACCGAGGAAAAGATGCTTGTCAACGCCGACATGAGTAAGATTCAGCAGGTTCTCTACAATCTCGTGGATAACGCGATCAAGTTCAGTCACAAGGATTCTTCGATCAAGATCGAGACTACTGAGAAACACAGCAAAGTTTTTGTTTCCGTCAAGGACAGCGGAATCGGTATTCCCAAGGAAGACCAGAAGCTTATCTTTGACAGATTTTATAAATCCGACTTGTCCAGAGGTAAGGATAAGAAGGGAACGGGTCTTGGCCTTGCCATTGTAAAAGAGATAGTTAAGGCCCACGAAGAAAATATTAATGTCATCAGCACAACCGGTGTCGGAACGGAGTTTATCTTCTCTCTTCCCAAGGCTAAGTCGATGGATGCCGATGACGAGGAGTAATTTAGAAATGCACATTATTTTACATCAACCGGAGATTCCACAGAACACAGGAAATATCGGAAGAACCTGCGTTGCAACGGGAACGGATCTCCATCTTATAGAACCGCTCGGCTTTAGGATCGATGAAAAGAAACTGAGAAGAGCCGGAATGGATTATTGGAAAAAGCTGGATCTTACAAGGTATGTAGACTTTAATGACTTTAAAGAAAAGCACCCGAATGCCAAGATCTGGATGGCTACAACCAAGGCAAAGAGGACATATACCGAAGTTTCTTTTGGCATGGACGACTATATTATGTTCGGAAAAGAGAGCGCGGGAATTCCTGAAGAGATTCTTGTAGACAACGAAGAAACCTGTATTAGGATTCCCATGGGTGAAGATATAAGATCGCTCAATCTTTCCAATTCCGTTGCCATCGTTCTATACGAGGCACTCAGACAGAACGATTTCAAGGGACTTGAGAGAGAAGGCGAGCTTCATAGGCTGAGCTGGAAGTAGGAATGGTTCCGGGGTAGCGGCCCATTATTTAGGTAGGATGTATGAAGAACAAAGGCGACATTTTTGAAGTTGAAATTACAGATATAGGTAATGATGGAGAGGGCATAGGCAAGATAGACGGCTATACCCTTTTTATTAAGGATGCGGTTATCGGCGACGTTGTAAAAGCCAAGATCATGAAGGCCAAGAAAAACTATGCCTATGCGCATCTTGAAGAGGTCGTAAAAAGATCCGAATATCGAGTTGAGGCAAAGTGCTCCATTGCGCGTCAGTGCGGCGGTTGCCAGCTCCAGAACATGTCTTACGAGAGAGAACTTCTCTACAAGCAGAATAAAGTAAGAAACAATATCGTAAGGCTTGGTGGCTTTGACGCGGAGTTTGTCGACAGTATTATGATGCCCATAATCGGAATGGACGAACCCTGGGAATACAGAAACAAGGCGCAGTTTCCCGTTGGATGTGATAAGAACGGAAATGTCGTGACGGGATTCTACGCAGGAAGAACGCACAGTATCATTCCGACCACGGCATGTCATATCGGGGTAAAAGAGAACGAAGAGATAATGGAGATCATCAGATCTCACATGGAAGAAAATAAGATCGCTCCATATGATGAGGTGTCAGGGAAAGGACTTGTTCGCCATGTTCTTATCCGTAAAGGATTTACAAGCGGTGAGATAATGGTGTGTCTTGTTATAAATTACTCGTCAGGGAAAAAAGACGGTGCTTCTTCCGAATACATTAAGAATCAAAAGACTCTGATAGAAAAACTTTCGAAAGTTGATGGGATGACCAGCATCTCCGTGAGCATAAACACCGAGAAGACCAACGTTATCATGGGCCTTGAGATTCATACGATATACGGAAAAGACACGATACGAGATACCCTTTGCGGACTTGAATTTGAAATCTCGCCGCTTTCATTTTTCCAGGTCAATCCGATCCAGACCAAGAAGCTGTATGAGCAGGCTATCGAATATGCCGGCTTGACGGGAAAAGAAACTGTGTGGGATCTATACTGTGGAATCGGAACGATAACTTTATCCATGGCGAAGACGGCAGGCAGAGTATATGGTATCGAAGTCATTCCCGAAGCCATTGAGGATGCTAAGAGGAACGCCCTTAGAAACGGCATAACCAATGCGGAATTCTACTGCGGAAAGGCCGAAGAAGTCCTTCCCGAGTTTTATGATAAAAAGCGTAGTGTCGCAGGCAGCACAAGCGACGGCGCGGAGCTTCGCCCCGATGTCATCGTCGTTGATCCTCCACGTAAAGGCTGTGATGCGGTCTGCCTCGAAACGATGCTAAAAATGCAACCTGAACGTATCGTATATGTAAGCTGCGATTCCGCGACTCTCGCAAGAGACCTTCGCATTCTCGCCGACGGCGGCTACGAACTCAAAGCCGTCAGACCCTGCGACATGTTCCCCTGGACCGTGCATGTTGAGACGGTTGTATTACTGACAAAAAATTATGAGGAGATAAACTTATGAAAAATAGAACTAAATTGCTTTCACTTTTAATTGCCATGTCACTTGTTGCCATGGGTTGTAGCCATATTGGCGCTGCTGATAAAGAACCTGCCAGCTACGGTTATTCTAATGAAGAGTCAGTCGATAATAGTACTTCGGATAAAGAATCGGCCAACAACGGTGCATCTGATGAAGAATCGGTCGAAAATGATACTTCTGATAATAAATCGGCCGATAATGAGGTGAAGGAGTCACCTTTGGATTCAAAGTTAAGTAAAGTCGCTTGGCATGACTCCGAAGATTGGGCAGATGATGCAACAATTGAATTTACTTTTACAGATGGAATTACTAAGAAATTTGATATTTGTCCCCCTAGTTATGTGGAGTCTATGAATCAAAAAGATATGGATAATGATGGTGAAGAAGAATATGTATTCCATATCATCTTTTCAAATACTCTTGGAGAACATACATTACTCTATGTATACAAGGTTCATCCAGATATTTATGAAAATAAAGTAGAGCAATTATTCCCAGGCAATACCGGAATCACAGAAGTTGATGAGAACGCTTTCTATGAGGAAGAAACTACAGTGGAGGTAGATGGTAAAAGTAAAAATGCCATAAAGGTTGAATGTGCAGTAAAGGAAGACGGTATGGGCAAGGAAACCTATAACGGAATTATTTATTACGATAATGGGCAGTGGAAGGAATATAATAAGTAACCAGAAGCCCCAAAGCAGCTTCTCACCGGAAAAGGAATTGAGGATGAAAGAGCGGTAAGTATACACTTACTGCTTTTTTATTATTGCGTTGACAAATTCGACACAAGTGTCTAAAATCTAAAACAGACACAGGTGTCGAAAAAAGAAAGGGATTGAAAATGCCGGCAAAGAGAGAAAAAACCAGAGAAGCTATCATTGATGCATCGTATGAACTCTTTTCAAGAAAGGGGTTCAAGCAGGTGACTATGAAAGATGTTTGTGAAGTCACAGGCATGAGTCGTGGTGGCTTGTACAGCCATTTTTCCGGAACAGATGAGCTGTTTGAGGCATTACTTGCAAAGATAACGGAAAATAGTGCAATAGATTTTCAGGAAGAAATAAAAAAAGGTACTTCTGCTATGAAGATTCTAAAAAAGGTTTTGGACATGATGGAAGATGAAATGAAGCATCCTGAAGACTCGTTAAGTATTGCCTTATATGAGTACGCGGATACTGTAGATTCCAATGTGATGGAGAGATTCACCCAAAGCGCAGAAGAAAAATGGAAAAAACTTATCCGATATGGGATTAAGCAAGGAGAGTTTCACGATGTAAATGTAGATGAAATCGTCAATGTAATTCTGTATTCCTATCAGGGCGTGCGAATGTGGAGTAGGATCATACCAATGAAGCCGAAGACATTTCGCTCTATCGCAAATCATATAAGGAAACAGCTGACAGGAGAATAGAGATGATAACACTTAAAAGACCCATAAAAGAATATGAATCAAGGGCAACTGCCTTTAAGCAGGAGTTTATCGAAAACGGAGAGACAATGATAAACGGAAGTGAACTTTTAGATCAGATGGACTCATATGATGAGTGGCTTAAATCTGTAACAGATAATACTTCACAAGATACCGCAAACCCTTCATGGGTAGTTACAGACACATATTTTGCATTTGATGAGGATGATAATATCGTTGGCATCATCGATCTTCGTCATGAATTAAATGATTTCCTTAAGGATTTTGGGAACAGCGGTTACAGTGTAAGACCATCGCAGCGTCGAAAAGGGTACGCGACGGAAATGTTAAAACTCATTCTGGAACGGGCACGTCAAGTTGGAATGGATAAACTCCAGCTTTCGGTAGAACGTTCAAATGAAGCGTCTGTAAAGACGATCACAAAAAACGGCGGAGAGTATGAAAGAAGTTTTACCTTTGAGGGCGAAGAGGCGGATGTGTACTTGATTCATATAGTTTAGATTAAAGAGCATATTAAATTAAACTTGATTATTAAAACCACGTTGTTTCCGAATTCTTAAAAATGTATGCCTGCTCAAAGAATAAAACAAACATGACTTTTTACCGGGATACAAATCAAAAAGAGATTGATATCGTTTTGGAGGAAAATGGGAAACTTCATCCGCTGGAAATAAAAAAGAGCAGTAATCCGGAGAAGAGAGCGATAGTGACGGTAGACAGATTGAAAAAACTTTAAAAATGGATTAGGAGCATAATGATTGTTATAATATGAATTATTCAGTACATGGTGTCATATTTAAATTGTAATTGGTGCCTATAGTACAGTGGAATGAATACCACTGAAGAGGTAATTGTATAAATGATCTATGAGTTAAAAGATACATCAAAAGCAGCGCACCTTTTTGAGGGGTGGCAGGAAACCTTGGTTTATTCATGTTTGCAGAAAGTAATGGGCAAGATCTTTGTTACTGATACGGAGGCGCCCAAGTCTGCGATGGCTTATGTGGGATGCTTTGCATTTTATGCGGGAGAGCCGGACAAAGAGCTTGTTATTAATAAGCCGGATGGTTTTGTTATTATGACTCCGCAGAATAAAGCGTGGGAAGCCTGTATCGAAGAGTGCTTTCCGACGGCTAAGAAAGTTACCAGATACGCTATCAAAAAAGATACTCAGTTTGATAAAGAATATTTGAAAGACATGGTAGCAAAACTCCCTGATGGATATGAGCTTAAAGAGATCGATGACAAAGTTTATGACATGTGTCTGCCGGATCCGGTGACGAGAGATTTTGTTTCGGCATTTGGGAGCAAAGAAAAATATCTTGAGATCGGTAGAGGCATGGTTATTCTTAAATCCGGAACGATCGTAGCCGGAGCATCTTCATATACAAGATACAATGAAGGAATTGAAATAGAAGTGGATACGGCCGAGCAAGAGCGTAAAAAAGGACTTGCTACGATCGTATGTGCCGCGCTTATTTTACGATGCCTTGATGAAGGATTATATCCAAGCTGGGATGCTCAGAATATGAATTCGGTTCATCTTGCGGAAAAACTTGGATATGAATTTGATCACGAATATACGGCATATGAGGTGTCCGGGGAAGAAAGGACACACTGAAACAAAAGAGGCTAAAGAGCTCTACTTTCCGTAGGTACCACATTCATAGGTTACGGATTACAATCTGTGCATGGAGGTAAGAAAGCTTATGAACCAATATGTTACAGGTGCAGTTATTAAGGAACTGCGAGAAAAGAATAAGATGACACAGCTCCAACTGGCCGAAAAGCTTGGAGTGAGTGACAAGACAATCTCAAAATGGGAAACGGCTAAAGGTTATCCGGATATCACGCTTCTGGAGCCTATAGCGGAGGCGTTCAGAATTTCGGTTACGGAACTTATATCCGGCAATACGATCCACAATGCGAACGTATCCGCAAATATGCTGAAGTCTAAATTCTATGTATGTCCGATCTGCGGAAATGTGATTCACAGCATGGGCGAGGCGTCTATACATTGCCATGGCGTCCAGCTTTTGCCGTTAGATGCGGAATCAACAGATGAACATCACATGATTTTTATTGAGCGTGTTGAGGATGAGTATTATGTGCGTATCGATCACAGCATGACGAAGGAGCATTACATTTCTTTTGTGGCCGCAGCTTCCTCCGATGATATGCAGATGGTGAAGCTTTATCCGGAGGCGAGTGCCGAAGCACGTTTTAAGATTCGCGGAGTCAGAAGGATCTTCTTTTATTGTAATCGAGACGGCTTGTTTTTTATCGATCCGGTAAAGGGCGTTGACGACAAAGAAAGCGGATATGATGATTCAAAAGAGCGAAGAGAGTTGGAAGAGACGGCAAAGATGCTGTTTGATTAGAACAATAATTATTGATTTATCGGCAGAACTGTGATAAAAATGTTATAGAATCTAAAAGAAAGCGAGGTATTCATAATGAGTGTAAAGAGAATAGAGATTGTAACAGAATATAGTATGAAGACCTCGGTTTGTGATAGATAAATATTTAATCATATTTAACCGTGGCATATTTGTCACGGTTTTCTTTTGCCTTTTTTCGGGCAGTTTCCGTTGTATAAAGGTCTCCATACTACCAGATGAATGAAAAAGACGAATCAAAAAGGAGACAAACAATTGAAAAATATAATTATAAGAAAAGAAACACAGGAAGATTATTATGCCACTGAATTTATGACAATGCGTGCTTTTTGGAATCTGCATGGTCCCGGATGCAATGAGCACATGCTCGTGAATAGACTTCGCGGTGCTGAAGAATACTTGCCGGAACTTAGCCGCATAGCAGAGCTTGACGGGAAAGTAGTAGGTGCGATTTTTTATTCAAAAGCCAGGATTATTGATGGTGACAAGGAAGATGAAGTATTAACCTTTGGCCCGCTTGCGGTTGAGCCGACATGCTTTAGCATGGGAATAGGAGCGCTTCTCTTAAAAGAGACATTGGAACTTGCCAGAGATGCAGGATATAAGGGGATTGTGATCTGCGGAGAACCTGAATATTATACCAAGCACGGTTTTGTGACCTGCGATCATTTCGACATTCACCATCCGACTTTCGGAAATGCCGATGCGTTCATGGCGCTTCCGCTTAACGATGGATTTGAAAAGATTCATGGGTTCTTTTATGAAGCACCTATTTTTGAGGAGTGCGAGGATGAAGATGAAATCCGGGAATTTACTAAGGGATTCCCTTATCACAAACCGTTAAAACTCTCATGCCAGTGGCTTCATGTTGAAAAGCTTGGGAGGATTTCGGAGGTCAGCAAAAACTGCTATAAGATTAAATTCTGGGAGCAGGAAATCCCCGCAAAACTAAAAGGAAATTTTTACGAAAAAAAAGCAGATCAACTGCCGGTAGTAGGCGACTATGTGACATTTATGTACAACAGTCAGGGAGATTCTATGATTCTTTCAGTCTGTGAGAGAAAAAGTTTTTTACAGAGACCGGATCAGGCTAAAACGGGAGTTATGCAATATATGGCAGCCAATGTGGATTACCTCTTTATCGTCACGTCGCTTAATGAAGACTACAACTACAATCGTATCGCAAGATATGTGAGCATTGCCATTCAGGGAGGAACCATTCCGGTTGTAATTCTAACGAAATCAGACCTTTGCACAAATGCAGGAAGGTATATAAGAGAGGTGGAGCAGATATCCGACAAAGTGCGCGTCCATGCTATCTCTGCGCTTTATGGAATCGGCCTTGATGAACTAAATGAATATATGACTCCGGGAACCACCATATGCTTGATGGGATCTTCAGGTGCAGGAAAATCAACGCTGACCAATTCATTGATCGGAGAAGAGACCATGAAGACATCCGAGATAAGAGAGGATGACGACAAGGGAAGACACACAACCACATGCAGGAAACTGATCGAGCTTCCAAATGGTGTCACGATCATTGATACCCCCGGCATGCGTGAAGTCGGCATGGCGAACGTGCAGGAAGGTATTGACGAGACGTTTTCGGATATCGTTGAACTGGAGTGCAGATGTAAATTCAGTAATTGCAGGCACGATACTGAACCAGGTTGCGCGGTCAAGGCAGCTATCGCAAGCGGAGAGTTATCTGCAGAAAGATATGAACTGTATAAAAATCTTGGCAAAGAGAATACCAAAAACTATGCCATGAAAAAAGAAATATCAAAATGGGCGAAAGCTTATAAGAAGAACAATAAGAGAAATATGTGGGATTAAAAGGAGGAATGGAAAGTTTTAGAAAGTAAGTAAATACACAGTTTATTGAGAGCCGGTCGAAAATGACCGGCTCTTTTTTACGTTATTGAAAATAATTATTGACAAACAAAAAGGTCATGTTATTATAATGTTATAACAAGTTGAACGGAGGGCAAAATGTTAGACAGTAACTTACCGGTTTCATTGCAATATCAGCTAAGAGAAGTATTGTTTGAGAAACTCAACTCGGGCGAGTGGAAGGCAGGGGAGATGATCCCAAGTGAACACGAGCTTTGTGAGGAGTATGGAGTCAGCAGGATAACAGTACGTGAAGTTCTAAAGGAATTGGTTCAAAGTGGTTATCTTAAGAGGAAACAAGGAAAGGGAACTTTCGTTTCCAAACCATCAGTAGAGGCAACTTTGGTAAGTAACTACTCTTTATCGGCTGACCTTAAGCAAAAGGGTATCTCTTCTGAGTTTAAACTGATCTCTCTGGAAGTTGTGGATCCGTCACCGTCAAAGAAGGAATTCTTTGAATTGGCAGATGGAGAGAAACTCTTTGAGATCATTAGAACCAGAACCATCAAGGATGAGATATATGCTTGGGAGAAGGCATATGTCCCTGAAAAGTATCTCAAGGGTCTTACAGAAGAAGAGATCCAGAGTAAAGGTCTTTATCCTTCGATCAAGGAGAGAACCGGGCTCTATCCTATTGAAGCCGAGGAGAAAATGGAAGCGGTTATCTGTCCCGCATATGTTGCCAAACAGATGAATTTGCCCACCAATACAGCCGTTTTCAAGATCAAAAGAAATACGAAGTCTATGAACGGTTACATTGAAAAGTGCGAAAGTTATCTTGTGGGGCAGACATATAACATAAAGCACATTATTAAAAACGGCATCTAAGGGGTTAGGTGTTAGGAGATTATTTTTTACAGTGAAGGGAGAAGGCTATGAAGAGATTGGCTATTGTATTGGCATGTGTACTAACGTTATCTTGCTTTACGGGGTGTGGAGATAAGGCGGCATCGTCAGAGCCTCAGATCGAACCTGCGACAAGCGGACCTGCAGAAGAGAAAACTGAGGAAGCTACCGATAGCAAAGAAGCTGCAGAGGAGGTGCCCGAATTTGACACAGAGATCGAGAAGACTCTTTATGAAGCAAGTAAGATGTCAGATGAGGAACTTTATGCTAAAGCTAAAGAGGAAAAAGAGAAGACAGTTGTTTACTCAACAACGAGTTTGGCTGCAACTGCGATAGAGACTTTCCTTGCTAAGTATCCCGATCTTACGATCGAGATGTCCGATATCGGTGAAGCAGATATGTTCACTAAGCTTTCAACTGAGATCGGAAGCGCAGCAGACGGCGCAGACATGGCATTACTTCAGAATGCATACAGAGTTAATAACGAACTTATTTCAGAAGATCTTTTGTACAACTATTTCCCTGAGTCATTAAAGGGAGTTGTTGATGAGAAATATCAGGATCCCACAGCAATCCTTTTCGTATCAAAGCTTATTTTCATGAACAAGAGCGACGCTTCCGTTGAGGATCTTAAGAACGTATGGCAGCTTACGGAGGCAGCTTACAAGGACAAGATTTTCTTCAAGAATCCCGCAGATGAGCCGGTTGGAATGAACTTCCTTATCATGCTCACATCTGATGAGTGGAATAAAAAGTTAAGTGATGCATACAAGTCATATTTCGGATCAGAGTGGAACAACACAGCAGAGTACAAGTCATGTGCATATGAGTTCCTTGATAAGTTCCTTGCAAACTGCAACTACACATACACAGCAGACGGCGGTATCTGTGGCGGCATTGCAGAGGGTGAACCCGGAAGCATTGGATTGTTCGTATTCTCAAAGCTTAGAACTAATGAAGTAGCAAGAGCAAATCTTCAGATCGCTGCTACAGGAAATGACGGAGCAGGTATCGAAGGCTTTGCTGGATTTATGTATCCTACATACGCACAGGTTTGTGCAGATACAGATACACCTTATACATGCGCATTGTTTATCAACTATCTTCTTTCCGAAGAAGGCGGCGCAGCTTGGAATAACGCAGACAACATGGGAACTTACCTCTCAAATTCTTCAATCGCTTTAGTTCCCGATTCAACAGGATTGGATAAGGAAGTTGATTTCTGGTTAGACCGTTGCGTAATAGAAGATGGTGAATATCTTGCAGCTAACTATGCAGACGTATATGAGTACATTGCATCAAGGATAAACTGATCTAGGAGAAAAAGGTATTTCGTATGGTGGAGGGTATTCTCTCCACCATACATGGTCTTTGGAGGGTTGTATGAAACTGATAAATTTGGAGAAGATCAAAAATAGGATAAAGACCTATTTCTCCAATCCGGCTAACTGCATGCTGGTTTTCTTCTTCATTGTTTTTCTGGGATTATCTATTTATCCCATAACAGCAATGATAAAAGAGATGTTCATTGTCCATGCGGGAATTGAGAAGACTCTGATTAGTGCAAAAAAGGGATCGTTTACCTTATACCATATTCAGAAGCTTTTCACTCCGGGCGAATGGAGCGTGACATCCTTCTACATTCCGTTTAAGAATTCTTTTTTGCTTGGCTTTTTTGGGGCGAGCCTTGCGATAATCTTCGGCGGAGTAACAGCATGGCTGATGACCAGGAGTAATCTTAAGTATAAAAAACTGATCGGAACATTATTTATGTTTCCGTATCTTATGCCGGCGTGGACGCTTGCACAGTTTTGGATCTATCTTTTCCAGAACACAAATGTAATGAGCGGAAACAAAGGAATCGTTCAGTCATTGTTCGGATTATGTATGCCGCAATGGTTTGTCTACGGATTGTTTCCATGCGTTATAGTAAACAGTCTGCACTTCGCGCCTTTTGCATATATCTTGATCGGCGGAATCTTGCAGAACATGGATGCAACGCTTGAAGAATCAGCGCAGATACTTAGAGCAAACAGACTTAGGATAGTAAGAAAAGTCACATTGCCTATCGTTATGCCGGCACTTCTTTCGACATTCCTTCTTGTATTTTCAAGTGGATTTGCATCATATGCCGTTCCGGTATTCCTGGGCGGAGCCGTAAGATTCTATACTTTGGCAAGTAAGATGAAAGCAATGATCAATGCAGGATACATGGGACAGGCTTATATCATCGCAGCAGTGATGATCCTTTGCGGAATCATTATCCTGATGATCAATCAGAGATATACCAATAAGAGAAGGTCATTTACAACGGTAACCGGAAAGTCAGGTCAGGTATCGCTTGTAGATCTTAAGAAAGCGAACGGACCTATCTCGATCGCAATGATAGTTTTGACAGTGTGCTTCTCGGTTGTACCGCTCATTGTATTTGCACTTCAGACGATTCAAAGGATCCCCGGTGACTACAGCATTTCTAACTGGACCTTGGATTTCTGGATCGGAAAAGATCTGGATGCATACAAGATGGGAATGGTAGGAGGAATCCTTGTAGGAAAAGATTTCCTGATGGCACTTTTCAGACTGGTGCTCCTTTCAATAGCTTGCTCGGTATTTGCGGGAACAGCAGGTCTTTTCATCGGATATTCCGTTGTAAGAAACAGAAGAACAAAGCTTTCCAAGATGGTGGAAGCGATGTCATTCTTCCCTTACCTCATTCCTACGATCGCATTTTCCGCAATATATCTGGCGCTTGCATCGACCAAGACATTTTCATTTTTGTATAACTCATTCTTACTGCTTGTAATTGTGGGTGGAGTTAAGTATTTACCTTTCGCATCGAGAGGCTGTATCAATTCGATGCTTCAGGTTTCAGCGGAGATAGAAGAGGCTGCGATACTTATGAAGGTACCGTGGTATAAGAGGATATTCAGGATCCTTGTTCCTATTCAGAAGACCAGTATTTTCTCCGGTTATCTGCTTCCTATAGTATCCGCGATGAGAGAAGTCGATCTTTTTGCACTTATTGTATCTAACAGCAGTTACATGTTGACGACCATGCTTTTGGCGTTCAACCAGACCGGGTACGATCAGTACGCAAGTGCGATAACTCTTTTGATCATAGTGATCGTACTTGTTATCAACCAGGTTTCAAGCAAGCTGACCGGTGCGTCGATTTCACAGAGCGTCGGTTCGTACAATAAACAGTAGAAGGAGTAAAGGGTATGCCAAGAATTGAACTGATAAATATCACAAAAAGATGGGGGGATTTTTACGGAGTTAAAAATCTGAACATGGTCATAGAAGACCGAGACTTTGTATCATTACTCGGTCCTTCGGGATGCGGCAAGACTACGACTCTCAGAATGATCGCAGGTTTGGAGACACCGACGGAAGGTACGATAAAGATCGGAGATAAGGTCGTTTTTGATTCGGAAACAGGAGTTAATCTTTCTTCCGATAAACGTGAGATAGGTTTTATTTTCCAGAACTATGCACTTTGGCCGCACATGACGGTTTATGAAAATATCGCATTCGGTCTTGAGAGCATGAAGTGGAACAAAAAAGATATCGATGCGAGAGTAAAAGAGATGCTCGCACTTATGAAGATCGAAGAGTTCGAAAAAAGATATCCTTCCGAGATCTCCGGAGGACAGCAGCAGAGAGTAGCGATCGCAAGAACACTTGCGGTCAAGCCACAGGTTCTTTTGATGGATGAGCCTTTATCAAATCTTGATGCCAAGCTTCGTCTTGAAATGAGAACAGAGCTTAAGAGACTTCATGCAGACACAGATTCAACCTTTGTTTATGTTACACACGATCAGCTTGAGGCAATGACTCTTTCTACTAAGATATGTCTTATGAAAGAGGGAACGATCCAACAGTATGCTCCGCCTCTTAAAGTTTATAACGAGCCTAATAATCTATATGTTGCAGATTTCGTGGGCAACCCGAGTATGAATTTTGTTGAGGGAACGATCAATAAGTCAGGAGAAAACTTCGAGGTATCATTACTTGGTTACAAGGCTAAGTTTATTCCAAACGAAAAACTTGAAGATATTGGCGGAGACATTACTGTTGGCTTCAGACCCGAGTTTATGAAGATCGAAGAGAGCGGCAAGATAAAAGCCGGCGTATATTCGACATTGCCTTCAGGACTTGAGACAACAATTAAGCTTAAGATCGGAGAAGAGATCATTTCATCGGTTGTATTCGGTGCTTCTGATTATGTAACGGATGAGGAGCTTAATTGCAGCATATCCGGAAACAATGTCTGCATTTTCGATAAAGAGGGACAGAAGGTTTCAATGGGACAGTTGATCATAGAATAAAAAGGAAGAGTAAAAGTGAGTACAAACATTGTAGAAATCAAAGCCATAGCATCGAGTGAGAGCTATCTTGAGGGCTTTGAACCTCAGAAGGCTCTTGACGGTAGGGTAGACACGGCGTGGAAGGCAGATCCGTATTTTAAGTGGATCATGCTTGATACCGGTGCTGCCCACTATATCGATCACATAAATCTTATCACCGGTCACGATGGGGAGTTTTATCATTATCATGTGGAATACAGTAGCGACAGGATCAACTGGGATTTTGTCATGGAAAAAGATAATGATGCTCCCGCAACTGAGATCGGCGACACTATAGAGATCAAGAAGGTCGCAAGATTCATAAAGATCACGATCTCATTTTGCTCTTGCTCAAGCGTAGTGACCGTGGAAAACATTCATGTTCACGGATATTCTGTTCCTGAAACAGAAGAAGCTTTTGATATGACAAGGAGCAGAGTTAAGGCGATCAAAGGAGAAATAGGATCAGGTTTTGTAAGGATCGACGATTATGATATCGATGATTCTTGGAAGGATTCTGTTATCGAGGCCACTCAGGCGGGAGCAGTTGTAAGGTTCTCCGATATATCTTTTGACAAAAAAGAAATCGATCAGTTGAGATTCTGCCTGGGACTTCCGGTTAAGGACAAGGTATCTTATGTAAATATCGAATTCAGACTTGATTCAGCCACCGGAGAAAAAGTAGGAAACATCCATCTTTGCAGGCAGTATACATATTTTACGGAACTTGCGATCGATATTCGAAAGGAAAACGGAGAGCTTGTTACCGGTAAGCACGATCTCTACATCGTGGTAACGCAGATCGATGCGCCTCAGAGCGTAGTCCTTTATTGGATGAAGCTGGACAGACATCCGGAATTATCACCTGTTGCAACAGACTATAGAGAAGAGCTTATCGTGGATGATGAACCTTATAAGATCTTCTTTGGAAATATGCATTGTCACACGGGACTGACGGATGGCTTCGGAACAGCGGAGCATGCCTATGACTATGCCAGAAATGTTGCGAAGTTGGACTTCTTGGGGATAACCGAACACAGCAATTGTTTGGATGAGATGTTTGACTGTAACAAGAGCTTTAAGTGGAGAGACTTAAAGCGTGCCTCTCAAAAAGCAACTGAGAATGGTAGGTTTGTTGGCTTGTACGGTTCTGAAACCACATGGTACAACCAGTTTGGCCATATGAATATTTACTGTGCGGACTTTTTCCTTAATTCATATGAGTTTAAGTTTGACGAAGCACAGGCATATTACAGTAAGCTCAAGGAATATGGCGGACTTATAAGTCAGTGGAACCATCCGTGGTCCTGCGGAAACAGGCACTTTGACTTCTTCGAGCCTTATGATGAAGAGCTGGACAAGATAACTTATACGATCGAATTAAACAACGTGGAGTTATCCGGAGAGGATATCATAAAATATTATGTGATAGCGCTTGATAAGGGCTGGCATCTTTCGCCTGTGGGAAATCAGGACAACCATCAGGAGAACTGGGGAACGCAAAACGGCATAAGGACCGGAGTGATCGTAAGAAGACTGACCGCTGCCGACATCTATGATGCAATGAAGAATCTTCGTACGTACTTTACGGGAGCACCGGGATTTAGAGTAATGTATTCGATGAGCGGCAATATTCAGGGTTCGATGATAGAGTGGCAAGACGATCTTGTTATCAATGTGAAGGCTTCGTGCGATGATGCTTGTAAGATAACAGAGGTGCAAGTGTACGGAGAAGGTGGTAAAGTAATAGATACAGTTTCTTGCGATGATTATCTGATCGAGAAAAATATAAAAGTCTGGAACAGACAA
The DNA here is from genome assembly GCF_003625505.1 of Butyrivibrio sp. XB500-5. Classification (NCBI taxonomy): domain Bacteria; kingdom Bacillati; phylum Bacillota; class Clostridia; order Lachnospirales; family Lachnospiraceae; genus Butyrivibrio; species Butyrivibrio sp. XB500-5. The sequence goes on from NZ_RAIS01000002.1 coordinate 243,583, forward strand.
AAATATTATTTCTTAAAACTTATAAGAGAAGACGGACAGATCGCGGTAACGGCGCCTATCTGGATAAAATAAATGTTATCCGGAAATTGATTTTGCTTTGGAGGAAAGAGAGTGAACGGTAGGACTATATTTGATATGCTGCCCTTTGCTATTGTGTTTATTGTTCTTGGAATGTTTGGATATGCAATGATCATGATCGCAATGAGCGAACGAAGGATCATCAAAGAGAACTCCGATGAGGAGAGGGTTCGTGAATCGAAGAAAACATTGAATGCGCTTAAATTATTAGCGCCTATAGAGATTGGACTGGTATTGCTGTTTGGTTTTTTGGCGCTTAATTATTATCATCAGACAATGGATATCAATCCTGTCGGAGTAGGATTAACTGCAGGAGGAGTACTCTTTAGCTACATCGGTGTATTGTTCGATGGTATGAACAACGATAAGAATACAAGATACACCGCTTCTTGTGAGGGCTATGTCGAAGGAGTAACCGAATCTGAGGATTCAGATGGACATGTAAGGTACTCCCCGCTTATCAAATATTATGTAAATGGACAAGAGTATACCTGTGATTCGTCGATTTCCGCCGGTTACAATGAGCTTCCGGAAATAGGCACGCGTATGACGGTGTACTACGATCCACAATGGCCTAAAGAATCTGAGTCTGATTTTGAAAGGAGGCTGGGGAAAAGTTTTCCTATATGGTTTTTGGCCTTTGGCATGCCGATGGCAGTGATCGGATTTTTCATATTAGTTATTTGACGCAAAAGCATATAAATGATAACCTTTCTATATGCGATTTGACTGGATTGAGTGATGACCTATAAGCGCATTCATTTTCTGATGGATGATTATAGGTCATTTTTAAGTGGGGACGCTTAGCTCTGTCGAGGGGATTATAAACAGGGATTATAAAAGATGGAGGAATAAGGGATGAGAAAAGCGAGTCGAAAAGCGCTTTCTTTAGTGTTGTCTTTTTTGATGGCACTGTCTGTTGGTGTGTTTGATTTTTCTCTTGTAACTTTTGCAAAAGAAGGATCGGGAAATACCAATCAAATATGGACATCAGTTGAATTAGATGATATTTCAGAAAATGATTCCATAGCTATCACTATGACTACAGGCGGGAACACGTATGTGTTACCTAATGCATCGGCTACAAGCAGTTGCCCGATAGCAGTAAAGGCTACAATTGAAAACGGGGTATTGGTCATTCCCGAGGGAACCCCCGGGGATTATTCGTGGACTATAGAGAAGCACACGGTTGAAACAACAGAAGCTTCTTCAGAAGAGAATGATGCAGCCCCGGATCTTGATGGTGCGACAACGGAATCTTTGGACGGATCTTCGGGAAACAGCTCAGACGAGCCGACTATCGGTGGCTCTAGTGAGGGTGATGACAAGAAGCAGGACGAAGCTCCCAAAGACGAGGATGAAAAAAAGACCCCCGATGAGAATAATGTGAACGACAATAGCGAAAACCGCAATAATATCGCTGATGATCAAAGCGGGGATAAAAAAGTAGAGAAAACCGAGGCCGGAGATGACAAAAAGCCGGCTACCGAGGTTGAAGAAAAAGCTCCCGAGACAGAAGAAAAAGACTCTGAGCAGGATGATGTTGATGAGACAAAAACTACTGTGGAAGAGTATTATACGATCTATTCCGGAAATGGTACCTTGCATACAAATGCTGCCAATGACGGAGTAAGAATAAAGGGTATAGGTGATAGTCTCGATGGTGCAAAGTGGAAGGTTGATGAAGGATATCTTTGTGCAGAAGATTCTAATAAAGATGTAAGATATCTTGGCGTATATCTGGGTAAGGAAGATTTCAGAGCGTACAAGAAAAGTGGAACGGGCGCCTTCCCTAATAATATCAAGGGCCAGACACTTGCATTCTTCAAGCTGACTGACGGAGCAGGTGTATCTGTTCCCGAAGCATCTGTAAAGAGTGGTGAAGAAGTTGATTACGATACTGAGATCACTCTTACTTGTGCTACAGATGATGCAACGATTTACTACAATACAAACGACACGGAGAATTTCTCTCCTTATAAAGATCCCATCAAGGTAAATAAGGATCTTACCATCCATGCCTATGCGCAAAAGGGTGATGAAGAAAACGGAGAGAAGAGTGAGAAGGTATCATTTGAATACACACTTAAAAAGGGCGTGAAGATCAAAGACGTATCATCACTTATAGATGGACAGGAATTTGTTCTCGTTCATGATGATAAAGAATCAATGTCTTCTTTGCCCGGTTCCGGAAACAATAATAAGAAACTTGATAAGGTTGATGTTGAGATCAATGAAGACGGATATCTTGTTTACAAAGACAGTGAAGCAAAGCTTGCCACATTAAAGCTTGAAAAGTCCGATAACGAAGATCAGTTTTATATTACGACCGAGCTTTTAAATGAAAACGGCGAAGATACATCAATATGTTATCTTACGACAGGAGCTACAGGTAATTCACTTACTTTTGAGAAAAATAAGTCTGATAGCGGATTGGATCTTTGGACAATTGAAGATTCAGAAGACGGTTCTTTTCTCATAAAAAGCGTTACTGCAAAGCATTATGAAAAGTCTCAGTACATAGAGTTCTACAATAATTTATTCACTGCTTACAGCTATAAACCCGGATCAGACAAAGCAGCGTATACTTTCTCAGCATATACTGTTCCTGATACTGCGGACGGAGGAGATGTAGAGGAAGACGACGAAAATACGATAGCTAAGCTCCTTAAAAGAGAACTGTATGATGGAGATAAGATCGTTGTTTATTATCCGCGTGATAAGAAGTTCATGTCATCCAACGGAACAAACAACAAATACGAGGGTATTGCTATTGAGCCGGCGGAAGACGGAAGCATTGATATAAAGGGCAAAGACGCTCTTGTTCTTGATGTTTCCATAAATGAAGACGGAAAGTACAACTTTACGACAAAGGATGATAAGTATCTTACCGCAACATATGAAGAAAAAGTAGTTAATGGAAATACCAAGGGATACTGCGGGCTTACTCTTGCAGAGAAAGCTTCTGCAAACAGTCTCTGGAATTTAAAAGAGGCTGACGATGAGAAAGAAGGAAATTTCAATCTTATCAATGACAATGCCAAGAACGGCAGTTATGATCTGGCTCTTGAGTATTACAGCGGATTTACAACATATGGCATTTCCAATAAAACTGAATTTATTTTCAATTTCTACGCGCTTAAAGAGGGCGAGAAGATAGAGAAGCTTGAGAGTGATCCGGATACGGAGCTTTTGGTTGCGCAGTGGGCAGGTAATGCTGACTATGATGCTAAAGGCGTTGCAGAGTCAAAGGTTATCAACGGCGATCTTTACGAAACCAATGATATGAGTGATACAAACTCAAAGTATCAGGTTTACTTAAATGGAGAAGCGGTTCAGCCTTATACAAAGTCCACTTCGAACCAAACAGGTTCAACAAGCTACTACATGGGCTCAAAAGGTTTGGTCAAAGATGCCGGATACATTCAGATGGAGTTCCCGACACTTGGATATGCGGATATGAGCATGAGCTTCCGTATGCGTTCATCCAATACGGCAGCAGGAGCTTATCAGCTTCAGTATTCTACAACAGGTGAAGATGACAGCTTTAAGAATCTGAGCGATGGTTCTTATTCTTTTAAGTACACAACATATAATAGAGACGGCAAACAGAGTGAGAAGAGCGGAAGCGGTGAGATATCAAACGGAATCGCCAAGACTTCGCTCGCCGTTGAGAATTACGTTGAATTTAGTTTCAAGATTCCCGAAGGGGCTAACAACAAAGAAAAGGTATATATAAGAATTGTTCCTTGCACAAGTGATGCTGCCAAGAGCGGTAAAGCCGCGGGAACAGGCGGAACCAACAGGATCGATACCGTTCAGGTAATAGGTCACCCCGTTGTTTCAGATAAGATCTGCGGACATGTAATTGCAGATCCCACAAGCGGCGAAGTGGCAGTGGGCTCTAAGATAGCTCTTTCGACTAAGACCGAAGGTGCGGAAATATTCTATTCAGTAAACGGTGCTGAAGAAGTCAGATATGATGCTGATGCGCAGATCACACTCACAGAGTTACCTGCTATAATCCGCGCACATGCAACCAAGGAAGGGCTTCAGGACAGCGTTGACTGCGTTTACAAATATACTCAGTCACAGGTCGCAACAGTTAAGGCAACTCCAAACGGAGGAGCGATCGCGCAGACTCAGAAGATTACATTAAAGACCAAGACTGAAGGCGCAACGATCCTATACAGATACAGAACAAAAGCCGAGATTGAAAAAGACAACGCGAAAACTGAGACAGAACAGAAAGCACAAAAAACAGAAAACTCCGAAGATACAGAGAATACTGAGAATGCCGAAGATTCGGATGAACCTATTGTCACAGAGGAAGAAGATAATTACAAGGACTGGAAGGAATACAAAGAGCCTTTCGAGTTAAAAGAGCTTCCGGCTCAGATTCAGGTTAAGGCGGTAAAAGAGGGATATCTCGACAGCGTGATCTCTACTTTTAAATATACAAAGAGAAAGAACGAGAGAGAGAATATCTACTTCGGACAGATCCATGCGCACACCAATATTTCAGATGGTGCCGGATCGCTTGAGGATGCTTATGACCATGCCAAAAACGTTGAAAATCTTGATTATATAATCATTACCGACCATTCTAATTCGATCGACAATGAAAAAGAATCAAAGATCACAGAAAACGTTGATAAAAATGCTACAGATGAGTGGACATATGCTCACAATCTTGCGAAGGAGAAATCAACCGAGGACTTTACATGTGCATACGGATACGAGATGACTTGGTCAAACGGTCTCGGACACATGAATACCTTTAACACGGAAGGATTCCAGAGTCGTACACAGGAAGCGTTTACAACATACTCAACAGCTCTTGAGAATTACTATGCTGCGCTTAGGACTGCGCCTGATTCTATCAGCCAGTTCAATCACCCGGGAACAACCTTCGGTGATTTCCAGGATTTTGCTTACTACACTGAAGAAAACGACAACCTTATCACAATGATCGAGGTTGGTAACGGTGAAGGTGCGATCGGATCATCCGGATACTTCCCTTCATACGAGTACTATGTTCGTGCGCTTGATAAAGGCTGGCACGTAGCACCTACCAATAACCAGGATAACCACAAAGGCCTTTGGGGTGATGCGAATACGGCACGTACCGTAATGCTCGCAGATGAAAACACAGAAGAAGCTATATACGATGCGATGAGAAATTATCGTATATATGCAACAGAGGATAACGACCTTTCTATCTACTACACATTGGATGGAAATGTAATGGGAACGATCCTTGATAAGGAAGCGGTTGGAGAGACAGTAGAGATAAAGGCTGATATCAAGGAGCCGACCGACAAGGCGATCGGTAAGGTTGAGCTTGTTGTTAACGGCGGACAGGTCATCGGCACAATTGATGTTGATAAGACTGAAGCAACCGTAAAATTCACCGCTCCTTCTGCTTATTCATATTACTTTATAAGGATCACTGAAGGTGATAAAGATATCGCTGTAACAGCACCTGTATGGGTGGGCGATGTAGAGGCATGCGGTATCAATGATGCTTACACCGACACTGTACTTCCGGTAGCGGGTGAGCCACTTGATATTAACGTTGATTTCTATAACAACGAAAAGACACCTCTTACGATCAACGATATCGAGATAGAAGTAAGTGATGTAGATAATAAGAAGACTCCTGTAGTTAAGGTTACAGGTGAGGAAGCTAAAGTTACAGAGGTTGCTTCCAACGGAACAGCATCTTATAAAACAGAATTTGTTTACAACGAGGCCGGACAGGTGACATATGAGGTAACGGCTCATGCAACGTTAAACGGTGTCGAGAAAACTTATAAGGATAAGTTCACGGTAAACTATACGCTTGATAAGATGGTTGCAAACGTGATCATAGACGGAAGTCATTACAACGATTATGTTGCAGGATACTACGGCGGAAATGTAAGTGCATTTATTAATCTGTGCGCTAAGAAGAATATTCGCGCGAAGGTAGTAATGGAAGAGATCACAAGCGAGATGCTCAAAGATTGCAAATTGCTAGTTCTCGCTGCTCCGGCAAAGAAATCAGGTACAGCGAACGCCGGTGATTATGCTCCTTCACATTACAGCGATGAATTCTTAAGTCTGGTAAAAGATTATGTGTCAAACGGCGGTTCCGTAATTGTTTGCGGTCTTGCGGATTATCAGGATTCTACAAACGGACAGACGGCGACAGAGCAGAACAAACTTCTTGAAGCGATAGGCTCGACTATCCGAATGGGTTCGGATGAAGTTTGGGATGATACAAATAATGGCGGTCAGCAGTACAGAATGTATCCCAAGAACTTTAATCTCGATTCCGATCTGCTTGCAGGGATCAGAGAAGGTCAGGTATACAGCCAGTATTCGGGATGCTCTGTTGATATTTCAAGTGCTACGGCAACCGGATTTGTGGATGCAGCGGAGTGGCTTGTAAAGGGCTTTGAAACCACTTTGTCAATGGATTGTAAGGGCCCCAACGGAGAAAGTTATGCTGCTAATAAGCCGCTTGATAATATGGGCGACGTAACCTTTATAGCCCGTCAGAAGACAAAGGCGGGAGGACAGATCATCGTAGCCGGAGGCGTATTCCTTTCAGACTTCGAAGTTAAAGCTGAGATGGATAACAACGATTCACTTCCGTATGCAAACCATACAATTGTAAATAACATTCTCTCAGGTGCTGAAGTTCAGCTTGAGACAACTACTATCGCCAATGCAAGAAAAGGCAAGATGAACGACATTTTTGCGGTAGAAGGATATGTGACTTCCGGTACGGAAAATCAGGATACAACATTCTTTGATACCATCTATATTCAGGATGAGACAGGCGGAATGGATATATTCCCTTATGCAACTCCCGGACTTAAGATCGGTACCAAGATGCGTATCGTAGGCTTCCTTGCTCAGTATCAGGGCGATCTGGAGCTCAAGGTGATCTCAGCAAAAGTGCTCGATGATGAGCCGTATATATGGGAGCCCAAGGTGGTTGATACCAAGACAGCGATGGATTATGACAAGCTCGGAGGACAGCTCCTTAAGACAACCGGAAAGGTTACTAAGGTAGATTACAATTCCGACGGAACTGTAGCGGAATTCTGGCTCAAGGATTCTACAGGAAAAGAAGCTGCGATCTTCATCGACGGATATATTAAATCAGGAACAACAGGCAAGAACACGCTCAGTGACTTTGTAAAGAAAGGTGCCAAGGTTTCGGCAGTAGGCGTTCTTTACAAACATCCTGAAGGAAAGTCCGATGTTTCGGTACCTGTATTCAGAGTACGTAACTGTGATGATATTTGTCTTGCAAAAGAATCTGCTTCAGGAAATTGCGGAAGCACTGATTCCCAGGATCATGGATCTACAGGTACAGGATCGGGTGATCATAACGGCGGATCCGGTTCTGATTCAAACGGATCGGATACAAGTAATACATCATCAAGCACAGCTCCCAATACAGGAGCGGCAACCGCAGCATCAAGCGGAGCAAGTGCCGTGGGAGAAGCAGCGACAACAGCATCAACCGGTCAGGGCAACAAACCTTCTGAAGGACAGGCAGGTGCAAATGACCATAACGGCGGCTCAACTAATACGGGCAACAACGATTCTAACTCTGACAATGCAGGAGAAGGCAGTGGTGCACAGGCTTCCGAAGGAGATAACGGCGGAAACGGTGGTGATAATAACTCTCAGCAGGTTGATGTTCAGGCAGGCGGAGATGATCAGCTAGGTGATCAGGTAACACCTCCTACAGACAATAAGCCCGGTATTCCTGTAGTGCCTGTGGCAGTAGGATTTGGTATAATAAGTATTGCCGCAGTAACTTTAGTTGTAGTTAAAGTAACCGTAGGAACTTCCTTGGCGGCATCCGCAGCATCAGGAAGTAAGCTTGCAGGATTACTCGTTAAACTACTAAATATATTTGGAAAATAAAAAATGAGAAAAGAACTGATCATTAAGATAGTATCAGTCCTTGTATTTATGGCCTTGAGTATTGGCGTAGTAATCTATGCCAATACCGATAGGCCAAGATACACTATTACAGAGAACTCCGGCACCGAATATGAGACTGCCAGAGTTCTTTCTGTAATTGAGGATAATACTGTCGTAGATAAAACTGTAGAAAATCAAAAGAAGGGTAGCACCGAGCTTAAGATAAAGATCCTTACAGGCCGCTATAAAAGTGACGTCTGTACAGTCACCAATTATTATAGTTCGCTCTACAATGTGGATGTTAAAAAAGGCGATACTGTAAGCGTTAGAATTGACACTTCCGCAGAGCATACCTATTCCGTAAGCATTTACAATTACAATCGCATTCCGCTAACGATAGGACTTGTGATAGTATTTTTTGCCGTGCTGTTACTTATGGGAGGTAAGCAGGGACTAAAGGCATTTGTCGGACTTTTATATACAGTGCTTGCGATTTTCTTTGTGCTCCTTCCGCTTATATACAAAGGATTCCCTGCCATACCAGTAACTATAGCAATTATCTTTGTCACATCTGCAGTATGCTTCTTGCTTATAGGTGGAATTTGTAAAAAGACAACATCGGCTGCGCTTGGGTCACTTGCAGGCGTGCTTATAGCAGCAATTCTTGGAACGGTTTCTGCTAAACTCGGCGGAGTGACAACCTTTCAGATGGATGAAGCAGAGGCGCTTCTACTTATGAAATCCACAAGTGCGGTTAAGCTCTCGGGGCTTTTTATAAGCGGAATATTGATCGCAGCAATGGGTGCGGTGATGGATATAGCCATGACTATTTCATCGGCTATTGAAGAGATTCACCTTGCCAATAACAAGGCAGGATTTAAAGAACTCTTTAGATCCGGAATGAACATCGGAAAAGACGCCATGGGCACAATGGCAAATACATTGATCCTAGCTTACGCCGGTGGTGCACTCAATATGATGCTCTTAATTTATTCATACGGAGTATCTTTTATCCAACTCGTAAACACGGATTTTGTAGCCATAGAAATCATACGAGCAATCGCGGGCTCAGTCGGAATCATCGGAACAGTACCTTGTGTTGCCGCTGTCGGCGCGTATCTATACAGTAACCATTATTTGAAAAAGAAATAAAATGTTGGAGGAATGAGAAATGGGGATATTTGATAAGTTTCTAAAAAAAGAAGAACCAAAGGTTGAGCAGCCTTCAGCTCCTAAAGCTGAAGAAGTTGAAGCAGTAGGTTGGGGTGCAATTGAGAAAGAATTTTTGAGAGTTTATCCCGGACAGAACAATCCCAAGCATTATGGAACAATTGTAAAATGGATCGTGGGAGGAAATGATCCGCTTGATGGAATCAGTGTTTATGACGGCGGAGATTATTGGCACTTTGTTTCTTTTGGTCTGACAGAGATATATGAAAAGGAATGCAAGAATCCTGATATCAGCGGCTACGGCTACGAGCTGACATTTAAGCTCAAGAAGGATAAGTATGAAGATGAAGAGGGCGAATTAAAGTGCATTTGCGGTATCATGCAGATGATAGCCAGAATGACTTTCCAAAACGGAGAATTATTTAGGCCTTTTGAATTTGTCTATACCGGACAGCAAGAAGGCATTGACGCTTACAGAAAATCCAATCTTACCGGATTTATAACGATCAAGGATTCGACGGTTGAAACCATTTCGACACCTAACGGCAAGGTTGAGTTCCTTGAACTTATCGGAATGACTGATGCAGAGCTTAAGACACTGTCCGACAGAGCTTCTGTCGAAGCGCTTTATCAAAAGCTTGGTTCTGACGTGACAGATTATCATAGAGCTTCAGTGGTGTAAGGCAATTGCCAAGACTCTATGAGGGCATAGCTTTACCAATCCGAACCCCAGTCGGTATTATCTGAATCCCATGTGTCGTTGTTGCCCCAGTCATAGTCAGAATCAGAGTCATTATCCGACGAGACGTGGTATCTGTCATAAAAAGATGTATCATTCCAGTTGGTGGTATCCATTGATTGATCCCAGTTCCTGGAAATGTAGTAGTCGTCATAGTTTGACGATATTTCTCTTGGGATGGGATCGTTTTGGCTGATCTCTACCCAATTGTCGGTGTCGTAGTAAAACCAATGATCATCGTAATTGTAATATACGCCATGACCATATCTGTAGTATCCGTTGTGATCGGGGAAGCTCATGATCAAGGCGATACCAAACAGGATGCAGAACGCGGCTATTGATATGGAAATTATTTCCATTAAGGGGAGAGAGCGGTTATTTTTAGTCGTGCTTGAAGTGCTTGAAGGCACAGAACGTGTTACGGAAGTTGATTTTTTTCTTCCGGAACAGTTTTTCTGATGAACGATCTCATCTTTAAGTCTTTGAAGAAGCTCATTTACAGCGTATTCTTCATCGGCACCTTTATAGCGGACGGCTCTTGAACCGTCTGCTTTGTTTTTGTAGACAACAAAATCTCCGTTATCATCCTTATAGATTCCAAATGCCTTGGGCTTCTTATAATCCACGCCAATAAAAAAGCGGGTTACTTCAGGAGCAGGAAGCTTCCTGTCTTTGTACCACTTCTTTAATTCCTCAATGGTCTTGGGGCCCTTTTCATTCTTGTGTGATGGATTTGGGGCGCTGCAGTCGGGACATGCATGTAAAGTATCTTCGTAAGTATTTCCGCAATAATCACATTTAATCTTCATAAGGAATCCTCTCGGAGATTATCTTATACTTAAAAATTTCCAATTTCTTTTATCAGATACAAAGATCCTGCAATGCAGATAACTTCACTTTCCATAAGTATCCGGTCGTACGGAATCTTTTTTTCTATTATAATCGCTTCGACACCGCGAGTGTTAATCATTTTTGCAAGATCTAAAGGCTCCATGGTTCTTTTATTCGGAACCGCTGTGACGTAGCATTTATCGGCTATAGGCATAAGTTCATCCAGGATAATATCCACTTCTTTATCCGCAAGAAGTCCGAGTATAAACGTTATCTTTTTACCCGGAAAATATTCTTCCAAAGATTGCCTAAGGACCGCTGCGCCCTGTCTGTTGTGTCCGCCGTCGATGATGACATACGGATTTTCTTTTACGATCGTAAAGCGTCCGAACCACTCGGCATTAGCTATTCCCTGTGCAATAGCCTCATCGGAGATCTTAAAGCCTTTATCCCGCAGCTTAATGCAAGTGCATATTGCCAGCGCAGCGTTATCGATCTGGTAGGTTCCGAGAAGCTTTGTTCTGTAATTAACTCCGTTAAATTCAAACACCTGCCCCTGCAAACTTCTCTCGATCACTTTGGGAGAATCAAAATACACCAGACGAACGGCTTTTTCAGAGCATGTCTTTTCAAGAACATTTTTAACTTCGGGATTCTGCATAATAGGAGTAACGACAATTGTACCGGTCTTTATTATTCCCGCTTTCTCGGTAGCAATCTCGGTAAGTGTGTTTCCGAGGATCGACATGTGATCGTAGCTTATCGGAGTTATCACAGTGGCAAGCGGAGCCGGGATTACGTTGGTCGTATCAAGGCGTCCGCCGAGACTTACTTCCATGACAACGATATTGCAGTTCTTTTCCCTGAAATAAAGAAAAGACATTACGGTCAGAATCTCGTATTCACTTGGGTAAATACCTTCAGAGGCAAGCTCGTCATATGCAGGCTTTACCATAGAAAAGATTTCTGCAAAATCCTCATCCGTGATATCAACGTTATTTACCTTAAAGAGCTCGTTATACCTAAATAAAAAAGGAGAAGCAAACGTTCCGACGGTTTTTCCGGCTTCCATAAGAATTGATGTGATATAGGAAACTGTCGACCCTTTTCCGTTAGTGCCCGCAACATGAACATAGTTTAGGTAGTTTTGGGGGGTGCCGAGCCTCTCAAGAAGAGAAAGCTCGGCGTCCAATGAAAAGAAATCTTTCTTTGGATCTTTATTATCTTTTGGTGGTTCAAAATGAGGCAATTCCTCAAAAAAAGAAATTGCCTCTTCATAGTTATACTTCCGCATAATCTTTAATCCTGTGTAATGCAAATAAGAAAATTGATAATAAAATGTAGTTGATCGGTATCATGGCAAGTTCCTTTGGAAGTCTCGCCATAAGCGTGATAAAAAAGCCTTTTTTGATATACATGAAGTCAAGCCAGAAAGTATTCATGATAATTCCGACAACAAGAGTATGGACAAGTAAAGCGACGAGGATCCTTACGGGATGGAGCTCTTTTTTATAAAGGATTGCTCCGAAGATAAGGCCGCTTACAATTCCGCTTATAGTAAATCCGGGGAAAAACGGGCCTGTGGGTTTTACAAGGTATCCTCCGATATCAATAAGTGCTCCTACAACGGCCGCGATACCGGGACCGAGTGACATGCCTGCAACTGCGATCGGAAGAGAGCCGAAGCGGATCTCGATGATCTGGCTGATGGGAATCTTAAAAAATCCCAGTATTATTCCTACTGCCGTGAGCATGGCAGCAAGGGTGAGTATTCTTGTTTCTTTTAATTTATTCATATAAATACACCTCCTTGCAGTTTCCTTTTTACTACAACGGAGGTGCTTAACACTTCGCTATGTAGCAGCGGGATGCGACCATAAAACCGCGGACAAAACCTTCGTCTAAATGACAACTCCCTGTTCACTTAGCACTTGACGCTTTACAGTCTACTCTGCATTCTTAATTTCTTCTGTATTATAGGTGTAACTCGGAATAATATCAAGTATACTGTTATTAATCTATTTTTAATCTTACTCCAAGGATTGTTTAATTTACGGACTATATATTTGTCATTGTAAACAAAAACAATCTTTCCTAATGAGGAGAAAGGGAACACAAAATGGATGAATTTGAAAAGATTGAAAAATTAAGAACAAGAGCAGATGTAAGTTATGAAGAAGCAAAAGCAGCACTCGGCGAAGCAAACGGAGATTTACTTGATGCAATGATAATTCTTGAGAAGCAAGGAAAGGTCAAAGGACCCGAGCAGCAAGTACACTCCACGGAATATACCACGGATGCATCTTATGAGATGGTTCCTGTTGGCAAAGCTAAAGCTTGCAGTGGTGATTTCGGAAAGAAGGTAAAAGAATTCCTTAAAAGAGCCATTGATTTTCTTTCAAACAATTATGTTGAGATCACACGTAAAGGCGAGCACGTTATCAATATTCCACTTTGGCTTGCGATCCTTACGCTTATCTTTGGATGGTGGGCAGTACTCGTTCTTATAGTTGTTTCATTGTTCTTTGACTGGAATTATAAATTTTACGGAAAAGATGACCTCAAGAAGGCCAATGATGTAGTAGATAAAGCAAAGGAAACAGCCGAGCAGGTAAAAGACAGTTTCCGTGAGGAGTAATGCATGGCAGCGCATTTACTGATTGTAGAAGATGAAGAAAAACTGGCAAGATTCGTTGAGCTGGAATTGCAGCACGAAGGATATGAAGTCAGCAAAGCATTTGACGGAAGAGAAGGACTTAAGATGGCAATAGAAGGGGACTACGATCTCATTCTTTTGGACATCATGTTGCCGGGGCTCAACGGTCTTGAAGTTTTACGGCGCCTTATGCAGGATAAGCCGACACCTACAATATTGTTGACCGCAAGAGATGCGGTTATGGATAAAGTATCGGGACTCGATGGCGGGGCGGTGGATTATATCACCAAGCCCTTCGCCATCGAAGAGCTCCTTGCCAGGATCAGAGTTGCGCTTAAGCTTCACGGCAAGAATGCTGCGGGAGCTTTAAATACCAATGATACCGAGCAAAATTCCGAGGGTATCTACACCTGGCAGAAACTTCGACTTGATGAAAAGAAACGAGAAGTTACTTACGATGGCCATGGCATCACTTTGACCAATCGTGAGTTTTTGATGCTTGAAATGCTACTCAAAAACAAAGACATCGTTCTTTCCAGAGACACACTTCTTGAGAAAGTATGCGGCTATGATTATGTGGGAGAGACCAACATGATCGACGTGTACATCAGATATCTGCGCTCCAAGATTGACGACGTCTATGATGTAAATATGATCACAACCGTAAGGGGAGTGGGTTATGTCATCAAATCCGAACAACAATAATAACCGCCCGTCGAAAAACATGAAGTCCATCGCACACCGTATCGTGTGGATGATCTCAAGAACCAAGCTTGGGTTGTACTTTAAGATGGACTTTCTTATCTTTGTACTTCTTAATATTTTCTGGGCGTATATGAAAGAACTCGAAGTTATAGGAAGCTTCGCATTTAAAAGACATAGAGATTTTATCGTTGAGAACGGCTTGATAACGGATCTCGCGTACAGGGTCAGATCCATGGACGGCAAAGTACTTATGACCGTCGGTTTTTTTGATGTGTTTGCCAGAATAGCAATGCTGGTAGGTGCACTTTATTTATTGCAGCTGTTGGGAGTTCTGATTTCCCTCCCGGCGGTGTCTTCTAGAGCTCACAAAACGCTGTCTCCCATCCGAGAGGTTGCCGAGAAAGCCGATGAGCTCAACAGACTTGCTTTTTCCGAAGATAAATACAGACTGATCGAGGATGCCATAGAGCACGTAGCACCCGACGAGAATCAGTACGTTTATCTTCACGACGAAGAGCTTTTGGGAGTAGAGCAGTCTGTCAATCATTTGATAGAAAGATTAAAAGATTCATACAGGCAGCAGGCGCGTTTTGTCAATGACGCATCACATGAGCTTAGGACACCTATCGCCGTGATTCAGGGCTATGCGCAGATGTTGGAGCGCTGGGGAACCTCCGATGAAAAAGTACTTGATGAATCCATTTCCGCTATTTCTCATGAGGCGGATCACATGAACCGTCTTGTAGAGCAGCTTCTTTTTCTTGCAAGAGGCGACAGCGGAAAGACTGTATTGTCAAAAGAACCTGTGTCGCTCGGTAATCTTATGCAGGAAATATACGAAGAGTCCTTTATGATAGATGAAACGCATCCCTATAGGTTCCGTAAGAGCGAAGAGGATGTTGTGGTAGACGCCGACCGAATGCTTTTAAAACAGGCAGTCAGAATACTTGTGGACAACGCTGCCAAGTATACCAATCCCGGAGATGAGATCATACTTGGAGTCGGAATGACCGAAGACGATCGCCCGTATCTCATGGTTCAGGACATGGGTATCGGTATGTCGCAGGCTGATGTGGAGCACATGTTTGAGCGATTCTACCGCGCCGATAAAGCAAGAACTTACGACGGAACCGGCCTTGGCCTTTCAATAGCCAAGTGGATAGTAGACAGGCACGGAGGTCACTTCGAAGTGCTTTCCAGAACGGAGCTGGGAACGCGTATCATGATAGTTCTGCCTTAATGTAAGGGGAAAGGCAGTGGGTATACAGAAGACGAGTGATGCTAAAGGAGGAAAGAACATGCCGATTCAAGCTGCATTTATGGTACCGCATCCGCCGCTTATCGTTCCGCAAGTCGGAAGAGGCGGAGAGGAGCAGATCATCGAGACAACGAGGGCTTATGAAAAAGTCGCCGATGAGGTGGCGGCGCTTAAGCCTGACACAATAATAATCACAAGTCCGCATTCTGTGATGTATGCGGACTATTTCCATATATCTCCCGGCCGCACAGCGACGGGAGATTTTGGTGCGTTTGGGGCACCTGATGTTAAGTTTAACGAAGATTATGACTACGAGCTTGCGGACCTGATCCGAATGAAAGCCGACAGCATAGATTTTCCTGCGGGAACAATGGGTGAAAGAGATCCGTCTTTGGATCACGGAACCATGGTTCCCCTTTGGTTTGTAAGAAAGAAATATACCGGCGGAAAGATAGTAAGGATAGGTCTTTCGGGACTTCCGCTTACCGATCACTACAGATTCGGAAAGCTCATAGCGGAGGCGGTTAATGAATCCGGGAAAAATGTTGTCTTTATAGCAAGCGGCGATCTTTCGCATAAGCTTCAGAGCTACGGACCATACGGTTTTGCTAAAGAAGGTCCCGAGTATGACGAGCGCATAATGGAAGTGTGCGGAAATGCTGATTTCGGTAAGCTCCTTGAATTTGATGAAAACTTCTGTCAAAAAGCAGCGGAGTGCGGCCACAGATCTTTTGTGATAATGGCGGGAGCTTTTGACGGACTTGGGGTTAAAGCTACCAAGCTGTCACATCAGGATGTCACGGGCGTTGGCTACGGAATCTGCACTTTTTATCCTGAGAAAGAAGATGACAACAGACATTTTTTAAGAGACTTTGAAAAAAGAATTATAAACGAATGCAAGGAGAAAGCTGATTCAAGTGATGAGTATGTAAGGCTTGCAAGGGCGAGCGTTGAGTCTTGGGTTAAGTACCATGTTGAGCTTGATGTGCCGGATGATCTTCCTTCTGACATGCTTTCAAGAAGCGCAGGCACTTTTGTTTCCATTCATAAGCTTGGGCAGCTCCGCGGCTGCATAGGCACAATTGCAGCAACTCAAGATAATATCGCAAAAGAGATAATTCAAAACGGAATAAGTGCATGCAGCAGAGATCCAAGGTTTGACCCGATAACAGAAGACGAACTTAAATTCCTTGATATAAGCGTTGATGTTCTTGGAGATACCGAAGACATAGATTCGCCGGATAAACTTGATGTTAAGCGCTACGGCGTTATAGTGAGCCACGGATACAAGAGGGGACTCCTTCTTCCGAATCTCGACGGCGTCGACACGATAGAGCAGCAGATAGATATAGCAAGGCAAAAGGGCGGAATCCGTGAGGATGAACCTTATACATTGCAGCGATTTGAAGTTGTAAGGCATTATTGATCGCATGGTTAAAAGCGCTTTGTCACGGATGGACGGTAGGAGGAAATATGGCAAATTGTCACGTGTGTTTCAGACACTGCGAGATAAATGAAGGCGAGCTTGGCTTTTGCGGCGCAAGGACTGTAAGAGACGGCAAAGTTGTGGCGTATAACTATGGGAAAGTATCAAGCCTTGCGCTTGACCCTATAGAGAAAAAGCCTTTGAATAATTTTTTCCCCGGAAGCTATATTTTGTCGGTAGGAAGTTTTGGTTGCAATCTTCGTTGCCCTTTTTGCCAGAATAATGAGATCTCATGGTCGGAAGAAGCAAAAATGTATGCGAAGGATGCGGAAGTTATAACACCCAAAGAGCTGGTTGAGATTGCGATTGAAACAAAAGCCAAAGGGAATATCGGTATCGCTTTTACCTACAACGAGCCGCTTGTGGGATATGAATTTGTTCTTGATACGGCAAGGCTTGCCAAAGAGCATGATCTAAAAACCGTCATGGTAACGGCGGGAACGGCAGAGCTTTCTGTCCTTGATGAGCTTGCTCCGTATATAGATGCAATGAATATAGATCTTAAAGGCTTTACGGATGATTATTATAAAAGAGTTATCGGAGGAAACAGAGAGCAGACGATGGCTTTCATAGAAGGGGCGGCGAAGAATTGTCACGTGGAGCTTACGACTCTTATTATTCCGGGTGAGAACGACAGCGAGGAAGAAATCAGAGAATTATCCAAGTGGGTAAAAGACCTGGAAGTAATTACAGGTAAAAAGATTCCTCTTCATATCTCCAGATTTTTTCCAAGATTTAAAATGACGGACCGTGACGCGACGGATGTTCAAAAGGTCTATCGTCTTGCCGAGGTGGCAAGAGAAAATCTTGAATTTGTATATACAGGTAACTGTTAGAATTTAAGATTAAAAAATCGGGGCGTCTATGGTAGAATAAATCTCGATAGTTCTAAATAATAGAACAACCGGAGGAGATGAAAAAATTGAAAGACTTTATGAAGAGGAAAGATATCGAGATTTCCTTAAAACGTTACGGTATTGATGCACTTGGTGCGATGGCACAGGGACTTTTTTGTTCACTTCTTATCGGAACAATTATCAATACCATCGGAACACAGTTTCAGATTCCGTTTTTGATGCAGAATGTTGCAACAGTGGCAGGAGTAGATTACACGGTCGGCGGACTTGCTTCCGCAATGAGCGGACCTGCTATGGCGGTGGCAATAGGATACGCACTTAAGTGCCCGCCACTTGTTCTTTTTTCAATGATCACCGTAGGATTTGCCGCTAACGCACTCGGCGGAGCGGGCGGTCCTCTTGCAGTTCTTTTCGTGGCAATCCTTGCTGCGGAATTCGGTAAGGCTGTTTCCAAGGAGACCAAGGTAGACATCCTTGTAACACCCCTTGTTACCATCGGTGTCGGAATCTTCTTTTCATGGCTTATTGCACCTCTGCTCGGAGCGGCAGCCATGTCTGTAGGAAAAGCTATTATGTGGGCTACCGAGCTTCAGCCGTTCCTTATGGGAATCCTTGTTTCCGTAGTTGTGGGCATGGCGCTTACACTTCCTATTTCATCGGCAGCTATCTGCGCAGCGCTTGGACTTACAGGTCTTGCAGGCGGAGCAGCGGTTGCGGGATGTTGTGCACAGATGATCGGATTCGCCGTTATCTCTTTCAAGGAGAATAAATGGGGCGGCCTTGTTTCACAGGGTATCGGAACATCAATGCTTCAGATGGGTAACATCGTCAAGAATCCCAGAGTATGGATTGCACCTACACTTGCATCTGCGATCACAGGACCTATCGCAACTTGCATCTTTAAGCTTAAGATGAACGGCGCACCTGTTTCATCAGGAATGGGAACTTGCGGACTTGTAGGTCAGATCGGTGTTTATACAGGATGGGTTAACGACATTGCTGCAGGAACAAAGACAGCGATCACAGGATTTGACTGGCTCGGACTTGTACTTATTTCTTTTGTACTTCCCGCGGTTTTATCTCTTATCATTCATGCCGGCGTTGTTAAGCTCGGATGGGTAAAAGAGGGCGACCTTAAACTCTGATCCAAACGGAGAAATGTATGTCCAAAGAGTGGATAATATATGTGATAGTGGTGGTTGCGATCGTTTTGATCGCGGCTGCCATTGTCCGTTTTTTAAAAAAGGTTAGAATGAGGCCTCTTCCGATGGATGAAATGGAAGGGCATGATTTCGAATATTATTGTGCTGATCTTTTGAAAGCCAACGGTTTTGCAGAGGCTGTAGTTACCAAAGGAAGCGGAGATTTCGGGGCGGACATTCTTGCAGAGAAGGACGGCATTACATACGCCGTTCAGTGTAAGTGTTATGATAAACCTATCGGAGTCAAAGCGGTTCAAGAGGTGTATGCGGGCCGTGATTATTACGGCAAGATGGTCGGGGTGGTTATGACCAATCAGTATTTCACGCAGCCGGCGGTCGATCTTGCGCAGAAGCTTAACATAATGTTGTGGGACAGGGGTTACCTGGACAGTATGGATAAGGATAAATGAAGATAAAGATAGACGATGATTTTGATCTTGAAAAGATAGCCGAAAGCGGGCAGTGTTTTCGTTTTAATAAATGCGGAGACGGATACAGCGTTAACGCTTCGGACAAATATCTTTTTATAAAAGAACTTGCTTCTTGCGAGTATGAATTTGACTGTTCAAAAAAAGATTTCGAAGAGTTCTGGAAGAACTATTTCGATCTTGAAACTTCTTATAAAGATATAAGGGGACTGATAGACAAAAAGGATGAATATCTGAAAAGCGCCGCTGAGTACGGCAAGGGTATTCGTATTCTCAGACAGGATCCTTGGGAGATGCTGATCTCTTTTATCATCTCTCAGAGAAAAAACATTCCTGCGATCAAGGCTTCAATCGAGAAGCTGTGTGCACTTGCAGGAAAAAAGATTGGAACTGAAAAAAACGCCAATGGCGATAATATATATGCTTTTCCGACGCCGGGTGAGATAGCAAAGTTATCTGATAAAGAGCTTTCTTCCTGCGGGCTCGGGTATAGAGACAAGTACGTTAAGAAGGCTGCAAGTGATGTTCTGACAGGAGAAGCAGAGCTTTATAAGTGGCAGGATCTAACGGATGACGATCTGATGGAAAGGCTTCTGAAACTCTTTGGGGTTGGAGTTAAGGTGGCCAATTGTGAGATACTCTTTGGGTATCACAGATTGGATGCTTTCCCAAAAGATGTATGGATCAACAGAGTTTTGGAATTAAAATATCCAGAAGGCTTTAACTTTGACAGACACAAGCCTTATAATGGAGTAATGCAGCAATACCTGTTCTTTTATTCAAGAAGTAACGGGCTTGCGTAAGAAGGTATTTTATAGAAAAAAGGGGACCATAGTATGAGCAATATTAAAGAAGCTATTCAACAAGGAAAAACTTACCTAGGCATCGAGTTTGGATCAACCAGGATCAAAGCGGTGCTGACGGATGAAAATTACAACCCGATTGCTTCGGGTGGTCACAACTGGGAGAATCGTCTCGAGAACGGTGTGTGGACATACACTCTTGATGATGTTTGGGAAGGTCTCAAAGACTGCTATTCCAAGCTCGCAGCAGATGTGGCCAAGCAGTACGATGAAAAGCTTACCACAGTAGGTGCGATGGGCTTTTCAGCCATGATGCACGGATACATGGCATTTGATAAGAGCGGTGAACTTCTTGTTCCTTTCAGAACTTGGAGAAACACAATAACAGGTGAGGCATCCGATATCCTTACAGAGGAATTCGGATATCACATCCCTCAGAGATGGAGCATTGCTCATCTTTATCAGGCGATCCTTAACAAGGAACAGCATGTGTCTAAGGTTGATTTCTTTACGACACTTGCGGGCTACGTTCACTGGAAGCTTACCGGAGAAAAGGTTATCGGTGTAGGCGATGCTTCCGGAATGTTCCCCATTGATTCTTCCACGTGTGATTTCAATGCGGGAATGCTTGATAAGTTTGATGCTCTTATTGCTGATAAGAATTTCGGTTTCAAGATCAGGGATATTCTTCCCAAGGTTCTCGTAGCGGGAGAAGATGCGGGAACACTTACGGAAGAGGGCGCTAAGCTTCTCGATCCTACCGGAACTCTTAAAGCGGGAATTTCTGTATGTCCTCCCGAGGGTGATGCCGGAACAGGAATGGTAGCAACCAATTCAGTAGGAGTAAGAACAGGTAACATTTCAGCCGGAACTTCCGTATTTTCAATGGTTGTTCTTGAGCATGACCTTTCTAAGGCATATCCTGAGCTTGATCTTGTTACAACTCCTTCAGGTGAGCAGGTTGCCATGGTTCACTGCAACAACTGTACTTCCGATCTTAACGCATGGGTTTCTCTCTTTAGAGAATTTGCAAAAGATATCGGAAAAGAAGTTGACGATGATACTTTATACGGAACACTTTATCGCAAAGCGATGGAAGGTGATGCCGACTGCGGCGGACTTCTTTCTTATAACTATTTCTCGGGCGAGTCGATCACCGGATTTGATGAAGGAAGACCTCTTTTTGCAAGAAGACCTGATGACAAGTTCAATCTTTCAAACTTCATGAGAGCACATCTTTATACTGCACTCGGAGCACTTAAGATCGGAAACGATATTCTTACCAAGCAGGAGAATGTAAAGGCAGACTTCTTCTTTGGACAGGGCGGATTCTTCAAGATCAGAGGAGTTGGCGACAGAGTAATGGCAGCAGCATTGGATACACCTATCAAACTCATGGAGACTGCGGGAGAAGGCGGTCCTTGGGGTCAGGCAATCCTTGCCGGCTACATGAAGCAGAAGGCTGCAGGTGAGTCACTTGAGAAGTACCTCAGTGATAAGGTGTTTGTCGGTGGTAAGGTTGAGACATGCACTCCCGACAGCGCAGATGTTAAAGGCTTCGATGAGTTTATGAAGAACTACAATGCGGGTCTTGCTATTGAGAGAGCGGCAGTTGATTCATTGAAATAATTGATTAGTAAGTAGCAATATTTACGAAGAAACGTAGTCAGTAAAGCAATATAATATTATCGGAGAGTTGATATGCTTGAGGAATTAAAAAGAAAAGTTTACGAGGCAAATATTCTTTTGCCCAAATATAATCTTGTTACTTTCACATGGGGTAACGTAAGTGAGATTGACAGAGAGAGCGGTTTGTTTGTAATCAAACCCAGTGGAGTTGAGTACGATACCATGACTCCCGACGACATGGTGGTTATGAACCTTGACGGAGAGAAGGTTGAGGGTAAGCTCAATCCTTCATCCGACACGCCTACACACGTTGAACTGTACAAAGCATTTGCAGACATCGGCGGAGTGGTACACACTCATTCATCCTATGCTACAAGCTGGGCACAGGCAGGAAGATCAATCCCTTGCTACGGAACAACTCATGCAGATTACTTCCATGGAGAGATCCCTTGCGTAAGATGTCTTACCAAGGCTGAGATCGATGAGGCTTATGAGGCCAATACCGGTGTGCTTATTGCCACTGAGTTTGAGCGCATGGGCAAGAACCCTGTAGATGTTCCGGGCGTTCTTTGCAAGAATCACGGCGTATTCACATGGGGCAAGGATGCAATGGAAGCTGTTCACAACGCGGTTGTAACTGAAGAAGTTGCCAAGATGGCTTACAGATGTGAGGTTATCAATCCCAATGTTGAGGCGGCTCCAACTGAGCTTCAGGATAAGCATTATTACAGAAAACATGGTGCTAATGCATATTACGGTCAGAAGTAATAGTTTTTAAATTTAAAACTTAGGCAAAGTGTCTTATGGACTATGAATATAGCATGTGTTAAATTGTAAGTGCATTTTGTCTTTGAATTATACGGAAAGGAATTATTCATTATGGCTATGACCAATCAGGAACTACAAAAGACGGCTAATGAAGTCAGAAAAGACATAATCACAGCACTTCATGCAGCCGGAGCGGGACATCCGGGCGGATCCTTGTCCTCAACAGATATCTTTACATATTTGTACTTTGAGGAAATGAATGTTGACCCTAAGAACGTATCAGATCCTAACAGAGATCGCTTTGTTCTTTCAAAAGGACATTGCGCTCCCGGTCTTTATTCTGTAATGGCAGAGAAAGGCTATTTCCCCAAGGAGGAGCTTACTACTCTTCGTAAGCTTGGTTCAAGACTTCAGGGACATCCCAGTATGCAGTATCTTCCCGGACTTGATATGTCCAGCGGATCACTCGGACAGGGAATCTCTGCAGCATGCGGAATGGCACTGTCTGGAAAGATGGACAATAAGGATTTCAGAGTATACACACTTCTCGGAGACGGTGAGCTTCAGGAAGGTCAGGTTTGGGAGGCAGCAATGTTCGCAGGCTTCCGTAAGCTCGATAATCTTGTAGTTATCGTAGATAACAACAACCTTCAGATCGACGGACCTATCGACAAGGTATGTTCACCTTATCCTATTGATAAGAAGTTTGAATCTTTCAACTTCCATGTTATCAATATAGACGGTCACAACTTTGATGAGATCAGAGCTGCCTTCAAGGAGGCAAGAGAGACCAAGGGTATGCCTACTGCAATCATTTCCCACAGCGTTAAGGGTAAGGGCGTTTCCTTCATGGAGAACCAGGCAGGATGGCACGGCAAGGCTCCTAACGATGAGGAGTTTAAGCAGGCAATGGAAGAACTGGAAAGGATAGGTGCGTCAATATGAGCGATGTAAAGAAGATAGCAACAAGAGAAAGTTATGGTAATGCGCTTGCAGAGCTTGGAGATGAGTTCCCTAACCTTGTGGTTCTTGATGCTGACCTTGCGGCATCTACCAAGACTGCAGTATTTATGAAAAAGTTTCCTGAGAGACATATAGATTGCGGTATCGCTGAGTGTAACATGATGGGAATTGCGGCAGGTCTTGCTACAACAGGTAAGATTCCTTTCGTTAGTTCTTTTGCAATGTTCGCAGCAGGACGTGCTTTCGAGCAGGTTCGTAACTCAGTGGGATATCCTCACCTCAACGTTAAGATCGGCGGAACTCATGCCGGAATCACAGTTGGTGAGGATGGTGCCAGCCATCAGTGTAACGAGGATTTCGCTCTTATGAGTGTTATCCCCGGAATGGTTGTAATGTGCCCTGCAGATGATGTAGAAGCTAAGGCTTGCGTTCGCGCAGCACTTGAGCATGAGGGACCTGTATATATCAGATTCGGACGTGCGGCATGTAGCGTCATCAATGACAGACCCGATTACAAGTTTGAGATCGGTAAGGGATCGGTTATCAGAGAGGGTAAAGATGTAACAATCATCGCTACCGGAATCTGTGTTGATTCTGCTATCAGTGCAGCTGAGAAGCTTGCTGCTGACGGAATCTCAGCTGAGGTCATCAACATCTGCACAATTAAGCCTTTGGATAAGGATCTTGTTGTTGCATCTGCAAAGAAGACAGGCAAGGTAGTAACTGTTGAGGAGCATTCCGTTATCGGCGGACTCGGAAGTGCAGTATGTGATGCTCTTGCAGAGCTTGCACCTACACCTGTGAAGAAGCTCGGAATGCAGGATAAGTACGGCGAGTCAGGAACAGCAGGTGAGCTTGTTCACAAGTATGGACTCGACGGAGACGGCGTATATGCCTCAGTAAAGGAATTTCTTAAGTAAATAATATGAATATAATTTGTCCTTCAATTTTATCAGCTGATTTTGCAAGGCTTGGAGATCAGATTGCTGAAGTCGACAATGCCGGTGCAAAATATTTACACATTGATATTATGGATGGTGTGTTTGTACCATCTATTTCTATGGGTATGCCTGTTATTAAGTCAATCAGGCGTGTGACGGATTTGGTGTTTGACGTACATCTTATGATAGTCGATCCGATTCGTTACATAAAAGAAATTGCGGATTGTGGAGCTGATACAATCACATTTCATTATGAGGCGGCAGAAGATCCTAAGGCTGCGATCGACGAGATTCACAGCTGTGGCAAAAAAGCAGGTATAGCTATCAAGCCGGCAACACCGGTTTCCGAGATAGTACCGTACCTGGATGATGTCGAGATGGTTCTTATCATGACCGTTGAACCCGGGTTTGGAGGACAGAAACTGATTCCAAGCAGTTTCGATAAGATAAGAGAAGTCAGAAAGATCATAACTGACAGAAATCTTAATGTTGATGTCGAGGTTGACGGAGGTGTCTATACAAATAACGTCAAAGAGATTCTTGACGCGGGCGCCAACGTTATTGTATCGGGATCCGGAGTGTTCAAAGGAAATCCTTCCGAGAACGTTGCCGAATTCAGACGTATCCTCGGCGTATAATAACAAACGCGGCGACAGAAAGCTCATGTGCATGGCACATGGGCTTTCTTTTTTTGTAATCCCCCGTAAATACTGCGTGTCAGTTGACATTTGGAATTCGAAAAGGCATACTATATTTGTTAAATTATCGAAAAAAATAAGAAGGTCACCAATGTATAAGAAAATGGAGAGAAATGAGCCTTGTTGGTGCGGAAGCGGCAAAAAGTACAAAGCTTGTCATGCCGCATTTGACGACAAGATCATTAATTTTGAACGTCAAGGGTTTATAGTGCCCGACAGAAGTCTTTTGAAGACAGCAGAAGATATAGAAGGAATCAAGAAGAGTGCGGTTATAAATATGGCGGTTCTCGATGAGATAGCAGAGAAGATACATGCCGGAATGAGCACTCAGGAAATAGATGACATAGTCTATAACACAACTACCAAGATGGGAGGAATTCCCGCAGATCTTAACTACGAAGGATTTCCCAAGAGTGTGTGCACTTCTATCAATGAAGAAGTGTGTCATGGAATCCCGTCAGAGGATATCATCCTTAAAGACGGAGATATCATCAACGTAGATTGCTCCACAATTTTAAACGGTTATTATTCAGATTCTTCACGAATGTTTTGCATAGGAGAAGTTTCACCCGAGAAACAGAGGCTGGTAGATGTTACCAAAGAGTGTCTTGAGGAAGGACTTAAGGCAGTTAAGCCATGGACACCTATCGGAGATATGGGACATGCGGTTCACCAACATGCCCTTAAGAACGGCTATACCGTAGTCAGAGAGATAGGCGGACACGGATGCGGCAAAGACTTCCATGAAGAGCCTTTTGTAAGTTATGTCAGCAGGCCCGGTACCGGAATGCTCATGGTACCAGGTATGGTATTTACTATAGAGCCGATGGTCAACATGGGAAAACAGGAAATATTTATAGACGAAGAAAATGATTGGACAGTGTACACAGCAGATCTCAAGCCTTCAGCTCAGTGGGAAGTTGAACTTCTTGTTACCGAGACAGGTTATGAGCTTTTATGCTGGTGATAAACGGGAAGGAAATATAGATGCAGAATAAGGGAAAATATTATATTACAACAGCTATCGCGTACACATCGGGTAAGCCTCATATCGGAAACAGCTATGAGATAGTGCTTGCCGATGCCATCGCAAGATATAAGAGATGCGACGGATTTGATGTTCATTTCCAGACGGGATCCGATGAGCACGGACAGAAGATCGAGACAAGAGCGATCGAGGCGGGATGCGCTACTCCCAAGGAGTTCGTAGACCAGGTTTCCGATACCATCAAGGGTCTTTGGAATCTCATGGACACTTCATATGACAGATTTATCCGCACAACTGATGATGATCATGTTAAGCAGGTTCAGAAGATCTTCAAGAAGTTCTATGATCAGGGAGATATTTATAAGGGATCATATAAGGGAATGTACTGTACTGAGTGTGAGGCTTTCTATACCGAGTCTCAGCTTGTTGACGGTAAGTGTCCCGAGTGTGGAGGCCCCGTTCATCCTGCAGAAGAAGAGGCTTATTTCTTCAAGATGAGTAAGTATGCCGACAGACTTATCGAGCATATCAACACCCATCCCGAGTTCATTCAGCCTGTGGCAAGAAAGAATGAGATGATGAACAACTTCCTTCTTCCCGGACTTCAGGATCTGTGCGTTTCCAGAACATCATTTAAGTGGGGCATCCCTGTAGATTTTGATGACAAGCATGTCGTTTACGTATGGCTTGATGCTCTTACAAACTATATAACAGGTATCGGATACGATGCGGACGGCAACAGCTCGGAAGATTACAAGAAGTGGTGGCCCGCAGATCTTCACCTTATCGGAAAAGATATTATTCGTTTCCATACGATTTATTGGCCTATTTTCCTTATGGCACTTGGCGAGCCCCTTCCCAAGCAGGTCTTCGGACATCCTTGGCTTCTTCAGGGCGGCGAGAAGATGAGTAAGTCAAAAGGAAACGTTATCTACGCTGATGACCTTGTAAGTCTTTTCGGAGTAGATCCCGTTAGATATTTCGTTCTTCATGAGATGCCTTTTGATAACGACGGTGTCATCACTTGGGAGCTCTTGGTTGAAAGATTTAATTCAGATCTTGCCAACACTCTCGGAAACCTTGTAAACAGAACAATCGCCATGACCAACAAATATCTTGGCGGAGTAGTTGCCGACAAGGGTGTAACCGAGGCGGTTGACGATGACCTCAAGGCTGTTGTTACAGGTTGCTATGACAAGGTTGAGAAGAAGATGGATGAGCTCAGAGTAGCGGATGCACTTACCGAGATATTCACTCTCTTCAAGAGATGCAATAAATATATCGATGAGACTGAGCCATGGATCCTTGGAAAAGACGAGGCCAAGAAGGACAGACTTTCAACAGTTCTTTATAATCTTGTTGAGTCCATTTCTATCGGAGCGGCTCTTCTTGATCCGTTTATGCCTGAGACAGCTCAGAAGATAATTGAGCAGCTTTCGGCACCCAAGAGAGATTTCGATACTCTCGGAACTTTCGGATTGTATCAGAGCGGCAACAAGGTAGCGGAAACTCCCGAGATGCTCTTTGCTCGTAAGGATCTCAAGGAGGTTCTTGAGAAGGCAGCTGAGATCACCAAGAAGCAGAAAGAGGATTTTGAGGAATCTCAGAGAAAGGCAGCGGAGAACCTTGCAAAAGCAGGACTTGCACCCGCTCCCGTAAAAGCAGAAAAAGATTCGGATGAAGAAGGAATAGATATTCCGGCTAAGGACGAGATCACTTTTGATCAGTTCGGAGCAATGCAGTTCCAGGTCGGAGAGATCATTAAGTGTGAAGCTGTAGAGAATTCCAAGAAACTTCTCTGCTCACAGGTTAAGATCGGAAGTCAGATCAGACAGATTGTTTCGGGAATCAGGAAGTACTATACTCCCGAAGAGATGGTAGGCAAGAAGGTAATGGTTTTGGTCAATCTTAAACCCGCCAAGCTTGCAGGGGTAATGTCGGAAGGAATGCTTCTTTGCGCAGAAGATGCAGAGGGTAATCTTGCTCTTATGACTCCTGAAAAAGAGATGCCGTCCGGAGCAGAAATCTGTTAATTCCGTGCAATATTTGTAGTAAAATATAAATAGGCAGAAAACATAATATATGTGGAGGGATTTCTTATGGTGCGCAAAGAGGAACTGACTTACAAATCAAGAGACAGACAGACCATGCTACACGCTATCAGATGGATTCCTGAAGGAGAACCTGTTGCTATTTTACAGATTATCCATGGAATGCAAGAGTATATCGATCGCTATGATGAGTTTGCTCGTTTTATGGCAGAAAAGGGCATTCTTGTAATGGGTAACGATCACCTCGGACATGGCGGTTCTGTAACAGAGAAAAAGGGTACTTACGGCTATTTTTGTAAGAAGGATCCCGCCACTGTTCTCGTGCGAGATGCGCACAGACTTAAGAAGATGACACAGGAAGATTATCCAGGAGTACCGATTTTTATTCTCGGACATAGCTTCGGTTCTTTCATTGCAAGAGAGTATATTACCAGATACGGAACAGGAATAAAGGGTGCCATTATTCAGGGAACCGCATTTACTCCACAAGGCACGCTCAATTTTACGAAGTTCCTTGTTAATGTGATATCTCTTTTCATGGGTGATAAGTATCGCTCATCACTTATAAACGGGATGGCTTTTAAGGGCTACCTTAAGAATATTCCCGGCGCTAAGAGTAAATTTGATTGGCTTTCACATAACGAAGAAAGCATTCAAAAATATGAGAAGGATCCCGCATGTAATTTTGTGTTTACCATGAATGGTTTCAAAACCATGGCTGAGCTTCTTAAGAGGATTCAGGATACCGACAAGATGGAGGATATTCCCAAGAATCTTCCGATTCTCATAACAGCCGGAAAAGAAGATCCGGTGGGAGGATACGGAGAAGCACCCGAGAAGCTTTGCGGTATTTACAAGACTCAGCTTCAGATCAAGGATGTTGAGCTTAAGCTTTACGACGGAATGCGCCATGAGCTTCAGCAGGAGATCGGAAGAGAAAAAGTATTCGAAGATCAGTATGCATGGATCCAAAAGGTGCTTAACGGTGCAGGTTGATACTTCTAAAGTAATCGTAAGATGCGCATATAATTCAGATTGGGATGGGGCGATGAAACTTGCGTGGAATACATTTGCAAGATTCGACGCCCCTGATTATTCACGCGAAGGAATAGATAATTTCCGCAATTTTGTCACGGACGAGACACTTCATCAGATGTTTCTCGCAGGACACTATCAGCTTTTTGTGGCAGTTATGGACGGAAAGTACCTCGGAATGCTATCGCTGAGGGAGAAAAAACACATATCGCTTTTGTTTGTTGATGGGGAATGCCATGGCAACGGAATTGGCACTGCCCTTATTAAATTTGTGGCAAGATACGCCGCGACCGAAGAAGGAATCAATACGCTGACTGTTAATTCTTCACCTTTCGCCGTAGAGTTTTATCACTCGATGGGCTTTACGGATATCAGAGGGGAGACAGAAGCAGACGGCATTAGATTTACACCAATGGAATTGAGGATTAATGATTATGGGAAGATTTTTTGACATTGACAGTCCTATAATGAGAGGACTTACAAGACTTGCTGATGTAATGTGGCTCAATATTCTTACACTTATATTTGCGTTACCGCTTATAATCGAGCAGTATGTTTTTCTCGGAGCCGGAGTCATCATGCCGCTTCTGACGGAGGGAGCAAAGTTTGATTTTGACCTCTTTTTGAGCAGTCTTTTATGGGCGTGGATTTTTGGAATAATCTGTTCGGCAATTTTGGGACCCGCATGTACGGCAATGCATTATGTGCTTCTTAAGATGGTAAGAGACGAAGACAGCTATATTACTAAGTCTTACTTCAAATCTTTTAAAGAGAATTTCAAACAGGGTATCATTCTTCAGATCATCAAGTTTGCAGTAGGCGGTATGCTTGTTCTTGATTACTTTATTGCAAGAAAATGGAACACGATATACGCATACGTTGTTATCGGAATGGGAATCATACTCTATATTGCATCGCTTTATATATTCCCTATTTTGTCCAGATTTGAGAACAAGACGAGAACGACAATAAAGAATTCTTTCCTTATGGCCATTCTTGCTCTTCCCAGATCTTTCGCGATGACGGTTATATCACTTATGCCGGTGCTCGTGCTTTACTTCTTTGATCTTAAGGCGCTTCCGCTTCTTATTATCATCGGATTCGCGGGACCCAGTTATGTAAACGCAATGCTTTACAGCAAAACATTCAAAAGATTCGAACCCGAGGAAGAAAATCTTTCAGAGGAAGAAGAGCTTAATAATGCGATAAAGAAGCTCGATGAAGAGTAAACGAAATACCGATATACAAGATGCCGAAGAATTTTATAATTCTTCGGCATCTTCACAAAAAAATAAAAGATTTTATTTTCAAGTAAGCACATTGGCCAACGAATCGGGAAATATTTGTTGAATTAGTGAATAGTCAACAAAGAGAGTGATAGCTATACTTTATTCTAGTATTAAAGATATACACAGGAGGAATTAAAAGATATGGCTAGTTTATCACTTGAGCACATTGATAAAATTTATCCTAACGGCTTCCATGCTGTTAAAGATTTCAATCTTGAGATTCAGGATAAAGAGTTTATTATTTTCGTTGGACCTTCAGGATGTGGAAAGTCAACAACACTTCGTATGATCGCAGGACTTGAGGATATCTCTTCAGGTACACTTAAGATCGGCGACAGAGTTGTTAACGATGTAGAGCCTAAGGACAGAGATATCGCGATGGTATTCCAGAACTACGCTCTGTATCCCCACATGACTGTATATGATAACATGGCATTCGGCCTTAAGCTTAGAAAGGTTCCTAAGCAGGACATCGACAAGATGGTTAGAGAAGCTGCTAAGATCCTTGACCTTGAGAAGCTCCTTGATCGTAGACCTAAGGCTCTTTCAGGTGGACAGAGACAGCGTGTTGCTATGGGACGTGCTATCGTTCGTAACCCTAAGGTATTCCTTATGGACGAGCCTCTTTCAAACCTTGATGCTAAGCTTCGTGTACAGATGAGAACAGAGATTGCTAAGCTTCACCAGAGACTTGGCACAACAATCATCTACGTTACACATGACCAGACAGAGGCTATGACTCTTGGTACAAGAATCGTAGTTATGAAGGACGGTGTTGTTCAGCAGGTTGATACACCTCAGAACCTTTATGATAAGCCTTGCAACCTCTTCGTTGCAGGATTCATGGGATCACCTCAGATGAACTTCCTTGATGCTGAAGTTGTAGTTGACGGTGACAAGGCTAGCCTCAGCATTGCAGGTCAGCAGATCGAGCTTCCTCCTGCAAAGGCTAAGAAGGTTATCGATGGCGGTTATGCAGGAAAGACTGTTACATTCGGTATCCGTCCTGAGGACGTTGATGATTCAGAGATGGTTGTTAGCACATCTAAGGCTGTATTTGAGTCAACAATCAACGTATACGAGCTTCTTGGTGCAGAAGTTTATCTGTACTTTGATCTTGCTCAGTTCCCTATCACTGCAAGAGTTGATTCTCGTACAACAGCAAGACCCGGTGATAAGGTTAAGTTTGCTTTCGATGTTGAGAAGATCCACATCTTCGACAAAGAGACAGAGCAGACAATCACAAACTAATAAATGTTTATTCAAGGAGCCGCGCAGCTGCGCGGCTCTTTTTTTCATCACAATGCAGGTGGAGTAATGCCTGTGCGGTAATATGTGCTATACTTAAAATGCATATAGTTTTTTCTGTTAGGAAGGAGCAGGCAGATGATCACATCTCAGACAATTAAAGGGAGCATAGAAGAATTAAGCGCTATCACCAAAGTCGACCTTTGCGTTCTTGATCTTGGAGGAACAACGGTTGCATCAACAGGTGATAAAGAGTTTTTGGATGCCTCCATAATAACAAGCTTTGCCAACTCTCCCGTGGATTCACAGGTAATCGGAGATATTCATCTATTCAAGATTCTGGATGACGGAGATCCGCTCTATATTTTGCTTGCCATTGGTGACAGTGAGCACGCATACATGGTTGGAAAGATTGCGGTAAGCCAGCTTCAGGCGCTTGTTCTTGCATATAAAGAGAGATATGACAGGAACAATTTTTTCCAGAATCTCTTGCTTGATAATATGCTTCTTATAGATGTGTATAACAGAGCCAAGAAACTCAAGATAGAAGTATCTGTCCCGAGGGTAATAATACTTGTTGAAACTAAAAGGGTTCAGGACAGCAATATGCAGGAGCTTCTCTCCAGCATGTATGCTCCGCATTCGGGAGACTATGTTACCGCAGTGGATGAGAACAGCGTTATCCTGGTCAAGGCACTTTCAGAAGGGGAGGACTATGATGACATAAATGAAGTGGCAACGACGATTGTTGACATGATGAATACCGAAGCGATGCTGAACGTAAGAGTTGCTTACGGAACCATCGTAAAAGAAATAAAAGACCTTAGTAAATCTTATAAAGAAGCTAAGATGGCACTAGAAGTCGGAAAAATTTTCTACGCCGAGAACAGAGTAAATGCGTATAACACGCTTGGAATAGGAAGACTTATTTACCAGCTTCCCGAGAGCCTTTGCAAGATATTCATCGATGAGATTTTCGGAGATAAGAATATCTATGACGATCTTGACGATGAGACGCTTGGTACAATAAACAAATTCTTTGATAATAATCTGAATGTGTCAGAGACTTCAAGACAGCTCTTTGTTCACAGAAATACTCTTGTGTATAGGATTGAAAAACTTGAAAAGAGTTCGGGGCTTGATGTAAGAAAGTTCGAGGATGCGCTTACCTTTAAGATTGCGCTTATGGTACTCGGATATATGAAATATCTGGAAAACAGACGCTGAGAATAAAAAAAGGCGGTTCTGTGAGGGATACATGCACGTTGACTCCGGCAGGACCAGGCACCCTTACAACACATGAAAGGTTCTGCTTAGTGCTGCTTCGTTCCCGACCTGACACGGTTCGCAGATTTTCATTGCATAAGACCCGATCTTGCACAAAGGACTGCTACATGCACCCTTCACAAAACCGCTTTTTTACTATACTTTTTTTTGAAAAGATTGTCAATTATAAGTGATGATGCGATACGGTCACTTTTGTCCCAAGAGATCTGCAAGGCTAAAGCTGTCAACGTATTTGTTGATCGCATCGTCAAGACCCTTCCAGAATTCAATGGTATGACATGAAGCTGAAAGAGGACAGTTTAAACCGTCTTCACCTGCAGAGCAGGAAACCGGGTTCAGAGTACCTTCCATGACCCTTAATATCTCGCCGACGTTATATTCGGAAGGGTTCTTGGCAAGACGATGACCGCCGCTGCCTCCGCGCATACTTTCAAGGTATCCGGCTTTTTTAAGACCGGAAACAATCTGTTCAAGATATTTAATTGTTATATTCTGCCTCTGAGCGATATCTTTGAGGGCAATGAATTCGCCGTTGCTATTGGTGGCGAGATCAATCATGACTCTCAGAGCATATCTTCCTTTGGTGGATATTTTCATTTATAAACCTCGAAATAAATATTTGCTATAATAAGATGATTAAATATAATAACAAAAATAAAAAAGAAATACTACCATTTTGGTATGAAAAGATATGAAGCAGGAAAAAAGTAAGGAAAACAAGATAAAACCGCGCTCCAAGGCGGAAAAAGAGAGTAAGCTTTCACCTGAAGAGTTACTTGATATCAAGTATATGAAGGCGGCGCTCGCGCAAGCCAAGAAAGCATATAACCTCGGTGAGGTTCCGATCGGATGCGTTATAGTATATGAAGGAAAAATAATAGGCCGGGGCTACAACAGAAGAAATACGGACAAAACGCCGCTTGCACACGCGGAGATATCCGCAATAAAAAAGGCGGTTAAATTCATGGGAGACTGGCGACTTGAGGGATGCAAGCTGTATGTCACGCTTGAGCCGTGTCAGATGTGCTCCGGAGCAATAGTTCAGTCAAGAATTCCGGAAGTTATAATGGCTGCAGTCAATCCCAAGGCAGGGTGTGCGGGTTCTGTCATGGATATTTTGAACAATCCGGATTTTAATCATCAGGTCCTTGTTAAAAAAGGAATATTGCAGGAAGAATGCAGTGAATTATTAAAGAAATTTTTTGCCGAACTACGAATCAGAAACAAGGCTGAAAAAGAAAAAAAGACTACTTAAGCATAGAATGATGAGGGGACGCTTTAGTGAAGAAGAAAATTACGGCGATAATCATAATGATGTCAATGCTTCTGATGTGCTTATCCTGCGCATCTCATAAGAAGTATGATCTTGATGAGTGCTATGAGGGGATAGACATTTCAGGTAAGCCGGTTACGATAACATATCTTACCATCGGTGATAAGCCTACCAACGGAATGACCGAGAAGGTTGTCGATGAGCTTAATAAGATTTTATTAAAAAAGGCCAATGCCAAGCTTGATATATATTATGTCGCTTGGGATGATTATCTTAATAATTATAACAGCGCTCTTTCTATGGATGGAGAAGACATAGATCTTGTAGGAACCGGCAGCGACTGGCTCGATGCCTGGCCTAATGTTTTAAACG
The DNA here is from genome assembly GCF_003625505.1 of Butyrivibrio sp. XB500-5. Taxonomy (NCBI): domain Bacteria; kingdom Bacillati; phylum Bacillota; class Clostridia; order Lachnospirales; family Lachnospiraceae; genus Butyrivibrio; species Butyrivibrio sp. XB500-5. The sequence goes on from NZ_RAIS01000002.1 coordinate 278,270, forward strand.
GCAATTTCATGCCACTTTCCAAGGAACTATTGCAGACATATTGCCCCAGAACTTATGCGGAAGTATCTGACAAAGATTGGGACTATTGTTCTTATAATGACAAAATATATCTCATCCCCGAAAATGAATATACGCAGTGGACTAACCATGGATTCATTTACAGAGAAGATATTTCAAGAGAAGCCGGTATCGGCGCTATCAATAGCTGGAACGATCTCGATTCTTATTTTAAATATATAAGAACGACAAGACCCAGGATGGTTCCCTGGGATGCTGACGGAAAGAGTACCATACACGCACTTGGTTATCTTATGTCCGTAAGGCAGTATGTTCCTATATATGAGCTTGGAACATACGGAGTATGGGGAGCGTATTCGATCGATCCGGGAAGAATAGTTTCTCCTTATTATGAAGGAGAGTCATTTATTTCTTTTGCCAGACTTATGAAATCGTGGGATACGATAGGTGTCTGGAGAGAGGATCTTAACTACGCAGGAAAGAACGAAGATGAGTTTTATGCGGGCGAAACAGCGGTAATTCAGCATCATACTCAGAATTTCTACACTATAATAAAGCCCAACATGGAAATCGTTAAACCTGAGGCCAGGACCAAGTTCTTTTACTTTGGAGAAGAGAACGGAAATCTTGTTAAGACAAGTATTCTGCACGGCGCCGTGGGAATAAGCTCAAGGTCCAAGAATCCTGAGAGAGCACTTATGGTATACGATATTCTTCGAAATGATGAAAAGTGCTACAGGCTTATGAACTATGGTATAGAAGGCGTTCAGTACATCATAAATAAAGACGGAATGTTAGAGAAGCCGAGCGGATACAATGATGAGAGAGACGGAATCGTGACCAACTTCTGGTGGGGCAGAAGAGATGATTATGAGATCAAAAATTCATCTTATGCTTGGGAAGATTACGATGAGCTTGTCGCTAATTATGACGTCATAGCCAAAGATTATCCGTGGGACAGAGTGTCTTTTTCCAAACCGGAGATAAATGAAAAGATTCAGGGAGTCATGAAGGTCTGTGACAAATATGTTCCGCTTATCGCTTACGGTCAGTATGAAGCAACGCCCGAAGAAGAAGTAAGAATTTTCAGAGAAGAGCTTAAAGCCGCAGGGATAGAGGAAATTACGGCAGAACTTCAGAAGATTTTGGATTCTGATTAAAAAATATCCTACCAACAAAGAGGAATCTATGATAAAATAGCGCCTGTGAAATTGTATACATGTATAGCGCTTCGAATTACTAGGCAGGAGGAATGGCAATGGTAACAACATTCGACACAGGCTGTTATCTTTTAAACGGTAACACGATCGTTCCCGATGACGCGGAGGCACAGGCACTTCTCGCATCCAAGGGAGTTAATGCAACTAAAGAACAGGCTAAAGAGAATACTATCGCTTACGGAATCTTAAAAGCACATAACACATCCGGAAACATGGATAAGCTGTGCGTTAAGTTTGATAAGCTTACTTCTCATGATATTACTTATGTAGGAATCATTCAGACAGCGAGAGCTTCAGGACTTGAGAAGTTTCCTATTCCTTATGTACTTACCAACTGTCACAATTCACTTTGTGCGGTAGGCGGTACGATCAATGAAGACGATCACGTATTTGGTCTTACGGCTGCTCAGAAATACGGCGGAATCTATGTTCCTCCTCACCAGGCGGTTATTCACCAGTACGCAAGAGAAATGCTCGCTTCAAGCGGCAGCATGATCCTCGGATCCGATTCACATACAAGATACGGTGCACTCGGTACAATGGCTATCGGAGAAGGTGGTCCCGAGCTTGTTAAGCAGCTTCTTGGACAGACATACGATGTTGATATGCCCGGTGTAGTTGCCATTTATCTTGAGGGAACACCTAAGAAGGGTGTAGGTCCTCAGGACGTTGCACTTGCCATTATCGGTAAAGTATTTGCAAGCGGCTATGTAAAGAATAAAGTTATGGAGTTTGTAGGCCCCGGTGTCAAGAACCTGAGCGCAGACTTCAGGATCGGCGTAGATGTAATGACAACAGAGACAACATGTCTTTCATCTATCTGGCAGACAGACGAAGCTATCAAGGAGTTCTACGATATCCACGGAAGAATCGGAGAGTACAAAGAACTTAAGCCCGGCGATGTAGCATATTACGACGGACTCGTTAAGGTTGATCTTGATAGCCTTAATCCTATGATCGCTATGCCTTTCCATCCCAGCAATGTTTATGAGATCGAAGAGGTTAACAGAAACGCTGCGGACATTCTCGCAGACGTTGAGAAGAGAGCTAAGGTCAGCTTCGGCGACAGCGTAGATTTCTCTCTTCAGAACAAGCTTAAAGACGGCAAGTTCATGGTAGATCAGGGTATCATCGCAGGTTGTGCCGGCGGTGGATTTGAGAATATCTGTGCGGCAGCCGACATCCTTAAGGGACACTTTATCGGAAACGACAGATTTACACTCAGCGTATATCCTGCTTCAACTCCTATATTTATGGAGGTTGTTAAGAACGGCGCGGCAGCAGCGATCCTTGAGTCAGGTGCTATCCTCAAGACAGCATTCTGCGGACCTTGCTTTGGTGCAGGTGACACACCTTCCAACAACGCATTCAGTATCAGACATTCAACAAGAAACTTCCCTAACCGTGAAGGCTCTAAGGTTCAGAACGGTCAGGTTGCTTCAGTTGCACTTATGGATGCAAGATCTATCGCAGCAACAGCAGCAAATAAGGGTGTTCTTACTCCCGCTACTGCTTTTGACGGCGAATTCAATAAATACACATATCACTTTGACAGTGAGATCTACAAGAACCGTGTATTTGATTCTCACGGTGTTGCAGATCCTTCAGTTGAGCTTCAGCTCGGTCCCAACATTAAGGACTGGCCTAAGATGTCAGCTCTTCCTGAGAACCTTGTTCTCAAGGTTGTTTCAGAGATCCACGATCCTGTTACAACAACCGATGAGCTTATTCCTTCAGGAGAGACATCATCATACAGATCCAATCCTCTCGGACTTGCTGAGTTTACCCTTTCAAGAAAAGATCCTGCTTACGTAGGACTTGCAAAAGAAGTAAGAGCAGCTCAGGATGCTCTTGTAGACGGAAAAGATCCTATTGAAGCGGTTAATGAACTTGGAGACGTAATGGCTGTTATCGGCAAGGAATTTGCTGATGTCAACAACTCCAATGTTGGATTTGGTTCAACGATCTTTGCGGTTAAGCCGGGTGACGGTTCAGCCAGAGAGCAGGCAGCTTCTTGTCAGAAGGTGCTCGGCGGATGGGCTAATATCGCCAACGAGTATGCTACAAAGAGATATCGTTCCAACCTTATTAACTGGGGAATGCTTCCCTTCATCATTGATGCGGGAGAGCTTCCGTTTAAGAACAAAGACTATATCTTTTTCCCGGGAATCAGGAATGCGGTTATAAATAAGAGCGAGACAATTAAGGCATATGCCGTAGCAGACGGTAAGATGAAAGAGTTCACCTTAAAGCTCGGTAACCTCACAGACGACGAGAGACAGATCATTCTCGACGGATGCCTTATTAACTTCAATCGTGTTAAATAAGGGGACTATAGATTAATATGTTTTCTGTTATGAGAGGGAAGAACAGAATAATAATTATGGGCATTGTATTGTCCGTTTTGGGAAGCGTCGCAGGCTGCGGCGCTTCTTCTGCTGAAAAGCCGGTGGATATTTCCGATATTGCACCCTTTGTTCAGGGGAATTCAGAAGAGGTGGGATATGAAGTACCTATCCAGACGCCGAATATCCTGATAGATCAAAACGGGTTCAGGCCGGAGGATGACAAGGTTGCTGTTTTCAGAGGAAAAGAGCTTCCCGAAACATTTTTTGTTTACGATGCGGACAAGAAAAAACCCGTCTATGAAGGTAAATTGGTAAAAGCAGGTTATGACTCCGATCTTTCTGAGAATACCGCAATAGGATATTTTACCGACGTCAAGGAAGAGGGTAGGTATTATCTTTATGCCGACATAGTCGGAGAGTCGTATGCATTTACAATATCCGAAGACGTACTTGAAGAAGTATTCACGGAAGCGTGCAAGAAGTTTTATGTAAACAGGTGCGGAATAGCGCTTTCTGAGGAGTATGCCGGTGAGAACGCACACAGTGCTTGTCACACTGCACTTGCTCATCTTCAGGAAAATATGCAGACCGAACTTGATGTTACGGGCGGATGGCATATGAATGAAATGGCGGACAGAGATGCCGTGCTCGGATGCAAGATAGCCGAGGATTTTCTTCTGGCCTTTGAGATGAACGGAGCTGCTTTTTCGGATGATATGGGGATTCCGGAGAGCGGAAATGCCATTCCCGATATTTTGGATGAAGTAAAGTATGAAGCAGACTGGCTTCTTAAGATGCAAGATCCCAAGACCGGAGGCGTATACGGAGCGGCTGTGACAGACAGCTCCAAGGGCGGAGAGCTTTTCACCTATCCTGTCTACGTGACGCCTATCTCGATGGAAGCTACGATCGGATTTGCTTCTACGATGGCAAAATTTAGTTACATTTATCAGCAATATGATCCGGGCTATGCCACAACCTGCCTTAAGGCAGCCGACAGAGCATGGACGTGTTATTTCAACAATCAAAAAAGCGGCGACAGCACAGCAGCATTCAAGGCGGCAGCACAGTTGTTCAGAGCAACGGGAAGCGAAAGATACGAGGATGTATTAAATCTTTATTTTTCAAAGAATGATTTTGAAAAGCTCTTTGATGAAGATGAGGATGTTTTCCTTGGCAGCGTGACATATCTTTCCACAAGCCAGAATGTTGATGTTAACAGGTGTGGCGTGCTTATGAAGATGCTTATGAAGAAATCTGAGAAGATTGCAAGCGATGCATCGCAGTCTTCTTACCTCGTTACCAAAGTCGGTGAGGAAGACTTTATAAAAATGTTGTATGATATGCGGTGTTTGTCGGTGACAGACCACATAATATATAACCATGAATACACAACGATAATAGAAAATCATGTTCATTATCTTATGGGAATGAACCCGGAAGCGATGAATTATGTGACCGAGGGCACTGAGAGAACATTTATTGATGATGAAGAAAAGATGGGTATCATGAACGATCCTCAGAAGGATGCACTTTTTATCTTTATGCTGGGCGTCCTCAGACAGTAAAGCACATTTTGCCATGTGTAGGGCATTGATGCGGATTGATTGCGCTTTGACGCGGTGATATAGTGGTGATGATATGAATGTAAAAATAGGCGATCTTAATATCAATTACATAGAAGAAGGAAGCGGAACACTGCTTATTATGCTTCACGGCTGGGGTTCCAACATTGAGCTATTTAAAGGAGTCGTGAACTTTGCCAAGAAGGGATATCACGTTGTAGCAATGGATATGCCGGGCTTTGGAAAAAGTGATGAACCTGCGGAGCCGATGAATGTAGATGCTTACGTTTCCTTTGTTCTTGATTTCATAAAAGAGCTGTATCCCGAGGAAAAAGAGATTATTTTTCTTGGACATTCGATGGGCGGAAGGATAATAATCAAGCTTGCTTCAGGCATCAATGAAGGAAGGATAAAAACAGATTTTTCCATCCCTAAGATAATACTTACAGATTCTGCGGGAGTTATTCCCGTTAAAACTGCCGCGCAGAAAAAGAAAAGCAGCAGATATAAGTTTTACAAGAACCTCATTACAAAGAGTGGTCTTATAAAGATATGGCCGGGAGCGATGGATAAGCTTCAGAAGAAGTTCGGAAGCGCAGATTATGCGGCGGCTTCACCTGTCATGAGAAAGAGTCTTGTCATGGCGGTTAACGAAGATATGACTCCTTATATGCCTGCTGTTACGCAGCCCGTCCTTCTTATCTGGGGAGATGCGGATACGGCGACACCTCTTTCCGACGGAAAGAAGATGGAAGAGCTTATGCCGGATGCGGGACTTGCGGTTATTAACGGTGCGGGACATTATTCGTTCCTTGATAATCTGTACGCATATAACAAGATTTTGGGAAGCTTTTTGGGAATCAAGATGTAAGTAGAATTGAGGATAGATGATGAATATAGCGATCATTGTTTTGCCGGCCGTTTTATATATAGCGGCAGCGGTACTGGGACTTAGATATTACACGCACATGTTGCAGCTTTCAAGCTATCAGTTTCAGGGATATTTTAGATCTTTAAGAAATGCGATCACCAATCATGGGCCTATATATGCTGCGTTGATGCCGTATATTCCAAAGCCCGCAAAGAAAAAGTTTGTAGTAACGGATAGGGTTAAGAGACTGTTTGTAACTTATGGTCTTATATTTGCTTTATTCCTTATCATCGGAGGAGTGTGCGTAAAATCTTCTGCATCCGGAAAGATCGTACTTCTGATATTGCTTGGTATCTACATCGTACTTCTTTCGCTTGTAGTTGCGCTTGCAAATCTTATAAACAAGCCTGTTGAAAAGAGAATCTCAAATTGGTTTATAGATGATGCGAAGCGCATCCTTAAGGAACACGAAGGCCTTAGGATAATCGGTATAACAGGAAGCTTTGGTAAGACAAGCGTTAAGTATTATCTGACCACTCTTTTGTCTGAGAAATACAGAGTACTTATGACGCCCGAGAGCTTTAATACGCCGATGGGAATCGTAAGGACCATAAGAGAGAAGATGCAGCCTACTCACGAGATATTTGTTTGTGAGATGGGGGCAAGACATCTTCATGATATAAAAGAGATAACGGATATCGTTCATCCTGATGACGGAATCCTCACATCAATAGGATATCAGCATCTTGAGACGTTCCATTCTCTTGAAAATATAGTAAGTACCAAATATGAGCTTTTGGACGCCGTAGAAGAGAAGGCGGCCGATAAAGGCGGTGAGCATCTTAAGTTCGTAAACGGCGATAATGAGATAATTAGAGCCAACATGAAATATAAAGATGCGATTACATACGGTTTGTCTGAAGGAAACGACTTCAGAGCAACCGACATCAAAGTTACGAGCGCGGGAACCACATTTACGGTTACGACACCGGACGGAGAGAGCGGCGAGTTTAATACCAAGCTGGTAGGACGCCACAACGTAGAGAATATCATGGGAGCCATCGCTGCAGCATATAAGATGGGTGTTCCTATGAACAAGCTTAAGATGGGTGTAAGACGTATTCAGTCTGTTCCTCACAGATTAGAGCTTGTTAAGCACGGTGCGGTTTCAATATTGGATGACGCATATAACTCCAATCCAAACGGAGCCAAGGTTGCGCTTGAGACTCTTGATCTTTTCGAAGGCAAGGTGAAGATCCTTGTTACTCCCGGAATGGTTGAGCTCGGAGAAAAAGAGGATGAGTACAACAAGGCTTTTGGCGAGCAGGCTGCCAAGGTTTGCGATTATATAATTCTTGTAGGAGAAGCAAATACAAAGGCTATCAAGAAGGGTGCTGAGGAAGTCGGATTTTCTACAGACAAGCTCTTTGTAAAGAATTCTCTTAATGAAGCAACAAAGCTTATGTACGAGCTTGAAGCGGGAAAAGAAAAGGTTATTCTTCTTGAGAACGACCTTCCCGATAACTATACATGATAATGGTGATTTGAGACGAAAGAGGACATACTATGAAACTTAAAGTAGCGGTTTTATTCGGCGGAAAAAGTACAGAACATGAGATTTCTATTATCTCTGCAATCCAGGCAATAGGAAGCATGAACAAGGATAAGTATGATATTATTCCTGTTTACATGACCAAGAACAATGATTTTTATGTGGGTGAGAGTATCGGAAATATCGAAGAGTACACTCATATTTCGGATCTTCTTAAAAAGAGCACACAGGTTATCTGGGTAAAAGAAAAAGATAAAGTTTCTCTCGTTAGATACCCCATGAAAAAGTTCGGAAATAGTGTAATTACAACTGTTGATGTGGCGTTCCCTATTGTTCACGGAACAAATGTTGAGGACGGAAATCTTCAGGGCTATCTTGCGACGATGGGACTTCCCGTTGTCGGATGTGATGTTCTTTCATCCGCAGTCGGAATGAATAAGTATGTTATGAAGACAGTGCTTAAGGACAACAATATTCCCGTTCTTGATTGTAAGTGCTACACATGGGTTGACTATGAGGATGTTGATGCACTTATAGCTAAGATAGAAGCAGCATTTAAATATCCCGTTATCATAAAGCCCATCAATCTCGGATCAAGTATCGGAATCAAGAAGGCATCTGACAGAGAGGGACTTGTTGAAGCGCTCGAGCTTGGTTTTGAGTTTTCAAAAAAGATCCTTGTTGAGCCCGCAATTGAGAACCTTAAGGAGATCAACTGCTCGGTTCTTGGTGACTATGAAGAGGCTGAGGCTTCCGAGTGCGAGGAACCTATCAACTCAGATGAGATCCTTTCTTTTGAAGATAAGTATATCGGCGGAGCCAAGGGAAGTGCCAAGGGAGCCAAGTCATCAGGCAGTGAAGGAATGGCTTCTCTTAAAAGAAAAATCCCTGCAGACATCTCCGATGAGATGAGAGATAAGATCAGAACAATGGCAGTAGAAGCATTCAAGTGCCTTGGATGCAGCGGTGTATCAAGAATCGATTTCATGATCGATATGGACAATAACAACGTTTACCTCAACGAGATAAACACTATTCCCGGATCACTTGCTTTCTACCTCTGGGAGCCTCTTGGAATGAAGTACGAGCATCTTCTCGATAATATGATCGATCTCGCGCTCAAGGCAGACAGAGAAAACCACAAGGTTGTTTACTCATTCGAGACTAACGTCCTTGAAGGTGTTAAGCTTGGCGGCGGATCAAAGGGAAGTAAGATGTGATCCGGTAAGTTGTATAAAGATATAATAAAAGCGGACATGTAAACCGGTTACATGTCCGCTTAAATGATTAATTACATTTTGCTTAAGTACAGTTATTACTTTTCGTTTTTAATATAAGTCTTTTCGATTATGTCCTTTACATAAACATCGATATTCCTCTGATCTTCTTTTTCAAGTTCATTTAAATAAACCGGAGGACAATACTCGATAGTAACGTGTGTAGCCTTAAGGAACGGCATATGATTTTCGAAGATGTCTCTTGAGTGATTGATTACAACAGGTACAATGGGACATCCCGATTTCTGTGCGATCTTAAAGCTTCCTTTGTGAAAATCAAGAACGGGAGCATCCGTTGTGTTTCTCGTTCCCTCAGGGAAGATAAAGATTGAGATACCGTTTTTAACCTTATCGATCGCGGAAAGAACCATCTCAAGGCCTTTTCTGAGATCTTTTCTGTCAAGGAACAGGCAATCAAGAAATACCATCCAAAAGCCCAGAATCGGAACCTTTTTAATAACATCCTTGGATATGAAGCCTGTGGGCCCCGGAACTCTTGGGTATGTAAGAACGATGTCGAAATAGCTTCTGTGGTTACCTACATAGAGAACAGCCTTGTCCTTGGGGACGTTCTCTTCACCGATAACCGTCTGCTTAATACCGCAGATAAATATGATACATCTGAAAGCCCAACTTACAATTGCAAGTGAGGCTGTCTTTACAAGCTGTGGATTAAATATCTTAATGATCAGCAAAACAAGCTGTATCGGGATGCTGAAAATAAGAAATATAACAATAAATAAAAGCGTTAAAACTAAGCGAATCATTTAAACCTCTTTTCCTGATATTATTTTCCAAAAGCTATTTTACCACATATTTTAATGCCATTATCTATTAAATTGTCGTATAATGGGGCAGGAGAAAAAATTGATGGTTTTTATAATATAAACGGCGAAAATAAAAAATGGAGAGGGCGCATGTTAATTATTAAAAACGGATTTCTGATCGACCCCGCTTCTGATCTTCAGGGGGTAAAAGACATTGTTATCGACAATGGCATGATAACAACCATAGCGGAGCGCGGAAGCGAGCACGTGGAAGATCTTGAGAATGATAAGAGAAACGAAGTGATCGATGCTTCGGGCCTTATTGTTACTGCGGGACTTGTGGATGCACACGTTCATTTCAGAGATCCCGGTGCTACTTACAAAGAAGACATATACACTGGAGCGGAAGCTGCCAAGAAGGGCGGCTTTACGACGGTTGTCATGATGGGAAACACAAATCCGCACATGGACACCCCCGACACTCTTAAATACGCTCTCGACAAGGGAAAAGAGACAGGAATAAACGTTTATACTTGCGGAAACGTAACAGTGGGAATGGAAGGAAAAGAGCTCACCGATTTTAAGAAGCTTATAGAAGCGGGAGCAGTTCTTTTTACTGATGACGGTAAACCCATAACCGATGCAAAGCTGATGGAGAAAGCTTGTGAAAAGGCGGCAAGATACGATAAGGTTATAAGCCTTCACGAAGAAGATCCCGCTTATATTTCCGATAACGGAGTAAACGCGGGAATGGTTGCGAAGAAGCTTGGGATCAAGGGATCGCCGCGCGATGCGGAGATTGCCATGGTAAAAAGAGATATCGAGATAGCCGAGAGGACGGGAGCCAAGATCACGGTTCAGCACATAAGTGCCGCGGAATCCGTCGAGCTTATCAGACAGGCAAAAAAGAGAGGCGTAAACGTATATGCGGAAGCAACGCCGCATCACTTTACACTTACGGAAGAAGCGGTTCTTGAGCACGGAACTCTCGCAAAGATGAATCCGCCGCTACGACTTGAGAGAGACAGGCTAGCTATAATTGAAGGGCTTAAGGACGGAACGATAGAGACTATCGCAACAGATCATGCCCCTCATTCCAAGGAAGAAAAAGAAAGACCGATAACTGCCGCACCCAGCGGAATAACGGGACTTGAGACCTCTTTTTCACTTGGAATAAGAGAGATAGTAAACAAGGGATATATGAGTCTTACGGGACTATTAAAGAGGATGACGATCAATCCCGCCAAGATATACGGGCTCGACGCCGGAGAAGTTAAAGAAGGCGGAAGAGCCGATCTCATACTTTTTTCCAAGGATGAGATGTGGGTGTTTGATAAGAGTGTTTCCAAAGCGTCCAACACACCGTTTCTCGGAGAGACGCTTCCCGGAAAGATCTACTATACAATATGTGCGGGGAAAGTAGTTTATAAGGCGTAAAGCGCTTTATATAACAAAGATGCTAAAAAGGAGAGAAAAGATGAAGAGAAAATTAGTGGCAGCAATTATGTTATGCGTAGTTTTGTCAGGATGCCAGTCAGGACTGTCATCAATTGATGAAAAGACGGATTCAGGCGTGTCTGTGGATAGCGAAGAGTCGAACATCGACGTTGATAGCAGTGATGTCGGCAGTGAGAATGCTGCGCCCGAAGATACAGCCGGAAACAGCGCCGAAGCTTACGATGCATTTATTTCTGAAATTAAGGCAGCAGTAGAAAAGGGCGATGTAAGCGGATTAGACGTTTCTGAAAACACCAAGATCAAGGCCGGAGAAATGGATATGGATACCGATGTAAGATACGGCTATCTTTTGAAGGACCTTGACGGCGACGGTACAGATGAGCTTATTCTCGGATCGACCAGTTACATAGTTGATACCAATCTTCAGGCAAGAGGAAGATACAATTCTCTTATATACGATATTTTTACTATGAAAGATGGCAAGCCCGAGCATGTAGTTAAGTGTGAAGGCTACGATCAGTACTATTTCGGAACAGACGGAACAATCATCAAAGAAGTCGGAGATTCCAATTCAGATACAACGGTGGCTGTTGCTACATTTAATAATTTCAATAAGGACAAGCTTGAGGTCGTAGAAGGAATCAGATATGATCTGGCAGGAGATGATGTAATCTACTATCGTTCTGACAGTGATCCTACAGCAGACAATGCGGAGAAGATCACATACGATAAGTGGAAAGAGATCATAGATAAGCATGGCTATGAGTTCACTGAATTCACACCTTTTGTTGAGCCAGCTGCTCCTACCAAGAAAGCTACCGTATACGTTAGAACGTTTGAGGAAGATTATTTGGACAGCGCGATCCAGTATAAGTGGAGAGAGTACAAAAAATATTATGACGATCACACCGGCTTTGACAATACCGGCAATGATCCTTTAGGTGAGTTTTCAAGTTACGATGAGGAAGCGATTGATGACCTTATAAGTAATGGATTTGTCGAAGAGCAGTAATGCATTTTTGTAATTAAGATATTAAGGAGAAATCTGATGGCTAACAAGATGAAAAAAGAAGCGAAGGTACTTGGCTGCGGGCTTCTTGCCGAAGGCATATACGAGCTGTGGCTTGAGACACCTTTTGCGAAAGACGTTGTTCCGGGGCAGTTTGTGGGAGTATACCCCGTTAATAAGGCAACTCTTTTACCCAGACCGATAAGCGTATGCGAAGTCGATACCGAAAGGTCGGCAATACGACTTGTGTATAGAGTTGTCGGAAGCGGAACGGCGGAATTTTCTCTATATCAGCCGGATGATTTTATTATGATACTTGGACCTCTCGGAAACGGATTTCCTCTTGATAAGGCAAATGGAAAAAATGTTGTTGTCATGGGCGGAGGAATCGGTGTTCCTCCGCTTCTTGAGACGGCCAAGCGCCTTACGGATGCTAAAGTAAGCGCTGTTATGGGATACAGAAACAGCGAGACTTTTCTCTCAGATGAATTTAAAAAGTATTCGGACATGTACATCGCAACTGAAGACGGTAGCGTAGGAACCAAGGGAAATGTCATAGATGCGATCAAAGCAAATGACATCAAGTGCGACGTTATCTTTGCCTGCGGACCTATGCCAATGCTCAGAGCGATCAAGGCATATGCACAGGAAATAGGTGCTAAGGCTTATCTTTCTCTTGAAGAGAGAATGGCATGCGGAGTCGGAGCGTGCCTTGGATGTATTACCAAGACAAAAGAGATAGATGACCACTCGCGCGTTCATAACGCAAGAATATGTACCGACGGTCCCGTATTTGATGCTGACGATTTGGAGATGTGATATATGAATACTAAAGTAGAGATAGCAGGTGTAGAATTTAAAAATCCCGTAATGACAGCTTCCGGAACATTCGGATCCGGAATGGAATATTCGGAGTTTGTAGATCTTAATAAGCTTGGCGCAGTAGTGACCAAGGGTGTTGCCAATGTTCCGTGGCCCGGAAATCCGACACCGAGAGTTGCCGAAGTATACGGCGGAATGCTCAACGCGATCGGCCTTCAGAATCCCGGTATCGACGTGTTCATCGACAGAGATCTGAGCTTTTTGTCCGGATATGACACCAAAGTCATCGTCAACGTATGCGGTAAGTCGGTTGAGGACTATCTTGAGGTTGTTGAAAGACTCGGTGATCAGAAGGTAGACATGCTTGAGATCAACGTTTCATGCCCCAACGTTAAAGAGGGAGCAATCGCATTCGGTCAGAACAAGGATGCTCTTTATGACATCACTAAGAGGATAAAAGAGAAGGCTAAGCAGCCCATTATCATGAAGCTCAGCCCCAATGTAACAAGCATTGCCGAGATGGCAAAAGCCGCAGAGGCAGCAGGCGCCGATGCGATCTCGCTTATAAATACGATCACAGGAATGAAGATTGATATTTATAAGAGACAGTTCGCGCTTGCAAATAAAACCGGCGGAATGTCAGGCCCTGCAATCAAACCCGTTGCCGTAAGAATGGTATATGAGGCGGCTCACGCCGTTAATATTCCTATAATAGGAATGGGCGGAATAGCAAATGCCGAGGATGCCATAGAGTTTATCATGGCGGGAGCTACGGCAATTGCAGTCGGAGCTATGAATTTCCACGATCCGTATACAACTGAAAAGGTTGTCGATGGAATAGAAGAGTACATGAAGAAATGTAATGTACAGGATATAAATGAGATAAGAGGTATTGTTTGATCCTTTATTGAACAACTTATTTTTGTGCAACGTAAAAGGAAGAGTCTTTATAGGCTCTTCCTTTTGTTACTAGCAACGATTATTCTGTCTCTGTTTTTCCGGTAAGCTCGTCAAATCCTTTCATTACTGCATCAAAGGTGCGCTTAGAGATATCGGGAAGCTCGCCTCCCCATGTCTTTTCCGCCTGCGCATAACCCTTTTCAAAAGCAGCTCTCATTTTTTCAAGCTTCTCCGGATCGTCTCCGGCAAGAGTTTTGGCAAAGTCGAGGATACGCTCGGAGGTCTGCTTAACGCCCCAATATCCGTCCTCGGCGATGTCTGCCTCAGCCTGAGCCTTGGTAGCCGCATCCACGGTGAAATCACCTTTTGCAAGGAATTTCCAGATAGAATCCTCATCATTTTCAGAATTAGCAATGCCGTATGCCTTTGCCTGTTTGCCCATCATCTTCTGGACAATATCCAGCAACTGCTGCTGGCGTGCTGCAACATCAGCTTGCATCTGTTTAATGATCTTAGTTCTGTCTGTGTTTTGAGAAGAGGATGCCTGTTTTTCATCAGACTTCTCATACACAGCCGCAGCTTGGGCTTTCTCCTGCACTTCATTGTCTTTCTTTTTCTCCTCGACGGAGGAAGGATTGATCGATGAAGCATAGGTGGTTGCGATGTTGTTAGTAACCTCGGTAACTCCGTTTACGCCCATAGTGAACTCCTTTTCCGCGACAGGATACTAAATACCGCGCTGAAACGAAACTATAGTTTACCTATCTGTCTTATCGGCTATTTTATCAAATAATTTAGGGGTAAAATAATAAAAAATAATAAATTTTTATAAACTTTTTTATCTGATATAATAGCCTTGTCGGGAAGCGAAAAAAGGCTTTTAGACTGCGAAAATACGAGGTAAATAGCGATGAAGACAGAAAGAAAAGCTTATGCAAAAATAAATCTGGGACTGGATGTTGTGGGTACACGTGAAGACGGATACCATATCGTGCGTATGATAATGCAAAACGTTGATATTTATGACACCCTTACTTTTGAAGATAATGAAAGCGGCGAAGTTATTCTTATCGCTCCCGGAAGTAATCTTCCCCTTGGAAAAGATAACCTGATATGCAAGGTTGCTTATCAGCTTAAGGAAAAATATGGGATAAATAAAGGCGTTAACATAGAGCTTATCAAAAGAATTCCCGTAGCAGCGGGAATGGCGGGCGGAAGCACCGACGCAGCAGCGGCATATATTGCTCTTAACGAGCTCTGGGGACTTGGGCTCAGTAATGATGAGCTTTGCGAGCTCGCGGTTAAGCTCGGTGCAGATATTCCCTATTGTATAATCGGAGGAACGGCTCTTGCAGAGGGAATCGGCGAGGAGCTTACTGTGATCAAAGATATGCCAAGCTGTCATATCGTAGTGGCTAAACCTGAGATCGGCGTTTCAACTCCTTGGGTGTATAAGGAGCTTGATAAAAAAGGAATTGATGTTCATCCCGATATAGATGGTGTCAGGAAAGCTATCGAGGACGGAGATGTGCATAAAATTTGTGATCTTATAGGCAACGTGCTTGAGCCTGTAACGGCAGGAGAACATGGAGTTATAGGTAAATTGGAGAAGATCATGGAAGATAACGGCGCGATCAGAGCATTTATGACCGGAAGCGGCCCGACCGTCTTTGGTATTTTTGATGATAAGGAAACAGCGGAAGGTGCTTATAAGGCTGTTGAAAAAAGCGGTCTTGCTCCGCAGCTGTTTGTAACAACACCGATAAATCCCGGGCAGAATAGGTAAAAATGCTCGAGGCTGAATATATAGAAGAATTGGAATGATTTTATGAAGAAAAAAATAGAAGTAAACGTGACCGGTATCCACAACAGACAGGGAGAGCCGGAAGAAAAGATAAATACCGTATCTGAGGGAATATATGAGATTGGCGCCGATGGGGTAAGCGTTATCGAGTATAAAGAAATACAGGAAACAGCCGGACACAGACTCGTGTTCCACAACAAGGCAGTTATTTCCGCTGACAGAAAGACAATGGAAATCCAAAGAGGCGGAGCAATGAGTACAGGCCTTGTATTTAGTGAAGGTAAGGACCACGAGACCGAGTATAACACGCCTTATGGCAAGATGTTTATGAACGTGATCACGAAGAGCCTTGTGTTTGAAGAGGGAGATGTTGGGGAGATTAAGGCTGTCGCCGAGTACGCAATAAAGATGGGGGATGAGATCATTTCGGATTCGGTGATAACCATAGAGACAAAAATAAGATGAATGTAGTGTATGCTATCTCGCATACCACGACGATGCCGATAGCATCATTCATTTTATTATAGATATTTAAGGTTATAGTAGGAGGTAATGGTATGAAGAAAATGGGGAAAAGGCTAATGTCAGTCGCATTGGCACTGATAATGATGGTCGGAATTATGTGGGGGAGACCGCTAAAGGCAGAAGCAAGAGAGCTATTGACCAACAATGTTATTTTTGTTGTAGTCAACGGTGCCTGGAATGATGGAACGACAGAGGATATTATCTATCCGACCCATATGTGGGATGATGAAGATTTTGGGCCGACGCTCTCGACGGATGAGGTTCCGGCAGTAGGATTAAAGCCAAATCCCGGATACAAGGGAGGCGAATGGGATATTGATCCTACATCGCGTATGATTCGTCGAGAATGGACTTTCACATTTACTTATACAGAATGCGAATCAGCAACGATAAATACGGCACCTTCAGCCAAGGAGCTGACATTTACAGGTGCTGCGCAAGAACTTGTAACAGCCGGCGAAGTAACAAACGGTGAGCTTAAGTATGCATTGGGTAGCAGTTCTTCAAGTGAACCTACATCAGGATGGAGCGAGACAGTCCCTTCCGCTACAGATGCAGGTACTTATTACGTTTGGTATCAGGCAACCGGAGACGATACTCATTCAGATACGATGGCTGTTTGCATCGCAGTAAAAATAAAGGCTGAAGAAAAGGAAGAGCCGACGCCGATTGAAGAGATCGTTGATGTCGGTGGTGATGAAGATAATGACGATGACGAAGATAGTGATGACCACGGCCCCAAAGAAGAGGTAACCGTGTCTGTTTCGCCATTCGCCGAGTTTATTACAGAAACTGTTGAGCTTATCAGAAAAGCTCCAAAGAATTCAACGGTTGTGATCAGGACAAGCTCATGGTTATCTTTCAACAGGGTAATAATGGAGGAAATAGCAAAAAGACCCGATGTTACTGTTGAGATTCATTTTTTGGAAAAAGGGCACAAAGGAAAGCGCTATAAAGTAACTATACCCAAGGGGACAGATACTATAGCTCTTTTGGACAAAAAAGGATATACGGGATTTCTTTTCTTAGGGAAAAAATTTGGATTGACATCGGATAATCAGTAAATAAAAATGGGCTTTCGCATTTTATTTAATGCGAAAGCCCTCATTTATTATTTAACCATCTTGGCTCCGGCTTTTTCCTGAGCCTTTGAGATAAGATCCTTGAAGAATCCTTTCTTTTTCTCGGTAACAACGGTTTTGCCGTGAAGACCCTTAACTTCTGTTACGTAGATACCACTTACGGTTGCCTTAACCTCTTTTTTAACGGGAACCGATTCGAAGATCTTCTCGTCGCAGATAAGGCTCATAACTCTGTTGCCGACTCTTACTTTAAGAATGGGAAGCTTAGATCTTCTAAGAAGCTTGGGAGTCTGCTCTACTACAGACTGAGGAAGACCTGCTTCGTTAAGTTTCATTCTCTTTTTATCAATAATAAGCATTGCAACGGTCTGTTTCATGGCATCGAGCTGTACTTGCTGCTCTGCCTGTCTCTTTTCGGCTTTTTTACCTATAATGATAAGCGCAACAACGAGCGCTACTAAAATAACCGCAATTACGATTGTAACGATAAGTGCTGTACTCAATTTTCATTCCTCCAAAACACAAATAATAGCAAGAAGTATTGTAGCATTCTTTGGAGCGTTAGGCAAATAAATACTTTAATCATTTTGCAAGGTGTGGTAGTATAAAAAATATTGTTTTTATGAAATTTGCATTAATTAAGGAGTACATTATGAAAAATAAATTGGCACTCGTTATGATCGGTGTTTTAATGGCAACTTCGTTAACTGCTTGTAAGGGATCAAGCAATAAGGCAGCTGAGGCGGACAGTGCTTCTGCAGCATCAGCTTCATCAGAGGATAATTCTGCTTCTACACTCGCTATTTTCAAAGATGTAGACAAGCTTGAGACAATCAGTCTTAATGATATCAATCCCGAAGATTATGTAGAACTTGGAGAATACAAGGGTATTACCGTTGAACTTGCACCCGCAACCGTTACAGATGAGCAGGTTGAGGAATATATCAAGAATCTTTCAATGAGCTCACCTCTTATGACTGAGATTACAGACAGAGCGGTTGAGAGCGGCGATGTTGTAAATATTGATTTTGAAGGCAAATATGCTGATTCCGGAGAGGGTTTTGATGGCGGAACTGCTCAGGGATACGACCTTGAGATCGGCTCAGGCTCTTTTATCCCCGGATTTGAGGACGGTGTTATCGGAATGGCTCTTGAAGAGAGCAAAGATATCAATCTTAAGTTCCCCGATGATTATGCTGCAGCCAATCTTGCCGGAAAAGATGTAATCTTTACCGTTAAGGTTAATAAGATCTCACAGAAATCAACCGATATCACAGATGAATGGGCTAAGAGCCTTGCCATCACAGATGTTTCGGATCTTGAAGGCCTCAGAAAGAGTGTAAGAGACAATCTTCAGCAGACAGCTGATTCTGATTACGAAACCGAACTTAGAGAACAGCTTATCAACAACTTGGTTGATAACAGCAAGTTCAAGGAAATTCCCGAGAAGCTTTTCAATAGATATCTTATTGAGCAGAGGGATATGGTAAATACATATATGAATTCATACTATATGTATACAGGTCAGAAGACTACCGATGCAGATCTCGTTGCTATTCTTATGCAGAACGAGGGTGTTACGGGAGAGCCTGAAGATTTTATCAAGGATCTGGTTAATAAAAATGCCAATAAGTTTGTTGCTCTTGCAGCCGTAGCCAAAAAAGAGGGCATTGAGATAACAGATGATGCTGTTGAGAAGTACCTCAAGGATATGTATGGCGACGGATCCAATACTGCATTCAGCACATATGAGAGCTTCAGGGAGAAGGTTGATCCCGAGGTTTGCAGAGAAGGACTCATGGCAGAAGAAGTTATGAAGATATTAATGGACAGTGCAAATGTAATTGAGCCTGTTGAGAAATGATTTGATTAGGGAGGATGCTATGGAACTTACAGATATCAGAGCATTATTTGAAGAACAGGATAAATACGCAGGACAGAAGGTTACAGTAGGTGGTTGGATCAGAAGCATTCGTGATTCCAAGGCTATAGGATTTATTGTTCTTAACGACGGAACATATTTTAAGCCCCTGCAGATTGTATATTCTGATTCACTTTCCAACTTTGCTGAGATCAGCAAGTTGAATGTAGGAGCAGCGGTTATCGCAACAGGAACAATTGTTGCCACTCCCGGAGCAAAGCAGCCTTTCGAGATGCAGGCAGAAACAGTTGAGATCGAGGGAGCTTCTACTTCAGATTATCCTCTTCAGAAGAAGAGACATACTCTTGAGTTCCTTAGAACAATTCCTCATCTTCGTGCAAGAACCAACACTTTTGAGGCAGTGTTCAAGGTTCGTTCAGTTGCCGCATATGCAATTCACTCTTTCTTCCAGGAGAGAAACTTTGTATATGTTCATACTCCCCTTATCACAGGAAGTGACTGTGAAGGTGCAGGCGAAATGTTCCAGGTAACAACACTTGACCTTAACAATGTTCCTAAGACTGAGGACGGCGGAGTTGATTTCTCCAAGGACTTCTTTGGAAAGCCCGTTAACCTTACAGTAAGCGGACAGCTCAACGTTGAGACTTATGCTTTTGCATTTAAGAACGTTTATACATTCGGACCTACATTCCGTGCAGAGAACTCCAACACAACAAGACATGCAGCTGAGTTCTGGATGATCGAGCCTGAGATGTGTTTTGCAGATCTTAAGGATGACTGCGACACAGCTGAAGCTATGCTTAAGTATGTTATCAATTATGTTCTTGAGCATTGTCCTGAGGAGATGGCGTTCTTCAACGAATTTATCGACAAGGGTCTCATCGACAGACTTAACAACGTAGTAAATAACGAATTCGGACGTATCACATATACTGAGGCAATTGATATCCTTTCCAAGAACAATGATAAGTTCGACTACAAGGTATCTTGGGGCTGCGATCTTCAGACCGAGCACGAGAGATTCCTTACAGAGGAAGTATTCAAAAAGCCTGTATTCGTAACTGATTATCCCAAGGAGATCAAGGCGTTCTACATGAAGCTCAACGAAGACGGCAAGACTGTTGCAGCAGCCGATTGTCTTGTCCCCGGAATCGGAGAGATTATTGGCGGAAGCCAGAGAGAAGATAATCTTGAGATTCTTGAAAAGCGCATGGATGAGCTTGGAATGAAGAAGGATGATTATCAGTTCTATCTTGACCTCAGAAGATACGGAAGCGTTCGTCATGCAGGATTCGGTCTTGGATTTGAGCGTTGCGTAATGTACCTCACAGGTATGGGCAACATCAGAGACGTTGAATCTTTCCCCAGAACTGTGGGTAATTGCGACCTGTAATTGACGGATTAGCGAAATTTCTTTTGCCGCGTCAACATGTTATTATAGATATATAGAGTTTTGAATAATAAAGGACAAGGAGGATGAAATGAAAAAAAGAAATACTTTTTCTGCAATAATTCTTTCCTTAGTCCTTAGTATGCTGGTGGTGACCCCTGTCCGGGCTACCACCAGTTCTGATTTACAGGAAAAACAGGACAAGCTTGAAAAGGAAGAGCAGGAGCTCAAGAACAAGAAGAAAGAACTTGAGAAGCAGAAAAAAGAGAGCCAGAAGGGCCTCGACAATGCCAACAGCAAGATCGGTTCAATCTCGGAGGCGCAAGGTGAGACGCAGGAAGCTATTGACGAAACCAACTCTGAGATAGTTGCCATCATGGCCGATATCGAGATGATAAAAGAGGATATTGCCAAGAAGCAGGCTGAGATTGATGTAAAACAAAAAGAGTATGAGGATGCCAAGCAGAAAGAAGAGACTCTTTATCAGGCGATGGTTCAGAGAATCAAGTTTATGTACGAGAAAGGAAACTTATCGTATGTACAGATTCTTTTGACTGCTACAAGTTACGCGGATGCGCTTAATAAAGCACAGTATGTTGAAGAGCTTTATGAGTATGACAGAAATAAGCTGCTTGAATATGTAGAAGCAAAGGAAACGGCCAAGGCTATTAAGGAGCAGCTTGAGGTTGAGAAGGGCGAACTTGAAACTTCGCAGTTTGAGCTTGAAGAAGAGCAGGCATATATGGAAGAGCTTCTTGCGAAGTACAAGGCTACTTATGCGGACTATGAGGTTAAGCTTGCCAAGGCTAAGCAGGATGCTGCGGTTTATACGGCGCAGATCAAGAGCCAGCAGTCGGGAATGGCAAGCCTTCAGAAACAGATAGAGGCCAAGCAGAAAGAGGTTGATGAGGCCAGAAAAGCCACGCAGGCAGCTCGTGACGCCGAAGAAGCGGAGAGGAACAGTTATGCTTCAAGCGACTCAGGCGGCTCGGGATCCGGCGGATCAAGCGGCTCTGGAGGCTCGAAATCATCCGGCGGATCTAAGAGCTATGCTCCCGCGGGAAGTGCGTCAGGTTCCAACGTAGCCAATTATGCTTGCCAGTTCGTAGGTAATCCTTATGTTCCCGGAGGAACAAGTCTTACTGACGGAGCTGACTGTTCAGGATTTGTATATTCTGTTTACAAGGCATTTGGAATCTCTGTTCCGAGAACATCATGGGAGCAGGGAGCTTACGGAAGAGAAGTTTCATATTCCGAAGCACAGCCCGGAGATGTTATTTACTACGGTGGACACGTCGGAATATATATAGGCGGCGGACAGATAGTACATGCAAGTACGCAGAAGACGGGAATCAAGTACAGCTCTGCGATGTACAGATCGATCATTTGTGTAAGAAGATATCTGTAAGGTTATGCGAGATATCTTTTGGCAAGATATCTGTATAATATGTTGTTTGGAATTATACAGTAGTGTATAATCGTACAGAATTAATATATAGACGAATAGTTTTTCGGGAGGAATCAATGACTGCAGAAGAAAAGGTTATAGTTCTTGATTTCGGCGGACAGTACAATCAGCTGGTTGCTCGTCGTGTCAGAGAATGCAATGTCTATTGCGAGATCTATTCATATCGCACACCGATCGAGCAGATCAAGGCAATGGCACCCAAGGGGATCATCTTAACGGGAGGCCCCAATTCATGTTATGAAGAGGGCGCGCCCACATACACCAAGGAGCTTTTTGAACTTGGTATTCCCGTGCTTGGTCTTTGTTACGGTGCACAGCTTATGATGCACGTACTTGGCGGAAAGGTTGAGAAGGCGCCGGTAAGAGAATACGGTAAGACACAGACATTTATCGACGGCTCCAAGGACAAGTTATTTGCAGGTGTTGAAGATGACACCATCGTATGGATGAGTCATTTTGATTACATCAGCAAGGTTGCTCCCGGATTTGATATCATAGCTCACACCGCGGACTGCCCTGTTGCTGCTGCAGCTTGTGAAGATAAAAAGCTGTATGCAATCCAGTTCCATCCCGAAGTATTACATACAGTAAGAGGAAAAGAAATTCTCCATAACTTCGTAAGAGGCATCTGCCAGACTGCAGGTACATGGAGAATGGATTCCTTCGTTGAGAACACTATTAAAGAAATCAAGGCAAAAGTCGGAGACGGCAAGGTTTTACTTGCTCTCTCAGGTGGTGTTGATTCATCGGTTCTTGCCGCTTTACTTGCTAAGGCGATCGGTAAGCAGCTCACATGCGTATTTGTAGATCACGGACTTCTTCGTAAGAACGAAGGCGACGAGGTTGAAGGCGTATTCGGCGAGAAAGGCAACTTTGATATTAACTTTATCCGCGTAAATGCGGCTGAGAGATATTATGCTAAGCTTGCGGGAGCAGAAGAACCCGAGCGCAAGCGTAAGATCATCGGAGAAGAGTTTATCCGTGTATTTGAGGAAGAGGCCAAGAAGATCGGCGCAGTTGACTTCCTAGCACAGGGAACAATATATCCCGACGTTGTAGAGTCCGGACTTGGCGGCGAGTCAGCAGTAATCAAGTCACATCACAACGTTGGAGGACTTCCTGATTTTGTTGATTTCAAGGAGATCATCGAACCCCTCAAGACATTGTTCAAGGACGAGGTTCGTAAGGCAGGACTTGAACTCGGACTTCCCGAGTATCTTGTATTCCGTCAGCCCTTCCCCGGCCCCGGACTTGGAATCCGTATCATCGGAGAAGTTACAGCCGAGAAGGTCAGAATCGTTCAGGATGCTGATTTCATCTACAGAGAAGAGATTGCTGCAGCAGGACTTTCCAAGCTCCCTGATCAGTATTTTGCAGCACTATCAAATATGCGCTCCGTCGGAGTTATGGGTGACGAGCGTACCTATGACTACGCAATTGTTCTCCGCGCAGTAGAGACAGTAGACTTCATGACCGCCGAGGCATCAGAGCTTCCTTTTGATGTCCTCCAGAAAGTCATGAGCAGGATCATAAATGAGGTTAAAGGCGTTAACCGCGTAATGTATGACCTCACATCCAAGCCGCCGGGAACGGTAGAGATGGAATGATTAACGAGTGTTATTGTATTAGGCCCTGGAAGCGCATATACGCGACTTCTAGGGCTCTGTTGTTATACTGGCTGAATTCGTCAGAGTCTAATCCTTAAGGCATAACCGTATGGAAATCCATACGGTTAGAAATCTCTTTACTTTTTTTCTGTGTTGTTATATATTGTCACTTGTATTTCAAGATAGTTCTTTTCAAAGTTTGTTTTGAAATGGCTGTTCATTCTGGGACAGCTTGGTAAATCCCAAAATAATAGATAAAGAAGGGGCAAAAGACGGCTTACGTGAGCAGTGGCTTTTTTGAACTACTATTCGCGTAGTGACATGCATGATGTTTATGGCATCTACGTGAGATGTTGCTCTTGATTCTTGTGGTCCACGTAGAAATGAGTAGATATCTGGAAAATTTACGTGAGAAAGGGCTGGTTAACAAAGCGTATCACGTAGAATGCCTGAATATCAGTGCAGCACTACGTGATAATAGTCAAAAGATAAAGTAGAGTCACGTAGATCTGAAAAAAGGAGTTTGTTGATGCAGGATTACAAGGAAAAATTGGAAAAACAAATACAGGAGATAGATGCTCTAATAACCCAAATTGATAAGAAGGCTATAAGGGTAAAAAGCTTGAGCAATTGTGGTATTGCAATAAGTAAGAGCAACGGGAAAGACCAGTATTACTGGGTAGACAAGCTCGCACAAAAGCGGAAGTATGCGAGAATCGAAGAAATGGACAAGCTGAAGAAGGTGGCACAGCGAGATTATGAAATGCTACTTAAAAAGAAACTAGTAAAAATCAGAAATAATATTTGGGAGTTTTTAAAGCTCTATGATATAAAGTCACTTGAAAATGTGTATATGGGCATGGCAGATGCAAGGAAAAAGCTTGTTACACCAATCATTGAACCTCTGGAAATATATGTTGAGAATTGGAAAAAAGAAATCTACGAGCCTATGGGAATTAATGAAAGTGTTACAGAGTTTTTTTCAAACAATGGAATAAGGGTAAGATCAAAATCTGAGCTGATAATAGCCAATATGCTGGAACAAAGTGGCATTCCATACAGATATGAATACCCACTTGCACTTAAGGGCATGGGAGCAGTAAGACCAGATTTTACATGCCTTAATATCAGAACTAGAAAGGAATATATCTGGGAACATTTTGGAATGATGGATAACATAGCTTATGCAAACAAGAATATAGTTAAGATAGAGACATATGAGCAAAGTGGATATTTTCTAGGGAAAAATATGATCATGACATTTGAGACTTCTCAACATGCCATCAGTTCTAATATAATAAAGGCTATGATTAAAGAATATCTAGTTTAGCAGGTTATGGCGCAATTCAACTTGAGGGATAAATGTCCATATAAAATGCCGGGAGGATAACGGTTTTGGAAGATTACAGTAAACAACATAAGAAAGCCTGGGAGTTTGACGCATATGACTTTTGGGTAAGAACCGCCGGAACTCCGGAAGAAAGGGCATTAAAGGATAAAGAAAATCCCAAGAAAATGCTGAAACAGTATGTAAACTACTTTGATTCTTTTGATGGTATCAAGGTTGCCAATATATGCGGATCCTGCGGAAAGAAAGCAATACCGCTGGCTTTGCTTGGGGCGGAGGTTACCGTTTTTGACATTTCCGAAGCCAATAAGAAATATGCCGTGGAAACAGCTGAAGCTGCAGGTGTAAACATAGGCTATGAAGTTTGCGATATCATGGAAATCGATATGGACAAGTATGCCGGTTTCTTTGATGTCGTATTCATGGAAGGTGGAATCCTTCACTATTTTCACGATATAGATGCTTTTATGAACATGATGAACGGACTGCTTAAGCCCGGTGGAAAGGTGGTTTGTAGCGACTTCCATCCATTTACCAAAATCTCTGATATTTTAGGTCTCCAGCAACCAACCATGAGTTATTTCTCAACAGGTATCTTTGAAGGTGAGATGGCGCATGCAAGGTTTTATGATGAGGAAATACGTAGGCAGATTCCGAAATGCCATTATAGGAAGTACACCATCAGCGAGATCATCAATTCCATTATAGGGAATGGATTTACTTTGGAGCGTTTTGATGAGCATCCTTCATGGGAGAATGAGAAACTCCCGGGAGAGTTTACTGCGATTGCAAGAAAGGGCTGAAAGAAATGTCTGAGACTCTTAATCAATAATGTGGGGGTAAATGATAAATGCGCACAGAGAAAGAGATGATGGAACTGATCCTGCGTACAGCGAAGGAAGATGCCAGGATCCGTGCCGTTTATATGAATGGATCACGAACCAATCCCAATGCACCAAAGGATATTTTTCAGGATTATGACATTGTTTATGTCGTAAAAGAAACCGGATCCTTTATTCGGGACAAGGAGTGGATCAGGCGATTCGGGGATATTCTGTTTATGCAGTTCCCGGACGAACATCCGGATTATCCGAGTGATAAAGAAAACTCCTATGGCTTGCTTATGATCTTCACGGATGGGAACCGGCTGGATCTTACTTTGAAATCGATCCCACATGCAAAGGAAAATGTTACGGAAGACAGCTTGTGCAAGATTTTGCTTGATAAAGATGGAATTCTTCCGTCGATTCCCGAGGCATCGGAAGAAACTTATTTAGTCCATCGGCCGTCAAAGGAACAGTATGCGGCCGTCTGCAACGAATTCTGGTGGTGCCTTAACAATGTCGCAAAGGGCCTTTGGAGGAAAGAAGTGACATACGCACAGGATATGTTGAACTTCGTGGTCAGAAAGCAGCTTGAAAAGATGCTTTCCTGGAAAATAGGAGAGCTGACCGATTTTTCTGTCAGTGTTGGTAAATCCGGAAAATATATGAAGAAATGGCTCTCTGAGGAAGAGTGGCAGAAGTATCTGGACACTTATTGCGGCGCCGATGTTAACGACATGTGGAGCGTCGTGGAATCTATGTGCCGGCTGTTCTATGATGTGTCAAAATGGGTGGCAGAACATGGCAATTTCGTCTTTGACAGGCAGGAAGCTGATAATAGTTTCAAATACTTCAGTACTGTGAAAGAAATGGATGAAAATGCAGTAAGCTTTTTTGAAAACGTGGGTGACGCATGAGCGAGACAATGTTAGAATCATCTTGTCACCCGTGACAATAAAATGGCAATACAAACTTCAAAAAGTACAGTAGATACATTCAAACCGTTCAGAAAAGAACTGTCAAACAAACCTAAAGTCAGCATATGTACGTTGATCAAAAAATACATTTGCGAGCTGGAGTAGACGATAAAATGTGGGAATCCGATTAAACAGTGGGTTAGGTAATAAAAAGAGATGTGTTAGAGGTACAGAATGGTATGGCTTTTTGCTGCGCTTATTTTTGGGGGCTTACGTTTTCGCTTTTTATGCGGTTGTGTATGGAAGAGAATAGTAGGAATACGTATAATTTAAAATACGAGTGCTTGAGATAGTATTTTCTTAGACTTGGAGAGACAGAACGGAGGATATGTATGAAAGCTAGAGAGTACCTGGATATTTTGCACGTTGCTGAAAAATTAAAAGATACTCCTCGCCACTGTACTACTACAAAAGGCAGAACAGAGAGTGTAGCTGAGCATAGTTGGCGTATTTCACTTATGGCGTTTCTGTTGAAACATGAGTTTCCGGATTTAGATATAGATAAAGTTGTAGATATGTGCCTTATTCACGATCTTGGAGAATGCTTTACCGGGGATATTCCTACATTTATCAAGACTGATAATGACAGAGAGGTTGAGGATTCGCTCCTAAACAAATGGGTAAAATCACTTCCGGAGGAATTATCCACGGATATAACTGAGTTATACAAAGAGATGGATGCTCAAGAGACCAAGGAAGCAAAGTTATATAAGTCTTTGGATAAGCTTGAAGCACTTATACAGCATAATGAATCTCCGTTAGATACCTGGTCTGATAATGAGTATGAGCTCAATAAAACATATGCATTTGATACAGTTTCTTTTTCAGATTGGCTTACTGAATTGAGAAAAGAGATATTAGATGATACTTTAAAGAAGATTGAATCTGAAAAGCAGTAACTTCTGCAAAGCAAAGCTGTATTTGCGAACTGGAATAATAAATTATATGTCAAGCCGCGTGCTGCAGAGGTGCAGCGCAGCGGCTTGATTTTTTGTTGTTTGAGTCAGGCGCATTTGCTAGAATTTAATTCAGTGGAACATATGGGGATAAGGAGAACTATAAAATGGTTGAAGTAAAGTTTTATGATGAGGTAGATGACAGCTTACTGAAATTTGCAGTTATCATCGCGAAGACGGATGGTAAATGGGTTTTCTGCAAGCATAAGGAACGAGACACACTGGAGATACCGGGAGGTCACAGAGAAATCGGAGAAGCGATCATAGACACCGCTAAGAGGGAATTGTACGAGGAGACAGGCGCTATCGATCATGAGCTTAAGCCGGTCTGTGTTTATTCAGTTACTGCACCGGATAATTTCGATGGTAAAGAAACCTTTGGATTACTTTGTTATGCAGATATCCACTCTTTTGAGTCGGAACTTCACAGTGAAATTGAGCGAATTGAGATCACGGACAGGTTACCTGATAATTGGACATACCCTCTGATCCAGCCCAAGTTAATGCAGGAAGCGGAGCGAAGAGGGATCATATAATTTTTGACGAGAGTTGCGGGGAATAAAAGATAAATGATAAATGAAGGAAAGACGTTATTTATAGATGCTCTGAAACAAGAGGATCTTGATGCTATCAAAAAATGCCCAAAGGCTGATCTGCACAATCATTTTGTGCTTGGTGGAAGCAGAAAGTTCTTGTTAGAGCATTCGGCAAAAGATATTGAGCCGATCACAAAGCCGCTTCAGTCTATGGATGAGATGCATACATGGAATTCCCAAAACATAGGAGAATATTTTAATTCCACCGAAGGGCGGAAGATGCTTATAAAGGCTGCATTTGTTCAGGCCAAGGAAGATGGCGTGACTATTCTTGAAATAGGTGAAGATGTCTGGGGGCTAAACGAGTTTTTTCATAACGATATAGATGAACTCGTATCGGCATTTGAGACAGCGCATCAAGAGATCTCGCCTGATATCGAGCTGAGATTACAGATTGGCATGTCCAGACATTGCGATATTGCATACTTGGAAGATTGCCTTTCGAATTTTTGGGGATGCAAAGCTTTTTATTCTATTGATCTATACGGCGACGAGCTGGCGCAGCCTATAGAGAATTTTAAGACCATCTATCGACGTGCTAGAGAAGAAGGACTTAGACTTAAAGCGCATGTTGGAGAGTGGGGAACAGCGGAGGATGTACGCCGCGCAGTAGAGTGCCTTGAACTTGATGAGGTACAACATGGCATAGCGGCGGCAGAAGATCCTTCTGTTATAAGGTTTCTCATAGACAATCACATTAGATTAAATATCACACCTTCCAGTAATTATCTTCTGGGAAGAGTGGAAAATTTAAAGACGCATCCCATTGCGGAGCTCTATCGAAGCGGTGTAGACGTAACTATCAATTCCGATGATGTTCTTATTTTTGATTCGGATGTTTCCAAGGAATATCTAAGATTATATAAAAGCGGTTGCTTTAACGTTGAGGAACTTGATGATATTCGCAAGAATGGATTGAAAGCAAAAAGCAAATGAGAGACGAAGAGATAATTGAGATCAATAAGAATTACTGGAACGAACATGCAGATCTTTGGTTTGGTACGACAGCGCTTCCACAATACGGCGTTTACTTTCCGACAGAAGACGAACTACATTTGTTTGGTGATCTAAGCGGTAAGAAGATGCTTGAGATATGCTGCGGAAGCGGACACTCTTTACTCTATAATGCTCAGAGAGGAGCAGGAGAATTATGGGGAGTCGACCTGTCGCAAAAGCAGCTTGATACTGCAGAAAAGCTTTTGAAAGAAAACGGGTATTCGGCTAATTTGATATGCGCCAAGATGGAAGACAAGCTTGATGTTCCAAAGGACTATTTTGACTACGTTTATTCTATCTACGGAATCGGATGGACGACCGATCTGCAGGGGACTTTTGATAAGATCGCATCGTATCTTAAAGAGGACGGAAATTTTATCTTTAGCTGGCATCATACTTTGAACTATTGCATAGCATGGGATACTAAAGAAAGAAAAGTAGTATTGCATGATGATAAGCTCGAGATGACAAAAAGCTATTTTGACGAATCCTATTTTAAAATGCCAGTGCATGATAGCGAGATCGTATTGTGCAATCGCAAGATATCCACGTATATCAATGCTCTTGCCAAAGCGGGATTTGTGATCGAGCAGCTCTTGGAAGAAAGTGACCAAGAGGCTTTGAATGCACCGGAAGATGCAGAGCCCAAGATGAGAAAAGCAAAAATGCTTCCGCTTTCATTTTGTATTAAGGCCAGAAAGCAATAAGGAGTATATATGCGGACAATTGTCTTATGTACTTAAACCGTGTTAGAATGGCTAAGGCAGATGCCAAGACTATTTTATAAAAAGGAGAACATTATTATGGTGATGTTTAGAAAGTTAAGAAATATCTGATAGCATGAAACTTTATTATTGGTTTCATGCTACAAAGAAATTACTGTAGACAAACTTAATAATAAAGGAGAATCAAAATGATATTTCAGGATAATATACTCAAAGAGTATTTACGTAACGTATATTTTATTACAGGAACACCCTGCGGAGGAAAGAGCACAGTTTCAAGAGCATTGGGAAAGAAGCACGGAATACCGGTTTATGATATTGATGAACGGTTTTCTTTTCACCAATCGATTTCAGATTCTGAGCATCAGCCCAATATGAACAAAGGGTTCAAGGATGCTGATGAATTCTTCGGAAGAAGCGTGGAAGAGTATAAAGCTTGGCTTATGGGAATTATGGATGAACAGCTGGGATTTATCATTCTTGACCTTATAAAACTCTCTCAGAATGGACCGGTTATCTGTGATTGTCATTTGACCATGGAACAGATAGAAAGGCTTTCGAAATCTTCAAGAGCAGCGTTTATGATTTCTGATCCAACAGATTTGGTCGAGACTTATTGCATTCGCCCCGATCATCAAGACTTCAGCAATTATATTCATAGTGCGACTGACTATGAAAAGGCCAAGAAGACTTGCACTCAGACATTGTATGAGCTCAATATGAGTAAATACAATGACATCAAAAACAGCGATTATTTCTGGCTTGAGAGAGATCCGAGCAGAAGCGTTGATGAAACAGTAGCTCTTGTTGAAAAGCATTTAGGCCTTGCCTGAATTAACAGGGTAAGTAGTAATATTTAAAAGATAATAAAGTACAGCAAAGCATATATAAATGCTCTGCTGTACTTTTTTGTTAGATCGAGTATGGGTTATCTACTCGATTTTTTATAAGATCATTCATTGGATCTTACATCGGTACAGCTCAGATACATGATAGCTATCATGATAAAAGCTGCTATAAAGATGGTGGACGAGAGGGCGAATAAACCGATGTTCAAAGAGCCCATTTCTCTTTGGTTCATGGCAAGGTCAAATAAAGAGAACGGTGTGAGGTAGGGGGTACCTTTTGCAATACAAGCAAGACCTGCAAAACCGCTGAGAAATGCAACAATTATTGGAAGGACAAAGTTTCTGATGACAAGTGAAACAAGAACCTGGAAAGCACATATAACCCAGGAACTTACTATCCCCATGAATAACCACTGAATGATCCCCGATGGGAGAGCACCTTCCATGTGTATTATCGAACCGGAAATAAGGTATAAAACTATGACCCAGATCAGTGAAACAGATGTGATGAAACATGTAGCTGCATATTTGCCGAGTACTATCATTGAGGGCCTTTGATGAGTCATCATAAGATTCATATTTGTTCCGCTGTGCTCAACTCTCCAGATGCATCCTGTAAAAATCCCTATGATAACAGGCATGAAG
This sequence comes from Butyrivibrio sp. XB500-5, assembly GCF_003625505.1. Classification (NCBI taxonomy): domain Bacteria; kingdom Bacillati; phylum Bacillota; class Clostridia; order Lachnospirales; family Lachnospiraceae; genus Butyrivibrio; species Butyrivibrio sp. XB500-5. Next base: position 309,750 of record NZ_RAIS01000002.1, read on the forward strand.
AAATAACATAAAAATATAGTGTGCTGAGTCCACAGTGAATACCAGCCATCCTTCAGGATACTGATATTACTGAGATAATTTACGGTTCCGATCGCTGCCGATATCAAGGGAACAATGAAAAAAGCGATCCAGGCAGGTGAGCCCTTTAATTTCAAAAGCTCTACGGGGCGCTTGTGAAGAAGTACCTTCTTAGACTTTCGATTGTTTATTTTTTCTGTTTCCTCTACACCGGCTTTTCTGAGCAAAATAAGTGTGATACAGGTTAAGAGGATTATCCAGCCGATACAGATGATCACCGGTATGAAATCAGGCTTTCCGATGCTGTAAGATATATCTCTTGTATCTTTATCCCAGTCCATTGTTATAAATCCGGATGTCACGAAGGTTGCCCAAGGAAGGAACTTTTGTATGATCGTTGAAGGAAGGAATAAGGAAAAGAAAGCTGTGAAGCTTCCAAATATTCCCAAAGAAATACTAAGTGCCTGATTCCTGTAAAAATACGCCAGCATGAGGTGTAGGCTAAATAAGGCCATACAAGTTACGTATGTGGTCATTCCGTGTATAAAAAGATATACGGGCGGAAATGTGCATTCGAAATTGAGGATCTTGCAACAGAGTATGAACGATCCGCATTGCATCGCAACAAGTATGAGTGTTGATATTGCACCGTAAATATATTTTGTGAAAAAGATCTTTTGCGGAGTGGAGAAAGTATATAAGCACTTTAGCATTTCACCCTTGTGCTCTATGTCCATCAATCTGGAAGCAAATCCCGCGATCGTAACAGGGAAAAACAGGCAGTTTATGATAGGAACGGTATAAAAAAGGATCATCCAGCCATCGGCGGAGCCTTGCTTACCGTGATAATTTCCGAAAATAAACAGCATTTCAGCAGCTATGACCAAGGCGAAGAGTAGTAGATTATGGCGGCGTTTATGTTTTTTCAGTTCTATAAAAAGATTTTCGATAATACCCATTTTTAAGCTCCTTTTGTCATTTCGAGGAAGACTTCTTCGAGAGAAGCATCACCGATCTCAAGTTCAGATAAAAGACCCTGATAGATCATATGTCCTTTGTTGATGATCCCTACGTAGTCAGCGATCTGCTCAACTTCGGAAAGAAGATGGCTTGAAATGATGACCGTTGAGTCGTATCTTTCCGGAATACTTTTTACCAGATTCCTGATCTCGTTAATACCTGCAGGATCAAGACCGTTTGTGGGCTCATCCAGGATGATCAGCTCAGGTCTTCCCATAAGTGCCATTGCTATGCCAAGGCGCTGCTTCATTCCGAGCGAATAGTTTTTTACTTTGTCATCTTTTCTGTCGTACAGGCCTACTGTTTTAAGAGCTTCTTTTATATCGCTTGCACCAAGCTTTTTGTAGCGGGCTATTATCTCAAGATTTTCCTGTCCTGTGAGATGTCCGTAGAATCCGGGGCTTTCAATAAGACTTCCGGTTCTTGTATTTATTTCGAATCTGTTCTTGGGAGACATCTTTTGACCGAGCACTTCCATTGTTCCGCCGTCAGGTTGTATAAGCCCAAGAAGAAGCTTCATTGTAGTGGTCTTTCCGGCGCCGTTGGGGCCGAGAAAACCGTATATACATCCTTTCGGGACTGCTAAGTTTACGTCTTTTATTCTGTATTTGCGACCGCTTTTTTTGCAAAGACCGCTGGTTTCAATTACATATTTTTTCATCAGTACGTCCTCCGTATTTTTGATAAATTCAGTATAAAAAGGGAAGATTACTTGAACATGACACCTACATTACGTTTACATTACGTAGGAGGCGCGGTTATTTAATTATGCAATTTATATGTGTATACTAATATTTAAGCGGAAAGAGGTAATGATTATGGTGTTATCAGATTGCAGGATCCTTTTGGTAGATGATGAGAAACAGATTTTGGAGATCAATAAAAAACTCTTATCAGAAAATGGATTTAATAATGTTTTATATGCATTAAACGGAAAAGAAGCAGATGAGATCATGGAAAAAGAGAAAGTGGATCTGGTTGTGTTGGACATAATGATGCCTGATATAAGCGGACTGTCTCTCTATGAGTCGTGGACAAAGAGAGGGATAAATATCCCTGTTATTTTCCTTTCTGCAAGAGATGAAGAAACAAGCAGGCTCAAAGGACTTGGGCTTGGAGCGGATGACTATGTGACAAAGCCTTATACTCCCGAAGAGCTGCTGCTTAGAATAAAAGCTGTTTTGCGAAGGACATATCATTTGACGGAGAATAAGATTGTTGACCTTGGCGCGGTAAGAGTCGACCTTTCTTCGGGAATAGTAAAAAGACCTGATGGAGAGACGGAGCTTACTGCAAAAGAGTTTCAGCTTTTTTCCAAGCTGTATGATAATCAGGGAAAGATCGTTTCGCTGAATGTCCTCATGGATACGCTTTGGCCGGACGGTAGTTACGGACTTGAGAATTCACTTATAGTACATATCAGAAGACTTCGTGAAAAGGTAGAAGAGGATCCTTCGAACCCCGAGTATCTGCAGACGGTCCGCGGACTGGGATACAGGCTGAATATCAGAGGTAGAAAGTAATGAAAAAAATATCCGGTTATCTTCTTTCAATGATGCTTGTTTTGGTGTCATTGATGATCATCGATGTTATAGTCATATTCTTTATATGCGTTCAAAAGCAGGAGAATTATCTTAATACTTATCATATAGAAAAGGTTTCGGAAAAGATCATAAGCACAGACGGTGAATATCGAGTTGACAGCTCAGTGTATGAAATGCTCGATGAAACAGATTCTTTTGCAATGATCATAGATGATTCCGGAAGTGTTATCTGGAATTACATGATGCCATCGGACATTCCTGATTCTTATGAGATAAAAGATGTTGCTACATTTACGCATTGGTATCTGAACGATTATCCCACGTATACGTGGATAAGAGATGATGGGATCCTAGTGGTCGGACATCCCAAGGGAAGCATATGGAAGTATATTTTGGAAATGAACATGCAAACCATGGATAAAATGATCATGGTTGCTCCTTATATGTTCATAGCTAATGTGCTGATCCTTTTGCTGTTACCTTTTATGATCACCCGCAAGTGGATGATCACCAGAGAGAAAGCAAGAACAGAGTGGATCGCAGGCGTTTCACATGACATAAGGACTCCGCTTAGCATAGTCATGGGATCTGTAGAAAAAGGAAGTGTTGAGGAAAAGCAGTGCTTCAAGATCAGAGATCTTATAGGCAACCTTAACACCGAGAACAAACTCGAAGCCGGAACAGGCAAGTGGAATAATGAAAAAATAAATCTCACATCACTTCTAAGAGAGATACTGTGCGATCATATAAACACTTATGAAGATTATTCTTTTGACCTGCAAGTAGATGAGAAGCTTGAGAACTACAGTGTTCAAGCGGACCACATGCTTATCAGGCGTATGATAGAGAACATAATCACCAATTCTATCGTTCATAACGAAAAGGGTTGTGAGATATCGGTCAAGCTATCTGAGCGCGGTAAATCCAAGGCAAGACTTGTTATAAGCGACAACGGACAAGGCGCAGATGAGCGGAAGATAAAGGCACTTAATGAAAGGATAAAAAATGCATATCTTCCGGAGCATGGTCTTGGGATCCGTGTTGTAAAGCAGGTTGCAAAAAAGTATAAGTACGCGGTACGTTTTTCTTCGGAAGAAAATGAATATTTTAGGTGTGAGATAGATATGTGATAACATGAGGAATAAATAAGCGCTTATGAAACAGGAGTACCACCATGAACAACGTTGTTGATTACTATGAAAATTATCGCGAGGAAGATCGCTTAACGACCAATAACGCAAGAAAGATAGAATTTCTTACAACGGTAAGAATGTTTGATGATATCATTGGCGATTCCTCAAAGGAAATATTGGACTGCGCTGCGGGAACAGGTGCGTATGCTTTTTATCTTGCCGATAAAGGGTATAACGTTACAGCGACAGATCTCACGCCGCGCCATATTGATATCATAAATGAACAGCTTGCAAATAAGCCATACAAGATGACAACTGCTGTTCTTGACGCAACTGATATGAGCATGTTTTCCGATGATTCTTTTGATGTGGTTCTCAACATGGGGCCTTTTTATCATTTAACAGAAGAGAACATGCGAAATAAATGTATCGAGGAATCACTCAGAGTATTGCGAAAAGATGGACTGCTTGTAGTGGCATATGTCCCGAAATTCTACCTAAATCAGATGATCGTGACCGCTGATGAAAAGTATATTGATGGAAGGCTTATGTCTCAGATAAGAGATACAGGAGAACTTCACAGTGATGATCCCAAGTGCTTTTGGACTGATACTTATTATTCGTCGGCAGATGAGATGGAAGAACTGTTTGCAAAGAATAATGTGGAAATAATATCGCACTTCGCACAGGATGGGATATTACCTATGCTAGCAGATGTTGCAGATACATGGAGCGAAGAGAAGTTCAATACTTGGCTTGAATATCACCTTTCTGTATGTAAAGAAAAATCTATTCTTGGTATGAGTAATCATGTAATTATAACTGGTAAAAAGAAATGAGAACAAAACATATATTAGTTCTTCCTTATGACGAGAAGTGGAAGCAAGAATTTATAGAAATAAAAAATGAGCTGGAAGCAGCACTTGGAAATTTGGCAATTTCAATCGAACATGTCGGAAGTACTTCTGTTGAAGGACTTGCGGCGAAACCCATTATAGATATTGATGTTGTGGTTAAGCCGGATGACCTGCAGGCAGTAATCAAAGCTCTCAGTGGAATAGGATATATTCATGAAGGTAATCTTGGGATAGAGGGAAGAGAAGCTTTTGCGTATGAGGGAAAAGAGCATTTGCAGACGCATCACTTATATGTATGTCCGGAAGATTCCAAGGAACTGAAACGACATTTGATGTTCAGAGATTATTTGAGAGAGAATCCCGGAGCGGTCATAGAATACAGCAACATAAAACTTGAAGCAGCAAAATTATACCCAGAAGACATTGAAAAATATATCGAATATAAATCACCTGTAATAGAGAAAATCTACAAGGAGCTTGCATTAAGATGATCGTTCATCCGATACCGCCTCTTTATTACAAGAATTCAAGAGTGCTTATACTTGGAAGTTTCCCTTCTGTGAAATCGAGGGAGGCGCAGTTTTTCTACGGACATCCGCAGAACAGATTTTGGAATGTTATCGCTGCGGTTTTAGATGAGGAAGTTCCGAATACAATTCCTGAGAAGAAAGCTCTTTTAAAAAGAAATAAGATAGCGCTCTGGGATGTTATTCATTCATGCGATATAACGGGATCGTCCGATTCGAGCATAAAGAACGTAACACCGAATGATCTAAAAACCATTCTGGATAATTCAAATGTTGAAGCGATTTACGTAAACGGAAAGACTGCGGAAAAGTATTATAAGAAATATACGGAAAAGATTATTGAAAGATCGGCAATCTGCCTGCCTTCCACAAGCCCCGCGAACGCAGCATGGAATATGGAAAAGCTGATTGACGCGTGGAAGATTATAAAAACGAGTAAATAACGAAATAAAATATGGAGCTGCGGTGCCGAATCAATCGGCATCGACAAGCTCCATTTCTGCACCCATATCGGTAAATCCATATTTTTCATACAAGGGTCTTCCCATATCCGTTGCTTCGAGTGATATCTGGGTAATTCCGCGTTTTTTGGCATCTTTTACCAGCATATCCAAAGTCTTGAGCGCGATGCCCTGCCTGCGATAATTCGGATTGGTGTACATATTCATTACATAAGCTTTTTTTCCGCTTGGATTGTGATATGTAGGCATTACCTCGTAGTAGCTCATGCCGCCGGCGCCGACAAAAGAATCCCCGTCCATAACAAGGATAGCCGTGTGAGTTCCGTCTGCAAGAGCTCTTTTATAATATTCTCTCGAAGAGGCTTCAACTTCAGACATGTCTACGGAAGAATCGAGTTTATTTGCTGCGCGCAAAACTTCGATTCTTGAAGAAGTTAAAAGATCGAGGTCTTCCAATGTTGCAATTTTGTATTCCATTTTGTCTACCTCCCTGTGATATTATAAATGTATAAAGAAAGTAGCAAAAATGCAACCTCCGGGTGATGTTACCGCATGCATTTCTTTTATATGATACCTCTTGGAGGTGATAAAAATGATTTTTCCCGATAAACTACAAATACTTAGAAAAAATAATGCACTTACACAGGAAGAGCTGGCTGAGAAGCTTGGAGTGTCAAGGCAGGCGGTCGCCAAGTGGGAGGCGGGACAAGCCTATCCGGATATAACGAATCTCATTCAGATAAGCGACCTGATGAATGTGAGCGTTGATTACCTCGTCAAGGACAGGGACTGCGCAGTCAATATATCTTCCACGCAGCCGACAGATCTTGAAGAGCTGATCGCATTCAGGCTTGAAGCCAATAAAAATACATACGCGGCCAAGATAAATGAAGTTGAGTCAACAAGATACACATCTCATGATTTTGTTTATGAGAGCGGAGATTACAGGTATCATGACACCTATGTCGGAGGCGAGAAGTTCGCCGGAGAAGAGGCGATCTGGAAAAAAGATATCGCGGTTTATGCCATGAATTACATGGGAAGAGTACTCGATGACAGATTCAGCGGAGATTTCCTTAAGGAAGCTCTTTTGCATGCAGATAAAAACATGCCATACCGAGGCCCCGAGATGTATAAGTCGGGAGAGTTCACATACAGATGCAGGGTGACCGGAGATTTTGCATGGTTTCAGGGATTCGAAGAGATTTATCTTGATGATAAAAAAGTCTACGAATGTGTATTCCACGGCGGACTTATGAAATAAAAATAATGCTTAAACAGGAGGACAGAATGAATAACGTTTATGAGACTTGCCCGGTACTTGAAAATGACAAATTTATTCTTCGCTTTGTGAAGACGGAAGATTCGGATGATCTTCTTGAAGTTTACGGAGATAAGAATGCACTTCCGTTTTTTAACAGCGACAATTGCCACGGGGACAATTTCTTTTACAATACAAAAGAGCTGATGGATAAAGCGGTAGATTTCTGGCTCTATTCCTATGAACAAAAGTATTTTGTGAGATGGACGATCGTCGATAAAGCTTCAAACAAAGCAGTCGGCACGATAGAGATGTTCCACAGAGAGCCGGACGGAAGCTTCGGACATGTCGGACTTATCAGACTTGATGTCGGAAGTAAGTATGAAAAGGCGGAAGAATTAAAGAGCATCTTGGAGATTATTATCCCGCCTGCATATGAGCTTTTTGACTGCGACGAGATAATATCCAAAGTTCCGCTGTACGCCGTTGAGCGTGCAAAGGCGTTCTCAGAATACGGTTTTGAGAAGACCGACAAATTACTAATTGGTGGCAATGACAACTACGGTTATAATTGTTATTGGACTATCAAGAAATAAGAAATATCAGACAAAGGGGAACATGATGACAAAACTTACAGTAATAGTTGATAACAAAGCAGGACAGGAATTAAAAGGAGAATGGGGACTTTCGATCCTGATCGAGCACAATGATAAAAAGATCCTTCTTGACGTCGGCGGTTCCGATCTTTTTGCCGAGAATCTTCAAAAGCTTGGATTTGACATCAAAGATATAGACTACGCGGTTCTTAGTCACGCGCACTACGATCACGCTAATGGCATGCCCAGATTTTTTGAAGATAACAAGAAAGCCAAGTTTTATCTTAGAAAGACCACGGCGGAAAACTGCTATGCGATAGATTATCTGATATTCAGAAGATATATCGGAATCCCAAAGAATGTTATCAGGGACTACGGCGACAGAATAGAGTTCGTATCGGGTGATTATAAGCTCTGCGACGGCGTTTATCTTATACCTCACAAATCGCCGTGCCTTGATCTTATAGGAAAAAAGGAAAAGATGTATACCAAGGTCGGTGGAAGGCTTAGACCTGATAATTTCTCGCATGAACAGAGCCTTGTTATAGAGACCGAAAAAGGCCTTGTTATACTTAACAGCTGTTCTCACGGTGGCGCTGTAAATATCATTAATGAGATTAAGAGTACTTTCCCTGATAAGCATATCTACGGCCTTATCGGAGGCTTCCATCTGTATAACAAGAGTAAAAAAGAAGTTGAAGAAGTTGCTAAGAATATCAGCGAGACCGGGATTGAATATATTTGCACAGGACACTGCACTATGGGCAAGGCTTATGGTATCATGAAAGAGGAGCTTGGAGATAAGCTTGAGCAGCTTCATGTGGGGCTTGTAAAAGAGTTCTGAAAAGGAGACAACATGGTTTTACTTGTAATCGATACTCAAAAAGGAATCACTGATGACAGACTTTATGAATTTGAAAAATTAAAGTCGAATATTAAAGAACTCATTCAGCTCGCAAGAGACAATAAAAAAGAAGTTATTTATGTTCAGCATGACGACGGTCCCGGATCCGGTTTTAGCAAAGGCGACCCGGACTATGAGATATATGATGAATTTGCACCGAAAGAAGGAGAAAAGATATATACAAAGGCTGTAAACAGCGCGCTTCATCCTTCGACAGGTCTTTTGGATTACTTAAAAGAAAAAGGTGAGAAGACCATAATGATTGTGGGTCTTCAAACTAATTTTTGCATTGATGCGACGATAAGAACCGGCTTTGATAACGGCTTTGAAGTTCTGGTTCCGGAATATACCAATTCAACATTTGACAGCGATTTCATGGATAGGGCAACCTGCTATCGCTATTACAATGAGTTCATGTGGGATCCGAGATACGCCAAATGCATCTCCATGGACGAGGCAAGAAACAGAATAAAAGAGTGAGAGTAAGATCCGGCAAGGGATCATAAATGTAACTATTAATATTTTTAGGTGGGAGAATATTATGATTACAAATGACAAGGGACTTGTTGCGTTTAAACACAAGATCATGGTGGAAGTATGCAAGCTCGCGTGGCAAGGTGAGCTTGATGAGGAGCACAAGGATAAGCTTGTATATGAGCTCGCTCCGGGACCAAAGCCTGTTTACAGATGCTGCGTCTACAAAGAGCGAGAGATCGTTCGTCAGAGGATACGCCTTGCGTGTGGACAGAGTACCTCATACAACGAAGACTCCAAAAATATAGTTCAGGTAATCGATCCGGCATGTGACGAATGTCCGATCCATGCTTTTTCTGTTACTGACAATTGTCGTTTCTGTATGGGAAAGGCTTGTATCAATTCATGTAAATTTGACGCGATCCATCCGGGCGATGTCAGGATGCATATAGATTCTACCAAGTGTAAAGAGTGTGGAATGTGTGCAAATGCTTGCCCTTACGGTGCTATCGTTCATCTTGAGCGCCCCTGCCATAAGGCATGCCCCGTAGGTGCGATCACCTATGATGAAAACGGATATTGTAAGATCGATGAGAGCAAGTGCATCCAGTGCGGACACTGCATTCACAGTTGTCCTTTCGGAGCTATAGGATCAAAGACGTTCCTTGTTCAGATCATAGAAGCCATTAAATCAGGAAAAGAAGTCATCGCTATGTGCGCACCCGCTACAGAAGGCCAGTTCGGAGAAGATATCTCCATGGCTTCTGTTAAACAAGCGCTTATCAAGCTTGGCTTTGCGGATATGGTTGAGGTCGGACTCGGCGGAGATATGACGGCTGCTTATGAGTCAAAAGAGTGGGCTGAAGCATATGCGGAAGGCAAGAAGATGACTACGTCTTGCTGTCCTGCATTTATCAACATGCTTAAGAAGCATTTCCCTGAACAGTTTGAGAACAATATGTCTTCAACTGTTTCGCCAATGTGCGCGATCTCAAGATATCTTAAGGCAACACGTCCCGGTTGCGTAACTGTATTTGTGGGACCGTGTATTGCCAAGAAAGCGGAAGCTATGGATGAGAGCGTTCCGGATAATGCTGATTATGTTGTGACATACGGAGAGCTTCGTGCTCTTATGAGATCAAAGGATATAGATTTTGAGCCTGTTACCGATGAGTATCAGGAGTCTTCGATCTGGGGCAAACGCTTTGCTACAAGCGGCGGCGTTGCCAATGCGGTTATTGAATGCATGAAAGAAAGAGGAGAAGACGTAAGTAATCTCAAGCTTCATCAGGTTGCGGGAGGAAACGAGTGTAAGAAAGCTCTTTTGCTTCTTAAGGCCGGAAAGTTTACCGATGACTTTATAGAGGGCATGGTCTGCCCCGGCGGATGTGTCGGCGGACCTTCCAAGCATAAGACCGAGATCGAGATCACAAAAGCAAGAGAGAACCTTCTTTCCAAGGCAGACAACAGAAAGGTTCTTGAGAATCTCAAGAAGTATCCTATGGATAAGTTTTCAATGCACAGAGACGGAAAGAAAATAGATCTTCCCGATTAAATATTAGGACAAGGGATCGTGAATTGAACAGGGACAACACGCTTTTTACTCCAAAAATGAAAAAGACACATACCATATACATGCCGGATATGCTTCATTATCACAATGAGCTTCTTATTGCGGCGTTTAAATATGGTGGCTATGACCTTGCGGTTGTGCCTGAGTATGAGAGGGTTCCCGAGAATGCGTTTAGATTCATCAATTCCGCTTACTGCACTTGTGCGATAGATATTATCGGAAATCTTATGGCGCATATTGCATCGGGAAACGTTGATCTTGATAGGACCGCCATACTCGAACCTCAGGCAGGAGGTGCTTGCAGAGCGGGTAATTACTACGATCTTATCATTCAATGTGTGAAAAAGAGCGGATATAAGATCCCGGTTCTTTCTTTGAATTTCAGAGGCGCGGAGAGTCATCCCGGATTTAAGATCAATCTAAAGCTGCTTTTTGGCGCGATCGCGGCGGTGTGCTACGGCGATCTTCTGATGAGCCTTTTACAGCAGATAAGACCTTATGAAAAGAATAAGGGTGAGACGGAATCACTTTATCACAAGTGGATCGACAGGCTTTCCGGGTATATTTCCGTAGGAAAAAAGATATTATTAAAGGACAATATCTATCAGGAGATCATTTCCGAATTCCAAAAGATCCCTCGTTATTCCAAGGATGAGAGAATGCTTACCAAAGTCGGTGTGGCAGGAGAAATATATATAAAATGTTCGCCTATAGGAAACAGGCATCTTGAGGATTTTCTCAAAGACCACGACATGGATTACAGAATGGAAGGCTTTTTGAATTATTGTATTTATGTCGTTTATACCGAGATGAAATCCGCGGAGCTCAATATGGCGCCCAAAGCCTTGTTAAAAGCATATAAGGTTTTAATGGATCGAATGATCAAGATGCAGAATAAGATAAAAGAGCTCTTGGAGCAAAACGGATTTATTGCTGACGGATCGTTTTATGAAATGAAAGAAAAGGCAAATGAACTTCTAAGCGAGTATTACAACATAGGTGACGGCTGGCTTGTACTCGCGGAAGTGATCGATATGCTTCAAAAGGGATATGACAAGATACTGATAGTGCATCCGTTTGGGTGTCTCGTAAGTCATGTCGCTGAGCGAGGGATCCTTAAAAAGCTTCGGCAGATGTATCCGAAGGCGAATATCAATACTATTGAATATGACTACGAGCAGTCCAAAACACTTAGAGAGAGCAGAATAATGCTTGCACTTTCATAAGCAAGATCAAAACAAAAAGACTTCTATCTGTTTGAATATCACTTTAAGGTTTTTGATATCCTTTATAGTCTCTTTTGTCTCAAGGGAGTGGTTCGCACCTTGGAATTCGTGAAGCGGAAGATTGAGCTCGTTGCACTGTTTTCTTGCAAGCTCGGTGTCGCACCATGCGTCCGCTGTTCCGTGAAAGACGATCGCTTTGACGCCTTCAAGAAATTTAAATGTTTCCGCAACGGGAGTGAGAACTATGTGAATAGCGTTGATCTCGTTCTTCCATGCGTAGTAACCGGCGAGAGTTGTTCCGATGCTCTTTCCGATAAACAGGACTTCTTCGTATTTATCGAATTCGACATCCTTAAGCTGATCGATAGTCTGCTTTAACGCTATCTCGAAGACAGAATGCATGACTTCTTCCTTGCCCTTAACCTCGTGAGATTTGTAGGGCAGTTTGTAAGTGATCTCTATTACCTTATACCCATGCTCTCTGGCCATTTCTTTTGCATAATATAAAAGAGGCTTATCGTGAGTGTAACCGATACCAGGAAAAATAACGGCAAGTTTTTCTGCGTACATAGCGTCCCCCTCTCTGGTTAAATCCATAAATTAATGATATCATACTTTTCGAAGAAAGGAGCACATGAATGACCTGGAAAACAACCAATATTCATTTGATGAAAGGTAACTTTTTGGCGGTTGACGGGGATAGTGCGCTCTTTTTTAGATGATTTTTAGTGCAAATAACATCTATAAAGCGTAATTATCTCCTTATTTTTTGAACAAAAAAAGATAAGGAGTTTTTTTATGAATAAAAATAATGCGAGAAAACAGATAAAAAAATTATTGTTATTAGACGGTGCGGGAGCGCTTATGATCGCGGGAGCGTCATGGGTTGCGCTGCTTGCGGCAAGAGGCTTTTCCATGGTCGAGATAGGACTTGCGGAGAGCATATTCCATGTTGCAAGTATGCTCTTTGAAGTACCGTCGGGTGCTATTGCGGATGTGTTCGGACGAAAGAAGGTCATGGTGGCCGCAAGGATCATGTCTGTGATATCCGGGATCATTATGATCTTGTCTAATTCATTCTGGATATTGGCGCTTGCGATGATCCCAAGTGCGCTGAGCTTTAACCTTGCGTCGGGAACAAGGGAAGCGCTTGCATATGACAGTCTGAAGGAAGCGGATATCGAGAGTGAATACGACAGATTTGCTTCAGTGGATATGGTGATATATAAGATTACAAGTTCCATAGCAACGCTTATGGCGGGCGTGGCGCTCATGCTCGGATATAAAAGAGCTTACGCGGTTGATGTGTTTATGGGGATCCTGAGCATAGGTATAGCTCTTTCGTTAAAAGAAATTTCTACCGAGCTTTCAAAAGAAGCGAGTATTAAAAAGAGATTTGTTGAAGTCGCAAAAGAGAGCGCTGCGTTTATAAAAGAAAATAAGAGGACAAGGCAGATCATTGTTTTGAATGCTTTTGTCGGATCATCGGCGACGCTCATTCTTTTCTTTTTACAGGCAAAGCTTCCTATTGCAGGACTTCCGGAGCTCATGCTGGGACCGGCTCTTTTTATAATGGGAATGGGAGCGGTGCTTGGCGCGTTTGCCGCAAAGCTGATGGCAGGCAGAAGGTTTAAGCATATTGCAATGATAGGGGCGTTTGGCGTGACACTTTCCGTAGCATCAATACTGACCGGGAACAGTATCCTGATGGTGATTGGCGGATTTATCGGTTCATTTTCCGATACGCTGCTCTGCGTAAGGTCTGATGTGGTACTAAATACAATGATACCTTCAGATCAGAGGGCGACACTTGTATCCGTTAATTCTTTTTCCTTCTCGATCGTGATGATAGCGTTGTCACCTTTGTTCGGATTTATCGTGTCTGTGGTATGATTCTGTTTTACGTTATCGGGTTGAAGTGATAAAATTATGCTATATCAGACTTGAAAGGAGAAGGTATGAAAATAGTAAAGGCTTATAATAGTGTAAGTTTGATCATCCGCATTTTGTGCGGTCTTGTTCTTGGAACAATTTTGGGGTTATTATTCAAGGATCTGGCAGTTATCACGCTGTTTGGAAAGATATTTGTAGGAGCACTTAAGGCGGTTGCTCCCGTACTTGTATTTGTGCTTGTTATTTCCGCGCTCGCGCAGGGAAACGATAAGCTCGACAGAAGATTTGTATCTGTAATTGTTTTGTATATGGTAAGCACGCTGCTTGCTTCTGTGGTAGCGGTTGTGGGAAGTTTTGTTTTTCCTCAGACGATAATGCTCGCAGAGGCCTATCAGACTGAGGCCGTTCCTACAGGAGTGGGACAGGTGCTTTCAGATTTGCTCGTAAATATGGTGGCTAACCCTGTCGGAGCACTTCTTGAGGGTAGATATATAGGTATTTTGTTTTGGGCGGTTATATTGGGACTTGCTGCAAAGAAGGTCGCAAGCGACAGCACCAAGAAGGTACTTGAGGACTTCTCAAATATGGTATCTACTGCGGTTAAGTGGATAATCAATCTTGCACCTTTCGGAATCATGGGTCTTGTTTACGAGAACGTTTCGACCAACGGTCTTGCGATATTTACCGATTACGGCAAGCTTCTTGCACTTCTTGTAGGATGTATGCTTGTTGTGGCACTTGTTATCGATCCTCTTCTTGCAGCGATCACACTTAAGGTTAATCCTTATCCGCTTGTGTTCAGATGCCTTAGAGAATCGGGAGTAACAGCGTTCTTTACAAGAAGTTCCGCTGCCAACATACCTGTTAATATGGAACTTTGCGAGAAGCTCGGAATGGATAAAGAACTGTATGCTGTTTCTATTCCTCTCGGCGCAACCATCAACATGGACGGAGCTGCGATCACCATCGCTGTTATGGCTCTTGCCGCAGCTAACACTGTAGGAATTCATGTGTCATTTGCAACCGCGCTTATACTTGCTATCATCTCAACGCTTGCAGCTTGCGGAGCATCAGGTGTTGCAGGAGGATCACTCCTTCTCATCCCGATGGCATGCTCACTCTTTGGAGTAAATCCGGACGTTGCTATGCAGGTTGTAGCGGTTGGATTTATAATCGGTGTTGTTCAGGATTCTGTTGAGACAGCACTTAATTCATCGGGAGACGTTATGTTCGCCGCAACTGCTGAGTATGCTCAGTGGAAGAGAGACGGCAAATCACTTCCGACTTTCCTTGGCGGAACAACAGAAGTTGATATCTGATAGGAAATAAATTAAAACACGAGGATTTATATGGATATTTCAGTAGTCATTCCTGTATACGGTTGCAGGGAAGCTGTACCGGAACTTTATAAGAGGCTTGCCGCAACTCTTGAAGCGCAAGGAAAATCTTTTGAGATCATCATGGTGGACGATCATTGCCCGCAGAGATCTTGGGAAGAGATAGAGAAGCTTTGCGAAGCAGACGAAAGAGTTGTCGGCATCAGATTATCCAGAAATTTCGGGCAGATGAGAGCGATAACGGCCGGACTTGAGAAATCTGTCGGAGATCTGGTAGTTGTCATGGACTGCGACCTTCAGGACAGACCTGAATTTTTACCGCAGTTTCTCGCCAAGATCGAGGAAGGATATGATATAGTTTATTCCAAGAGAAAAGACAGGAAGGACACCTTTATCGTAAAGGCATTGTCCAGAGCCTTTTATGCGGTGTACAATAAGCTTTCCGACATGAAGTATGATTTCGAGGTCGGAAACTACAGCATCGCAAGAAGGAAAGTCGTTGATGCTTTCCTTGAAATGAAGGAGCAGAACAGAGATTATATCATGTTCCTTATGTGGCTTGGCTACAAGGACACAACTATTGAGATAGAATCAGACGAAAGGTTTGCGGGTAAATCCTCGTACACTTTCGGAAAGAAAGTAAATCTGGCTGTAAGTCTTATAACAGCACAGTCAAACAAACCGCTGTTTTTGGCGGTAAAGGGCGGCTTTATAATTTCATGCGCATCGCTGCTGTTTTTGGTTTATCTGCTTATCAGATATTTGGTCGTAAAAGACTTTGATATGGGATGGCCATCTGTTATTGCGGCGATATACCTGATGGGCGGGCTTGTGCTCAGCGCTTTGGGAGTTGTCGGAATATATGTAGGTAATATCTTCGCGGAGAGCAAGGGAAGACCGATTTATGTGATCGATGATATTTTAAATTCGCATAAGTAGGAGTGATACATGAAAAAGATAGCGATAATAGGCGCTTCATATCTTCAAAACCCATTGATATTAAAGGCAAAAGAGATGGGGCTTGAGACCCACGTTTTTGCTTGGGGAGTAGGAGACATAGGAGAATCCACTGCCGATCATTTTTATCCGATCAGCATCGTGGAGAAAGAGAAGATTCTTGAAAAGTGTAAAGAGATAGGGATTGACGGAATATGCAGTATTTCCTCCGATCTAGCGATGGTCACGGTAAACTATGTGGCTGTTAATATGGGACTTTCAGGTAATTCTCTTTCGTGCACCGAGAAATCGACCAATAAATTTGCAATGAGAAATGCTCTTTCGGAAAAAGATATCCCGTGTCCGGGATACGTTATCGCAGACGACTCTGTAAATGCCGGAAGTATTGACCTTGAATATCCGATCATAGTAAAGCCCACCGACAGGTCGGGCAGCAGAGCGGTTACAAAGCTAAAGACAAAAGCAGGACTGATGGCTGCGATAACAGCCGCAAGAGATGTAAGCTTTGAAAAGAAAGCAATAATAGAGGAATACATTGAAGGCAAAGAATACAGTGTTGAATGTATTTCTTACAAAGGGAAGCATACTCTTTTGGCAGTGACTGAAAAGTTTACGACAGGAAGCCCCAACTTTATCGAGACGGGACATTTTGAACCTGCGCCTGTAAACACAGATACTTACGAGAACATAAGAAAGATCATTTATGCCGCACTGGATGCACTTGAGATCGAGAACGGTGCATCACATTCCGAGATAATGATCCAGGCTGACGGAAAGATCAAGATAGTTGAGATCGGCGGAAGAATGGGCGGAGATTGTATCGGAAGCTCTTTGGTGCAGCTCACAACGGGAATTGATTTTGTTAAAGCGGTCATTGATGTGGCTATGGGACAGGAACCTGATCTTACATCCGACAAAGCACACAATGCTGCAGGAATAAAATTTATCTTCGGACAGGAAGATGCGGATTATTGCAGAGATATCTGCGAGAAATACAAGGACCTTGTTGTCGAGAGTGACATAGAAGAAATAACCGACAGAAGAGTCGTGGACAGCTCATCAAGATTTGGTTACATAATAGTAGCCGGAGAAGATGAGAAGCGGATCCATAAGATTATAGAAGGATAGGGAGTACTGATTTAAAGATATGAATAGTGTGATCAAGAATTCAAAGATTTGGGACGGAATACTGAAAGCGGTTCTCGTGCTGCTTATAGTTGCCGTTATAGCCACCCCTGTTGCGGGAACAATGTTCACCTTTTTAAGTGAAGATGATTTTTCCTATGAGAGTGGTGGACTTGAGGGCTCTGTACTGTATCAATCATCGATCGTAGGTTCATTTATGAAGACCGCAAATATTTATAAGAGCCAGCAGGGCTGCTATACACCTATGTTCTTGGATCATCTGTTCAGACCATATTCAAGATTCGGTATGCCGGGATTCCACTTTGCGATGTTTTCATATGTGGCGATATTCCTTGCATCCGTATTTGCGGTATCACTTGTCCTTATCAAGAATAAAACAGTGTCGCTGGCAGTGATACTGGCTTTGGTGCTCTCGTTTTTCACCATGAGCTATACACGCCTTGATACTGATATAATGTATTGGCACACAGAGACCTTGGGTTATACTCTGATGCTTGGATTTATGCTGTTTGCGTTGACCTTCAGTGTATTGTCGGTAAGAAACAACGGTTATAAGACTGTGATCTATATCATATTAAGCTCCGTGTTTGCATTCCTTGCTTCGGGAGCATCACTTACACTTGTTGCGGTTAACTGCGCAGTTATGGGTGCGGTTCTTATAATTGACTACAAAGAACTTATAGAGAGAAAATTTCTCGTTATTCCTTTTGTGGCAGGTTTTATCGGAGCGCTGATAAATGCCGTTGCGCCCGGTAACTTCGTGCGTGCAGGCGATTCTGCCGTTCCGGGACATGAGACACTTTTAGACGGAATCAGAGATACATTTACATGCGCTTTCGGATCTTTCTTCAAGGCTGTTGATATTATCTTTATTTTAACTGCGATCATTCTTATAGCTCTTTGTATCCTCTATAGAGTAGAAGTTATAAAGGGAGGACTGTCAGGAATCAGGATGCTGATCATATTGGGCGGCGTGCTTGTAATACATTTTATTGAAGCGTTTCCCGCCGCGTATGGTGGAAAAACCGGTCAGCTTACCGGTCATCTTTTGATCGAGCATATTATAGCGGTGAGATTTACCATGATATTTGTAGCGGTATGTTTTGCACAGTGGCTAAGAGAACATTTCTCTAAAGTAGAAATGCAGAAGAATGTATTAAAGGCAGCATGTGCCGTTGCAGTTCTTTTGATACTTGTGCTTCCTGTTTCAAGAGGAATAATACATGACAGTTTTACCGCAAGAACCTGCAGAGATATAAGATCGGGAGCAGCTGTGAGATCGTACAGAGTTAGAGAGTATGTGCTTTCTACGTTCGAGATGGCTGAAGATGGTACTGATTGCATCATATATGTTCCGTGGGATACTTCGACGGAGTCATTCCCCGGTATGGGAATCGGTGCAGATTCCGAGTGGTTTGAAAACAGATCGGCAGCAAATCTTTTTGGTCTTCATACAACGACAATACTTACACCTTGATCCATATGACTATTTTACCCGCAGCTAGGCTGCGGGTTTTTGCTGTAATGAGACATAATCTGCATTTTGTGGTAAAATTGCAAATTATTAGCAAATTCTTTTGACCTTTTCAATATGTCGGAATATAATATGTCACGGAAAATCATTTATGATTTATGTAGAAAAAGAGTATAGAAAGAATCTGTGGGAAAAATGGGAAAAGAAAAGCGTAAGATCACGATAGATCCGGTGTTATGCGTTGCATTCATTCTTGCCGTTGTCTCGGCGTTCATAATAAGACCCGGAAAAGAGTATATCGGCTATATTGATTTTAGGTCTCTCGGAATATTGTGGGGACTTATGGTAGTCATTCAGGGACTGAAAGAGAACACTGTATTTGAAAAGATCGCGACGGCGCTTCTTTCCAAGGTAAAGAACGGAAGGCAGCTTTCAGCGACACTTGTTTTTCTTTGTTTTTTCAGCAGTATGCTAATAACCAATGACGTGGCGCTTATAACATTTGTTCCGTTTGCGCTCATGATGCTAAGTAGCTGTAAGAGAGAAGACCTTACGATATGGGTTGTGATCTTACAGACTGTAGCGGCGAACCTCGGAAGTATGCTTACTCCTCTTGGCAATCCGCAGAATCTTTATTTGTACGGAGTAGCAGGCTTAAGTTTGCCGGGATTTTTATCCGTGACACTTCCGTATACCATACTTGCTTTTATACTTATAGCAATCGGAATAATTCTTTTGCCTAGGGGAAAAGAACCCATTGTACTTAGTGAAGAAGTCGGAACTGTTGGGAAATTCGGTTCAAAGAGACAGATTATTATTTATACGGTGCTTTTTGTATTGGCACTTATGACTGTCCTTGGATATCTTCCGTGGTATATATCCGTTTCGGCAATCTTTATTGTCGTTCTCGGCATGGATTATAAGATCTTGTTCAGAGCGGATTATATCTTGCTTCTTACATTTATAGGATTTTTTATCTTTACAGGAAATCTTGGAAGAATACAACGTATTTCCGAGCTACTTAAAGGTGTTGTCGGTGGCAGGGAATTCTTTGTCTCTATAATCGCAAGTCAGGTTATAAGCAATGTTCCTGCTACATTCCTTCTTATCGGGTTTGCGTCCGATGTAAAAGAGATCATAGCGGGCGTGAACGTTGGAGGACTTGGTACGCTTATAGCGTCTATGGCGAGTCTTATATCGTATAAGAATTTTGCCAATGAGTATCCGGATAAAAAGGGTGCTTATTTACTTAAATTTACTGTTATCAATATCATCATGCTTTTGTGCATGATACTGCTTCATCAGATTTTAGGAGGCTGATTAAATGGCACTTATTTCCATAAAAGATCTGACCCTTGGATATGACAGGATGATCGTTGCAGATGGGATTAGTTTTGAAGTCAACGAAGGCGATTATCTTTGCATAGTGGGAGAGAACGGATCGGGTAAGAGTACTCTTATGAAGACTCTTTTACACCTTCAGGATCCTATGGGTGGCAAGATCACTATAGGTGACGGCCTAAAGGCGAACGAGATAGGTTATCTTCCTCAGCAGACTGTGGTGCAAAGAGATTTCCCCGCTTCGGTTTGGGAGATTGTTCTCTCCGGATGCCAGTCTCACATGGGAGCCAGATTTTTTTATACTAAAGAAGAAAAAAAGATCGCTTTGGAAAACATGGAACATATGGGCATCTTGGGCTTTAAGAAGAGATGCTACAGAGAGCTTTCGGGCGGACAGCAGCAGAGAGTCCTTCTTGCGAGAGCGCTTTGCGCTACGAGAAAGGTTCTTTTGCTGGATGAACCTGTTTCCGGACTTGATCCTAAGGTTACCGCTGAGATGTATGAGCTTATTAAAGAGCTTAACGACAGCGGTATCACAATAATCATGATATCCCATGATATCCATGCGGCTGCTAAGTATGCAAGCCATGTTCTGCATATAGGAAAAGAGGTTTTCTTCGGAACAAAAGAAGAATACGTAAACAGTGAAGAAGGAAAGTTTTTCCTTAGCAAAGAAGGAGGTGACTGGGCATGATGGATAAGCTTACATTATTTTTCAGCTATTCGTTTGTAAGATATGCGTTTATAGTCGGTATACTTATCGCTCTTTCAGCCTCACTCCTTGGAGTTACTTTGGTGCTTAAGCGTTTTTCGTATATTGGTGACGGCTTGTCACACGTTGCTTTCGGTGCGATGGCTGTTGCAAGCGTGCTTAAGCTGACTAATCAGACTTTGCTCATTCTTCCGGTGACCGTTATATGTGCGGTGTTACTCCTTAAAAACGGACAGAAAGCTATGATAAAAGGCGATGCGGCTATAGCGATGCTGTCAGTCGGAGCACTTGCTTTCGGTTATCTTCTTATGAACGTTTTTACAACGTCGGCCAATGTATCCGGAGATGTGTGCAGCACTTTGTTTGGATCTATGTCGATACTTACGCTTACCAAGAATGAAGTGATCATTTGTGCAATACTTTCAGTGATTGTTGTTGTGATGTTTATTTTTCTGTACAACAAGATCTTTGCGGTCACTTTCGATGAGGATTTTTCAAAAGCTACGGGAGTAAATGCAGATGGATATAATCTGTTGATAGCGATAATGATAGCAGTTATCATCGTTGTTTCTATGAACCTTGTGGGTTCACTTCTTATTTCGGCGCTGGTAATATTCCCTGCTATCTCTGCAATGAGACTGTTTAAAAGCTTTTTGGGCGTTACTGTTTTTGCAGCGGTATTGTCAGTGGTATGTGCTTTTTCCGGAATGATCTTTTCAGTCCTTGTGGGAACACCGGTAGGATCAACAATTGTTATCGCCGATGTTTGCGCATTCGCCATCACTTCCTTGATAGCAGCAATAAAAGGAGGTGCATGATGAGAGGAAAGCTTATTGCTACGGTGCTTGTTGTAGCACTGTGTCTTACGGGATGTGGTGATGTTGCGGGTACGAATTCAAGGAATAACGGTGGATCCAAAAGTGTAAATGATGTTTTGGAAGAGCAGATGGCAAAAGAGGATGCATCCGGATCGAACGCAGACAATTCCGGTTCGTTCGATTCCGCTACCGGTTCCAATAACGCCGCTACCGAATCTGACACAGCGGTGTCTTCCGCAGCAACATCAATGCATACCGCAGAATATATGGATGATTTTGGGGACACGATCGATCTGACGGGTCAGTCTTCAACCATGACTTATTCAGTAGTTTTCAATATGGTTTTTTATCCGGAGAATTTTGTCGGAAAGACGATCAAGCTCGAAGGCCTTTTTTCGGAAATGTATGTCGAGTCTACAGACAAGCGTTATTTTGCGTGCTTTGTACCTGACGCAGCAGCGTGCTGTGCGCAGGGAGTCGAATTTGAACCTACGGAAGAATATAAATACCCCGATGATTTTCCTAAAGTTGACGATGAGATCATAGTAGAGGGTGTTTTTGATACATATGATGAAGACGGAGAGACGTACTGTACGCTCCGAAATGCTAAATTCACTAAGAAAAATGCTAATTAACAGGGAGTGTCAAACTCTTAAAGCAATACCGAGTTCTTCGTGCATTCGTCTTTTGTTTTCATACATACGTTGATCCGCGAGAAGATAAACTTCGTGAGAATCTTTATCCGGACATTCATGCTTGTAAGCGTAGCCTGAGGCTACGCTTCTTTGATATTCCGGATAAAGTGCATTCATGACACTAAGAGCACTGTTCATTCTTCCGATAAGTGCTTCAATATCAAGATCCGAGGCATCTTCAATGATGACAAGGAATTCGTCTCCGCCGATTCTGGCGCAAAGACCAAGCTCTTCAAAAGTATTTGTAAGAACTTTAGCAAAGTCTTTTATGTACTTATCACCTGAGAGGTGTCCGTATTTATCGTTAATAGGCTTAAGTCCGTTAAGATCGATACTGATTATGCAATAGTCGGTTTTTGCCTTATTAAGATCCATAAGAGCTTTATCGGACTTAGCTCTGTTGGATAGATTTGTAAGTCCGTCAGCATAGGCAAGTCGCGACAGTGATGCATACTCCTGCCTCTGCGCGAAAGTCTTTGTAATATACAAAAGATAAAAAGCAATCTGGCAGATTACGAAGAAAAGACATCCGCCTGCAATGGTGACTTTTGCTGTAAGCGATGTTATCTGAGCTCTTTGCGGCCCCAAGATATATACGATCAGATGTATAAATTCGGCAATCGTAAAGATAAACAGACCGATCATCTGTATCATGCCTGCGGAAGAGATGTTTTTCTTACGTATGCTGTTGATCGTATAGTAGATTACAACAATAAAGCCCACAACACAGTCTACATGATACATAGGGAGAGTTGCCCTAAGGTGTATGTTGAAACTAAAGTGCAGGATAAACTGGAAGAAAGGGATCAAGCTGCTGATTATAAAGAATGCGAAAAACAGCTTTTTCTTTTCCGGCTTTTGTATGCAGTAAAGGATTATGTAGCAAAACGGGACTATAAGATACAAAGTAAAATATTCAATCTGCGTTTCGAGCGGAGCATAAACAAAAAGTGATAATACATTGTAATAACTAAGGAGCCATGCCCCCAAGTTGATACACATAAGTGATGAGTAGAGCTGGACTGCAATGTCGGGTATAGCCGTTACAAACAAAAGACTCAACATAAGGAACACGATACCGAAGACAAACAGCGCCATTCCGGCTGCAATAATAAATAGATGTGAGTTGATAAAGTTCATCCTAAGTTCCGGAGTTGAACCAAGTGACGGACCTTCAAGAACGGTAAATGCATCGTTTTCTTCTGCGAGCATTTTGAACGTGATCTGTTTTCCGGCATAATCATTGGGCAGGGTAATAAAATGCATCATTTTTCCGATGAATTTGTCTTCGCGGTACATAGTAAGACCATATTTGTATATCAGTTCGCCGTCGATAAAGCATTCGAGCGTGGTATATCTGCTTCTGAATGAAATTGCGGGAAATGGTATTTCTCCGAGATCGGGAAGTGTTTTGGACATGAAGATAACATCACCGTGTTTAAGCTTTGAATCCATGACGGTGAATACTTCAGACATCTTAATGTTCTTATAATTTTCTGTGTTAATGGTAACGTCCCAGCCTTCATCCATAAACGCTATCGGGTAGTCGGGGTGAATTGCAAAGACATGCTGACAGAGTGAGAAGATAATTACCATTATGAGGATTGAAAGAAGAGTTGCGATAACGCGCTTTTTGGTCAGCATATCACACACCTCCCTTCAGAGCTGCATTCTTCATAAGATCGTCGTACAGACGACCCAGAGATTCGTTGTGATGAATTTTTTTCATGGTATACATGCGCTTATCGGCAAGAAGATATACTGACTGCGCATTTCCTGTAAGCTTCGGCTTAAGAGATTCGCTGCTTGCATAACCCCACGATGCGGAATAACGAAGAACAGGCTCATTTTCGTTTTTATCTATCATAAGATCGGTGAGAAGAGCCAATCCGTTTTCTGTTCTGTTGTCATCGACATATGGAAGGATTACGATAAATTCATCGCCGCCCATTCTTCCGATGATCGCCGCATCAAAAAAGCTTTGGCGCAAAAGATCGGCAAAACCGTTAAGAAGCTCGTCGCCTGCTGCGTGACCGTAGTTATCGTTTGTATATTTAAGATAATCAAGATCAAAGCTGATTATTGTGTATTTTCCTTTTAGACCGGCAAGTGTCAGTTCACACTTGGTTCTGTTAAAAAGCCCGGTGAGAGCGTCGGTGTAAGCAAGACCCTCGAGCTGTTTTTTTACCGTCTCTTCGCTTATATATTCTATACAGTGATAGAAATAGTTAAGGAGAAGGCAGATTGAAAAGAGAAGAGCTCCAACGGTCAAAAAGTCTATGTCCGACTTTACGTCTTCCAGTTCAAAGTATTTAAAAATGTTGTATTTTACAATGTCTATGATCGAAAACAAAAGAGTTATTATAAGACCAAACAGAAGGATATTCGTTGACATAACCCTTTTGTGAAGATCTTCTTTGTTTGATGAAAACTTTTTGATCGTATTGATGACCAGTATAGAAATGATGAGGACACCCTCGATAATTGATAAAATATGAAGCCAAGAAACGAAAGCGCAGATATGGCATATATTTAAAAAATGCATGGTCGCTGTGCCAAATACGAACAGGGCGTTAAATATAAGAACGATGTAGCCCAGATACTTTTGCTCAAGCTGGTTGGCTGCCAGAACGAAGGCAAGTATCGTGCCCGGGATCATGAATAGAGCAAGATATTCTATAAAAGAAAAAATCTCTATCTTGTCCGAAATCTGGGAAAAGAGATCATTAAAGCACAGAACATATATGCCTAAGATCAGAGTTACAAAGGCACTGAATATAATGCTGTAATCATGGAAATTATAAAAGATAATGTATGGGGCCAGAACTAAGGTAAGGAACCCGAATACACACATGAATACTCCGACAACAAGGGGTAATCTGTGTTTTTGTAAAAGAGTCATCGAAATATCTTCGCAGTCTCCGAGAGTTATGGGATTGATACCGGAAAATGCGTTGTTTTCATAGGATTTTATAACTATTCTTACCTCTTTTCCCGGGTAATTGTCGGGAAGAGGAATATAATTCTGGACCTTGGGGATCATTTTATTCTTCTCGGCATAGTCTTTTCCGAAAGAATAAATCTTTCTTCCGTCAACATATACATCTACGGTGGATAGGAAAGAGCGGAAGTGAAGCATTGCGGGATTGACATCGGAATACGGAAGCGTATTAACGAGAGTTATCGTGTCGTACTTATTCATCATGTCGATGCCGGTTGTTGACAGACAATCTGCGGAAAAGGTGGAATCCCCACGATGAATAGTCCAGCCTTCTTCTAGCTGAACTACGGGATGACGGTTTGGGGTATTGTATTTATCTCCGCCTAAGAAGATAACTGCGGCAGCCGTTATAGCGATCGCCAGGATCGAAAGTACAGCTGCCTGCATCCTTGTTCTTATTTTCAAAGACGCTCCTCCTATGCTATAAGTATAGCTCAAAAGAGAATGCTTTGACAGTATTTAGATAATAAAGAAATGATAATTAGAAATGTCCGTGACTTCCGCCGTGTGAATGACCTGAGCTTGAAGTGTGGATGGAGCTTCCGCCGCCTCCGTGACTTCTGCTTCCGTTTCCACTGTCGGTATTTCTCATGTGGCGAGAGACATGACTTCTGATAAATTGGTCTGTGTGCTTATTGACTATCAGTCCGTCATGCGATCTGTAATCATTGGCGGCAGGCTGTTTGTGCACGGTCTTTAATTGCGAAGCCATAGCCGCTATTGGGAAGATCGAAAGGATGGCACCTATTCCAAAGCTCATTAATAAAAATCTTATGTAATCGGCACGGGTGCGAGGAGCCTTGATCGAGCCGCTCTGCACATCATAAGGTGTTCCCTTTGCATAGAGATCCAGATAATAATCCGAGACTTCAATGTACTTGCAGAAGGCGCCGTGATAATCACCGTTTTTTAGATACGGGAGCATTTTGTCCATCATCATTTCCTGGCCGTAATCGGTGAAGGCTTGGATGGCATCTCCGGAAGTGCTTATAGCCCATTCTCTGTCAGCCATACTGAGCATGAAAAGAGCACCGCTTTCGTTGTAGTCCGCACCAAAGCCGTTGTAATCAAAATAATCATCGGCGAAATCCTGGATGGGACCGGTGTGAGAAGGAGTTGTAAGGATACAGATATTACTTCCCCTGTTTTCACTCAGTGTGTCCAGCTTAGCCAGAATATCTTTTTCCTCATCGGGAGAAAGAAGATCGGCATTATCCAGAAGTCTTGGCTTTTGCCTTGAGCTCGGAACGTTGTAGCTGTCCCATAGATCCGATGAAGAAGCGCATACGGGTGCTACACATAAAAAGCTCAGAAAAGTCACCGACAATGCTGTTATAAGTAATTTTCTTAAGTGTATGTGTTTTCTCATATTGATAATTGTTCCGTTATCTATCAGAATACGAAAGCCATGAAGAAGAAAACGATTAATGAGGCAACAAGTGTTATAGGGATATAGTACTTAAGTGCCTGCGTCATGCTAAACGGAAGGTCTCCGACAAACTTGCCGTTTTGTCCGTTCATGGCGAAGATAAAGTTCTTGTCATTCCATGTGGTGCTAAGCATATAAACAGGATAGAGCGCATATTTGTGCGACGATGTAACGGTTCCGAAGTTCTCTGAAAGAGTTCTTACGGAAGCATAACCTGACACCGTACGTCTGAAATCTGCTGCTGTTGTGGCATCCATTCTTTTAAATGCATGTGGTTGACATTCCAAGGCATCAACATTGTATTTATTGGCAAAAAAGCCGGCGAGATAGCCCATGTTAAAAGGAACCATTTTGTTGTAATCAAACGGTTCAAGCGATTCCATAAGATCATCGGGCATTTCTCTGGATCCGTCAGCGGGGACTCTTTCAAAAGACTCCGTTCCTGCTCTGAATACGCTGTAGTACTTGGTCTCCCTATAGTTATAGGTTGCATCACTCCAAGTTCTTACTTTGGTAGCCTCATATTCTCCCATAAAGCTTTCTTTTGCATCAAAAAGCCAAAAGGGTACATATACACCCTTTATCTCATCAATGTGATTCTTTTCAAGGAAAACCTTGGGAACAAGCTTTTTTGATTTAACGTACTTGGTGTAAGTAGCGATGGCATCGTCCCTGGTCTTCTGAAAAGGTATGATGTAGTCAGGCTTGAATTCACCGGTGAACTTTTCTTTTACAACGATATTGTTGTTACAGAAGGGACATTTGGTTGATCCAAGAGACTCTGTTGCAAGTATCTCACCTCCGCAGGAACCGCAAGAGTATATATACATGGGTTCGCTTGAAGCATTGGCCTGTCCGGAAGAAGAGTCGTCGACAGCTTCTCCTTGTGAGGATGAGTTATGGTTGGCAACATAGTCTTTTACATCAAATTCCGAATCACAATATGGGCATTTGAGCTTTTGTGTATGCGGATTAAATTCCATTGCCCCGCCACAGGCGGGGCACTCATATTCTTGTAAAGCCATATTATCCTCTATGATCAGTTGGCGGGTCTGGGTGATCCGCAGTTAGGGCAGAAGTTACCCGTGTTAACGTTACCGCATGAGCATGTCCATGTTCCGGCGTTCTGCTGGGGAGCTGCCTGAGCGGCGCCCATGTTAAACAACTGATTGGGGTTCATTCCGCCTGCCTGCTGAGCCATGTTCATTCCGGCGAAGGCCATCATGGGACCTGCAGAAGTGTTCTTGGCTGCATCCTGCATAGCCTGAGCCTGTGCGCTTGCAAGCGTAGCTGCTGCCATATTGGGATTGCGAAGAGCGCCTGCTTTCTGGAGCTCTTTGATAGTCTTTTCGTCTTCTTCGTCAGCTACTACAGAGCTTACGCCGAAGCTTGAGATCTTGATTCCGTAGAAGTCATCCCATTTATCGGAAAGAACTTCGTTTAATGCATTGGCAATTTCGTTTGTGTGTCCGGGAAGAGCGCTGTAACGGATTCCCATCTCGGATATCTTTGCAAATGCAGGCTGAAGAGCTGTAAGAAGCTCGCTCTTAAGCTGAGATTCGATCTGATCTTTTTTGAAATCTTCCGATACATTTCCGCAGATGTTCTTATAAAAAAGAACGGGATCGATGACACGATAGCTGAACTCGCCGTGACACTTGATGCTTACATCCATATCAAGGCCGATGTTTGTATCAACTACGCGGAAAGGAATCGGATTAACCGTTCCGTACTTGTTTCCGAGAATCTCTTTTGTATTTATGAAATAAACTCTCTGGTCCTTGGCTGCGTCGCCGCCGAAACCGAGTCTTTTGCCGAACTGCTTAAAGCTGTTAACGATAGCTTCTCCCAGGTCTCCGTAGAAGATAGAAGGTTCGCTTGATGTGTCATAAACGAATTCTCCTGCTTCTGCGCAGATCTCCGTGATCTGTCCCTGATCCACAAGGATCATGCACTGACCTTCGTTGACTGCAATGATCGAACCGTCAGAGATGACATTATCATTGCCTTTCTTATTTGATCCTCTGCCTGCCTTCTTTTCGCCCTTTGTAAGAAGAGTGTCATTTGAAAGTGCAGGACAGTAAAAGTATTCCCTCCATTGATCTGCGAGCACGCTTCCGCCTGCTGCCATTGCTGCTTGAATAAGCCCCATAACTATCTCCTTTCATAACCTAAAAAAATTGGTCAAACTTTAAATAAACTAGGTAATATCTATTTTCGCACATTTGTATCTAAAAAACCATAACGGGGCAAAAATTTCCGACCTTTGTGATATCATTATGTTTAGTGGGTGGAGATGCCGTGAAAAAGATAAAAATAAAGATAAATTACAAAGGAAAAATTCATAATATAGAGACCGTCAGAGGTAAGCTCCTTAGGGATGTTCTGGAGGCGGAAGGAATCTCTTATCTTTTCCCGTGCGGAGGAAACGGAAGGTGCGGGAAATGCAAGGTGAGGTTTGTGACGGGAGCGCCGAGACTAACGTCTGCGGACAGTACTTATATTTCGGAAAAAGAGCTTTCGGATGGCTATAGGCTTCTATGCAGGTGCGTGCTTGACAGAGACTGCGAAGTAAACGTTCCGGGCGGCGTAGATGAAGAAAGTATAGTGGCGCAGAACGTTGATACCGGAGTATTCAGCGCTGCCGGTGGAAAAAACAAATACGGAATTGCCGTTGATATCGGAACTACAACGATCGCGGCGGCACTTCTTGGAATAGCAGGGAACGGCGAGGTCACTGTTATTAAGACAGGATCGACGATCAATCATCAGAGGCAGTATGGGGACGATGTGATATCAAGAATTGCTTATGCTTCCGATGAAGCGGGGCTTAAAAAGCTAAATGAGATCGTCACGGCCGATGTGAAAGAGCTTGTAAATGAACTTAGAAAAGACATTGATCAAAATGTTGATCTGCTTGTTATAGCGGGTAACACGACTATGCTTCATATATTCAGAAACATAAGCGTGGAGAGTCTTGGAAGATATCCATATAAGACAAAGAATCTTGAGATCGAGCAATGTGATTTTTATGGTATAAAAACAGTTTTGATGCCTGGATTTACGGCATTTGTAGGGGCCGATATTTTATCCGGAGTATATTATACGGAACTGATCAAGAAGGGTGAAAAGAGGCTTCTTCTCGATCTTGGTACCAACGGTGAGATGGCTTATTATGACGGAAGTAAGCTTAAGATATGCTCAACTGCGGCAGGCCCCGTGTTTGAGGGTGGAACGATCGAGTGCGGAGTAGCTTCAGTTCCGGGTGCGATATCGCATATTAAGATCAGTGACGATCTTAAAACAAGCTATGAAACCATAGGAGACAAGGCTCCGATAGGTCTTTGCGGAACCGGAGTTATGGAGGCTGTGGCGGAGCTTGTAAGAGTAGGTGTGATATCATCGGATGGTCTTCTTTCGGACGAGTTTTTTGAAGATGGTTTTTCTTTTACAAAAGACGGAAAGGTAAGGCTTACGCAGGGAGATATAAGAAATATTCAACTTGCGAAGGCTGCCGTTAACTCCGGAATAAGGCAGCTTCTTGACGGAGAGGTGCCTGATAAAGTCTTTATTTCAGGGGGCTTTGGAACCAATATTGATTACGAAGCAATAACACCGCTTAAGATGTTTCCGGGTTCGATCAGAGGGAACTGCGAAGGCGTAGGAAATACATCTCTTAAAGGAGCGCTTAAGTTCCTTTCGGCTGCGCTTTACGGAGAGAAGAATGAAGCGGAAGAGACAGCTCTTTTGACAGAGATAAAAGATTCTGCAAGCGAGCTGATTCTTGCAAATAAAGATGATTTTGATGATACTTTTGTGGAAGCGATGAATTTTTGATCTCGGAGGTTTATTATGATAGATGACAGATGGGTGTTTTATAAGGATGTTGATGCGCAGGATATGGGCGGCGGAGTTACAAGACGCGTGCTTGCCTACAGCAAAGACCTTATGTGTGTCGAGAATTCTTTTGAAAAGGGCGCGATAGGCGCATTGCACCATCATCCGCATACGCAGATAACTTATGTTGTGAGCGGCGAGTTTGAATTTGAGATTGACGGTGTCAGGAAGGTAGTAAGAGCGGGAGACAGCATGCTCAAGACAAATGATGTGGTGCATGGTTGTGTCTGCCTGGAAAAAGGCGTTCTTCTTGATATCTTTAATCCAATGAGAGAGGATTTTGTATGATCTGTGATACTTGTGCCAATTATGTTTATGACGAGGATTGGGAATGCTATACCTGCATGGTAAATATGGACGAGGATGACTACGCAAGATTTATGAGCGGCGGGGCCAAAGAGTGTCCGTATTATCAGGACGATGATGAATACAAGGTTGTAAGGCACCAGATGTAAGGGGATGGGTATGAAGATAGTATTAAAGCACCTCACCAAGAAATTTCCGAACAGAAACAAGAAGATAAAAGATGAGGTCATTGCGGTAAATGATTTTGATTTTGAAATAGAGGGTGGCAAGCTTATAGGCCTTTTGGGACCTTCGGGCTGCGGCAAGAGTACTGCGCTCAATCTTATCTGCGGTCTTGAGAAGCCTACAGAGGGACAGATATTTTTTGACGATATCGATGTTACAAATCTTCCTCCCGAAAACAGGGGAGTGGGACTTGTATTCCAGAACTATGCGCTTTATCCGCATCTTACGGTGCGCGAGAATATAAGATTTCCGCTTGAGAATCTGCGCGGTAAAGACAAGCTTTCCAAGGAAGAAATGGAAAAAAGAGTGCAGGAGGCGGCTGCTCTTGTGCAGATAACGGAGCTTCTGGACAGGAGACCTTCCGAGATGTCGGGTGGTCAGCAGCAGAGAGTTGCGATAGCAAGAGCCCTTGTTAAAATGCCGAGAGTTCTTTTGCTTGATGAGCCTTTATCCAATCTTGATGCAAGACTTCGTCTTCAGACTAGGGAGGAGCTTAAGAGGATTCAGGTGGAGACCGGCATTACGACGGTTTTTGTAACTCACGATCAGGAAGAAGCGATGAGTATTTCCGACACTATCGTAGTTATGAAAGACGGAGTGCTTCAGCAGATGGGTAAGCCGCAGGAAATATACGATGAGCCTGTGAATCTTTTTGTTGCCAAGTTTCTTGGAACGCCGCAGATCAATGTATTTGAAGGAAAAATAGAAGGCGGCAAGGTCTATATAGATGATAAGGCCGTTCTTGATGCTTCGGGTGTCAGCGACAGGGATGTTTATGTTGCGATAAGACCGGAAGGCTTTATTGTGGACAAAAACGGTGCTCTTACCTGCAAATTTATAAACAGAGAAGTAATGGGCAGAGATACCAGCGTTGTTGCATTACATGATAAGTTTTTGGGAGATAACATCAGAGCGATCATTCCATCCGAAGAGGCGGTAGACCATGAGGACGGAACGGTATCGTTTTCTTTAAAACCATTTAAAGTGCGCCTTTTTGACAAGGCTACCGAGGAGAGGATAAAGCTATGAAAAAGAATCTGACCGCATGGCTGTGTCTTCTTCCGGCTTTGCTATTTCTTTTGATATTTATGGTATATCCGCTTGTTGATGTACTTATTTACTCCTTCGAAGAGGGGTACAATTTTGCATCCGGAAAATTCTGGGGAACGGGTTTTTACAACTATTCCTATGTTCTTCACGATCCTTATTTTATTCAGGCGCTGAAAAATACTTTTATAATTGTAATTATCACGGTTCCCTTATCTACGGGAATCGCTCTTTTGATCTCTCTTGAGCTAAGTTCGATCAAGGTTTTGAGAGATTTTTTCCAGACGGTTTATTTTCTTCCGTATGTCACCAACACGTTGGCGGTCGGTCTTGTTTTCATGATCCTGTTCAAAAAAACAGCATACTCGGATGGGCTTATTTCGCTGCTGATTCAGTTCTTCGGAGGTCCGTCTGTTGATTTTATCTCGGGTCCGTACTGGGCTAAGATGTTTGTTATGTGCTTATATACGATATGGATCGTGCTTCCGTTTAAGATACTGATTCTTACGGCTGCGCTTGCATCGGTCAATCCGATGTACTACAAGGCTGCGCAGGTTGACGCAACGCCAAAGTGGAGAGTGTTCTACAAGATCACACTTCCTATGATATCGCCGATGGTCTTTTATCTGGTGATCACCGGATTTATCGGGGCGTTTAAAGCATACAGCGATGAGGTTGCTCTCTTCGGAACGGATCTTAATGCTGCGGGAATGAACACGATAGTGGGCTATGTGTATGACATGCTCTACGGAAACAGCGGAGGATATCCTTCCTACGCATCTGCGGCAGCACTCATTCTTTTTACAATAGTATTTACGATAACTACCATAAATCTTATGGTCAGCAAAAAGACGGTTTATTACAGCTGATTGTCTGAAAGGTTTTAAAGGTATTATATGAACGAATCGGAGAATAGAAAAATTGAAATAAGGTCAGCCGTGCAAAAGAGACTGGGAAAGATCGGAACGCATCTGTTTCTGTCTCTTTGGGGAATTATTGTCCTTTTTCCGTTTTATTGGATGATCCTTACTTCGGTAAAAAGTTACGGCTCATACAATTCCGAGTATGTCCCTAAGTTTATTACTTTAGCGCCCACTATGGATAACTATATAACGGCATTTACCGCTGTTCCGCTTGCAAGGTATTTTTTCAATACATTTGTATTTACTGTGATCACAACTGCGATAATGATGTTTGTTGTTATCCTTTCGGCGTTTGCGTTTGCAAGGCTTGATTTTAAGGGAAAAGATATTTTGTTTTCGATGTTTCTTTCTCTTATGATGATCCCCAATGAGCTTGTTATCATCACGAATTTCGTTACGATCACAAACCTTGATCTCAGAAATACATTCCTTGGACTTATACTTCCTTCCGTAACTTCGGTCTTCTATATTTATCTGTTAAAAGAGAATTTTGAGCAGATTCCCGAGGAATTGTATAAGGCGGCTAAGGTCGACGGGACTTCCGATTTCAGATATCTTTGGAAGGTCATGCTTCCTATATCCAAACCTACGATAATTACCATAATAATATTAAAGGTCATTGAGTGCTGGAACTCGTATGTCTGGCCGAGGCTTATAACCGATGATTCCAATTATTTCCTTGTTTCCAACGGCATTCAGGAGATCAGAGAGAACGGATTCGGAAGAGAGAATGTTCCCGCTATGATGGCGGCGGTTGTTGTTATCTCGGTTCCCTTGGTTGTACTTTTTTTGATCTTCAGACGCAAGATCATGGCAGGCGTTGCAAGGGGCGGAACAAAGGGCTGAGATAACCCGGCGAGGATAAAGATGAAAGTATTAAAGAAGATAATTACATTCATATGCATATCGGTGCTTCTGACAGGTTGCCACGGAGCAAGGGAATCTGCGGAATTTGATATTCCCGGTGAACTTGATGAATCCAAAAAGATAGAGCTTACTTTTTGGGCAAAGAATGACACCAATGTAAATCAGACAAGAATATATTCGAAAGCGATCGATGACTTTGAAAAGCTATATCCGAATATAACCGTAAATGTCAGATTTTATACCGACTACGGCAAGATATATAACGATGTCATCACCAATATTTCAACGGGAACAACTCCGAATGTATGCATTACATATCCGGATCACATTGCGACGTATCTGACCGGTAACAACACGGTACTCTCTTTGGATGAGCTTTTTGAGGATGAGAGATACGGACTTGGCGGTTCGGAGCTTAAGTTTGACTCGCCCCAAAAAGAGGAGATAGTTCCTGAGTTTCTTTCCGAGTGTATGATAGGCGATAAGCATTACGCCATTCCGTATATGAGATCTACCGAAGCCTGCTATGTAAATGAGACATATGTGAAGAAGCTTGGATACGAGCTTCCCGAAACTCTTACATGGGATTTTGTGTGGGAGGTTTCCGAGGCAGCTATGGAGAAGAACGCAGACGGAACGTTTGCGGTCAATGGGCAGCAGGTTATGATTCCGTTTATCTATAAGTCTACGGATAACATGATGATACAGAGTCTTAAGCAGCTTGGCGCCGGCTATTCGGATACAGACGGCAATATCCTTCTTTTTAACGATGACACAAAAGAGGTTCTTAAGACTATCGCCGGCCATGTGAAAACCGGTGCTTTTTCAACCTTTAAGGTATCAGGTTATCCCGCTAATTTCCTAAATGCGGGACAGTGTATCTTTGCGGTCGATTCAACGGCGGGAGCTTCCTGGATGGGATCCGATGCGCCGCTTGTTGATATCGCAAAAGAAAAGATGGTCGATTTTGATACAAGGGTAATGACAATCCCGCAGTATGATCCCGAGAATCCATGTATGATCTCACAGGGACCTTCTATATGCGTATTTAACAAGCAGGATCCGCAGGTTGTTCTGGCATCGTGGATCTTTGCACAATATCTTTTGACCAATGATGTTCAGATAGCTTATTCCAAAACGGAGGGCTATGTACCTGTTACGAGCAAGGCTCAGAATGCTCCTGAATATAAAGATTATCTTGGTAAAAAAGGTAGCGACAACAATGAGCATTACAAAGTTAAGATAGATGCTGCGGAGCTTTTGATGGCCAATACGGGAAATACCTTTGTGACGCCTGTTTTTAACGGATCGGCTTCTGTGCGAGATGCTTCGGGACAGCTTATCGAGAACGTGGTTAAGTCCGTAAGGCGTAAAAAGACAGTGGATGATGCCTATATTGATGGGCTCTACAAGGATGTAAGATCTTTGTATCATCTTGACCGGGGAGCGGGTGGAGAAAGTCTCGGAGGAAAAGCCGAACTCGGAAAACTTCCGGCCGCTTCGGTAATTCTTTTGACCGCTATTGTTCTTGCTTGGGTGATAATCGGTGGATATGCCGCTTTTGACAAGGTTTCTTCACGGAAAAAGAAATAACGGATATATGCAAGGTTGTTACTTAAATAAGTGTTTTTATTTTTTATATAATCTAGTATAATTTCATTGTTTGAAAGACACGGCGTGACGCAACACAGATGAGCGCATGCACGAACAGGGAGGAATATTATGAAAAAAACATTGGCACTTGTTTTGGTAATGGGTCTGGCTGTTTCAATGATCGGATGCACGCCCAAGAAGGCAGAGCAGACAGCAGAGACCGCCGGCGAAGCCGCTTCTGAGGCAGTAGAGGCTGCAAGCGAAGCAGTATCTGTAGTAACGGAAACTTTTGAGGATGTTAAGTCGGAAGGCGTTATGACATACGCAGAGTATGCCGCAGCCGAAATTGACAGTGAAGTTGTCGTTGAGACTTATGTACAGGCCAAGCAGTCATGGTGGGAAGATAAGGCAACTGTTTATACACAGGATCAGGACGGCGCTTATTTCCTTTATGAGATGGCTTGCTCCGAGGAGGATTATGCTAAGCTTACTCCCGGAACCAAGATCAAGGTTACAGGTTACAAGTCAGAGTGGGAAGGCGAAGTAGAGATCTCAGACGCAACATTCGAGATCGAGGAAGGCAACTATGTTGCTCCCGCGCAGGATGTAACAGCACTTCTCGGAACAGATGAGCTTATTGAAAATCAGAACAAGTTCGTTGCATTTAAGGGCATGACGGTTGAGGCTTCAACTGATGCAAACGGCAACGAGGTTGCTTATCTTTATAAGTGGGACGGCTCAGGTGAGCAGGGTGATGATCTTTACTTCAATGTTTCAATTGACGGAAAGACATACAATTTCACGGTTGAGTCTTACCTTTGCGACAAGGATTCAGATGTATACAAGGCTGTAGAAGGTCTTGAGATCGGACAGACAGTAGATCTTGAAGGATTCCTTTACTGGTATCAGGGAGTTAACCCTCATATCACAAAGGTAATCGTGAAGTAATAGACGGAGATATTATGCAGGGACCAAAGATTACAAAAGAATGCGTAGAGCTTGTCACTGACAAAAAGTTCTTACGAGTATTTGATCTAAAGCACACAGAGGGAAAACATTATTATGACGCGACCAGAAGATCGCAGGACAATCTGGTTGCTACCAAGACAGAGGAAGAGTTTAAGTCGATGCTTCCCGATGCGGTCAGCTGCGTGGTTATATGCAATAAAACAGGCGAAGAGCCGAAGCTTCTTTTGTCATATGAATACAGATATCCTACGGGAAGATTTCTTTTGAGCGTGCCCGCAGGACTTCTTGATCCCGAAGATGCTAATGCGAAGCATCCGATACTCACAACTGCGATAAGGGAGATTCATGAAGAGACGGGAATTGTTGTTGACGAGAATAAGGATGAGCTTAAGGTCATAAATCCGCTTCTTTTCAGCACGCCCGGTATGACGGATGAGAGCAATGCTCTTGTGTGCGTTGTGCTTAACGATCATGATCTTTCGGGTCTTACGCAGGACGGAGCCGAGGGGCAGGAATGCTTTGACGGGTTCTCTCTTATAACCAAAGACGAAGCGAAGAAGATACTTAAGGACGGAGTCGATGGCAGAGGGCATTTTTATTCTGTATATACTTGGGCGGCTCTTATGTATTTTTCGCTTGATATGTGGAAATAATAGGATTAAACATTATAAGAATTGAGGTGCAAAAAATTGTACTTCAATTCTTATTTTTTTCTGATAATTGCCGATATATTATTTAGAAACGAAAAGGCAGGGAAGCCATGTGCATTTTTTCGGGAAGCCGAAGGAAAATGCACTTGCAAGAGTAATCTTGAGAAATGGAGGGAACCATGAGTAATATATCTGAAGTATCGGCAGGAATAGCCGGAACGTATGACGCTGCGCAGGCAGCAAAGACTGAGAAGTCTACCGGAAATTACGGAAAGACCATCGGTAAGGCAAAACTCTCTGAAGAGGGCGCGAAGTACTACGAAGAGCTTAAAAAGAAATTCTCCGGAATGGATTTTGTTCTCGTAAGTAAGGATATGAAAGACTATGCCAAGCAGAACGCAAGCTCTTTCGGAAACGCAAACAGGATGGTTGTCCTTATCGATGAGGAAAAGATAGAGAGAATGGCGACGGATGAAGAATACCGCGCCAAGTATGAAGGTCTCATTGCCAATGCTCAGAGCAAGATGCCCGAGCTCAAGTCCATCATGGAGAACAAGAGCAATGTAAAGACCATCGGAATGCAGGTTGAAGACAACGGAACAGCATCTTTCTTTGCGGTAATGCGCAAGTCATCGCAGGAGATGAAAGAGAAGCTCGCAGAGAAAAGAGCTGAGAAGAAGGCGGAAGAGAAGGCTGAGGCCAAGAAGGAAGCCAAGAAAGAGCAGGCTGAAAAGCTTCAGGAAAAAGCTGCGGAGAGTGCCGTTGAAGATGAGGAGGATTATGTAATCCTCATGGCGAGTTCGGTGGAAGAGCTCGTAAAGAAGATAGATGATTACAATTTCAACATGAGGGCAGACGCAGTTCAGACGCCTTACGAGAAGACCATAGGACAGACAATAGATTATAAGGGATGATCCCGATATTATAAAGAAAACGCCTCGGCATAAAGCCGGGGCGTTTATATGTTGTACAAATCTGTGATTGTATTATTGGCATCTCAAGAATTAAGGCTTGAAAGAAACTGCTTGGTTCGCTCTTCTTTGGGATTACTTATAAGCTCTTTGGCAGGACCTTGTTCAAGGATGATGCCGTTGTCCATGAAGAGTGCGATATCCGCTACGTCTCTTGCAAAGCTCATCTCGTGAGTTACGATGATCATAGTTGTGTGGCGGCTTGCGAGCTCCCTGATAACCCTGAGTACTTCTCCCGTAAGCTCGGGATCAAGGGCTGAAGTGGGCTCGTCAAAGCACAGAATATCAGGCTCCAGAGCCAAGGCTCTTGCGATCGCTACTCTTTGTTGCTGACCGCCTGAGAGCTGGTGAGGGTAATTGTCCATTCTGTCAGACAGCCCCATCTGTGCCAAAAGCTCTTTTCCGTGTTCTATGATCATGTCCTTTTGGGAAGCGTCGGCCTCCATAAGCGGGGCAAGAGTGACGTTCTCAAGGGCAGTATACTGAGGGAAAAGATTGAACTGCTGGAAAACAAGTCCGAAGTGTAGCCTGTTCTTCCTGAGCTGCTCGGGATTTGTGACAGGACTTGCTCCGTCAAAGATCCGTTGTCCTCTGACGGATATGGTTCCTTCATCCGGAGTCTCAAGAAAGTTCAGGATGCGGAGAAGCGTAGTCTTACCGCTTCCCGAGGAGCCGATGATCGACATGGTCTGTCCTTCTTCCAGATCAAAGCTTATTCCCTTTAAAACTTCAGTATTTTCAAATGTCTTTTTTATATTCTTAACTTCTAAAATTGGCATAATGTGCACCGGTCTTTCATTATCTGAAATAGCTCAGTTTCTTTTCAATACGGTCAAACAGTACGGTCAACAGGCCGCTGAATATCAGGTAGAATGCACCTGTATAGAACAAAGGCCAGATAATTCCGTTGCTCTTTATAAAGGCCTGTCCGTTCCATATTATCTCGTAGACGGCGATAACTCTGGCAAGTGAAGTGTCTTTTACCAGGGTGATTATCTCGTTGGAGATGGGCGGAACGATCCTCTTTACAAGCTGAAGCAAAATGACCTTGAAGAAGATCTGCTTATCGGTCATACCAAGAACCTTGCCGGCCTCATATTGTCCCACGGGAATCGACTGTATGCCGCCTCTGTAAATCTCTGAGAAGTAACAGGCATAGTTGAACACAAAGGCTACGAGAGCAGCGATAAACCTACCCGAGGTCTCGGAGCCCCAGACATTTACGCCAAGGAAGATCCCGGGGCCGTAATAGATGATCAGAAGCTGGAGCATCAGCGGCGTTCCGCGTACGACCCAGATAATGAATCTAATAGGATATCTAATTATTTTTGCTTTGCTCATAGAGCCAAAGCAAATGAGAAGTCCCAGCGGCAGGGCAAAGACCTGTGTAAGGAAAAAGAGTTTCAGGGTCTCTAAAAATCCTACCAGAAGGGATGAAGTAACGGTAAAAAACATCAGCTCAAACCTACTCCTGTCTTATATTATGGGGCGATAACGGCGTCCTGAACACCGTATGTTGTTGCGATGGACTGTGTTGTGCCGTCCTTGTAGTACTCAGAAAGCTTGTCGTTTATGTATGCGGCAAGATCTGAACCCTTACGGCAACCGATACCGTATTCCTCTTTGGTCAGTTCAACTGTGTGTGTAAGCTTAGGATAGCTTGTGCCTTCGCCGATCATAGCGCCTGCCATGAGAAGGTCGATGATGCAAGCCTGAGATGTTCCCGCATCTACTTCCATAACGGCGTCAGCCTGAGATGTAAGAGATGTGTAGTTGTATCCGTTATCCTTAGCTGCCGCTTCTCCAGCAGATCCGGATTCTACCGCGAAAGACAAACCGGAAAGTGAAGCCGCATCCTTGTACTGATTGGCAATATCAGAAGGAACGACAACAACCTGTGCATTATTGAGGTAAGGATTGGTGCATTCCATGGAATTCTTAACCTCGTCGGTAAGAGTCATTCCGTTCCAAATAACGTCAACGGATTTGTTTTTGAGCTCAAGGATCTTGTTGTCCCAGTCAATTTCAACGAATTCTACGTTAACCCCCAAAGAATCGCCGACCTTTTTGGCAAGATCAGCATCGAAACCAATCCATTCGCCTGAATCATCCTTATAATCCATGGGAGCAAAATCTGTAATACCAACGATCAATGTTCCCTTTCCCTTAATGTAGTCAACGTCGCTTTCGGGAGCTTTGGATCCGCAGGCTGTAAGTCCCAACATGGTTGTAAGCAATAATGTTGCAAGTATTCTCTTTTTCATAAGTCCTCTCTCATTCTTCTAAAATAGTGGATTAAAATTGATATATCGACATTTAATACTTTATCACGTTACCATGTGGAATTGCAAGGCTCAAAAATAATTTTGAAAAAAGTGAAGATTTTTTTATTGCTGCTTCGTTATATTATATGTAGGACATGTCACAGAAAAAAGAAGGTGGGGAAAATCGATTCTAAGGAAAAGTTAATAGAGCTCATGGCGAAGTACAAGAATCTGGTTTTCTCTTTGTGCATAAAGATGACCGGTGATTATTTCGCCGCGGAAGATATCACTCAGGAAGCTTTTATTTCGGCATATGAACATCTAAGTGATTTTGACGGAAAAAATGAAAAAGCCTGGCTGTGCAGGATTGCGAGTAATAAATGTGTTGATTATCTTAAGACCGCAGAAAGAAGGACGGCACCAACAGAAGATGCTCAAATGCCTGTGAAAGACGGAACGAGAGAAGGCCCGGAGGAAGAGGTTTCAAAAAGAGATGTTATAAACAGGGTAGAAGAAAAATGCAACGATCTTCCGAACGGATATGCCAATATAGCCAATATGTATTTCATCAAAGGCTTAAAGGCAGCGGAGATTTCAGAGAAACTCGGGATTCCGCTTAAAACGACCCAGACCAAGATATACAGAGCACGGGAGATGCTAAGGAAAAACATAAGAAAGGAGGACCTGCTTGCATGAATGAATTTAATGAATATTTATCTGATGAAGAACTAAATAAGCTTATCGATGAAATAGAACAAGAAGGCGAGACGGTTGCTCCTTACAGCATTGAAGAAACTGTGCTTTCCTATGTGGATAAGAAACGAGAAAAGAAAACAACAAAGATAAGCTACTATGTTTATTGTATGAAGGTTTCGGTATCTATAGCGGCCGCAATCCTGATGATGGTTCTTTTACCTTATTTCAAAAATAACGGAACGAGCCTTCCGTCAAAGAAAGATGTTATGGAGCAGGAGGCTTCGATAAGTAAAGAGGAACTTCTTTCTCGAGAGGTTATCAGTTCGAGGGAAGAAGCACTAAACAAACGGACGGAAAAAGACAGGATAGAAGAAATGAAGTTAATAATACATTCTAAAATAGAAGAGATATCTGAATAAAAGGGAGGATCAAGATAATGGAGATCAAGAAAAAGAATAAGTTTTTTACATTTATATTTTCGTTTATCCCCGGTGCTGTTGAGATGTACATGGGACTTATGAAGAACGGATTCAGTATTATGGGATGCTTTGCGCTTCCTTTTGCACTGTGCACCGTCTTTCCGTATATTCTTCAAGGGGTGTTTATGGCATTTATGTTATTGATCTGGTTTTATGCTTTTTTCCATGCATGGAACGTGTTTTCCTTAAGCCCCGAAAAGCTTGCGGGGCTTAAGGATAAGTATATATGGGAGGAGTTTGAATTCAAAGGCAAATTAAAGCTTCCCGAGGGCGCGGTGCGCAAGTATATGCCGATTGTACTGATCATATGGGGGCTTTCAATGATATGGTCATATATATCAAGGATTGTTTTCCGAATTATTCCGGACGAAATGTGGGACAATCTGTATTCTCTTATAAATGATGTACCGGAGGTCGTTGTTGCGATTCTTTTGATCGTGATAGGAATACGCCTGATAAGAGGAAAGAAAAAAGAGCTTGAAGCCGAAACTACTGAGGATGTTACTCCCGTAAACATGATAACAGAAGGAACTAAGGAGGAATAAATGGAAAAGAGTATAAGACTTCACAGAGTTGGGGCGATAACGGCAGGAATTGCCATGATCGCGTTCGGAGCGGCTTTTGTATATCATCTTTTCTTTGGTGAAATAAGCTATGAATTCATATTTCATATGTGGCCGCTTTTGCTCATAGGGCTTGGTGTTGAGCTTCTCGTCTCCAACTT
The DNA here is from genome assembly GCF_003625505.1 of Butyrivibrio sp. XB500-5. Taxonomy (NCBI): domain Bacteria; kingdom Bacillati; phylum Bacillota; class Clostridia; order Lachnospirales; family Lachnospiraceae; genus Butyrivibrio; species Butyrivibrio sp. XB500-5. The sequence goes on from NZ_RAIS01000002.1 coordinate 351,758, forward strand.
TGGCAATGACAATATTGTTTATGATAAGGGGGCAATCTTCCTTATGATCATCATGGCGATATTTGCCATGGGCATGGCTTGCGCGGACATGCTTTTTCAAGAATACAAAGCGGGACTTTTGTCATTTATGATATATTACCGTACAGGAATGTTTTGGTAATAAAAAGGCGACAGTTGAATCCTTAATATAAAGGCTTCACTGTCGCTTTTGCTTCTCATAGAAAACGGAGTTGAGGGGATTTGAACCCCTGCGCCGGCAAAACCGACCTACCGGATTTCGAATCCGGACCCTTCAACCACTTGGGTACAACTCCTTGGCGCTTTGGCAATCCCAAAGCGTTTTTTATTATACTTTGTTATATGGTGCTCGTCAATGCGTATTACTTGGCATTAAACTCAATATTTTGTATAATTACTAGTAGTATGCGTTTAACCAAAAAAGGAATCCAAAGGAGGACTTTTCACATGATGAGAATTGGTATGCTGACAAGTGGTGGTGACTGTCAGGCGTTGAATGCAGCTATGCGCGGAGTTGTAAAATGTATCGCGAATAGCGGTGAAGAAGTAGAATTCTATGGCTTTTTAAATGGCTACAGAGGACTTATCTACAGTGATTTCCGCATGCTGACATCTCGTGATTTTTCCGGAATCCTTACCAAGGGCGGAACGATACTTGGAAGTTCGAGAACTCCTTTTAAGACGATCAAGGATCCTGATGAGAACGGCCTCGATAAGGTTGAAGCAATGAAGCAGAACTATCATAAGCTTAAGCTTGATTGCCTGGTTGTTCTTGGAGGTAACGGTTCTCAGAAAACAGCGAATCTGCTCTCTCAGGAGGGACTTAACATCGTGTCGCTTCCAAAGACCATAGACAACGATCTTTGGGGAACGGATATGACATTTGGTTTCCAGAGTGCGGTTGATGTCGCTACGGGAGTAATTGACAACATACATACTACCGCGGATTCTCACGGCAGAGTATTTATTATTGAAGTAATGGGACATAAGGTTGGATGGCTTACGCTTAACGCGGGAATCGCGGGCGGCGCAGACGTTATCCTTATTCCTGAGATTCCTTATGATATTGATAAGGTTTGCGAAGCAATCGAAGGAAGAGACAAGAAGGGCAGCAGATTTACGATCATAGCTGTCGCTGAAGGCGCTATTTCCAAGAAAGACGCTAAGCTTTCCAAGAAAGAATACAAGGAAAAGGTGGAGAAGCGTAAATATCCATCAGTTTCTTATGAAATTGCAGAAGCTATACAGAAGCGTACCGGACATGAAGTAAGAGTGACTGTCCCCGGTCACATGCAGAGGGGCGGAGCACCCGATCCGTACGACAGAGTCTTTGCATCAAGACTCGGAGCAGAGGCAGGACGCCTTGTCCTTAAAAAGGAATACGGCTACATGGTTGCCTATAAAAACAGAGAGATCGTAAAAGTGCCGCTTAGCGAGATCGCCGGCAAGCTTAAATACGTATCTCCCGATGCAAGTATTATAAAAGAAGCCAAGATGCTTGGTGTATGCTTTGGGGACTGATGCATACATAAGAATAAAGTTTTGGTGGCGGAGTAGTTTTTCAGATGAGTTATGTTGCGTTATACAGAAAGTTCAGACCGCCTGTTTTTGAGGATGTAAAGGGTCAGGACCATATAATAACCACTTTAAAGAATCAAATAAAATCTGACAGAGTCGGACATGCTTACCTGTTCTGCGGAACTCGCGGAACAGGTAAGACTTCTGTTGCCAAGATTCTGGCAAGAGCGGTCAACTGTGAGCATCCCGTTGACGGCAGCCCTTGCGGAGAGTGCGAGATGTGTAATGCAATCGCAGCAGGCAACAGTATGAATGTTATAGAGATAGACGCTGCATCCAACAACGGTGTTGATAACATCCGCGAGATCATTGATGAGGTGTCATATTCCCCTACAAAAGGAAAACGTAAGGTCTATATCATCGACGAGGTACATATGTTATCCGCCGGTGCTTTTAATGCGCTTCTTAAGACTTTGGAAGAGCCGCCTGAGTACGTAATGTTTATTTTGGCGACGACGGAAGTACAGAAGATTCCGATCACTATTCTTTCAAGATGTCAGCGATATGATTTCCATAGGATCACTATTGATACAATAGAGAGTAGACTTAGAGAAGTAGTTGATGCCGAAGGGATCAAGGTAGAAGAGAAGGCGCTTAGATACATAGCCAAGACGGCTGACGGTTCAATGAGAGATTCGCTGAGCCTCCTTGATCAGTGCGTTGCTTTTAACTACGGACAGGAGCTTACCTACGATAAGGTATTGGGAGTGCTCGGAGCGGTTGACACGGAGGTGTTTAGCAGGCTCTTTTCCGCTATATATAATCAGGATGCCAATTCGGCTCTTACCGTTCTTTCGGATGTTGTTATACAGGGAAGAGAACTTGCACAGTTTGTTAATGACTTTGTGTGGTATCTTAGAAATCTTATGCTTGTTCAGGCTTCGGATCAGATGGAAGATGTGGTTGATGTCTCAACCGATAATCTCAAGGATCTTAAGAGTCAGGCGGAAGGGACTGAGACTGATACCATAATCAGATATATTCGTATTTTTTCGGAATTGTCATCTCAGCTTAGATATGCAACACAGAAGCGTATTTTGATAGAGATCACACTCATTAAGATGTGCAAGCCTCAGATGGATGACAATGAAGATTCTCTTGAGGACAGGCTGAGAGTCTTGGAACAGCATGACGAGGAAAACGGTAAGATTCTCGCCGGTATCAGGTCGGGTCAGGTTGCTGTGGCGGTTTCGGGCGCGGCACCTGCCGGAATTCAGGCGCAGCCCAAGGTTAAGAAAGTTCTTGACAGAGCGGTACCTGAGGATATACAAAAGCTTGTGAAAGAATGGCCGAGGATCCTTGCGAGAATGGACAATCCTATGAAGACTTATATGCAGAGAGCAAGGTTAAGTCTTGGAAATAACGATGTGCTGCAGATTGTGTTTGACAATAAGCAATTGGCTGACAAATATTCCGGAGGACAATCCGCAGAGGATCTGCAGGATGTGCTGGACGGGGCTGCAAATAAGCATGTTGAGTTTGAAACAAGATTCTTGGAACAGCAGCAGTCTTTTGAAGAGAATTATGTAAATTTACAGGCAATCAATTTTGATATTGTTACCGAAGATGAAGAAAAGGAGAACTAAAAATGGGAAGACGCGGAGGATTTCCCGGAGGCGGAATGCCGGGAAACATGAACAATCTTATGAAGCAGGCGCAGAGAATGCAGCGCCAGATGGAGGAGAGTCAGAAGGAGCTCGAGACCAAGGAGTTTACTGCTAAGGCAGGCGGCGGTGCTGTTGAGGCTACCGTATTCGGAAACAAGACGCTTAAGAGCGTAGTGATCTCGCCTGATGCGGTGGATCCCGATGATGTTGAGATGTTGCAGGATATGATCGTTGCCGCAGTTAATGAAGCTATGAAGCAGGCTGATGAAGCAAGCGGGGCAATGATCGGAAAGATGACAGGCGGCTTAGGCGGAGGATTTCCTTTCTAATGGATCTTTACAGCGGACATATTAACCGGCTGATCGACGAGCTGGCGGCTCTTCCGGGGATTGGAGGAAAGTCGGCTCAGAGGCTGGCTTTTTATATAATCAATTTGCCCAAGGACAGAGTTGCCAAATTGGCGGATTCAATAACAAGCGCCAGAGAAAATGTGCACTACTGTAAGATATGCTGCACGCTGACGGATGACGATGTATGTCCGATCTGCAGCAATACTGCCAGGGATCATAGCACAATAATGGTTGTAGAAAATGCTAGGGATTTAGCAGCATATGAGAAGACGGGCAAATACGAGGGGGTTTATCATGTTCTTCACGGGGCAATATCTCCGATGTTGGGGATAGGACCCGGGGACATAAGGCTTACAGAGTTGATGCAGAGACTTCAGACAGAGGATATCAAGGAGGTCATAGTGGCCACCAATTCCAGTCTTGAGGGTGAAACAACTGCTATGTATATCAGTAAGCTTATCAAACCAACAGGCATTAAAGTTACCAGGATAGCCAGTGGGGTTCCTGTCGGCGGAGACCTTGAGTATATCGATGAGGTCACACTGCTTAGGGCGTTGGAAGGCAGAACGGAGCTTTGATACATTATTTTTACCAAACGGAGGGAATCAATATGGCAGTGAGAAAAGAACTATTAGGGGAATCACCGAAAAACGAAGCAATTTATGCATATCACATTTCAAACAGCAATGATGCTGAGGTTGTGGTAATTAACTACGGATGTATCATCAAGAATATTTTTGTAAAGGACAAGGCGGGAAACAAGACTGACGTTGTTCTTGGATTCGATGATGTTAAGGGATATTTTGACAACAGCTGCTTCCTTGGAGCTGCAGTAGGACCTACAGCAAACAGAATCGCTAATGCTAAGTATTCTATTAATGGAAAAGAGTTTTCTCTTCCCGTTAATGATGGTCCCAACAACCTTCATACAGACATGGACAACGGATTCCATAAGAGAGTATGGGATGCCGAAGAAGGCGATAACTTTGTAAAGTTTACTATTAAGTCAGCAGATGGCGATATGGGCTTTTCCGGAAATCGCGTATTTAATATTACTTATACACTTACAGATGATAATGCTCTTTCTATTCATTATCATGCTACCAGTGATGCGGACACACTTATCAACATGACCAATCACTCATATTTCAATCTTAGCGGACAGGCATCAGGCTCAATTCTTGATCATACTCTTTTGCTTGGTGCATCCAACTACACACCTGTAATTGATTCTGCAGCCATTCCTACAGGAGAGATTGCTACAGTTAAGGGAACTCCTTTTGATTTTACTCAGGAGAAGACTATCGGACAGGATATAGCTGCAGACAATGCTCAGCTTAAAGCAGTCGGCGGATACGATCACAACTATGTTATCGATGAAGCAGACGGAACAATGAGGGAATTTGCAACACTTTCATCACCCAAGACGGGCATTACAATGAAGTGCTTTACAGATCTTCCGGGTGTTCAGCTTTATGCGGGCAACTTCCTTTCAGCTAAGGATGCTAAGGGCGGAATAGAATATAAGGCAAGAGACGGTGTATGTCTTGAGACTCAGTTCTATCCCAATTCCATCAACGAGGCCGGCTTCCCCGATCCTGTTTTTGGTCCCGGTAAGGAATACGATACAACAACAATCTACCAGTTTGTTTGATTAAGCAAACCGGCGTTTTCGGAGGCGAGTTTTGGCGGAAGTACGCGATTTTAGCACATATGCCGAAAAAATAAATAGAGTTGGAGCGCAGGATACTTCCGAAAGAGGGACTTCCTATAAGGAAAGGATAAGAAGCCATAAGCTTATTGTCTTTTTTCGAACGATAGTAATAGTGGCGACTATTGCTCTACTTACGGTTGTTATATATGTGAGCTGGAGAGATAAGGAGTATTCGGAAGCTTCTTATACAAGAGGCGCATCTATTACTAACGGAAGTGACGCCAAGATAGTCAGTCTTAACGGACACATAGTTCAATACAGTAAGGATGGTGTGAGCTGTCTTGACGCGGGCGGACAGGCTTTGTGGAATCAGACATATGAGATGCAAAGCCCTATTGCCAGAACTTGCGGTGATGCGATCGCCATAGGTGACTATAACGGACATAACATCTATGTTAATAATGTAAGCGGAGCTCTGGGAGAAATTGACACCAATCTGCCTATCAGAGATTTTTGCGTTTCTTCTCAGGGTGTTGTTGCAGCTGTTCTTGACGGAAAAGATGTAACATGGATTTATTTGTATGACGCACAGGGTAATACTCTTGCTAACTTTAAGAAGACAATGAAGGACAGTGGGTATCCTATAAGCATCAGTATTTCTCCTAACGGAGAGCTGGTGTGTGTGTCGAATCTTTATCCCGATGAGGGTGCGGTAAAGACCAGCGTTACATTTTCCAACTTTGGACCGGTCGGACAGAATTCCATAGATAATTTTGCAAGCTCTTTTGATTATCCCAATGTCGTTGTGCCTTATGTGCAGTTCATGACTACGGATAAGTCATTTGCTGTATCGGACGACAGGATCATGTTCTATACGGGAGCGGAAAAGCCCGTGATCCAAGTGGAGAATTTTACGGGAGACGATGAAGTTCGCTCTGTATACTTTAATGAATCATATGTAGGCCTTGTTTTTGCAAACGGTACAGACGACGGGGCATACAGACTTCAGGTTTACAATACATCAGGCAATCTTGTGCTTACGACTTACTTTGATATGGAATATTCGGAGATTATTTTTACCAATAAGCAGATCGTTATATATAATGAGGATGAGTTTATTCTTAAAGATATGAACGGACATATCAAGTATGAGGGGACATTTGAAGAGCCCGTCAGAACCGTTGTGCCTACGGCAACAATGAGCAAGTTTATTCTTGTTACCAAAACAAATGTGGATACATTAATACTTAAATAAGGAGACGACCATGGATTTTGATATCGCAGAAGTGGTGATAACAACGGTTGTTGTTATACTCTTTTTGTGGAGAATATCATATGGCGCCAAGAACGGCCTGTTTGCGGAAGCAGCGGGCCTTGTTTCTGTTTTGGCGGCATTTGTGTCAATATACTACATAATGAAGATTGCCGGAGATGTTCTTAGCTCCAATTTCGGAACGGTCATACCAAAGATTGGATATTTGGTAGTTGCCTTTCTGATTTACAGACTTATGACGGCAATCGGTGACGCTTTCTCTAAAGTTAAGGAAGTGCCCGTGCTGAGCGGAATAAACAGATTTCTTGGAGCAGCATTTGGCGCAGCAGAGGCTTTTTTGATTATTTTTCTTGTTCAGTTCGTCACAAAAATCAAAGTATTCGACACCTTTAAAACCGTGTGTTTAAGCGTGTTTGAATACATACAGAAAACTTTTATAAAATAATAAAAAAAGTTATTGACACAGCTATAACCCTATGATATTCTAAATAAGCTGTCGCTGAGGACAGCGAAACACAAGCACCTTGACAAATAAACAGTAATGCAACCCTGAAAAATTCCAAGAGAATAATTCAGAACAAAGATTTAGTAAATTAACGGACAGAACAAAAGCCAAGCTTAGTTTTGACCGGATCAACTTTTATTTTAACGTGAGAGTTCGA
>NZ_RAIS01000016.1:0-307 GCF_003625505.1 Butyrivibrio sp. XB500-5
CTTTTCGCAGCTTATCACGTCTTTCTTCGGCTCTTAGTGCCAAGGCATCCGCCCTGCGCCCTACATAGCTTAACCATACTGAGAAATGCGTAGACGATATAAAAATTGAAATCTGTGCTCGCACAGGATTTCACATTTTTTATCGGATACATATGACGAAGTCATTTATCCGACAGATGGTACATCTGGCGGATAACCAGCATTTCGAAGTGCCGGTTTCATTTCTCTTAGTCAGCTGTATAGAATCAGTCGTATCTTTCGATAACTATTCTCTGATATGTGTGATATAGCGTTATCACTTCATATC
>NZ_RAIS01000003.1:0-348565 GCF_003625505.1 Butyrivibrio sp. XB500-5
CCTCCTTAGCTCAGTCGGTAGAGCATTCGGCTGTTAACCGAAGTGTCGTTGGTTCGAGTCCGACAGGGGGAGCTAAAAAGTGAAGACTGTAACTGCGGTCTAAGAATAAGGCTCCGTGGTCAAGCGGTCAAGACATCGCCCTTTCACGGCGGTAACACGAGTTCGATTCTCGTCGGAGTCACTTTTAGTTTTCAGGAGCTTTAGCTCAGTTGGTTAGAGCAACCGGCTCATAACCGGTCGGTCCCGGGTTCAAGTCCCTGAAGCTCCATTTTTTGTTTAATTACCCAGTTTAATTTTAAGGGGTCTTAGCTCAGCTGGGAGAGCATCTGCCTTACAAGCAGAGGGTCACAGGTTCGAGCCCTGTAGGCCCCATCCGCGATATGTTAGCGCATATCGCGTATTTTTTATCATAACATGATAAAGATGCCGGCGTGGCGGAACTGGCAGACGCCCGGGACTTAAAATCCCGTGGGTAGTAATACCCGTACCGGTTCGATCCCGGTCGCCGGCAGTAATTAAAAGGCTGTAAGTGTAGAATTTATCTATGCTTACGGCTTTTTTGTGTTATCATTGATGTTGTGTAGATTTTAAAATGTGGTAATTCTTTTGACTTATAAGGAGGTAAGGCATCTTGGTAAGACTCGAGAGTATAAATGGTAAAAATGTCTGGGATGCTCTGAGGCTTTCTGTAAAAGAAGATCAAAGAGAGTTTGTTGCCAGTAATGACGTTTGTATCATAGAAGCTTATACGACTATAACTGCAAATGGTTATGCTTTTCCATTTGGGATATACGATGATGAGCAGCTTGTGGGGTTTCTTATGATTGGTTTTGACAAAGACGATTACTGGGATGATGCACCGGATATCGCGAATGGCAATTACAACCTTTGGAGGCTGATGATAGATCAGAGGTATCAGCATAAAGGATATGGAAGAAAAGCTGTCGAGCTTGCGCTTGAATTTATCAGGACATTTCCCTGTGGAAAGGCGGATTACTGCTGGTTGTCTTATGAGCCTGAGAATGTAGTAGCGAAGGAACTTTATGCATCCTTTGGATTTGAAGAAACAGGCGAAATGGATGGAGAGGAATTGATTGCAACTCTGAAATTATGAATAAAGGGGATGTTTCATTATGTTAGAGTATAAGCTCTTAGAAAATAAGCTTAAGGCTGAAGATTTTATTAGGTTGAAGATTTCTGCAGGTTTTAGAGAAAGACCGACAAAATTTGTCGAAAGAGCGCTTAAGAATAATCTCTATGATGTGGTGGCTCTAGTAGATGATGAAGTAGTTGGAATGGGGCGACTTGTTGGCGATGGAGTTATGTACTGGTATCTTCAGGAGATAGTAGTACTTCCGGAGTATCAAGGCAAAGGAATTGGAACTGCCATAGTAAATAAGCTTTTGGAATATATAGCAGAACACACTGAAAAGGGGAATTTCACAAGCGTTGGTCTTACTGCTGCAGAGGGTAAGGAAGGCTTTTATGAGAGATTCGGATTTTCGAAGAGCCGTGGAATGACTAAATATATAGAATGCTAGAAGTGAGTGTTGACATTATAAGATGATCTTTGCTAGAATCATTTCAATAACATAAGAAAAGCGTTGACGGAAAGAGTAGTTTGTGATGAATCATCCAGAGAGAGTGACACTTGGTGGAAGTCATTTATGAGGATAACAGACGAAAACCATTCCTGAGCTGCAATGCTGAACAACAGTAAGCGTTGCCGTATGCCTGCGTCAAAGGATAGGATTTGTTAGAATCTGAAGTAAAAAGTTAAGGTGGAACCGTGCATAATGCACCCTTAAGATCAGTGGATCTTTTGGGTGCTTTTTTATTTTTTGACACTATTTCTTATGTTGTTGCAGATACTAATAATTCTTTTTACGAAAGGAGCAACACATTATGAAAGTATTACAAAGAGATGGTCAGGTAATGGAAGTATCTTTTGATGAAAAGGAGGGAAAGGAGGCTTTCTGGCATACAAGTGCCCATGTTCTGGCACAGGCTGTTAAGCGGCTTTATCCACAGGCAAAGTGTGCTATAGGACCAGCAATTGAAAATGGATTCTACTATGACTTTGATTTTGGCTTTTCTTTTAACGAAGAAGACCTTGGCGCAATAGAAAGAGAAATGCGCAGAATCATCAAGGAATCCTTGTCACTTCAGGTGTATGAGCTGCCTAAGAAAGACGCTCTTTTCTATATGGAGAATGCAAATGAGCCGTTTAAGCTTGAGATGATAAGGGAGCTTCCTGAGGGCGAAGTAATATCTTTTTACAAACAGGGTGACTATGCGGAGTTCTGCGCCGGCCCTCATATCGTTAATGTAAGTCACATAAAGGCAGTCAGGCTCCTCTCAGTTGCAGGGGCATACTGGCGTGGGGATGAACATAATAAGATGCTTACAAGGATATACGGAATCTCTTTTCCAAAGGCATCTATGATGGATGATTATCTTCATCAGCTTGAGGAGGCAAAGGCAAGGGATCACAGAGTACTGGGAAAAGAGCTGGAGTTGTTCGCATTGATGGATGAAGGCCCTGGACTTCCTTTCTATTTCCCAAAGGGCCTTATACTTAAGAATCTGCTGATTGATTACTGGAGAAAAATCCATGTCCGTGAAGGCTATCAGGAGATATCCACACCAATAATGCTGACAAAGTCACTTTGGGAAAGGTCAGGCCATTGGGAACATTACAGAGATAATATGTATGTGACAAGCGTTGATGATGTGGATTATGCCATCAAACCCATGAACTGTCCTGGAGGCATGCTGGTTTATAAATCAAAGCCTCATTCATACAGGGAGTTTCCAATCAGATGTGGGGAACTTGGAATTGTCCACAGAGCAGAAAAGTCCGGGACTCTGCACGGCCTCATGAGGGCAAGATGCTTTACACAGGATGATGCACATATTTTTATGCGTGAAGATCAGGTTTTATCTGAGATTCAGGGTGTTATGAGACTTATAGATGAGGTTTATTCCAAGTTTGGATTTCCTTATGAGATAGAGCTATCCACAAGACCGGAGAATTCAATAGGAAGTGATGAGGACTGGGAGCTGGCGACAGAGTCTCTTAAGGCGGCAGTAGAAGGAGTGGGAAAACCATATAAGATCAATGAAGGTGATGGCGCTTTCTATGGCCCTAAGCTTGATTTCCACGTAAAAGATTCCATTGGAAGAACATGGCAGTGCGGAACAATACAGCTTGATTTCCAGCTTCCTCAGCGATTTGACCTTGATTACATTGGTGAAGACGGCGAGAAACATAGACCGATCATGCTTCACAGAGTTGTATTTGGCTCGATTGACCGCTTCATGGGGATTTTGATTGAGCATTATGCAGGAAAGTTCCCCGTTTGGCTTTCACCAGTACAGGCTAAAGTGTTGCCGGTATCTGATAAATACCACGATTATGCAAAAGAGATCATGGCAAAATTCTATGAGGAAGGGATACGCGCAGAGCTTGACAATCGCGATGAAAAGCTTGGCTTTAAGATCCGTGAAGCAAGAATGCAGAAGGTTCCTTATATGATCATAGTCGGGGAAAAAGAAAAGGCTAGTCATCTTGTATCTATCAGACAGCGTGACGCTGAAGCAGATAAGCAGGAAATGGGTGAGATGGAGTTGGCTGATTTCATAGGTTTGATAAGAAGGAGTAGATGATTAAGATGAATAGTATATTTAGTCCGCAGGATAGGCAAAATGTATTGGATTACATAGTGAAAGTCAGTCTAGAGTGCAATAAGATTGTTGCACTGGTTCAGGGAGATTGACAAATCTATTGAAACTGACCGAGTTGATCTACGCTGAGCTTAAGGACTATAAAGTTCCAGTATCTCAGGAAATGATAAAATCATATTATGAAGGGCTCATGTAAAGTGGTATAACCATATTCTCATTTTATTCAGTATTCAAGAGGATTTGAGCTATACGAAAGTGGTACAAATTTGGTACAAAAGAAAGGCGGGGTCGGCGAAGCTCCTTTCTATGCGGCTTTGCGAGACCACTAAAAGTTCGAGCCCGGTCGCCGGCAGTAATAAAATGGCTGTAAACTTAAATATTATCTGGGTTTACAGCTCTTTTTTGTATTAAAAACAAAGGATTCGTTTTCATATAGATTCAGTGAAATTTGGGATATTATCTGTGTGGGTGAGGACTTTTTTAGTGTTACATGGTAGGCTTAATAATATAAGTGGGATGGTTTCATAAGGGGTACTGTGTAGATGTACGCACTGCTGAAGGAGTGAATCGATATGAATAAGGAATGGTCAGAAAAAAACAAGAAAATGCAATCTCTGATCGGAAAGAAAGGGAGCTTTGATGAAGGGATTAAAGTTCTGCTTGAGCTAAGAGAAGAGCTTTTTGGTCAGATAACATCAATTGTTAATACATACCCGAAAGAAGCCTTTTACCTGATGCCTTTTGCAGGAGCGAAGGGGTATCACAGCAAGACTCTTGGGTATTCCCTGTGGCATATATTTCGGATTGAGGATATTGTGGCACATACACTGATATCGCAGGACAGTCAAATCCTCTTTACGGATGATTGGCTTCACAGGATAAACAGTCCTATCATCACCACAGGCAATGAGCTGAAAGGAGAGGAAATCGCGGAGTTTTCTGCAAAACTCGATGTGAGAGCTTTGTATGATTATTGCAGGACAGTGATGGATTCAACAAATGAGCTGCTTAAAGATCTGCAATACAAAGACCTAAAGAGGAAGATTACTGATGATGACAGGGAAAGGATTATCGAAACCAGAACAGTTAGTAAGGATGAAGATGCATTCTGGCTGATCGATTATTGGTGCGGAAAGGATATTAAAGGACTGATTCAGATGCCTTTCTCCAGACACTGGATCATGCACGTCGAAGCAATGTGCCGGATTAAGAACGAGCTATGTCGTAAGGCAAGGAAAGGCGTAGATCCCATAGCATACTGTGGACTTTCCTGTAATCATTGCTTTTTGAAAGAATGGTGTGGCGGCTGTAGGACATCCTATAATACTTGTTCCTACGCGACCTGCTGCCCTGACAGAACTTGCCCCAACGCTACGTGTTGTAAGGGAAAAGGCCTTGATGGGTGTTATGATTGTGATAATCTGGCAGGCTGTATGATAGGCTTTTATTCAAATGGAAGTGATGCAAATGCAGTGAAAGCTATGGCAATGTTCATTCATAAGCATGGCAAGAAGGAATTGGCAGCCGTTCTTGATAATCTGCATAAGAAGTATGATTTTCAGAAGATTCAGGAAATACTTGGGTATGACCTGGATGAGGGATTAAAGCTCCTTGAAGAAAACAGATAGGAATGGATATAAGATGCTTTTTTATATATCACATCGGCACATGAAAAAAATGCGGTTATCCGCAAAAAAATCATGTATGAAATTGACAATGCGGGAGGATAGGGATATGCTATATGTGAAATAAGTGCGGTTATCCGCAAAAAAATCATGAGGTGATTGCGCATGTATCCTAGGGAACAATATCTGAACAAGATAATATCTAAGAAGGACAATGGACGGATAAAAATAATAACTGGGCTTCGCAGAAGCGGTAAGTCTGTCCTGCTTTTTCAGTTGTACCGCGATTGGCTTATAAGTGAAGGAGTTCAAGAGGACCATATCATTGCTTTGGCATTGGATGTGTTGGAGAATGCAAAGTATCGTAATCCGATCGAACTTGATAAATACGTCAGGGAACGTATGACCGAAGATGGAAAAAAGTATTATATCCTAATAGATGAGATTCAGTTTGTTTCCGAAATACAAAATCCCTATGTAGATAATCCAGATGCCAAGATAACATTTATTGATGTGGTTCTGGGCTTTATGCAAATGAAAAACGCAGATGTATATGTGACAGGAAGTAATTCCAAAATGCTGTCTTCCGATATCCTGACGCAGTTTAGGGACAGAGGTGATGAGATACGGGTGTATCCCCTTTCTTTTGCGGAATTCTATAATGAATATGAGGACGACAAACGCGGTGCATGGCAGGATTATTACACTTACGGAGGCATGCCTCTTGCAACTGCGCTTGAAAAACATGAAGAAAAGAGCCGTTATCTGAAAGATCTTTTTGATAGGACATATATTAAAGATGTCTTGGAACGTCATGAAATAAAGAATGATGCGGAAGTACTGTCTATTCTGTTGGACATTTTGGCATCGGGAATTGGTTCCCTCACCAATCCGACTAAATTGTCTAATACTTTTAAGAGTGAGAGGCAAATTGCCATTGGCTCTGAAACGATTGAAAAATATATCGGTTATTTTGAAGAATCATTCCTGATTAAAAAGGCAGTTAGATATGACGTAAAAGGCAGGAAGTATATCGGGACTCCGGCAAAGTATTATTACACGGATCTTGGGCTTCGGAATGCAAGGCTGGGATTCAGACAGCTGGAGGAAACCCACATTATGGAAAACGTGCTGTACAATGACCTGATACGAAGAGGCATGAATGTTGATGTCGGAGTGGTAGAATATAATACGAAGGATCCTGATGGAAAGAAAGTTCGGAAACAACTTGAGGTGGATTTTGTTGTTAATAAAGGTGAAAAAAGATTCTATGTACAATCGGCATTGTCCATAGCGGATTCGGAGAAAAAAGAGCAGGAGATTGCTTCTTTAAAGCGTATACCAGATTCTTTCAGCAAGATTGTGGTTGTAAGGGATTATCTAAAGCCGTGGCAGGATGAAAACGGAATTGTCTATCTTGGAATAGAGCAATTCCTTTTAGATGAAAATATTTTTAAATAGTATTAAAGTGGTCCACAAAGTGGTCCATAAAAGAGACGAGGTCGGCTAGTCCCCTTTCTCTGCGGCTTTGTGGAATCCCGAAAAGTTCGATCCCGGTCGCCGGCAGTAATGTGATTGGCTGTAAGTTTAGAGTTTATCTGAGTTTACAGCCTCTTTTTATGGTAAGATTATAAGAGATTATATAAAAATAACTGATGAATGATAAGTGAGCATAATAAAGTATAAGGATAGTTGCTATGAATGATTCGATAAAAATAATTCCTCTTGGTGGGTTTGACAAAATAGGTATGAACATGACTCTTGTTGAGTCTGATGACAGTATTATTGTTATTGATTGCGGAATGTCTTTTCCGCCGGATAATATGCCCGGAGTAACGGCAATGATACCGGATGTGACATACATCAAAAGAAATATTGATAAGTTCAAAGGGATAATACTGACACACGGTCATGAAGATCATATAGGTGCGATCCCTTATATTTCATCGGAGATAAAGGCACCTATCTACGGAACGCCTTTGACGATCGGTATAGTAGAAAAAAGGATCAAAGATTTCGGGGTAAAAGATGTAAAGACGAAGGCGGTCAAGCAGGGGAACACGATAATAGTTGGCGACTTTAAGATAGAATTTATCAGGGCCAATCACAGTATCCCCGATTCTGTAATGCTGGCAATCTACACTCCTTGCGGAACGATCATTCACACGGGAGATTTTAAGATGGATATGTCGCCGGTTGTTGGAACGACGGGAGATATAGCAAGGCTTTCGGTGCTTGGATCAAAAGGTGTGCTTGCGGTTCTTTCCGACAGTACCAATGCGTTGCAGGAAGGAACTTCAAGTTCTGAGCTGCGCGTTTACGAGCATCTTGGAAGGTTCTATAATCTGTACAGCAAGAACAGGCTTATCATTGTGACGTTTGCGACCAATATGGATCGTATCCAGCAGATCATAAATCTCAGTAAGGCCTACGGAAGGAAGGTTGTTCTCGAAGGAGAGCTGATGCTGGGCGTTTTTGCGATCGCAAGAAAATTGGGATATATAGATGTTGATGATGATATTTTGTTGGATATCAATCTGATGAATGAGTATCCAGCAGAAGAACTTGTCATCGTAACTACCGGTAACCCAGGTGAATCTGTTCAATGTATAGCAGGTATCGCGGCAGGAGATCATGAGCTGATCAAGATCAATAAGAATGATGTCATTCTTTTCAGTTCCGTAGCGATCCATGGTAATGAGGTAGTATTTAACCGTACCTTGAATAGTCTTGAGGAAAAGGGTGCGATAGTACAGGTCCAGGATCTACATGCTACCGGTCATGCATGCTCTGAGGAACTGAAGCTGTTGTATAAGATATTGCATCCCAAATTTGTCATTCCGGCTCACGGCGAATACCGTTCCAGAAGAGAAGCGAAAAAGATAGCATGCGAGGTGGGCGTACCATCTGAAAATGTCTTGCTGATCAACAATGGTGATGTTGTTGAAGTGACTGATGAAACATGTAAGGTTACAGATAGGATCAAGCTAAGTGATATCCTTGTAGACGGATATGAGAAGAGCAGGATCGACACTTCGATAATCCATGAAAGACAGAGCCTGTCAGAATCCGGCGCTGTTATCATTGAACTTTGCGTTGAAAAGAAAACCGGAAGATGTGTATCTGACATTCGAATAGAATGCTGTGGTTTTATGGGCGAAAAGATCCAAAAAGAGCTTTCGGAAAAAATAAAGGCATTGGCACTTAAGGAGTACGCAAGATTCTTGGGCCAAGGGGTCAGAGATGACCGTGTCATTGAGGGTATCCGAAAGAGCGCAGAAGATAACATCTTTTCAATGTGTGGTAAATCTCCTGTGGTTATTGTTATGATCACCGAAGTTGTGTTATAATACGAACTTAGAAAAAATGAATTTGTTACACTATACAGCCGTAAGGTAGAGCTTTTATGATATGGACTATGTCGTTTATCTTAAGAACGAGTAGCCCGGATCGTGAAAAGAGAAGTATATGAGTGGCAGAATACGAGAAATGAGCATTTTTTATGCTCTTTTTTTCGTATTCTGCCTTTTTTGTTTGTGAGGAAAATGCTATGAATAAATATCTTAAAATCGCACGTCTTGATCATTGGATAAAGCAGCTCTTTATCCTTCCCGGAATGGTAATAGCCGTTCTGATCACAGACGTATCTTATAAAGAGATCGGCTTGGCAGGTTTTGTATTAGGCTTTTTGGGAACCTGCTTTATTGCCAGCGCCAATTATGTGATAAATGAGTGGCTTGATGCGCCGTATGATAAGTACCATCCAACCAAGAAGAACCGTCCTGTAGTTACAGAAAACATGTCTTTTAAATTAGTTATGGTCGAATACTTTTTATTTGCGATAATAGGGCTTGTATTTTCATGGTTAGTAAATAAGCTGTTCTTTATCACAGCGTTAGTTCTTTTGATCATGGGACTTTTGTATAATGTTAAACCCTTTAGGACCAAGGACATTCCTTATGTTGATGTGCTTTCGGAATCAATAAATAACATGCTTAGATTGATGATGGGATGGTTCATAGTTACAGGAGATTCCGTTCCGCCTTCAAGCGTTCTCATTGGTTATTGGATGGCCGGAGCATTCCTTATGGCGACAAAGAGATTTGCGGAATACCGCATGATAGGCGATAAACAGCTTGCAGGTCTGTACAGGAGATCTTTTGTCATATATACGGAAAAAAAGCTTTTGGCATCTGCGCTGTTCTATGCACTGATCTCGACGTTTTGCATTGGCGTTTTCATGATCAAATACAGGATCGAATATATTTTTGTTACCCCTGTAATGTTTTTGATCTATGCATATTATCTGGCAATGTCACTGGATGATGATTCAGCGGTACAAAAGCCCGAGAAGCTGTACAAAGAAAAAAGGCTTATGTGGCTGGTCCTTCTGTTTATTTTGGCGGTATTGTTCTGCTCGTTTGTAGATATGCCGTTTTTGCACAAGCTGACATCAGAGGCACTCATCCACGTGGAGGTTTAGGATGAAGAAATACACACTTATTGCGTGGAGCTTTATCTGTGCATTTGTCATATTGTTGTTTACCACAAGGTCATCAATTCTTTTTGTGTGCAATAACTGGGATGATGCCAACAGCTACTTTACGATGGGAAAAGGCATGATGAACGGCTTTGTGATCTATAGAGATCTCTATGATCAGAAGGGGCCGTTTCTCTACTTGCTGTACGGGTTTGCGTATCTCATTTCAAAAAAATCCTTCTTTGGCGTTTTTATTTTTGAGATCATAGCTGCTACAGTTTTTCTTTATTTTGCAGGAAAGCTTATAGAAAGAAAAAGCAGCAGAAATATGGCATTTGTGTTAGTGCCGGTCATCGGCGCAGCAGCTTATTCTTCATGGAGTTTTTACTGGGGCGGCGCAGCGGAGGAGTTCTGTCTGCCGCTTTTGATGATCTCTTTATACTATCTGGATAAATTATTATGTGAAGAGATAGAGGAAAAGAGCCGTAACCGGATCTTCGCAGTATCGGGCATATGCGCAGGTGTCGTTGCACAGGTCAAATACACTATGCTCGGCTTTTTCTTTGCATGGTTTATCATTGCCTTTGCTTGTATATGGATGAAAAGCGGATTTGGAACTTCAGTGAAAATGGCGATCAGGTTTGTCATTTTTGCGGTGATCCCATCCATACCATGGCTGATCTATTTCTTATTTACAAACAGTCTGGATGATTGGTATAGGTGCTATGTTTATAACAATATCTTTTTCTACAGTCAGGCATCGGATGAAAACTACAGCTTTTTGAAGAAAATATATGAGATAACAAAGACCTTATACTGGCTGATCAGAGATAGCTTTTCTTATTTCATATGGATAATCACAGGCATTATCCTGCATTTGTTTGGAGAAAAGGGCATACTTAGAAGGATCGCGCTGCTTTTCATTTTCGCATGTACTTACTTTGTGATCTTTATTGGCGGAAACAAGCTTGCATACTACTCAATACCGCTTATGGTTTTGGCGGTTCCGGGAGTTGCATATCTTGGAAAGCTCATAAATTCCGCGCTGCAAAAGCGTGATAAGACAGTTTCAGGTCATATCTATGCTGCTGTTGCGGCTTTAGTAATGGTCATAAGTACTGTCTTTGCTGCAAATAATACGATGAATGCTGAGTATAGAAAGTATTCCGCAGACGATATGTGGCTTTTAGCGGCGGCAAAAGAGCTGTCGGAGACGGACACTCTTTTGGAAGTAAATTCAATCGACCCGGGATTATATACTGTAACGGGTATCAAGCCGACGTGTGAGTATTTCCAGACCAACGGTATCGGTCTTGAGAAGATGTTTGAAGAACAGAAGAAGTACATAAAAGAAGGAAGAACGGACTTTGTCCTTGCGACAGATTTCGAGCCGGAATTCATTGGCCTTAATTATGACCTTGTAAATGTCTATGAGTACAAGGAAACCGATCACGAAGAAGAGTATTATCTCTATAAAAAAAGACAGTAAAATATTATTTAGATAAATTTCTAAATACCCCTTGACACCTAATGCGCCGAGGGGTATATTTTATTTAGATAAACATCTAAATACATTGGAGGTGCATAGGATGGGCTTTAACGAAACAATGAAAGCATTGTCCGATCCTACAAGGCGAACTATATTGAACCTGCTAAAGGATAATACATTATCCGCAGGGGAGATCGGTGAACATTTTGATATGACCGGAGCGACGATATCACATCATTTGTCGCAGCTTAAGAAGGCGGGACTGATAACGGAAAGTAAGCAGAAGAACTTTATATATTACAGTCTTAATGCTTCCGTGTTGGAAGAAGTCATGATGTGGATATGCGATCTGAAAGGAGATAGTGAGACCAATGAAGGATAATAAAAAGACTTTGATAATTACATCGATTGTGTGTCTTATCCCCATAATCGTCGGAATAATACTGTATCCGAGCTTGCCGGATCAGATTACTACGCACTGGGATTTTTCGGGAACGCCAAACGGATATTCAAGTAAATTTGTGGGGGCCATTGTTTTCCCTGCAGTTTTACTGCTTGTGAATGTATTGCTCCCCCTTTTGATGAGACTTGATCCGAAGTACGAGAACATGAATGACAAGCTTAAAACAGTTGTATTCTGGACCATACCGTTAGTTTCGATCCTGTGTTCAAGTGCAACTCTAGCATCCGGATTTGAAGTGGATACTTATATTCAGGTGATCACACCGTTATTTGTGGGATTGTTGTTTGTTTTCATCGGTAATTACTTACCGAAAACAAAGCAGAGTTATATGATGGGAATAAAGCTTCCCTGGACGCTTGAAAGTGAAGATAACTGGAATAAGACGCACAGGCTGGGCGGATTCGTCTGGGTTATAGGCGGGATCGTAATTATGATAAGCAGTTTCTTTAAATGGGGAATGTATGTGCTGTTTACGACTTTTATGTTGATGTTTCTTATCCCGTCGGTTTACTCGTACATGATCTACAAAAGATCAAAAGAAGAAAATTAAAAAATAAGGCGGCTGCAGTGAATGCAGTCGCCTTTGTTTATGATTCTTTCAGCTTTGCCAATGAAGCAATGCTGTCTTTTAGCAGTGTTTTACGATATTCTGTGGGGGCGCTACCGAAGTGTCTTTTAAAAGCTTTGGAGAAGGTGAATGTATCACCGTAGCCGACTCTCATAGCGATCTCATTGATATTGATAGTGGCGTCCTCAAGGAATTTGACGGCCATCTTCATTCTGTACGTAAGAAGATATTCTTGAAGCGAGTAACCTGTAGCTTCTTTAAAAAGACGAGTGAGATAGCTTCTGTTAAGTCCGAGGGACATGGCAATGGTGTCGATCTTAATTGGCTCTGAGTACTTGAGCTGGATATAATTTATAACATTTTTTACATACAAAAGGGTATTGTTCTTTTCTTTTTCCTGCTTGGCAGAGGAGTTCTCGATCATGTAATCGCATATCTTATAAAGATTGCCTACGCAGTAATACTGCCTTTTATAGTGCTTTAAAATGTCCATGGCGAGGTCTTCGATTTGCTTGGAGTGATCAAGAGGCGTATATACCGGATTATCGGGAGTCAGTCCCGCTGCTTTTAATATCTGAGGAATCTTGGGGCCGCCGATATGGATCCAGATATATTCCCAAGGATCGTCCTTGTCTGCTTGGTAAAAAGACCTGGTGTTGTCCGGAATAAGAAATATCTGATGCTCATGAATATCGTACTGACAATCGTTTACACTAAGTATCCCTTTTCCCTTTATGATAAAATGCAGAATGATCCTGTTTCTTACAAAATGCTCATAAGAATAGAGAGGATCGCACTTGTTTCTACCTACTTCGTACATGTAGAAATCGTCAGAATCCTCGTAGTTTACGAACTTACAAAAATCACATCCGTCAAGTCTGCCCGCCATAAGCATTCCTCCTCTTTTAGTAATATATATAATATCATTTTCCAAAAAGCAAGTCACATTTTGACATCCCAAAATCAAAGAATGCCATTTTGAAAAGAAATCTCATCAGATATACTTAAGTCACCCTGAACCGATTATAATTGATAGATTTAAACGTTAACACTTAATGCTTAAGGAAAGGTTTTACGAATGGACATAATATGGCATAACAAATCACGACAATATCATTTGTATAACGACAAGATCAGCTACATCATGGGAGTTACTCCTTTAGGAGATCTGGGAAGCATATACTTCGGAAATCGCATACATGATAAGGAGGATATGTCATACGTTGTAAACCGTTTCGGACTTGCAAATGTAGCGATGGATCCGGACACCGAGTCCTATTCCATGGAACTTAACCGTCAGGAATATCCTTCTTTCGGGCTTACGGATTTCGGAACACAGGCTTTCGAGATTGAGCAGGAGAACGGATCGAGAGTCAGCTCTTTTGTCTATAAAGATCATAAGATAATAAAAGGAAAGACACCGCTTAAGGGCCTTCCCGCAACATACGCAGGGCAGGACGAGGCTATGACCCTTGAGGTATATCTTGAGGATGAAGTTGCCAAGATGGCGATGACTCTTTCATACACAATATTTGAGAATTATCCGGTGATAGCAAGGCATGCAGTGTTTAAGAACATCGGATCGGACGTAAAAAAAATAACGAGAGCACTCAGTGCTTGTATAGATCTTCCGGATCAGGACTATGAATGGATGCAGTTTTCGGGGGCATGGGCGAGAGAAAGAATCCCTGTGACCAAGAAGATCTCGGAAGGATCGATATCGATAGAAAGTAAGCGCGGCGTATCAAGCGCCAATCAGAATCCTTTCGTTATCATAAAAAGACCTAATACAGATGACTTCGAAGGTGAAGCGATCGGAATGTCATTTGTATACAGCGGAAACTTCCTTGCGAAGGCAGAAGGCAATACATTCGGACGCTTGAGACTACTTATGGGTATCAATCCCGACAGATTTACTTGGGTATTAAAAGAAGGCGAGGAATTTGAAACTCCCGAGGTTGTTATAGCAAGGACGAGTGAAGGTCTTAATGATCTGAGCCAAACTTACCACGAGCTTTATAACAATAATCTTGTGAGAGGCAAATGGAAGAATACGCCCAGACCTATCCTTATCAACAACTGGGAAGCGACCTTCATGGATTTTGATGAAAAGAGAATTCTCGAGATCGCTGAGAAGGCAAGTCAGGCCGGAGTCGAGATGTTTGTTCTTGATGACGGATGGTTTGGTGAAAGAAATGATGACTATGCGGGACTTGGAGACTGGATTGAAAATCCCAAGAAGCTTCCTCAGGGAATGGCGGGGCTTGCAAATAAGATAAGTGCACTGGGAATGAAGTTCGGCTTCTGGATCGAGCCTGAGATGGTCAATCCCGACAGTAATCTTTACAGAAGACATCCCGAATGGGTGCTTGGCACTCCCGGAAGGAAATCATCGCTTGGAAGACATCAATATGTGCTTGATTATTCCAAGGATGAAGTTGTCGACTATATCTACGGCATGCTTAAGAAGGTCATGGGTAGTGGGCCTATAAGCTATATTAAATGGGATATGAACAGATCTCTGACAGAGGTCTATAATGCGGATTTACCCGCAGATGAGCAGGGAATGGTATATCACAAATATATAATGGGTGTTTATAGTTTATATGAGAGACTTAGAAACGATTTCCCTGAGATTTTATTTGAATCATGTTCATCGGGCGGAAACAGATTTGATGCGGGCATGCTTTATTATGCGCCTCAGGCTTGGTGCTCCGATAACACCGACGCCATCGACAGAATAAGGATACAGTACGGTAGTTCTTTTGGATATCCGATTTCTTCGATAGGAGCGCATGTATCGGCAGTTCCGAACCAGCAGACGGGACGCAGCGCATCGATAGATACACGTGCAAACGTGGCATATTTCGGAACCTTCGGCTACGAGCTTGATCTTAATCACATCACCGATGATGAATTTGAGACAGTCAAGAAGCAGATAAGCTTTATGAAGGAAAACAGAGAGCTTTTGCAATTCGGTACTTTTTACAGATTGAGATCTCCGTTTGAAAAAGATCAGGCGGCGTGGATGGTTGTTTCGAAGGATAAAAAGAAAGCAATACTTGGATTTTATTGCATGAGGGCAAATGTAAATCAATTGCCGGGATTCCTTAAGCTTGCGGGTCTTGATAAGGATCTTGTATATGTGCTCAGAGGAGAGGAATATCACGGCGATGAGCTTATGAACATGGGAGTTACTTTAAATAAGCTCAATTCAAACTTCCTTACTACGGGACAGGACTTCGTCTCATATGTGGAAGTTATCGAAGCTAAATAATTACACAACATAATGACATCTAAAAAGTATATTTTTTTCATGAAATTGTATTCGGTTCAGGGTTAAAAAACAGTAAAGAGAAGGTATGAAAAAGGAGGAAGATTCATGAAAAAGAAGGTAATTGCCATTTTACTTAGTGCTGTTACTGTATTATCGATGATCGGATGCGGCTCTCAGTCTGCTCCCGGTCAGGAAGCGGCACCGGAAGCAGCGCAGGAAGCTGCAGCACCGGAAGCGGATGCACCGCAGTCAATCGGAAACAGTGTTGAAGGCGAACTTTCCGTAACTATCTGGGACGAAGGTCAAAGAGAAGGTCTTCAGAAGATTATTGATGAGTGGAGCGCACAGTCAGGTGTCAAGGCTACCATTCAGGTAGTTGACTGGAATAACTACTGGACACTTCTCGAAGCAGGAGCTACAGGCGGAGAACTTCCCGATGTGTTCTGGATGCATTCTAATGTTGCTCAGAAGTACATGGAGAACGATCTTTTGCTTGATCTTACGGACAAGATCGCAGCAAGTGATAAGATTGATATGAAGAATTACTACGAGGGAATCGTTAATCTCTATCAGTCAAACGGCAAGCAGTATGCAGTACCTAAGGATATCGATACTATCGCTCTGTGGTACAACAAGACTATCTTTGATGAGATGGGCGTAGCTTATCCCGATGACACATGGACATGGGATGACTTCGCTGCAGCAGCAAAGAAGCTTACAAACGATGACCACTGGGGATATGCTATTGCTCCCGGCAATAACCAGGAAGGATATTACAACACTATCTATTCAATGGGCGGTTACGTTATCAGTGATGATAAGAAGACATCGGGAATGGACGATCCCAACAGCATCAAGGCAGTTAAGCTCTTTACCGATATGATCGCTGAGGGTTCATGCCCCGATCTTGCAACTGTATCCGAGACAGCTCCCAACGAGCTTCTTTGCACAGGTAAGACAGCAATGTCCATCAACGGCTCTTGGATGCTTGCAGGTTATCGTGATAACGAGTACGCAGCAGCAAATTGCGACGTTGCGGTTCTTCCTTACACAAAGTCACCCGAAGACAGAGTTTCTATCTACAACGGACTTGGATGGGCAGCAGCTGCAAACGGCAAGAACATCGACGCAGCATGGTCACTTATCGAGTACCTCGGATCAAAAGAAGCACAGCTTAAGCAGGCTGAGCTTGGTGTAACAATGTCAGCTTACATCGGAACATCAGATGCATGGGTTAACAGTGTTAAGGCATTTGACCTTAACGGACACATGAAGATGCTTGATTCCAAGCTCGTATTCAGACCTTATTCAAGAGATACCACAGTTTGGGAAGACATGATGATCGAAAAGCTTCAGGATGCATGGACAGGTGAAAAGCCTGTAGACGAAGTCTGCAAGGATATCGCAGCAGAGATGAATGCTGCTCTTGCTGAAGAGTAATATATAAGTACCAAAAAAGAAGGGTGCACTCGGGATAGCCCCGGGTGCATCTTTCAAATATTTTGAATTCGGATCGAGAGGAGAATCTTGTGAAAACTCGGGAAAAGAAAAAAATCTCTTCAAGACAAAAAAGTGAATTTATATGGGGATGGCTCTTTATCCTACCTACGATGCTCGGACTTATCGTGTTAAACATCTATCCTATGATAGATACGATCAGACAGAGCTTTTATAAGACCGGAGATTTCGGAAAAGGCAATGTATTTGTAGGTCTTGATAATTATAAAAAAGTATTTGGAGATACCGAAGTATGGCAGGCTTTATTGAATACACTTAAGTATGCGGTAGTTGAAGTTCCTTTTTCTATCGTTATCGCACTCTTACTTGCCGTCATGCTCAATAAAAAGATAAAAGGACGTGACGTTTTCAGAACAATCTTTTTCCTTCCTATGGTTGTGGCGCCTGCCGCTATCGCTATGGTATGGAAATGGTTGTACAACTCGAATTTCGGACTGATAAACAACACGTTTCATATAAAGGTTAATTGGATCTCGGATCCCAACATTGCGATCTATTCAATAGCTGTGATAGGTATATGGTCTGTTATCGGTTACAACATGGTCCTGTTTTTGGCAGGCCTTCAGGAAGTGCCGAGAGACTATTACGAGGCAGCATCACTCGATGGAGCAAACGGATGGCAGCAGCTTATAAACATCACAATACCGCTTATCTCTCCCACAATATTTTTTGTCCTGGTAACAAGAATAATTGCGGCGATGCAGGTATTTGACCTTATCTACATGCTCATCGATCTTAACAATCCCGCTTGGAAAAAGACTCAGTCACTGGTGTTCCTGTTCTACAAATACTCTTTTGAAAAGAGTAAAAACGGCTACGGAGCAACTGTTGTAGTGGTTCTCCTTGCTGTGATCATGGTATTTACGGTCGTTCAGCTGATCGGACAAAAGAAATGGGTTCATTACGATTAAGGAGGAGACGACCATGAAAAAGAAAATATCTACGATAGTTATGTATTTCATACTTATAGCCGTCTCGTTTACGATGCTTGTGCCGTTTTTGTGGATGTTCTTAACTGCGTTTAAGACAACCGCGGAGACGATGCAGCTTGATCCTTTCGTTATTGTGCCGAGCGTGTGGCAGACTCAGAACTTCGGAAACGTAATAAAGGCAATGGACTTTGTGAGACTCTATGCCAATACGCTTGGAATGATGGCACTTAGAATTCTCTGTGCGGTTTTGACGGCAACCCTCAGCGGATATGCGTTTGCAAGGCTGAATTTTAAGGGGAAAAATATTATGTTTGCGCTGGTTCTTTTCCAGATGATGATTCCTGTGCAGATATTCATAATTCCGCAGTACGTTATGGTAAGTAAGCTTCATCTTACAAATACTATCTGGGGACTTGTATTTCCGGGTATCGTGTCCGCGTTTGGAACATTTCTTTTGCGTCAGGCATACATGCAGCTTCCAAGAGACCTTGAAGAAGCGGCGAGACTCGACGGATGTAATATTCCAAGGACATTCTTTTACATAATGGCTCCGCTTACCAAGTCTGCGATGGTTGCGCTTGGTATATTCACGGCGGTGTTTGCGTATAAGGATCTTATGTGGTCAATGATCGTTTGTCCCGATAACAGGGCGACAACGCTTGCAAGCGCGCTTGCCAAGATGAACGGTCAGTATTCGCAGAAATATCCGGAGCTTATGATGGCGGCGCTTATTTCCTGCGTTCCGATGATCGTAATTTACATTTTCTTCCAGAAACAGTTTATTGAGGGAATCGCCACATCGGGCGGAAAGCTTTAAAAAGATGATAACAAGAAAACCACTTAATGATATGGATGCGATCTATATGATCGACGATTCCGGGCAGGTTTCGTTTACGATAGTGCCTGCGGTCGGAGGCGAGCTCTTTTTGTACAAGATAAAACCTGATTCGCTTGTGCAGATTTCCTGCACGGGCGATGCGACATCGATTGGTTTTGCGGCGGGAGAAACAAGGCATAACAGCGCCCTAACAATGTCGATGAAGTTCGTATCTCAGGATGTAAAAGAGACGAGTGAAGGAAAAACAATTGAAACGATAATTGAAAACAGTAACGGAATCAAGGCAAGGCATGTGGTGATCGCACCGCATGCCTGTCGTAGTGTACGCGTTTTTACGGAAGTTATAAATAATTCGGAAAAAGAGATCACGATAGAAGCTCTTTCTTCTGTGAATATAAGCGCGCTTACGCCATACACGGAAGATGAGGGACGAGAGCGGCTGACACTTCACAGATTCAGAAGCCGCTGGAGTGAAGAGGGCAGGCATGAAGAGAGGACTGTCGAAGATCTTTTGCTGGAACCTTCATGGGCAAATTTCGGAGTAAGATGCGAGAAGTTCGGTGCAATCGGATCTATGCCCGTGCGCGGATACTTCCCGTTTGCAGCGGTTGAAGATAAGAAGTCGCGGGTTATATGGGCGCTGTCTCTTGCTACGCCGGCGTCGTGGCAGATAGAAGCTGTCAGGATTGATAAGGGACTTAGCATAAGCGCGGGAATTGCGGACTTTGAATTCGGGCACTGGAGAAAGACATTGAGAGCGGGAGAGAGCTTTGTATCGCCCGAAGCATATGTGACTGCGGCAAGGAGCGACTTTGATTCTGCATGTGACAGGCTTTTAGATATTCAGAGGAATAAGCTTCTTTCGGGGCAGAGAGTTTATGAGCTTCCGGCAATATTTAACGAGTATTGCACCACATGGGGAGAGCCCGGCGAGGAAGTTATCGGAAAGCTTTTGGATGTGATAAAGGGAAAGGATTTCGAATACTTTGTTATAGATGCGGGCTGGTACGCCGATTCCGTAAAAGGATGGCAGGATAACATGGGAGACTGGAATGTTGCGAAGGATCTTTTTCCCCATGGAATAAAAAAAGCTGTCGACATGATAACGGCTGCCGGCATGAAGGCGGGCATCTGGTTTGAGCTTGAGGTTGTGGGCAAGGATTCCGATATGGCGGATGACAGTGCACATCTTCTTACAAGAGACGGAAAGGTTATCGTGTCCGGGACGCGCAGATTCTGGGATATGAGAAGCTCATGGGTTATATCATATCTTACGGGCAAGGTCGTCGATTTCCTTAATGACAACAACTTTAAATACATCAAGATAGATTACAACGATACGATCGGAATCGGATGCGACGGCGCGGAGAGCTATGGCGAGGGCCTTAGAGCATGCGCTCTTGCGACTTTGGATTTTTATAAAAAGATAAGAGAAAGTGTGCCCGATATCGCGATAGAAGTCTGCTCTTCAGGCGGTCACAGGCTTGTGCCCGCATTTATGGAAACGGCGGATTATCTGTCTTTTTCCGATGCGCATGAAGAAAAAGAGATTCCGGTAATAGCTGCGGATCTTCAGAAGCTTGTACTTGCGCAAAAGAGCCAGATATGGGCGGTTCTTAGAAAGGACGATGAGCTTAAAAGGATAGCGTATTCCGTGTGCGCGGGAATGTACGGCGTACTGTGCATTTCGGGAGATGTTTTTGACCTTGATAAAGAACAGTGGGAGCTTGCGCTACGCGGAGTTGGTTTCTACAAAAAGGCTTCTCCCATTATCGCTGACGGATTCACGCATAGATTCGGACCGTTCCAGAATTCCAACAGGAATCTGAAGGACTATCAGGCGAGCGTGCGCTACGGACAAAACGGAAAGGCGCTTGTCATCGTGCACTCATTTAAACACGAGGGATTGCAAAAGATAGAGCTTCCTCTTGAAAACAAATATGAGATCGCGGATAAATACGAGACCGGCGACCATAAGATAACTATCGCCGCATCAAAGCTCATGCTGGAATTTGAGGCCGGTGATTCTTTTGATGCCGTCGCGGTGCTTCTTGATTAACCGGATCTTATGAAAACATGATAATGAATGGCAAGGCGCAGATTGGCACAAAATCTGCGCCTTTAGCTATGACAAAAGTACAATATGTGGGGTATAATTAATGGTGTTAATTAGCGCATTATTAGGTGTTGGAGGAAGCTGAATGAAGGTGATGTATCTTTGTGATAATAATTATGCTTATATCGCAGGGATAAGTATATTGTCTCTAATGGATAATAACCAAGATGCGGATAATATAACTTTTTATATTATAGAAGATGGTGTTGATGATTATAATAAATCAAAATTAGTACAAATTGTAAATGAGTATGGTAGGGAGATTATATTCATTCCCAAGCCTAATTTAAAACCCTTTTTAGGCGAAAGGATTGAATTGCATTGGTGGATTGAAAATGTTTTTTCCAGGGTTTTTCTACAGGAAGTATTTAAGGATTATCCGGATATAGACAGGCTGCTTTATATTGATTGTGACACACTGATTTTAGGAAATCTGAAAGAGTTATGGAATGTTAAACTAGAGGGGGATTTTGTTGGGGCCGGAGTTTGCGAAGCAATGGGGAGTCTTCATAAGAAGGCGATTGGACTAAGTAAAGAGGATAATTATTATAATGCGGGGATGTTTTTGATCGACATGGTTAAGTGGAGGTCGCTTGATATTGATCAAAAGGCTACGGTTTTTGTACAAAAGTATAACGGTAAATTGGAATATGCTGATGAATCTGTGCTCAATGGTGTCCTTTCAAAAAATATAATCAGATTGGAACCCAAGTATAATATAACGTCCCTGACAGTATATTTCACAGAGAAGGAGCTTAAGAAATATAGAAAGTCATATTTTACATATACTGAATCTCAAAGGCAGGAAGCATTAAATGATCCACGCATTGTGCATTTTACCTCAACATACTTGGATAATAGACCATGGGTAATCGATTGCAATCATCCTTTTTCGGGAAAATGGAATGCTTATAAAGAAAAATCTCCGTGGCGTGAGCTAAATCTTTCAAAGGATAATAGAAGCGTAAAAAAGAAAATAGCAAGGAATATGGTGATGTGTTTGCCAAAGCCAATTCGTATTGAGTTTACCGGGTTTATTCATGCGTATATTAAACCATTAAAGTATTTGATCAAATAAGAGAATGGTCAGTTAAAGGGATGATTTGTATATGAAACAAGTATCTGTGGTGATGAGTACATATAATGAAAATGAAGAATATGTCAGAGAAGCAATGGATTCACTTGTGAATCAGACTTTCCCTGATATAGAAATTATAGTTGTAATTGATAATCCTCAAAACACAGAGCTTTTGGATATCTTAAGAGAGTACGAGAGTATAGATAATCGAATATGTGTATTAAGAAATGACAGTAATATCGGGTTGGCGAAGTCATTGAATAAAGCAATAGCTTATTCATCCGGGGAATATATAGCCAGAATGGATGCTGATGATATATGTGAAATAGATAGAATAAGGATTCAGTATGATTATTTGATTGCTCATCCCGATATTGATCTTGTTTGTTCTGCGGTCAAAAGAATTAATGAGAAGGGAGAGGTAATAAGCACAAAGAATTCTGTTCCAAAGAATGATCAGATGCTTATGAAAAGCATAAGATATGGTACGGTTATGATTCATCCATCTGTTATGTTTAGAAAAGAGGCATTTGATAAAGTTGGGGGATATAACAATTATTTAGCAGGTCAAGATTTAGATCTTTGGATAAGAATGAAAGAAAGTGGAGCTATATTTCATTATATTTTGGAACCACTTTTGTTTTACAGAATATCTCAAGGAAATACAACGAGCAGTAAATCTATGATTCAGGGCATTAGTGCAAGATATTGTATTGATATTAACAGGAAAGGTAATTGTTTTTCTGAATCTGACTACCTGGATTATCTTAATAGATTGTGTGGAGATTCTAAGTTTTGTGATCAATATACCCGATTCGAAGCAGCCAAAAAGAAAAAAGGGTTACTCAGTTGTTTTGTGATTGCATATTCGGCACTTGTTAATAAAGTATGTAGAGGGAAAGTCTTAAAGAATCTTTATTTTATTTTTTTTATGAAGAAGCTAACAGTATAGTTTTGAGGGGACAAAGTGAAAGTTTTATTTATTGTATTTAATGATTATCTGGCAAAAAACGGTATTTCGGTTGTAACGCAATATCTTGCAGAAGGCTTAGTTAAGAAGGGACATTCTGTAAAAGTATATACTGCGATACGAAAAGAAACTAAGCCTAATTCATATAATGGAGTGAGTATAGAATCTTTTAGTATTCGTTATAATCGTTTTAAAAAGCCTGTAGGTGAGATTGATAGATTTAAAAACATGGTAGCGGAAGACAACAGTGATGTGATCATTGTGGTATCGCTTCAAACCCCTACGGCGGATTGTTTGTTTGATGTGCTAGAGAATAAAAAAGCAAAGATAGTTCTTCATACACATGATTTCGAGGGGTTATATCTGACTTCGATAAAGTGGAAAGGTGATCTGTTTCATACACTTGGAAATACAGTAAATTATTTTACTTGGAATAAATATTATAAATATTTTGTCCCGCGTCATATCAATACATTTGATATGATAATCAGCCTTACTAAATATAATAAAGACGTGCAATATCTTGAAAGGTACTATTGTGGAAAGAACGTTATTATAGGTAATGCTGCAGAAGATGTTTTTTTTGATGATAAAGCCGGAAAAGAACCATATATCTCTGGAAAGTATTTTATAAGTGTTGCTAATTATAATCATGTCAAAAATCAGCTTTATATTCTTTCTGAATATTATAAATCCGAGGCCGGCAGAGATTATGCAATGTGCTTTTGTGGATCATCAACAAATAAATATGTTGAAAGGTTAAAGCGCTTAAAAAGGAAACTTGATAAGAAGTACGGAGAGAGAGAGGTTCAATTTCTTTATGGAATTGAAAGAAAATACATTCCGAATTTGATAAAAAATGCTACTCTTTATCTTTGCGGAAGTAGATGGGAAGCATATTCGATATCATTAATTGAGGCGATGGCGCTTGGGACACCATTCATCAGTTTAGACGTAGGAAACGCGAGAGAATTGCCGGGAGGCATTACGGTAAATAATAAGAGTTTTAGTAGGACTATGGATAAACTGTGTGCAGATAGCAAATTACTAAATGATATCGCTATGGCCGGCAAAGAGTTTGCCAAACATAATTGTCGCATAGACCAGGCTGTCGAAAAGTTAGAAAAATCTTTGATCAGTTTATTTGAATGTGGTAATCAAGATGAAAAAAGTATTAATATTTAAACCAAGTGATTATCTTAAACCTATTGGAGGACCTGCCGGTTACCTCTTTAATTTGAAAGAAGGGATTGATCAGGTTAAATCATCTGACTTGCAGATAGATTTTCTTCCGAAAGAAAATACGGAAAGAAGTAGAAAAGAAAAGCTTAAGAAAAATCATGTAGTAAAAAAACTGATAAATTCGAAAACCTACAATGCAATCAAGCATTACTTCAAGACAAAGAATGATATTGCAAGCAAAAAAAACTTTTCAATAGATTTGGATAGCTATGGTGCTGTTCATTTTCATACAACTATGGATCTTTATAGTATGCGTGATCACATTGGTAAATATAAAGGTAAAGTTGTTCTTACGCCCCATTCCCCGGAACCGTTATATCAAGAATTAGTTGGGAAGATGGGTATTATGAAGTTAATAGATCGTTCTATCGAGAAAACACTGATGAAATCGGATAAATATGCTTTTTTGCGTGCAGACTATATTGTGCTGCCTTGTGAATATGCAGATGAGTATTATTTAAAAGCGTGGTCTGATTATAAGGATATTAAGAGGGAGAAGAATCAGTATTATAGATATCTCTTTACAGGGGTACAAAAAAGAGAGGTAAGATCCTCAAGGCAAAGAATCAGGGATGAATATAACATACCGGAAGGTGCGTTTGTTATTGGATTTGTCGGTAGGCATAACGAAGCTAAAGGATATGATCGTTTATTGCGTATAGGGGAGATTATTCTTAATAGATATAAAGATGTATACTTTTTGATTGGAGGACTGGAAAGCCCCATTAAAGGACTTAAGAATGATAGATGGATAGAAATAGGATGGACGGATTATCCGCAGGATCTGATAAATGCGTCTGATATTTTTGTCTTGCCGAACAAGGAGACATATTTTGATATTGTTCTTTTGGAGGCTTTATCATTGGGAAAAGTAGTCGTTGCTTCAAAGACAGGAGGAAACAAGACTTTTGTTAATGAAGAAGGAGTGAGGCTGTTTGAAGATGATGCGGAATGTGTTGAGATAATTGAGAAGTTGATGTCTATACCAAAGGATTCGCTAAAAAGAATCTCTGAAAAAAATCTTAAACTGTATAATAAGTCTTTTAATGAAAAAGCATTTGCAGAACACTATATAGAAGTAATGGATAGCATTCTTGTTGAATAGAATGGGTAAGGTTATTCGGTTATGATAATTAAAGACATTTATAAGCAATTAAGATTATATTTGCGAGATAGAATTATTCTGTCCGGGAAACGACAAAGACTGAATAATCGTAATGTTACTATTATTTCGTCAGATTGTACCGGCGGAATGGTATACAAAGAGTTGGGGATGGAATTTAAATCACCTACTATCAATATGTTTTTTAACGCCGGAGATTTTATTACATTTTGTAGAGATATTTCGTACTGGATCGATCGCCCTATGATTGAAGTAGAAGATGATGCTCCGTATCCTGTTGCTGAACTTGGAGAAGGTGGAATCAGATTACATTTGGTTCATTACAAATCTGTAGAAGAAGCGCAAGAAAAATGGAATGTCAGAAAGAAAAGAATTGATTTCAACAATCTTTTTTTTGTTATGAATGACAGAAATGATTGTTCATATGAGGTTATGAAGGAATATGATGAACTTCCTTTTGCAAATAAAGTTTTATTTACGCACGTTCCATACGAAGAACTAAGATCATCTTTTTGTATCAAAGGACATGAAGATGAAGAATTTGTCCCTGTGATGACGCATTTCAAAAACAAAATATCTATTGCAAGAAATATAGATCAGTTTGATTTTGTTGAATGGTTGAATAAAAGGAAATAGCGGGAGTAACATGCAAATATACATATTGACATTAGCTCTGATCATGTTGTTCAGTTTCATATTAAAACCATGGATGTCACAAGAAAGAAAAAGGTGGTATGCTATCTTTTCTTTTATTTTGCTTGGTGGGATACAGGCGCTTCGAAAATATACCGTTGGTAATGATCTGCATTTTCAGTACTATGGTAATTTTATAAAGTATCATCACTTGCCGTGGAAATACATTTTCGGAGTCAAAACCAGGTACGAACCCGGCTTTCTGACATTTTATAAACTAGTCGGAATTATAACGGATAATCCGCAGATTATGATAGCAGTACACTCCCTTTTTGTTATCGGAGTGTTTGTGGTTTTTATGTATAAGAATTGTGATGATCTTCCGCTTTCTATCTTTTTGTTTGTCACGATGAATCATTGGTTTCAAAGTATGGTAATACTTAGGCAGATTCTGGCAGTATGTTTTCTGCTTATAGCAACGGAGATACTTTATTCCAAGCTTCCAATGTTAGTAAGATATCTGTCTTTTATAGTTTTATTACTCCTTGCTATGAGCATGCATTATTCTGCGGTAGTTGGGGTGGTTTTTTTGATCATGAGAAATATCAAATTCAATAAAACTATCTTTGTTGTTTCAACTGTTATGGGCGGACTTCTATTCTTTTCAGACGGAATCTTTGATTGGGTAATGGAGCAGATTGGAATTATTCTCGAAAGTAGCAGTATTTATGCTAAACAGTATGCGTATTTTTCATCACAATTATTAAAAGAATCAAAATATACAATGTCTGGTATATATTCGTTTGTTCCGTATCTGATGACTTTCGTTTTTGCGGGAGTATTGTTAATGGGATGGAGGATTGTGGTGACAATCAAACCGGGAAATTGGGAGAAGCGATATTTTAGAAAGGTATCTTTTTGCGGAAATTATTCAAATGATTTCTTAATGTATTCGATTTTGATTGTAGTCATGGCAAAAATTTTGGCGTTTTCGTTGCCTGTTTTTTCCAGATTCACTCAGTACTTTATGCCGTTTGAATATGTGCTTTTGGGAAGGGTGTTAAAGAAAATCTACAATCCATTTATAAGACGTATTATTATTATTTTTATTTATGGTATTACTGCAGTAGCGTTTATAATGATGAATTCAAATCTGAAGCTAAATGCTAGAATGACAGGAACGGTACCATATCTGTTTTTCTGGCAGTAGTAAGGTGCGATAAGTGGATAATAAAAAATCTTTGGTAAAAAATTCTATATATAATACACTTTATAAGCTTATGAATATCCTCTTTCCTCTTGTAATATCGATGTATATTGCAAGAGTACTTAAAGCTGAAAGTATTGGCATGGTAGCTGCGGCGCAAAACAACGTGAAATACTTTACTACTTTGGCTGCACTTGGAATTTCGACCTATGGAGTTAAACTTATAACATTGAAAAATACTGATCAAAATGTTATAATATGACTAATTCCGAATCCGAATCGGAATTAGTCATATTTTGTTTTAGAGGGCGTAATCATGGAATATATACACAGACATGCAGAGAATATACTTCTTAAAGCAGAAAAACTATATAAAGCGATTTTGGTGACAGGGGCAAGGCAGACGGGAAAATCTACGCTGATCAAGAATGTTTTTCCAGATAGAAAGATGCTGACTTTTGATGATCAGTTCCTGGAAGATCAGGCCAATGACGATCCCAATACCTTCTTGGCACTCAATGAGCCGCCTATTTTCATGGATGAGGTTCAAAGAGTTCCGAATCTTTTCAGGTACCTCAAGATGGAGTGCGACAAGGATGATGAAAGAGGCAAGTATGTTTTATCGGGCTCGCAGCCGTTTAAGCTTATGGACCTCGTTTCCGATTCTTTGTCGGGAAGAGTTTCCATAATCGAGCTTGCTCCGCTGTCACTACGAGAGATAGAGAAAGACTCTTTTGCTGAGCCTTTTATCCCTACCGAAGAATATGTGAAGACCAGAAACAAGACGGCTAAAGCGGTTTTCAATATTTGGGATAGGATTCACAGAGGAGGATATCCGGAACTTCAGAATCCGGAGATGGACTGGCAGATGTTTTTTGCTAGTTACGTGAAGACTTATTTGGAGCGAGATGTAAGGGAGTTGTCGGCAGTTCAGGATCTTGATTCTTTCAGAAGGTTCATGATCGCATGCGCTTCCAGAACCGGAGAGATTCTTAATTATTCCAATATCGCAGATGAAGTGGGAAAAGATGCTGACACGATCAAGAAGTGGATTTCAATCCTCGAGGTTTCCGGAATAATATACATTCTTGAGCCTTACAAAGCTTCCGCACTTAAAAGAACCATTAAGACGGCAAAACTTTATTTCAGAGACACAGGACTTGCTGCATATCTAACCAGATGGCTCACTCCTGAGACACTTGCTAACGGAGCCATGAGTGGTGCATTTTTTGAGACCTATGTTATCTCAGAAATTTTGAAATCATACTCAAATGCCGGTTTTGATTACAGGTATTATGTATCTTATTATAGAGGCAAGGATAAACAGGCAAACAAAGAGTCGGAAATTGACTTTATCATAGAGCAGAACGGAACATTGTATCCGATCGAGATCAAGAAAAACAGCAAGGTGAATGCTGAGATGACAAGCGCATTTACGATCCTTGATAAGGTAGAAGAGAAGAAACGCGGAATGGGCGCGGTTATATGTTCATGTCCTGCACCGGGCAAGCTAAGAGACAATATATGGCAGCTTCCTGTCTGGTTTGTGTGATTCTTATACAGTAACGGAGAATTCTGAATATATGGCAAAAACACTTATAAAACGAACAATATTAACGCTTCTTGTCGGAACGGTGCTGGGATATTTGGCGCTGGTGGCGGTGTATGCGCTTCCGACGGGAAGGATTAGAGAGAACGTAAAGAACTCGCTTGGGCAGTACGAGGGAATGAGCAGCAATCCCGAGTGGTCGGTGGGCTATCAGTACACGCTGCTTGATGACTACACGGACGTGACGTTTATACTTGCGAATGCGATCTTCCCGGGACCTTCGGATGATGCGAATCCGTTCCTCAACGCGGCAATAGTTCCGCACCATGATTACGTTGGGCAGAACAATGACGCATACCTCGAGCTTACGGACTACGACGGCGAGAGCTTTCAGTTTAATTATGTTAGATACTGGCACGGATACCTTGTGCCGCTGAAGCCTCTTTTGCTCCTTATGAGCCTTAACAATGTCCGCATTTTGAATTTTGTTTTTGAACTGATCATGATGTCACTCGTGCTTCAGCTTGCTCTTAAAAAGACTGGAGACATGCGCCTTGGCGCTGCACTTACGGCTGCGCTCATTGCGATCAATCCGGTGAGCTGCGCAATGAACTTCCAATACGCGGCAGTAATGAACGTGACTTTGATAGCGCTACTTGCGGTGCTCCTTTGCTATGACAAGATCGACATCACGAAAGACGCGCCGATCCTTTTCCTCATCATTGGAATGACTGTAGTGTACGTGGACTTTTTGACATATCCGATCGTATCGTTTGCGCTGCCTCTTTTGACCTATATGATCCTTAAGAAAAAAGAGCTGTTGTCGGGCACCAAAAAAGGAATACTAGCGGTCATCTCTTACCTTGTATTCTGGGGCGTCGGCTATGTCGGAATGTGGGGAATGAAGTGGATCGTCGGAACCATCATTTCGGGCGGAAAAGAGAATGCGCTTTTGGAAGGTTTCGAGCAGGTTGTTTATCGAAGCGGACACGGCGAAGTGCATTACGGCTTTATCGCGACGGTGCTTGAAAACTGCAGGATCTTGTTTGTAAAGCCTGTTCTCCTTGCGGCTGTCATCGCGATCGTGGCAGCAGTCGTTATCGCAATCAGGAATAAAAAGAACATCAAGATAAACAACGCGGTCGTGCTTCCGATCCTGTTCGTGGGGCTGATCCCGTTCATGTGGTATTTCGGAGCGCGCGAGCATTCGATGGATCATGCGTACTTCACTTTCAGAAATCTCGCGGGAACTATCATGGCGGTTGTACTTGCGGTATCGGAAACGATAATCCCGACGAAGGAATAAAAAAGCGCCCGGTGACCGAGCGCTCAAGATACGTATTTAATTGGTTTTTTTGTCGTAGTAGTTGATTATGAGCTTTGCTACGCCGAGCATGAATCTGCTGGGGCGCTTTAAGCAAGCGTACAACAATTTATTGGCTTTTGAAGTAATGTCTACATCTGTGGACATTACTTTTTTTCTTATATCTTCCTGTAAAAAGATATCGCGTATCATGCCGACGGTGTCGCTAGAATCCGATCTCAGCGCGTTCTTAAGTGCAACAAGGAGCATAAGAACAAATTCTCTGTTGAGCTGAAGCTCGCCGCTTTCGATATTCTTGTCCTTAAAGATAGCTTTGAAGGTGCTATCGTTGAGCTTAAGGTTGTCGATAAGCTGTGGGCTGAAAGCATGAGCCATCGAACTTCCGACCAGCCTGTAGTGATAAAAGTGAGCATCCTCTAAGATGAAGAGTCTTTTGCAGTCGCACAGGCATGGGATCATGATGTTGACGTCTTCGCCCATGACGATGTCGGTGTTGCAATATTTGATGTTGGCCTGAATCAGCTCTTTTGATATGAGCTTCATGCAGCGTGAAAGTGTGACGGGACGGACCTCGTTGCCAAGAAGGCTGTTCCTGAGCGTGATAAGTGCATCGCCCGTGTATTCGCCGGGCTTGGCTGCCTGCGTTTCCTTCCTTCTTTCACCCGCTTTTTCTACGATATAATTTCCTGCTATTATTTCAGCGTCCGCAAAAGAGCTGTCGGTGTGCGCATAGAGCTTCTCAAGCATATCGGTGTCGATCCAGTCGTCGCTGTCTACAAAGCAAAGATAGGGCGCAGCCGCGATATCAACGCCTGCGATCCAGGCGCTCATGAGGCCGCCGTTTTCTTTGTGAAGAACTTTGATGCGGTCGTCTTTTTGCGCATATTCATCGCAGAGAGCGCCGCTGACGCCGTCGGTTGAGCCGTCGTCTACAAGGAGAACTTCGTAGCCTTTAAAGGTCTGTGACAGCACACTTTTTAGGCATTCGTCCATATATTTGGCGGTATTATATACCGGTATGATCACACTGATCTTTGGCTCTGGCATTTTCGTTCCTTCCCTGTGGTGTTGTCCGGTTGATGGAAACACCGGTCTCTTTTTCTTTTCATATTCTATCAATCTTGTTCCTATATTGACAAGTTATTTGGGGGAACGAAGGGATCGTACATGTACTTAGAATTTCAATCTCATCTGATACCATGTCACGTCGCCGTGGGTTGAATCGGAGATGCCTTCGTTTACAAAACCGAACTTCTCATAGTAGTGAAGAAGCTTGTCTTTGCAGGTTAGGACAACGCCCTTGCGGTTTTCCTTTCGAGTATTTTCTATGAAAGCTTTAAGAGTGGCTTCTGCATAGCCGTTTCTTTGATAGTCCGGATGAGTGTCCACTCCGAATATCATCTGCCAGGCACCGTTTGGATCGTGCATGCCCGCGTCATCATACATTTCATCTTGGAGATCGGGAATATCAGTTACAAGTCCGTTTACCATACTTACAAGCTTTCCTGAAATAAATAAAAGAAAAAAGTAGTCGGGGTATTTATCAAGACGAGACTTAAATGATTCTTTTTTTGCCGCTTCGGCAGCAGGAAAGCAGGTGGCTTCAAGTTCGCTTATGCTGTCCAAATCGTTTATGGTTGCTTTTCTGATACTGTAATTTTCCATGACAATTCCTTATATTTCCAATATTCTGTCGGCGTATTCTTTGACGATATCATCATGTGTCGCCACAACGACAGTCTTTCCGTCGTTCACACGCTCTTTTAGATAATCCATAACTGTTCTTGTTGCCTCTTTATCAAGACCGCCCGAGGGCTCATCGACAAGATACAGATCGGGGTCACTTAAGAACAGTCTGGCAAGCGAAACTCTGCGAAGTTCACCACCTGACAATTCGTGTGGGAATCTGTCCGCGAGATCACCGATACCAAACAGATCCAGGAGCAAAAGAGCTTTCTCGGAATCTGATGGATCACCCGATATCAAAGATTTTAGCATGACATTTTCTAAAACAGTAAGCTCCGAAACCATCACATTGCTCTGCGGAAGATAACCTATGCGTTCTGTGTGAAGGTGAGAGAGCTCAGCGTCTTTTTGGGAAGACAGATCTATTCCTTCAAAAAAAGCTTTTCCCTCATCTGCTTTCAGATAGCCGCCAAGGAGGGCCAAAAGAGTGCTCTTTCCGCTTCCCGAACGA
Organism: Butyrivibrio sp. XB500-5; assembly: GCF_003625505.1. Taxonomy (NCBI): domain Bacteria; kingdom Bacillati; phylum Bacillota; class Clostridia; order Lachnospirales; family Lachnospiraceae; genus Butyrivibrio; species Butyrivibrio sp. XB500-5. Next base: position 32,317 of record NZ_RAIS01000003.1, read on the forward strand.
CCTGAAAGAACAAGGAGTTCATTGCGGTTGACCTTGAGATCATAATTTGAAAAGACCTCAAAGGTTCTGCTTCCGCGTGTATATTTTTTTGATATGTTTTCCAATCCGATCATTTTATTCCTCCTCGCGAAGAGCGGAGTATTCATCAAGCTTACATATTCTTGCGATCGGGATTGATGAAGCTAAAATTCCCGAAAGGACCGATGCGGCAAGCCCGAAGAAAAATATCAGAACGGTCTCAAATACTGTGGGTGTTATATAAGCAAACCGTAAGTTGTTGGCAAGATATCTTCCGAAGGGAAATACTGTTATGGCAGACAAAAAACCTCCAACAACAAAGCCTGCCAGTGTTATGAGCAAGCTTTCCTTGATGATCATTCCTATGAGCTGTTTTCTTGACAGGCCGAGCACTCTTAAGAGAGCGTATTCCTTCTTTTGTCCGCTTGATGAGATATAGAATGCTATGAGCAGTATTAGCTCAACTGCAAGCCACACCGCAAACAGTACAAAGTACGCAACTGAAGCAAGGTGATCGGTGTTTTCGGAAAAAGATTTTAGTATTGCCTCCGGATACAGGATGTCTACATCAATTTCCTGCGCATGTCTGATATCTCGCGCGACGTCACTGTCCGTAACACCGGGCTTAAGTTTTATGAAAACTGAAGATATGGCATTTCCGTTTTTCTGTGAGTCCAGAAATTCAACACCTTTACTCTGAGCATCTTCAATGAGCTGTGGGACGGTGTCCATTGTGAAGTAAGCGGAAGTATCAAGGCTGGTGCCTGTTTCAGCAAGTCTGTAAACGACTGAATATGTGCGTCCGAATATTCTTATGGTGTCGTCTTTTTCAACCTGGATCTGACTTCCGACAACTGCTTTGTCTTTACCGATCTTGCCTTTTGCCTTTTCTTTTATCCAGGGCTGAATGATAAAGTCAGTCTCGGGATCATAGCCCACGATCCCGACTTTGCTTGTACAGCAATCCGCTGACAGGCTGGCAAGGTAAAACTGTTTGGTGAGCTTATCGATACCGTCGATATTTTTGATATTGTCTGCAACTGATGCGTCAAAATAAAAATATTCCCGAGAACCCTCCATAAGAAGGCTCTCGGCTGTTTTTTCGCACTCGGAGGGAATCACCATAATGTCTGCTCCCAGACGCTTCTGCATTCCCTTTAATCCGTTGTGCAATACCAATATGAAGAGTGAACCGCCGATCATAACAAAAGAGAGTATAGTGATCAGCAAGATCAGGCTGATGTTTTTTTGCTTTTTTCTCTGCAGGCTTTTTAGCAGAAAAGAATCATGTATTGAACTCATGCTTTTTTAACTTTCAATAAATAAACTGAATTGGCTACGGAAACGATTATCGTGAGCACGCCCAAAACCACAAGCAGAGGGCGGGTTGCGGAATGGCAAGTCATCATGTTGCTTCCGCAAACACCTATGAGCTTTGTGGGTATCGCTATCTCCAGGATACCGATACCTGCAACTGCAATGCTGATGCCGGCTCTTATCTCTTCAGAGAAGAAAAATGCTACTATGCCGAGTACTGCTATGAGGATTCCTATACCGATCTCAGCTTGCTTGGTATATTGGCAGTGCATCTTCATGTCCGCGGGGCAAACCGGGAAGATGACTGTGGGTGCCAAAAGGATCAAAATTCCTAAAACAACAAATAATATTGAAACAGCTACTTTATTTTTCATTATGTCCTCCAAATTTAAATCATATATTCAGGCTCGGGATGGGCATTTGCCAGATCGAACCTATCGAGAAGTGAGCGTCTTAGAGCAAGGAACTCCGCGCCGCCTCTGTTTCTGGGATGTGGTATGTTCACATCGATTATTTCACTGATCTTGCCGGGGCGAGGTGTCATGATAACAATGCGATCAGACATGTAGATCGCTTCGTCCACATCGTGAGTGACCAGCAGCATGGTCAGATTCTTTTCCGCTCTGATCTCGAGGAGCTTGTCCTGTATATCGGCTCGGGTAAAAGAATCCAAGGCACCCATGGGTTCGTCGAGTACCAGAAGTTCAGGCTCGTTTATGAGCGCTCTGGCGATCGCGACACGCTGTGACATTCCGCCACTTAGTTGGTGTGGGTAGGATTTTTCAAATCCTGTAACTCCGACCAGATCGATGTATTTTTGTATCTTATCTTTGTTCTTTTTAAAAACGTGGCGGGCCTTCAAGCCGGCTGCAACGTTCTGCTCAACGGTAAGCCAAGGGAACAGGTTGTGTTGCTGGAAAATATAACCGCGTTTGTAATTGGGTTCTTTTACGGGTTCTCCGTTGAAGACGATCGAACCGGTATTGATCTTGTCGAGTCCGGCGATAAGCCTAAGAAGTGTGGTCTTGCCGCAGCCTGAAGCCCCGATGATCGATACGAATTCTCCGCGCTTTAGCTCAAGGTTTATGTCTTTTAACGCTTCTACTTGGCGCTCTCCGTCGTCATACAATCTATTCACGTTTTCTATGGTTAATACAGATTCACTCATTTAACGATCCCCCTTTGCCAGCGAAGTACGTGATCCTGAAGTCTGCCTATCAGCTTTAGGATCGCGCTGAATAGGATTGCCATTATCAGGATAGCTGCAAATACCTTGTAGTACGCGCTCCAGACTTTTGACAGATTGATGTAATATCCAAGTCCACCGGGCTGTCCCAGCATCTCTGCCATGACAAGAGTGGTGAAGGCAAATGCGTTTGCTGTGGATATTCCCGTAAATATCTGTGGCATCGCATGTGGTATGGCTACATGGAACAGCTGGTACACCGCGTTTCCGCCGAGTATCCTGGCCGCTTCATATTGAGCTTTCGGAGTGCTCTGTATACCTGCGGCCGTAAGCGATGCTATGGGGAACCATGCGCATATTACGATAAGGAACACCGCCGATATAAACGGAGTAGGGAAAAGAGTAAGTGCAAATGGCATCCACGCTACTGCGGGAATAACTCCTGTGATCTTCAAAACGGGATATACCCAGTAATAAACTCTGTCAAACCATCCGACAAGGATTCCTGTTCCGACTCCTAAAAGAACTCCGAATAGGAAACCAAAGAAATAGAGCCTCAATGAATAAAATGTATTGGTGAGGATAAAATCAAATTCCTCAAGAAAGGGGCTCAAGATCTCTGCAGGTCCCGGAAAAAAGGGCTGCGGAAGGACCTTTAGCTTGGTGCCCGTAATATCCAAAAGACCGATGAGCAGACCCATTACAAAGCGAAAGCTTGCTTTGTTTATGTAGGCGGCCCTCCTTGCTTCATCGTGATAGTCGATGATCCCAAATACGGCATAGCCTGCAATAAGAGCAAGGAGCACGATCCTAAGAAGTCCGTTTCCGTCAAGTTCAAAAGCACCGACGTTGTATTTGGCAAAGTTCACGTTTTCACTTATCTGTGGAAAAAGCAGATTTACAAGTATTGCGATTGCAAATCCCAAGCACGTGAAAGCAACAGTTAGTATGTATTTTCCTTTTTTACTCTTATCCTTTTTCATGATTCACCGCCTTATTCTTTAGTGATGTCAACAGCGTAGTAATTCTTTTCAGTGAATTCGCTTGATTCTGTCTTGAGATATCCGATCTCGTTGAGCGCGGTGGAGAAGTACTTAACATCACCTTCGATGCTGTGTTCTCCGGCAGCTCTTGATTCTTCGCTCGGATATTCATAGGACTTTATAAGAGAAACAGCGAGATCTTTGTCGCTGATCTGCGAGTATTTTCCTTCGATAATGAGATCCACGGCTTCCTCAGGGTTCTTGCTTATCCAGTCCTGAGCTTTGTGGTATGCACGAAGGAGGGCTGCGACCTTCTCGGGCTCACTTTCAAGAACCTTGTTTGATGCAAACAGGAAGCAGCAGTATTTACCTGCGAAAGCGGGATCGGTAGAAAGATCAAAAAGAACTTTTACCTTGCCTTCTTTTTCTGCTATAGATCCGAGAGGATCCCACATTGCCGCCACATCAATATCTCCGTTTAAAAGAGCTGCGAGCTCTAGGTTGCCGTCCGAATAGGGAAGGAAGGTCACTTCGCCGTCTTCCTGAAGCGCAGATATTCCGGCCTGCTCAACCCATACGCTTGCAACCTGATGAGGTGTTCCGCCGATCTCGTCGACACCGATCTTCTTGCCTTTTAGGTCTTCAGCTTTGGAGATATCGGAATCGGGGCGAACCACAAATTTGATACATCCGTTGTGGAAACCGTCTACGACTTTAACACCGACGCCTTCTTCGATAGAAGGGAAGAACTGGAAGTCACCGTTTACCATGGGGATCGTTCCGTTGTTGAGTCCGATCTTTCTGGTCTCGAAGTCAGCAGAGATAAGCTCTACGTCAAAGCCTTCTTCGGCAAAAAAGCCTTTTTCATAGGCTACATATGTAGGCGCTCCGCAGAGTGCTCCGTCTTTTCCGGGAAGCTGTATTTTTCCGTATTTATATTGTGTTTCCGACGCTGCACTTTTTCCGCATCCAATTAAAGCAGATGCTGTCAGCGTTAGAAGTAGGGCAATGCTGAATAATCTTTTTCCGATCAATTTCTTTTTCATAAAAATCTTCTCCCTTGAAATTATTGATATAGGTTAGTAGAAAGGTAGCGAAGTCCTGTGTCGGGGAATATTGCTACGATCGTCTTTCCTTTGTTTTCCGGTCTTCTTGCGATCTGTTCCGCAGCGTAGAGTATCGCTCCCGAAGATGCACCTATAAGGATGCCGTCAGTCTTTGCAACTGCTCTGGCAGCTTCGTATGCCTGCGCGGTCTCTACGGGGAAACACTCGTCGTAGTAGGCGGGATCGAGATTTGAAGGAACAAACTCTTTTGGTATACCTTCAAAAGGATGTACGCCTGCAATCTCTTCCGGGTGAGGATTTTTTTCCGAAGGGATAGATCCTTCACCGGGCTGCACTGCTATGACCTTGACTTCAGGCTTTTTAGACTTGAGGTACTTGCCTACACCTGTGATCGTTCCGCCGGTTCCTACGGCAGCTACAACGATGTCAACTTTTCCTTCCGTATCGTTCCAGATCTCCGGGGCGGTAGTCCGGTAATGGATATCCGGATTGGCAGGATTGGCGTCCTGATTTACGATGAATATGTTGTCGTCGCCGGCTGATAACTTTTTGTAAAATGCGGCGTATCCTGCGACATAGTCATTGTGGTTTTCATCCAATGCTTTTTTTACTTCGGGAATATCGCTCATATTTGCGACTTCTGTCCCGAAAGCTTTCATTACTTTAAAACGTTCGATACTTACGTTGTCCTGAACATAGATGCGGGATTTATATCCTTTGATAGCTGCAAAAGCCGCAAGTCCTATTCCTGTATTTCCGCTTGTTGCCTCGACTATCGTTCCTCCGGGCTTTAGACTTCCGTCTTTTTCCGCAGCTTCTATCATGCTAAGTGCAATCCTGTCTTTGATGCTTTGGTTTGGATTGTAGTATTCGATCTTTCCCAAAATATCAGCAGCTAACTGCTTTTGCTTGATAAAACCGTTCAAGCGTAAGAGAGGTGTGTTTCCTATGAGTTCTGTGATCGATTCGTATATTCGACTCATATGTTGCTCCTTTCAAAAAAATAAAAACCAGAGATATTGTTTAATACCTCTGGTTTTCCAGTCAGCTTCTCTGATTCAATTCGCTCAAATGTTATCACATAAAATCGGAGTTGCCCATTTCATTAAATTTATCAGCTGCAATAAGATTTTCTTATATCATGCGAGAAAACGTCGAAAGCGGCATAAATAGTACACCATTTTGGCTCGTAATGGCGTATAATTAATTATTATTGGAGGGACGGTATATGGCAAAAGTATTTCATGTAGATCATCAGATAGACAAGAAGAATGTGGAGGACTCAATAACAGAGTGGACCAGAGTCGTTAAGTACGGCGACATCAATAGCGAGAACAGGCTGTTTGGTGGCAAGCTCATGTCGTGGATCGATGAAGTTGCGGGGACGGTTGCATTAAGACATTCAGGAAATCCTGTAGCGACAGCTGCTGTAGATAACATGCAGTTCAAGCAGGGAGCTAAGCTCGACGATATAATCGTTATCATCGGAAAGATTACGTATGTCGGAAAGACTTCAATGGAAGTCAGAGTTGATACGTATGTCGAAGACAGACGCAACGGAATGCGACATGTTCTCAACAGGGCTTATTTTACAGAAGTGTGTATCGACGATGACGACACACCTGTGCTTGTGCCTTACGGTCTCAATGTAAAAACCGAGAGCGAAAAAGCTGAGTGGGAAGGTGCCGAGAAGAGAATTGCACTTCGCAAGCAACGCAGAATGGAAGGATTCTGATATTGTAAAGGGATATAGCGTTTATGTGAGAATCATGAGAGGAAATGCCATGAGTGGCATTTCCTTTTTTTACGCTCAAATAAGTTGTTCGCTTATTGCATTTGCCGCTTTTGAGTGTTAAAATTTTGACATATGGCTTTGAATATTACATATCATATAAATTATGTGGAGGTTTATTTATCATGAGTAAGAACTTTGATGACATTTTGGCTAAGCTTAAGACAGCGACAACCAAGAAGATGTCTGTTGCCGTAGCGCAGGACACACACGTACTTGAGGCTGTTAAGGTGGCTAAGGAGAGAGGAATCGTTGAACCCATTCTCGTTGGTGACAAGGATGAGATCGCGAAGAAGGCAGCAGAGGTTGGAATGAACCTTGACGATTACGAGATCATCGATGTTAAGGATACCATCGAGGCTGCTCGTACAGCGGTTTCACTTGTACATGACGGCAAGGCTGACATTTACATGAAGGGTGCTTTGGAGTCCAAGGATTTCCTTAAGAGCGTTCTTGATAAGGAAGTTGGTCTTCGTACAGGTCGTCCTCTTTCACACGTATGCGTGTTTGAGATTCCCGGAATCGATCGTCTTCTTTTCCTTACAGACGTTGCATTCATGCCCTATCCGACACTTGAGGATAAAAAAGTCATCATTGAATATACAGTAGATGTAGCAAGAGCTTGCGGCGTTGATTGCCCTAAGGTTGCTCCTCTTGCAGCAGTTGAGGTTGTTAATCCCAAGATGCCCGTTACAGTTGAGGCTGCTGAGCTTACAAAGATGAACGAAGCAGGCGAGATCAAGAACTGCATCGTTGACGGACCTCTTTCAATGGATCTTGCTATCGATCCCGAGGCTGCTCAGCACAAGGCAGGCGCTCTTGACAGAAAGATCGTCGGTGACGCCGATATCCTTCTTTTCCCTGATATCCACGCAGGTAACCTTACATACAAGACAATCGTAAGACTTGCCAAGGTTAAGAACGGTAACATCCTTACAGGAACAAAGGCACCCGTTATCCTTACATCAAGATCTGACAGTGTTGAGGTTAAGGTTAACTCAATCGCACTTGCTGCAGTTGTAGCCGCTGAGAGAACTTGATGAGGTTCTTTCGAATCTAGTTCGAACGTCTTCCGGCGAGGGCTTGTCCCGAGAGCGGAAGTTCATTATGAAAAAGAAAGGAAAAGACCATGATAAAAAGTTTAATTATAAATCCCGGTTCAACTTCTACAAAGGTCGGCATCTTCGAGGATGAGACTCTTGTAAAAGAGGAAACTTTAAGACACAGCACTGAGGAGATCAATCAGTACGCAACTATTATTGATCAGAAGGATTTCCGTAAGAACATCATTCTTGATTTCCTTAAGAAAGAAAACATCGACATTAAGTCTTTTAACGTTATCGTAGGAAGAGGCGGACTTCTTCGTCCCATTCCCGGTGGCACATATGAGTGTACAGACGCTCTTCTTGAGGACCTCAAGAAGGGAGTTCAGGGACAGCACGCATCTAATCTCGGCGGTATCCTCGCAAGAGAGATCGCTGATGAGATCGGTGTTCCTTCATACATCGTTGATCCCGTTGTAGTTGACGAGATGGATGAGGTTGCTCGTATTTCAGGTATTCCTGAAGTTGAGCGTGTATCTATCGATCATCCTCTCAACCAGAAGGCTGTTGCCAGAAGATATGCAAAAGAGATTGGCAAGAAGTATGAAGACATCAGCGTTATCGTTGTTCACATGGGCGGCGGTACATCAACAGGCGTTCACAAGAACGGCAAGATGGTAGACGTATTTGCAGCACTTAACGGTGACGGTGCATTCTCACCCGAGAGAGCTAACGGTATCCCCGCTAAGGCACTCGTTGATCTTTGCTTCTCAGGTAAGTTCACATACGAAGAGATGAAAAAGAAGATCGTAGGTGGCGGCGGACTTAACGCTTACCTTGGAACAAACGATATGAGAGAAGTTAACAAGATGTGCGAAGAGGGCGATAAGAAAGCAAATCTTATCCGTGACGCATTCATCTATCAGATCTGCAAGAACATCGGCGCTTGCGCTACAGTTCTTAAGGGTAAGGTTGATCAGATCATCCTTACAGGCGGTATCGCTTACGGACAGGTTATCACAGACAAGATCAAGGATCGTGTTGAGTGGATCGCACCCGTAACCGTTTATCCCGGAGAGGACGAGCTCCTTGCACTTGCACAGGGCGCTATCCGCGTAATGAACGGTGAGGAAACTGCAAAAACTTATTGAGGTATTTTATGATGATCAAAAGCTGTCACGGGAATTATTCCTGCGGCAGCTTTTTGCATAGGAAAAATCTGTAATTGTGATAAAATATAGATACTTTAATCCGTAATTGGATTTTGTGATGATCAACCCAAAATGCATCACTTGGTGGGGATATGAAAATAGTTCTGAAAAAAATTGTTGGACCAAGGGAGAAAAAAATAGCGAAAGCATCCGACAAACAGGTTAAGGAGAAATACAGTCTCAGTTATTTCTTTTTTTCATTATGCCTGTGTTTTTTGGTTGGATTCAATGTTCTTTTAACAGCCGGATTTATAAACAGATACAGTGATTATCTGCAGGATTATAAGTCAATCAACAATATCGTCGGCTCTTACGATGATTCTAAGGCCGCGTTCTTAACCTATTCACGATCCCGTAGTGAAGATGATCTTACGGAATTTCAGAATGCCAATGCAAGTATATTCAGTGAGCTTGATAACGCCAAGGACAGTATGAAGGCAGACAGAAACTGCATCATGATGTACAGGATAGTTTATCAGATGCTTGAGCACAGACAGGAGCTTATGCAGGAATATGTCAGCTACGGCAGGGTAAGCATAAGTGAGATCGAAGAACTAAATTTCCAGATAGAAAGAAACTTAAATCTCCTGACAACGTATTATATCGATTACGTCAGTGTGAGATTCTCGCAGTATGCTGCAAATATAAAGAGAGTACTTATTGTCGGAAACATTTTCCTTGTGGTCATTACTGTAATTTCATTCATGCTAAATACCAACATATACAGAGATTTCATGAGGACCAGACTTGAAAACGAAATGCAGAAGCGCCACATCGCAGAAGCAAAGATGCATGAGCTTCAGATGCAGATGAATCCGCATTTTCTTTTTAACACATTAAGTCTTGTCATCAGGAATATACAGATGGGAGAGGGAGACACGGCCATAAGGCTTGTTAAGGCTACGTCTCAGCTACTTAGGAGATCCATTGCGGTAGGCAATGATACTATCACCATGGATGAGGAACTGGAACTTCTTGAGAAATATCTTTTTATTCAAAAGATACATTGCAAGGGCAGGATCAGCATCAAGCTTGATGTCAGAAAGTCATACATGGATGAGGAGATAAGAATCCCGCCGCTTATCATTCAGCCTCTTGTTGAGAATGCCATACAGCACGGGCTTAAAGACACTACGTCGGACGGACAGGTCAATGTATTCATTGAAGAAAAGGCTGATATGATCCGGGTACAGGTGCAGGACAACGGCTGCGGAGTTCCGGAAGCGATTGTGAACAATATCATGGGACATGTACCGATGAAAAGGATCGGTCTTAGTAACGTATATGAGAGGCTTTGCTTTTTTTACCACAGAGATGACTGCATGAAGATAGAGAGCAGTTCCGAAGGAACCCTGATTACACTTTATTTGTATAAAGAGGTTGAGTAGTGGCTATTAGAGTTATTATCGCGGATGATGAAGAATATGAGAGAGACTACTTACGCAAGGCGCTTTCAGAGAATTATGAAGGAGTCCTTGAGGTGGTGTACGCTGCGGCAGATGGCGCGGAGGCTCTTGAAAAGGCAAAAGAGCTAAAGCCGGAGATCTGTCTTTTTGACATACGTATGCCAAGGCTCGATGGGCTAGAGGTTACGGAGCAGCTTGTGGAGACAAATCCTGATGTTCAGGTGGTGATTGTCTCTGCCTATGACGATTTTTCCTATGCCAAGCAGGCTATGCGACTTGGGGTAAAAGACTTTTTGGTAAAGCCTTATCTGGACAAAGAACTGTTCCAGACGATCGACAATATAATAGCGACTATCGGTGGATTCAATAAGAAATCATCTGCCGACAAGATAATCGATGCGGTAACCGCAGATATAGACAGGGATATAGTTTGGGAGCTGGCCCTCAAGCAAAAAGATGAGACGGAGATAGCCAAGGATCTGTCTTTGTGGGGGATCGGCGAAGCGCAGTGTAAGTGTGTTGTTTTCTATTATGACGGAATAAAAAGAATCGACGAAAAAGGCTGCGATATCGTAAAGGGAATCTTTCATATCGGTGGGACGCAGACACTTCTAAGCAGGCTCTTTGATTTCATGGTGGTGTATGTGTTTGCGGAGGATGAGGACTCATTTATCGAGCTTAACCAGTGCATCGGAAAGACCCGAAATTACATGAAGGATTTGGGGAGAGGCACGGTATACTGCGGAGTAAGCGGAATATACAAAAGCGCCGAAGCTGCCAAAGGATTTGAAGAGGCTTCGGGATTTATAAAAACCTACGGAGACAGAGAGGTTCAAAACGGTCTTGAAAAAGATATAGCCCATATCAGAAATGTTCTTGAGATCACGGACAAAGCGAGCTTTGCCATAGCCAGCAGGAACAGGGAGCAGGCTCTTTTGTGGCTTTCCAAACTTAGGATGAGTCTGATGGCTGAATATTCCGAAAAAGAGCTGTCAGATCCGTACCTACAGCAACTGATGGTAATCTTGAGAGGACTCAACAGGAAGCTTGGAATAAGGATTACAAATGAGGACGTGGACAGACTTGTTGCCGAGTTTGAAAAAGAGGGCTGCGATATAGACAAAATCATGGCTCAGGTTGTGGATGAACTTATAGAGCGCTCTCCCGACGTTATGATCAATCATAATGTTATTGTTGTGCGACGGGCTAAGGACTATATTCATGAGCATTATAAGGAGCAGATCAATCTGCAGATAGTTGCGGATGCCAACGGGGTAAGCGCCGGTCATCTTAGCAAGTGCTTTAAGAATATAGAGAAAAAGGGCTTCTCCGAATATCTTACAAGCGTCAGACTCAATGAGGCAAAAGAGCTTATGAGGAAAGGGAGCATGAGCATTCAGGAGATTGCTTATGAAGTTGGTTTTTCCGATTCCAATTATTTTGGGAAGAGCTTTAAAAAGAATGAAGGTATCACGCCCAAAGAATACTGTGCAATGCTGATCCTGGAGTCGGGACAGACGAGAAAATAATAGCAACCATTTTTTACTCTTTTTAATATTTTATTACCTTTATGAACTATTTGTTCCTTCATACAATTACGGTGTAACGGAATAAATTTTTATGGAGGTGTTTGTATGAAAAAGAAGGTTATAGGTGCTATGTTAATGGCGGTTTCTATGCTAGTGGTTGCTTGTGGCTCCGCGGGAACAACCGGAACAAATTCCGGCGCTGATTCCGCAGAAGCTGCTCCTGCAAGCGATAAGGCGGCAGCAGGTGGGGATTACACCATCAAGATGTCGACTCAGCTTAGCGAGGGATCACCTTTTGTTGACGGTTTTTACGCATGGGCTGATGCCGTTAAGGAAAAGACAGACGGACATGTTACTATAGAGGTTTATCCTTCCGCAGCTCTCGGAAGTGATGAGGATGTTATAGAGCAGGCTCTTCAGGGAGCTAATGTAGCTGTTCTTACCGACTGCGGAAGAATGGGTAATTATGTAAAAGAAATGGGAATCCTTAATGCTGCATACTTTGCGGACAACTATGAAGAGATGCAGAAATTCATGGAAACCGATACTTTTAAGGGATGGACAGATGAGCTTGAATCACAGCACGGAATTAAGATACTGAACTTTGGATGGTGCGACGGCTTCAGACATTTCCTTACCAACAAACCAATCCATTCGCCCGACGATCTTAAGGGTGTTCTGATCCGTACTCCCGGTGCCGACGTATGGAGTAAGTCAATCGAGTCTTTGGGAGCAACACCTGTTTCCACAGTAGGATGGGCAGACGTTTACAATGCGGTTCAGACCAAGACCATAGACGGTGCAGAGGGACAGACATCGGCTTCTTATCCCGCAGCTCTTTATGAAGTTCTTGATTACATGGATCAGACAGGACATATTCTCCTTATGAACGGTATCATTGTCGGAGAAAAGTATTGGGAGACAATACCCGAGGAGTATCAGAAAATAATTATCGATGAGTGCGCGGTTGCAGCACAGAATGCTTCGAAGGTTGTTCAGGATCAGGCAGCAGACAATGAAGCCAAGATGGCAGAAGCAGGTATGACTATCATTCCTCCCGAGGAAATTGACATTGAAGCATTCAGAAAAGCATCTGAGAAAGCATATGAAGAACTTGGATTTACCGAGCTTAGAGCTGAGCTGTACGAAAAGATAGGTAAGAAGTAAGGCTTAGGAGGTAATTCCATGAAGAAGTTTTATAACTGTTTTGTAAAAGCGGAAGAGGTCGTGGCTTGTCTTCTTCTCGCCGGAATAGTCGGCCTTATGTTTTTGTCGGCTGTACTTAGGAAGGCGGGACTACCTCTCAACTGGGCCGGTGATACTTCTCTTTTACTGTTTACATGGGCTTGTTTTTTTGGAGCGGATTTGGCCATCAGAGAAAAGAGTATGGTTAACGTGGACATGCTTTTGGTAAAGTTTCCTGTGAAGGTACAGAAGATCATCAGGATAGCATGTCACGTTTTGGCGATGGCTCTTTTGATATCATTTGTATATTTCGGAATTCCGCTTTGTATCGATTCCGTTGCCAGGAAATTCTCCAACATGAATCTGAGTTATTCATGGGCGAGCGCCAGTGTTCCGGCAGGAAGCATCCTTTTGCTGATCACTTCCGTTATCAATCTTTTTAAGATGATAAAGTCCGAGAACGGAACCTACGGAGTACAAGGAGGTAGCGAAGTATGCTGATTGTAATGATTACTTTTCTTGTGCTGCTAGCCATAGGAATGCCGGTGGCTTTTGCGATAGGTATTGCCGGAGTTTTGTTTTTTATAATAAATCCAAGCGTACCGTACAGTATTGCTGTGCAGAAAGTTGTTTCTTCGACCCAATCGCTTAATATGTTGTCGATCCCGCTGTTTATTTTTGCGGGTAACCTTATGAATGAGACAGGTATCACGAAGAGACTTATAAAGCTTTCGAATACTCTGGTTGGTCATCTTCCGGGCCATTTGGGACAGGTGAGCTGCGTGTTGTCGACTCTTATGGGCGGTGTTTCGGGATCGGCCAATGCCGATGCTGCGATGGAATGCAGGGTTTTGGGCGCCGACATGGTTAAGTCCGGTTATTCAAAAGGCTGGAGTGCTGCGATAAACGGTGTTTCATCTTTGATCGTTGCAACGATTCCGCCCAGCATGGGCCTTATCATATACGGCTCTGTCGGTGATGTATCTATCGGAAAGTTATTTGTGGCAGGCCTTATACCGGGAATGCTTATGTGCGCGGCACTTATGACGGCTGTTCACGTATCTGCCAAGAAAAGAGGATATAAGCCCGCGAGGGAAAAGAGATCGTCTTTCGGAGAGATAATAAAGGCATTTGTTGAAAGTCTGTGGGCGCTTATGTTTCCCGTCATCCTTATCGTTGGAATCAGAATGGGAATCATGACCCCCGCCGAATCAGGAGCCTTTGCCGCGGTATATGCTCTGTTCATCGGATTTTTTGTATACAAAGAGCTTAATATCAAAAGACTTGTAGAATGTCTTAAGAGAAGCGTGAGAGATATCGGCGTTATCATGCTGATAGTAATGATCTCCAATATCTTCGGATACGGCATAACATACGAGAATGTTCCGAGAAAGCTTGCGCAGCTCCTTGTGGGAGTGACAAGTAACAAGTTCATCATGCTGACTCTTATCATAATCCTGCTTGCTTTTGCCGGAATGTTTGTTGAGACTACCGTGGTAGCTCTTTTGATGACACCGATCCTTCTCCCTGTTGTCATGAGTGTCGGAATTGATCCGGTTCACTTCGGAGTTCTCATGATGACGGTGGTTACAGGAGGAATCATGACACCTCCCGTAGGAATAGCTCTTTATACCACTTCGGAGATAATGGAGTGTAAACCTCAGGAGACGGCAAGGGAAGCAATACCGTTTTATGTTGCAATATTGGCTGTTATAATGATAATAGCCTTTATTCCACAGGTGAGTATGTTCCTTCCTAATCTGTTGTACTGATAATAGTTGTAGTCAAGGCGTAGACGCCGGGTAGCAGAGCCCGGCGGTACGCCTTTTGGTGATTTTTGAACCAAGGAGTATCAGGATATGGCATTTCGTAGGATGAAAATTGTATGTGCTGTATTGACGGGAGCGGTGACAGCTCTTTTGTCTGCATGTTCGGGAATAGTGTTGGATCAGAGTATAGGTTCCGAGCCTGAGATTATTTTGCGCTATGCCGAAGTTAATCCGTCCGATCATATCATTACCCGCACAGGTAAATATTTTGCCGATCGTGTAAAAGAGATGAGTGACGGCCGGATTGAGATTGAGATATACGATGCGGGGAAACTTGGAAACGATGCCCAGTATTATGAGCAGCTAAGGATAGGAGCCCTTGATATGTACAGGGGAAATGCCATTGCGCTTGAAGGAATATCCAATATGGAAGTCGGTGTTATGGCTATGCCGTATCTTTTCAGAGATAATGATCATTTTTGGAAAGTATGCGACGGAGAAATAGGAAAAGAAATCCTTGCCGATATACAGGAATCAGGTTCAAATATGGTGGGACTATGTTTCTTGGATGAGGGTGCAAGAAATATTATGACGGTAGATGCACCGATAAAAGATATTTCGGATCTTAAGGGATTAAAGATACGGAGCATGGAAGATGAGCTTTTGTGCGATGTTATAAGAGCCACAGGTGCAGAACCCGTGGTTATGGATTATGCCGATGTTTATTCCGCACTTCAGTCGGGAGCGGTGGACGGAGCGGAGAACCCGGTATGTAGCTATTATTCAAATCAGTTTTATAAGGTTGCACCTTATTATACGGTTGATGCACACACGCATTCACCGAGCGTCATTCTTATAAGTGAGATCACATGGAAGCATTTGTCGGATGAGGATAAAAACATTTTATTAACCGCAGCGGAAATGGCCAAAGAATATAATAAAGCCGAGATAGAAGATGCGGAATCAAATGCTTATAATAAGCTGATCAAGGAAAAAGTGAAAATAACCCAAATTGATGATATATCTAAATGGCAGGAAGCAATGGAACCTGTTTATGAAGCGTATGCAGGGAATCATCGTCTGCTTATCGATAAGATTAAAAATCTTCGGTGATAATAATAGAATAGTATCTCGAATAAGTTCATTGGGAGAAGTTGAATAGTTTTTGCAAATCTGTTACAATGTACAACGGACTTTTGCTAAAATAAAGGGAAACTATACCCTTTTTTACGGAGATTTAAATATGAGTATTATTGACAAAATTATCGGAACACACAGTGAGAGAGAGCTTAAGAGGATCAGACCTATCGTTGATTCTATCGAGGCGATGAGACCTCAGATGCAGGCTCTTTCGGATGAAGAGCTCAGAGCTAAGACAGATGAGTTTAAGAAGAGACTTTCAGAGGGACAGACTCTTGACGATATTATGCCGGAAGCTTATGCGGTTGTAAGAGAAGCAGGTAAGCGTGTGCTTGGAATGGAGCACTTCAGAGTTCAGCTTATAGGTGGTATCATCCTTCACCAGGGACGTATCGCCGAGATGAGAACAGGTGAAGGTAAGACACTCGTTGCTACACTTCCTTCATATCTTGATGCACTTGCAGGTCAGGGTGTTAACGTCGTTACAGTTAACGATTACCTTGCTAAGCGTGATGCCGAGTGGATGGGTAAGATTCATGAATTCTTGGGACTTACCGTAGGTGTCGTTCTTAACAGCATGAATGCGGAAGAAAGAAGAGCCGCATATAACTGTGACATCACATATGTAACCAACAACGAACTTGGTTTCGATTATCTTCGTGATAACATGGCTATCTACAAAGAGCAGTGCGTTCTTCGCGGACTTAACTATGCCATCATCGATGAGGTAGACTCAATCCTTATCGACGAAGCGCGTACACCTCTTATCATTTCAGGTCAGTCCGATAAGTCAACCAAACTCTATGAGGCATGCGATATCCTTGCTAAGCAGATGACTCGCGGTGAGGATATGGAAGAGCTTTCCAAGATGGATGCCATCATGGGTATAGAGAGAGAAGAGACCGGAGACTTCATCGTTAATGAGAAGGATAAGATCGTTAACCTTACAGAGCAGGGTGTTGCCAAGGTTGAGAGATTCTTCCGTATCGAGAACCTCGCAGATCCTGAGAACCTTGAGATCCAGCACAACATTATCCTTGCGCTTCGTGCTAACAACCTCATGCAGAGAGATCACGACTACATCGTTAAGGATGACGAAGTTCTTATCGTTGATGAGTTTACAGGTCGTGTAATGCCCGGACGTCGTTATTCAGACGGACTTCACCAGGCTATTGAGGCCAAAGAGCATGTTAAGGTTAAGAGAGAGTCCAAGACCCTTGCGACTATCACTTTCCAGAACTTCTTTAATAAATTTGAGAAAAAGTGCGGTATGACAGGTACGGCTCTTACAGAGGAGCGCGAGTTCCGTGATATCTACGGAATGGACGTTATTGAGATTCCTACCAACGAGCCCGTTATCCGTAAGGATCTTCAGGATGCCGTATATAAGACAAGAAAAGAGAAACTTAACGCAATCTGCGATGCCGTAGAGGCTGCACATGAAAAAGGACAGCCTGTACTTGTAGGTACGATTACAATCGAGGCTTCGGAGGAACTCAGCAAGATGCTCAGAAAGAGAGGCATCCAGCATCAGGTCCTCAATGCCAAGTTCCATGAGATGGAGGCTGAGATCGTTGCCGAGGCAGGTAAGCACGGCGCTGTTACGATCGCGACCAACATGGCCGGCCGTGGTACCGATATCAAGCTTGATGAGGAATCAAGAGCAGCAGGCGGACTTAAGATCATAGGTACTGAGAGACACGAGAGTAGACGTATCGATAACCAGCTCCGTGGACGTTCCGGACGTCAGGGTGATCCCGGTGAATCCAAGTTCTATCTTTCGCTTGAGGATAACCTCATGAGACTCTTTGGTTCAGAGAGACTCATTGCTATGTTCAATGCACTTAGAATTCCCGAGGGACAGGAGATTGAGCATTCATCTCTTTCCAAGGCTATTGAGACTGCTCAGAAGAAGATCGAGTCCAACAACTATGCGATCAGAAAGAACCTTCTCGAGTACGACCAGGTTAACAATGAGCAGAGAGAGATCATATACAACGAGCGTAAGAAAGTTCTTAACGGCGATTCTATGCGTGATTCCATCTACAAGATGATCACTGATATTGTTGAGGCGTCTGTTGAGACTGTAGTAGGTGAAGAGAACGATCCCGATAACTGGGATCTTAAGGAACTCAATGAGATCCTTCTTCCTACAGTTCCTCTTAAGAAGATCAACAGAGGACGTATAGATAATCTCACAAAGTCAGGCCTTATCCAGCAGCTCAAGGAAGAGGCTGTAAAGCTCTATGAGGCAAAAGAGGCAGAGTTCCCTGAGCCTGAGCAGATCCGTGAGATCGAGCGTGTAATCCTTCTTAAGGTCATCGACAGAAAGTGGATGGATCATATCGACGATATGGATCAGCTTCGTCAGGGTATCGGACTTCAGTCTTATGCTCAGAGAGATCCCAAGCTTGAGTACAAGCTTGCAGGTTATGAGATGTTCGATGATATGACTAAAGCTATCAGAGAAGATACAGTAAGACTTCTTTTCCATGTTCACATTGAAGAGAAGGTTGAAAGAGAGCAGGTTGCCAAGGTTACAGGAACCAATAAGGACGACTCTGCTCAGAAGACCCCCGTTAAGAGAGTGGAAGCCAAGGTTTATCCCAACGATCCATGTCCTTGCGGAAGCGGCAAAAAATATAAGAATTGCTGCGGAAGGGCGTAATAGGTAGGAGAACACAATGGTTATACTTGATCAAATGAAAGTGGAGATTCAGAATCTTCGCGGAACTCTCGACGAGGTTACTGCGTCACTTGATCTGAACTCCAAGAAAAAGATAATAGAAGAGCTCTCACGTGAAATGGAAGAGCCGGGCTTCTGGGATAACGCAGAGAAAGCCAATAAGAAGACCAAAGATCTCAAGACCATGCAGGATCTTGTTGCAGGTATTGAGAAGCTCAACAATCAGTACGGTGATATCATCGATCTTATCGATATGCAGAACGCAGAGGGTGTGGACGATGATGATATGGCTGCAGAGATCAGAGCTGAGCTTGATGATTTTGAGAATACTCTTGAGAATATCCGTATCAGCAATCTTTTGAACCAGCCTTATGATAAATATGATGTAATTTTAAGACTTAACGCAGGAGCAGGCGGAACAGAGGCTTGTGACTGGGCTAGCATGCTTTATCGTATGTATACAAGATGGGCAGAGCGCAAGGGATTTACAACAGAGGTTCTCGATCTTCTTGACGGAGACGAGGCGGGGATCAAGTCAGTTACTTTCCAGATTTCCGGAACCAATGCTTACGGACTTCTTAAGTCAGAGCACGGTGTTCACAGACTTGTACGTATCAGCCCTTTCAATGCGCAGGCCAAGAGACAGACATCTTTCGTTTCCTGCGACGTTATGCCTGATATAGAAGAAGACGTTGATATCGAGATCAATCCTGATGACCTCAGAATTGATACATATCGTTCAAGTGGTGCCGGCGGACAGCACATCAACAAGACATCATCCGCTGTACGTATCACACATATCCCTACCGGTGTAGTTGTAGCTTGTCAGAATGAGCGTTCACAGTTCCAGAACAAGGACAAGGCTATGCAGATGCTTAAGGCTAAGCTCTTCATCATGAAACAGGAAGAGAACCAGGCTAAGCTCGACGGTATCCGCGGTGAGGTAAAAGACAATGCGTGGGGTAGCCAGATCCGCTCATATGTACTTCAGCCTTACACAATGGTCAACGATACACGTACAGGATTCAAGGCATCTAACGCTGACGGCGTACTTGACGGAGAGCTTGATCCTTTCATCAATGCATATCTTAAGTGGCTTGCCACAGGCGGTAAGCCGGTTGGAGATACAACTGAAGAATAAAATAAAAGTCGCTCGATATTCGAGCGACTTTTTTTATGCAATGCGTACGGCTGAAACAAGCGACATGCCGTCTTATCTTTCTTATACAACCACAACGCAGTTACGTCCTGAGTTCTTTGCTTTATATAGCGCGTGATCTACGTTCTGGATAGTCTTTGCGAAGTCCCCCGTGTATTTGGAGATTCCGACCGAAATAGTGAACGGTACCGGAGTATCTTTTGACACCTCGATATCACGCCTGAACTGCTCCATGCGGGCACAGGCATTGTTCACATCGCAGTCCTTTAAGATGATGATGAATTCCTCGCCGCCAAAGCGGATAACGTAGTCATCCTCATGCGTCTGCTTTGAGAGCATCTGTCCCATATAAAGGAGAGTCAAGTCGCCTGTGTAGTGACCGTGCTCATCGTTGACCTGTTTGAAGAAGTCGATGTCGAGCATCGCGATCGTCACAGGCTCTTTTGCATCTATAAGAGCATTCTTCGTTACAATCTTTTCAAGTAAATGTCTGTTATAAACCTGCGTGAGCGGATCCGTTACCATGGCAAGCTCAAGCTTTTGCTGGACTCTGTAGTGGTCGAGGTATACAAGTGTCAGTAGGCAATGTGAGAAGAATACCGCGATCGCGCATGGGATCTGAAGTGAGATTATAATGTCGAGATTTTCGTAGTGATTGAATGTGTTTGAGATAAGTATCTCCAAGATGAATGCCACGGATGAAAAAGCTATCTCACGCGGCCTTGATACGAAACCCAAGGTCATGAATATCAGGTTCATGATGATAAAGCCTTCACTGGCGTGGACCTTGATATCGAGGTGGTAGATCGACCAGATGGTAGCGATGACAACTGCGTGGCCGAGTATGTAGTCTATAAGGACAGTCGTCGTTCTTTCTTTGGTATTATTGGTTACCACAAGAAAAAGTATGATAAAAAAGATGATCGAAAATCTGGGAATGAGTGTGGGAATAAAACTTCCGTTAAGGAAGTAATCGGAAATGATATAGAGTAGGGAGCATACAGAACCGGCAATAAGGCTGATCCCAACATAGTCCTGATAGTAGTCGCACTTAGACTGATAGAAGTCCTCAAGGTCTTCGTGAGTCATTGTGCGATAATCTTTAAATAATGTCATTAACGATTTGGCGTTCGTAATTATTTTCATTTTTGTTCATCCCCCAATCCTATTTTACTAGCTATAACGTAATTTAGGAAGAGAAATCTAAAAAATTTATAAATATTATAAAGAAAAAAATAAAGCCCCTTCCGGTGGCCGGAAAGGGCGATTGTCATCAGTAAATTGCTGTTACATCAGTGATATCCTTATCATCAACCTTAAACGACCAGATGGAGTGGCCTTTTATGCGGTGTTCGGTAAGGAAGAACGTGTCGTCCACATTTGAAATGTAGTAGGGCGTTCCACCGCCTATAAAGTGGTCGGCGTACACATCCGTGTACTTGCCTTTACTAAGGGCTTCAAGCGAATCTGTCTGAACTATAGTTGCCTTATCCTGTGCGCCTGCCTTATCCGTTGAGATTGTTATAAGAAAGCCCTTGCCGGCTTTTGTGAGCTGGACCATTCCCGCAAGCTCGTCGGGAACCGGGTATTCTTTTTCTATCTCAAGAGTCTCAAGGTTGCATTTAAGGATCTTGGAATCGGGCGCCGAATCCGAAACGCCGGAGACGAAGTAAATATCACCGTCTATTATGGAAAAAGATCTTACGTATATGCCGTCAAGGCATGAGATGACGCGCTTATCCGTAAGATAGACGCGGTTTGTTGAAGCTTCTCTTCTAAAGCAAAAGAGCTCTCCCGTGATCGAACTCCATACATAAAAGGTATCGGTGTCCTTGTCGTAAACAGTGTAGTGAGGTCTTGTTCCTATATCATTAAAGCGCTGTGTGAGGAGGTATTTATCATCCTCTTTTTCATATATAAGAACTCGGTTGTTCTCGGTGTCGTCGATAACGTAAACGTGCCCGTCGCTTGCCATCGTATGAGGCTGCGTTGCCTCGGATGACATGATGAGCCAGGATGTAAGCGGAGCACCAAGCTCTTTTGAATAAATGACTCTGTTGTGGTAGCAGTCGACAATGAACCAGGTGTCATCGACCTTGGTAATGTAGGTTGGAACGCTGAGCTCTGTATCAAAGTTGTTTATGGGAGTGAACTCTGCGGCCGCCGCTGAAAGATCCTCGCCTGCTTCAGTGAGAGAAGATTCTTCCAGATATTCTTTTCCGTCATAAGGAGTGGTCTCTTTAACGACAGGCTTATCGTCTTGCTTCACGGCGTTCTTTCCGGAACAGCCAAAGAGGCATACGGATGAAGCAAAGATAAACGCCGTCATTACTGCGGCGCGTTTGACAGATATTTTTTTTATATGAAAAAAGAAATTGCTTATCGGTTTCATTTATTATTCCCGTCAGGTGTTTTATTGATATTGTAACTCAGAGGAAAATTATTGAAAAGTGGCAAGTTTGGGCATTTTAAGGTAAAATTAGGTAGTGAGTATAAACAACGTTGGGGATATAAAAGCGGAGGGGATATGGTTACAGTAAGTGTTTGCATGATAGTAAAAAACGAAGAGGAGTGCCTTGGAAGATGCCTTAAGAGCCTTCAGGGGATCGTCGATGAGATGATCGTTGTCGATACCGGATCGACTGACAAGACCAAAGAGATTGCGAAGGAGTGCGGCGCGAAGGTCTACGATTTTAAGTGGACGGGCGACTTCAGTGAAGCAAGAAACTACTCTTTTTCACTTGCGACCTGTGACTATATATATGCTGCGGATGCAGACGAGGAGCTGGATGAGGAGAATCGTCAGAGATTCGTTAAGTTAAAAGAAGACATCGAAAAACTTGATATTGATATAGTTCAGATGTATTATTGCAATCAGTTGTCGTTCAGAACTGTCTACAACTATGACAGAGAGCTTAGACCCAAGCTTTTTAAGCGCGTCAGACATTTCGTCTGGGAGGATCCGATCCACGAGCAGGTTTCGCTTGAGCCTGTTGTGTGCAACAGCGACATCGAGATCATCCACAGACCCAGGGAGAATCACGCAGGAAGAGACCTCGCTTCGTTTAGGAAAGCGGTTGACGACGGTAGATATTTGTCTAAGAGACTTCACAATATGTATGCGCGCGAGCTTTTCATGGGCGGAACCGACGATGATTTTATAAAGGCAAAAGAGTTTTTTAAAAAGTCTGCATGCGACACAAATAGAGGCGTCGATGAGATCAAAGAGGCAAGCTGCGTACTTGCGCATGTTGCTGTGCTCGAGGACGATGCACCGGCTCTTTTGAAATATTCATTGAAAGATGCGACGACTGAGATGTCGAGCGAGATGTGCTACGAGCTCGGCGAATATTATTACGGTAAAAAGGATTACGACGAAGCTATCATATGGTTCTTTAACGGAGCTTACGAGTGCGAGAGTGTCCTTGATATAAAAAAGAGTAAAGAACTTCCGAGACTTGCCCTTGCAAAGTGCTACAGAGCACTGGGCAATGAGGAACAGGCTGCGGACTACGAGAGAGAAGCGGCCGAGTGTGAGAAAGGTGAATGATGCTTGATTTTTACAAAGGAAAAAGAGTTCTTATAACCGGTCATACCGGATTTAAGGGGAGCTGGCTTTCCAAGATACTTGTTATGGCGGGAGCGGATGTGCACGGATACGCGCTGCCACAGCCTGAGGATAACGAGAGTTTATACAAGATCGCGGACATAGAGAACATCATGGATTCGCATCTTGGCGATATAAGAAATTATGATGAGTTAAAAGAGTATTTTGATAAGGTTAGGCCCGAGATCGTGTTTCATCTCGCGGCGCAGCCTATTGTCAGAGATTCATACAAGGACCCGCGCTATACCTATGAGACCAACGTTATGGGCACGGTTAATATCTGTGAGTGCGTAAGGCTTTCGGGTAGCGTTAAGTCTTTTCTTAATGTCACAACGGATAAGGTTTATCAGAACAATGAGTGGGAGTGGGGCTACCGCGAGGATGAGAAGCTCGACGGCTTCGATCCTTATTCCAACTCAAAGTCTTGCTCCGAGCTTGTGACACATTCCTATATCAATTCATTTTTAAATGAAATGGGTGTTGCGACTTCCACAGCCAGAGCGGGTAATGTTATCGGAGGCGGTGATTTTGCCAACGACAGACTTATCCCCGACTGCGTGAGAGCGACTATGAAAGGTGAAAAGATAATTCTTAGAAACCCCGATTCTACAAGGCCCTTCCAGCATGTGCTTGAGGCGCTTTCTGCATATCTTTTTCTTGCGCAGATGCAGTACGAAGATAAAGCTTATGCAGGCTATTACAATGTCGGTCCCAATGAGGGTGACGCCGTTACAGCGGGTAAGCTTGCGGGCAGCTATGCGGATGTGTGGAACGAACTCATCGCAGCAGGTGAAAAGAACTGTAAGTATCCCAATAAGCTTGAGATCGAGGTTCGTCCGGACGGCGGTCCGCACGAGGCAAATTACCTAAAACTTGACTGTTCCAAGATAAAGAGTAGACTTAAGTGGTCGCCTAAATGGAACATCGACGATGCGGTAAGAGCTACCGCGGAGTGGACATATGCCTATTTTTCGGGCGAGGGAATAGCTTCCATGGAGAAGCAGATAAAAGAGTATTTTCAGTAATAAAAGAAACAGAGTTTTGAGGAGATTTTTTAATGAGTAACGAACAGCAGATGGCAAGAGAGCAGATACTTGAGCTTGTAAAGGACTACTACGAGCGCTTTCTTAAGACTGATAAAGAGAAGTTTAGCAAGGGAGACAGAATCCCTTATTCAGGAAGAGTTTTTGATGAAAAAGAGGTTGTGAACCTCGTTGATTCTTCGCTTGATTTCTGGCTTACAGCCGGAAGATATACCGATGAGTTCGAAGACAGATTTGCAAAGCTTTTAAATGTAAAGTTCGCAAGCCTTGTAAACAGCGGATCTTCCGCCAATCTCATTGCTTTCATGGCACTTACAGCAACAGAGCTCGGTGAGAGAAGAGTAAAAAGAGGCGACGAAGTGATCACGGTTGCCTGCGGATTCCCCACAACGATCGCACCTATCATGCAGTACGGTGCAATCCCTGTGTTTGTGGACGTTACCGTTCCCGAGTACAACATCAATGTAGAGATGCTTGAGAAGGCACTTTCAGATAAGACCAAGGCAGTTATGATCGCGCACACACTTGGAAATCCGTTTAACCTTAAGGCGGTAAAAGAGTTCTGTGATAAGCACGAGCTCTGGCTTGTAGAGGATAACTGCGACGCGCTCGGATCTGAATATACTATAGACGGCGAGACAAGATTTACCGGAACTTGGGGAGATATCGGAACTTCCAGCTTCTATCCTCCCCATCACATCACGATGGGCGAGGGCGGATGCGTTTATACCAACAATCCGCTCCTTCACAGACTCATTCGCAGCTATCGTGACTGGGGAAGAGACTGCATTTGTCCTCCCGGAAAAGATAATTTCTGCGGTCACAGATTTGACGGCAAATTCGGTCAGTTACCAGTCGGATACGATCATAAATATGTATACAGCCATCTCGGATATAACTTAAAGGCAACAGATATGCAGGCGGCAGTAGGATGTGCGCAGCTTGATAAGATGGTTCCTTTTGCAGATGCAAGAAGAAGCAACTGGAAGAAGCTTCACGACGGACTTTCTGAGCTCAGTGATGTTCTTGTCCTTCCCGAGCCTTCCGAAAACAGTAACCCTTCATGGTTTGGATTTATCATGATCGTAAAGGATGGTGCTAAGGACGGTAAGGGCAACGACCTTACAAGAAATGCGATAACCAAGGCACTTGAAGATAACAATATCCAGACAAGACTTCTCTTTAGCGGAAATGTAATAAAGCACCCTTGCTTCAATGAATTTGAGGAAGGAAAGGATTACAGAGTAGTCGGAGATCTTACAGTCACTGACAGCGTTATGAACAATGCGTTCTGGATCGGAGTGTATCCGGGACTTTCAGATGCCAAGATCGACTTCATGATCAAGGTGATAAAAGAGGCATGCAAAAATGGCTGATAACCATAAGATTGCAATCGTCACGGGCGCGTTCGGATTTGCGGGCGCGAGCCTGACGGAAAATCTTATAAAAAACGGATATAAAGTCTATGCGGTCTGCAGGGAAGGATCTGCTCACAATAACAGGCTGCTGAGAGAACCGGGTTCGGTAACCAAGATCTTCCTGGACATGCAAGACTACGACAAGATTCATGAGTACGTGGACGCCGAGGAATTACGTTCGGCGGAGCGCGTGCTCTTTTTCCATTTATCATGGGGCGGCGCAAGAGACGATTTTAAAGCGCAGTATGCGAACGTAGAGGGCTCGCTTAAGGCAATGGACTCTGCGATAGCGATGAAAGCCCGTTTTATCGGCATTGGATCTCAGGCTGAGTACGGCGTGTGCAGTGATGTTATAACAGAGGAGACTCCTCTTAAGCCGTTTACGGCATACGGAAGCTGTAAGGCGGCTGCGTATCATCTTTTAAAGAGTAAGGCTCGTATCGGAGGCATCGATTTTGTCTGGGGCAGGATTTTCAGTCTGATCGGGAAATATGAACCCGCCGGTCGCATGTTCCCGGATCTTTGCAACAAGCTTAAAAACGGCGAGGATGTGCATCTTAGCTCCTGCGAGCAGTACTGGGATTATATGGATGTGGCTGATGCCGCCGAAGCGATCAGACTCCTTGGCGAAAAAGGAAAAGATTCCGAGAGCTATAACATTGCAAACGGCGATTATCATAAGCTCTCTTATTTTGTTGAGAAAGCTGCGGAAGTTCTCGGTGCGGATAAGAATCTCATTCACTACGGTCAAAAAGCTGAGCCGTTTGTCAGCCTGAAACCTTCTGTAAGTAAGCTTAAAGCTGATACGGAGTTTGAAATTTCGATAATTTTTGAGAAAACTTTAAGGAATACCTTTATTGACATATGACAATACAACAGATACCATTAAGATAGTGGAGAAATCTTGTTTTTTCGCATAATTTTTATGGAACAAAAACCTTTAACTATATTTATCTGGATATAATGGATGGGTATTTATGATTGATATTACGTCTGTTTTTGCGAGTAATATAGTTGGATTTCTGTTGATGGCGAGCCTGCTCCTTAGTCGAGGCTGGAGAATCCAGACCAAGAACTCTGAGAGTGGTATTTTGCTTGTGATGATATTTGCCGTCATGGTGGGTTGTGTTTTTGATCCGATAGCGTCTTTCTTGGATGGACAGCCGGGCAATGTCAGCAGGATAGGTGTTTATGTCAGCAATACTCTGCTTTTTTTTCTTAATATAGTTATAGGACCGGGATATATTACCCTTATTGAGCGTCATATCAATGAGCGACAGGGTATTAAGCAGAAGTTTTTTATTTATTCTGTTTGCGTGATAGAATTACTGGTGCTTATCATCAATATCTTTTACCCGGTTGTATTTTACGTCAATGAGAATAATTCATATTGTCGATTGAGCTTTTATTGGCTGTATATAGGGGCGGAGCTCTTTTTTCTTGGATATGGTCTGTACGTGTATATAGCAGCGAAGATGAGGGGAAGATTCCTTAAGTACTTCCCCGCTTGGCAGTTCCTTGTGCCGATCATAGTCGGAATGATAGTTCAGTCCTGTGTCTATGGCATTTCACTTATATGGCCGTGCGTTGGCGTTGCGTTTTGCGAGATTGCTATTTCTCTGCAAAATGAGAGTATCTATCTTGATAAGCTGACAGGGGCGTATAACAGATTTTACCTTGATGAATTCATGAACATGGCAAGGAGGCGCGGCGGTGAATATGCGGCTCTTATGCTTGATATGAACGGGTTTAAGAAGATAAACGATAATTTCTCACATGCAGAGGGTGACAATGCACTTATCGCGATCGCAGATATTTTGAGCAATGTGGTAAGGAGTAAGGGCGTGGTTATCCGCTTTGCGGGTGATGAGTTTATTATAGTTCTTGATTCCGTCACTGAAGAGGCGGTGACAGATTGCAAGAAAAAGATCGCGGAGTCGATCGATGAGTACAACGAGACTTCCGGAAAGCCGTACAAGCTTTCAGCGGCTGTAGGCGGCTCTGTGTATGATTTTGACGATCCTAGCGCTGATTTTATCAGCAATATAGATAAGCTTATGTACGCCGATAAGGCGGAGTATTACAAGACACACGACAGGAGAAAGAAAACGGAATAAGGGTAAAGACGGGAGATAGCAATGTACGAGAAACTGGCCGGGCTGATAGGGGAAGGTGATTTTAAGGAAGCTCTTTATGAGTTTCAGGATGAATATCTGCATATAGATGAAAAAAACAATATCGATGCGGCGAAGCTGTGCGTTTTGGAGGCTACTATCTGGGAGGCTCTGGGCGATGACACGGCTGAGTTTGACGCTATAGCTCGTGGAATAGCCTATGATGGGTCGAACTACGAGCTTTTTTATATGCTTGGTCTGTATTATAAGGATATCAACGTGAACAAGGCGTATCTATGCATGGAGATGGCGCTGTTTTACTGCGACAATACCGATGACAGGCGCGTAATAGAAGATTCTTTTGACGAGATAATTAATTCTCCCGGTTTCAGGGTCAGAAATACCAGCATCATGATCTTGTCTTATAACGATTTAGAGCTCCTTAAGAGGTGTATCGCTTCGATTGAAAAGTATGTTCCGAAGAGTAGTTGTGAGATTGTTGTTGTCGACAACGCTTCTACGGAAGAAGGAGTTGTCGAGTATCTCAAGGATAAAAAGGAGCAGTCTGAATTTAACATCAAGCTGATCGCCTGCGATGAGAATCTTGGATTCCCCAAGGGCTGCAATCTTGGAACCAAGTATTGCGATAAGGAAAATGATGTTTTTTATCTGAACAATGATGCCTGTCTTACCAGGAATGCGCTGTTTTTCCTTAGGATGGGACTTTACGATAACAGGGACGTGGGGGCTGTCGGACCGCTTTCAAACAGCGCGTCGCTTCAGGAACTGCCACCGTCGGAGTTCTATAAGTATGCGGGAAAAGAGCTTGCGGATAACTGGCACAAGACTCTTGGCGTAGAAAAGAGCATCGAGGTGTTCAAGGGCTATGCCCACGACCACGCTTATCCCATGAGAAATGCTTATATCAAGAGGTTTAGGCTGACAGGCTTTGCTCTGCTTTTGTCATGCCAGGCAATAAACGAGGTTGCCACCGACATGAAGGTATTTGACGAGAGCTTTTCACCCGGATATTTTGAGGATGACGATCTCGGGATAAGGCTTGCCAGAGCTGGTTTTGCACAGCTTGTTTGTAAGAATTCCCTTGTATATCACAACGGCGGAAGCGGCTTTGAGGGTCATAATGACGCGCTTGAGGCAGGCAGAGAGAAGTTTAAGGAGAAGTGGGGCTTTGACATCTGGGGCTACTCGCTTCCGTGGTTTGAGGTCGCCGACGAAGTTATCGCCATGGTAAAAGAGAAGAAGGGCAGCCTTCGCATTGTTGATTTTACCTGCGGTTTTGGTGCAACGGCGTCTTATATAAAGAGTAGTTGTCCGGAAACATTTATCGCGGGCGTCTGCAGGAATTCTTTTGAAGCGGGTATTTCCAAGAGGCTTGCCGATGATGTTTGCTGGGGCGACACCAATGCCATGAGACTTCCGTGGAGCGACAGGTCTTTTGACATAGTGATCGCACCAAAGGGCGAGGTCAGCATGGGGCAGGTTATGAGATACCTTAAGCCTGACGGACTATGGCTCGGCGCCGGTGAGGATGCTGCGAAGTCTGAGAAGGAAAGCGATATTATAAACGTTAATGCGGCGGGGTTCGACTCGGAGAAGATAGATAATCTGCTGTGATTCACAGATATATGGGAGGGTTTCATGAACTGTCCAAATTGCAACCGGGAGTTTCCGGACAATATGAACATCAAGATCAAGTTCTGTCCGATGTGCGGAAGCAGGCTGTTTGAGGATGGAAAAGAATATGTGATACAGGTAGAATGCGTCGGCCAAAGATCGATGGGCGAGCCTAACATGATGGTTTTTCTTGACGACAGGCAGCTTTACGAGGTTCAGGCGGGCGAGAGTATTTGTTTTGCCGCAAAAGCGGGTTTCCATACGATCAGATTCAGACAAAAGGTGAGAAATAAGAGCATAACGCTTTTGGTTAATTCAAGCTATGCGATCAAGGCGTATTTTAATTCGCTTTCGGGGCTTATAGAGACCGGAATAACCAAATATGTTGATAATACCAATGAATTCAAGATAAATACGATGAGCCTTACGCCGCCCATTATGGTTGTTGAAAATGACAAGGCGGGCTTTGATACGCTTCTTGGAAATGACGGCCCCGACTATGAGTTTAGGGTTTCGAGCGGCCTTAAGGAAGGCACTCTTGCAATATACGGTGAGAGGTGCGAATTTATTGCCGATACAAGCATGATAAAAGAAATCGTGTATTATAAGAACGTTGTCGCGGTCAAAAAGAAAATGGGCTCAATTGACATTCAATGCGATGGAAATGTCCATAAAGTTTATAGTATTCCGAAAGATATCTACAATGAGGTTTTGGCATTTTTGTCCAATAGAATTGAAGAAGTAAAGAATGCATAAAAAATGACTGAATATACGCAAAAACCAAAAAATATATATTAATAAACGAAAAACAGCACTCAGGTGCTGTTTGTTTTTTCGTCTATTGTATGGAAAATTGTAGCACGCAGCCAATTCTGGTCTGTATGCCGTTGACGGTATAAAGTGTTCATTATAACTGCGAGTTGTGAAAAATGTGTGAACACTTTAGCAA
Organism: Butyrivibrio sp. XB500-5; assembly: GCF_003625505.1. NCBI lineage: Bacteria > Bacillati > Bacillota > Clostridia > Lachnospirales > Lachnospiraceae > Butyrivibrio > Butyrivibrio sp. XB500-5. The sequence continues at coordinate 62,574 of NZ_RAIS01000003.1, forward strand.
ATTATTGTTTCTTACTGGATTTTCGTTAAAATGCCAAAAAACAGTCGTCAATCTTAATGAATTTTTATGTGAAAATTCCCCTAAAAAGTGAATGACGAAATTACGTCTATGTGGTAGACTTGTTTTTGCAAAAGAAAAGACATTCACATGTGAATAATAATATATCAGGAGGTTTTATCAATATGACAAAAGCTGAGATTTTAAAGAAAGAGATTTTACAGCAGTACAAGAGTGTCAGACAGTTTGCAATCGATATGTCTATCCCTTACAGCACACTTGTAACTGCTTTAGATAGGGGCATTGAAGGAATGGCTTACGGAACAGTTATTAAGATGTGTGATCGTTTGAACCTTAACCCTGTTGATTTCTCAACACTTGAGCAGGGAACAGACCTTGGAAAGAAGATCGTAGAGAACCGTGTTATGCAGCAGTACGTTAAGCTTAACAAGGCAGGTCGTAAGAAGATCCTTGATATGATGGGAGACTTCTCACAGCTTGATAAGTACCAGGCTGACTGATACTTTGGATGCACCGAAAGGCGATATCAACAATAGTATAGATAATGGTATGATTAACACCGCGGATTTGGTATAATAAAGTCCGCGGTGTTATTTTTTATGCCGCGAGCGCGGAACTTTCCGCATTACCATTTGTTATGGAGGCTTACAATATGAAATACGATTATTTAGTGGTTGGCGCAGGCCTTTTCGGAGCTGTGTTTGCCCGTAATATGGCAGAGAACGGCAAGAATGTCCTTGTTATAGATAAGAGAGACAATATCGCCGGCAATATATATACAGAAGAAAAGCTGGGCATCAATGTTCATAAGTACGGAGCTCATATTTTCCACACATCGGATAAGGAAGTATGGGAGTATGTGAACAGGTTTGCCGAGTTCAACAACTACATAAACAGCCCCGTCGCTGTTTATAAGGATGAGCTCTACAATCTTCCTTTTAACATGAATACTTTCAGCAAGATGTGGAATATCAAGACTCCCGCTGAAGCTAAGGCTATTATCGACAAGCAGGCCGAAGAAGAGAAAAAGAAGATCAATGAAAAGAAGGGTACGGATACCTTCACTGCAGATAATCTTGAGGAGCAGGCTCTTTCGCTTGCGGGAAGAGATATCTACGAAAAGCTCGTAAAGGGCTACACGGAGAAGCAGTGGGGCAGAGATTGCACGGATCTTCCGGCATTTATCATTAAGCGCCTTCCCATGAGATTTATCTATGACAACAATTACTTTAACGACAGATTCCAGGGTATTCCCATGGGCGGATATACCAAGTTGGTTGAAAAGATATTGCTTATAGGCGATGATTCCAAGGTAAGCGGTTCGATTACGGTAAAGACGGGTGTTGATTATTATGATTTCGTCAAGCTTGCGGGCAATGTTCCGGCAGAGCCGTTTGAATCTGTAAACGGAGACTCTTTTGACAAGATTCTCTTTACAGGTATGATCGACGAGTTCTTTGGCTACAAGCTCGGAACTCTCGAGTACAGATCTCTTAGATTTGAGACAGAGGAACTTCCCGAGGTCGACAACTATCAGGGTAATGCCGTTGTTAACTATACGGAGCGCGAGATCCCTTATACAAGAATTATCGAGCATAAGCACTTTGAGTACGGTCAGGGTAAGGGAACCATCATTACCAGAGAGTATCCCGCTGACTGGAAGCATGGCGATGAGCCTTATTATCCTATGAATGATGATAAGAACAATGAGCTCTACAAGAAGTACACCGAGCTTGCTTCGGAGTATCCGAACATTCTCTTTGGAGGAAGACTTGGCCAGTACAAGTATTACAACATGGATCAGGTCGTAAGAGCGGCACTTGATATGTGCAAGGAGCTTGGAGCATAAACGCACTTTAAGATACTATAAACGGTCGTTTACACATATTTTTCTGCAAAAAAAGAAGCAACACGCTGATGGAGCGTGCTGCTTCTTTTCTATGAGATCAAGTCACCTACCTGCAGATAGGGACTCTTAACTATGTTTAGCTGTAATTGTTGAACATCATTCCGGAATACTCGCTGGTTATGTAAGGCGATGTAGTGTTTTTCGTTGATTCCGGGTTCTTGTAGTTAACAACCGGTCTGTCTATGTACTTCATCGGGTCTACCGAAATGTCTTTTGCCTTCTTGATAAGAGCATCCGTAAAGTTCTTGATGGATGCGAGCTGCTTGTTATCAAGAGAAGCTTCGATCGCCTGCTTGAGCAGTTCTTCGTCGACCGCTATGGTGCCGTCTCCGGAGAAAGAAATTCCTATATCTTCACAGCCCGTCATGTACAGTTTGGCGATTCCGATCGCTTCACTCTTGACTCTGTCGCTCTTGAATTTATCGTTGTATTCGCCGACGGTATCGGTCACGAATGTGTTATAGCTTTCCATGATCGACATTATGTGACGGCGAAGAGCTTCGTTGTCCTTCATTACTCCGACATGTATCGGCTTTCCGGGATCTGTCACGTCGCTTATCTGGATATCGAACTTGGAACCAACCGTAAAGTGATTGGAAACCGCGCTCTTTTCTTCACCGTTAAGTGTGAAGAGTGCGTTGGAAGCGGGCTTTATAACATTGTCGAGTCCAAGCGTAGCTACCGAGCCTTTTCCAAGGTCTCCGGAAGTTTCGTATATATCAAACTGGTTAAAAGAACCTTCTCTTATGCCGGTTCTGTTCGATGTGATCTCGATTGCACCAAATCCGTTCTCGAATTCGGTTATCTTTGCTTTGAGTCCGACATCTGCCTTGTTTATGAGCCTTTCAAGCTTCTGAAGAATGTCGATGTTCTTGTCTTCTTCATAAATGCTGAACTGGAACTCAAATTCCTGTGAACCGATGCTTACATCAAAGGCATAGCTTCCTTCTTTGAGTGCGGACTGCGCTTCGAGCGGAAGCGGATGTCCTTGGTTGGTCTGAACAGAAGCCAGCTGTATAACCTCAATGTCAAAGCCGATAACGCCAACGTCCTGATCGGGAGTTTTTCCGATGTAGGAAGCGGCAACTCTGTTCGGATCAGTCGTGAACGCAGAAGTATGTGTGAGCGAAGATCTGTCTTCCTGGTCGCTCAGACTGAATATATTACCCTGAAGCTGTCTCGCACGCTCTTTTATATCAATCGCATCGTAGCGGGATTCGTCATCATTGGTCAAAAGATACAGAGGGGATTGCTTGTTGTGTTTAGCTATAGACTTATACACATCCCGAAGCTCATCTTTTCGATGTGCGTCAGCATGTGTGACATCTTTGGATACGTAATCCTGTATGAAATGGTTATATACGCCATTTAAAGATATGCCTGCCATACGTGCCCCTCCTTTCTTCCGTGATAACGTGCGCAATATATACTCTGCCAATCCATTGACATCAGTCGCACGAGGGCATGTTTAGCCACCTTTAGATACTTACATTATATTTTTTATTGGTCAATTGTCAACTGTTTTTTATCACAAAATCGAAGATTTTACAAAAAATTTATATATGAAATCCCGTAAATTGCTTTTGCACCCACGCTCATACTATAATGATGAGGTGTAAAGGACGGACTGATATGATATTTGCGATCACTTTTGTGGCGATACTTTTGCTTTCGGCCACACTTTCATATAAATATAAAGATTCTTTTTATAATACTTTATCTTTGTCGCTTGTTACTGCGATGTTGGCGCTCTATGTGCTGGCGTTTTTTGGGGGCATGCGGTTTATCGGGTTGATCTCGGTGCTGTTTATAGCGGTTCTTGGGATAGGCTTTTATCTTAAGACTTGTGTCGCCTCGTCCAAAGACGATGGGCGAAGTGTTGTTTTCAAGACTCGGTTAAAAGAGTTTTTTTCCGTAATTCCATGGATAGAGCTTGCGGTTCTTACGGTATTTCTTTTTGCCGTAAGGGTTCTGACGCGTGATATGGTCTTTAATTGGTGGGATGATATCAATTTCTGGTCATCTGATGTTAAACAGCTCTTTTTCTTGGGAGGATTCCCCGGTAAATACGGCAATGTTTCCCCTGAGTTTGGAGACTATCCGCCCGCGGGGTCTCTTATAAAGTGGCTTTTCCTTCAGATCTCGCCGGGTGAGTATGATGAGAGCCTTCAGTTCTTCGGGTATTTCACGATGAATCTGGTTTTCCTGCTTCCTTTGTATGGTGCGGTGAAGAGGGGGATCGGCGCTGCGACGGAGCGCCGTGCTTTCAATGGCGATGGTGCGACGAATAAGATTCTTGGCGTAAAGGTTGTGCGCTACGCTTTGTGCGTGATCACATTTCTTGCGATAGTTCTTTTCCCGGGTGTGTTCAACGGGATAATCTATTACGGAACGCCCGCAGATGTGACGATGGCGATAGTTTACGGCGCGCTTTTGTATATGATCCTTGGAGGCGGGGTTAGCGGTCCGTTTTATTACATCAGGATATTCCTTATGACTTCGATGCTTCTTTTGACCAAGTCTGTAGGAATCGAGTGGGCAATCTTTGCGCTGGTGTTTTATTTTATCATGAATAGGAAAAAAACAGCGGGTGCAGATGACGGTTCATCAGATCTTGCTGTGAATAGCCGTGGCTCTGCGAAGGGTATGGTTATCACAATTCTCGGAAGCGGCGCGGTTTACGGAAGCTGGCTTTTGTTCTGCCTGATCAACAGGCGTGTCGCGAAGCTTACGGGCGCGGGGATCAAGATGGCTACGTCGGGAACGTATGAAGCGCCCGCCAATGCTTGGGATAAGGCGAAGTACTTTATTCAGGGCTTTTGGATGATGCCGATCCACGCAGATACTAACCTGACTTTTGACATATCAACAGGCGTTGTTGTTATATTGATATTTGCGGCAATAGCTGTTTTGGGCATAACTAAGATCATCAAGAAAAAAGAGGCGGTGAAACTTGCAGTTTTCATGGCTGTGACAGCTCTTTTGACCTATGGGATCATATTCCTTGCGCACATCTCGATATTCATGACGGAAGATCAGTATCTTGATGCGTTTACGATGTCGGTGTCTATCGCGAGATACGGATGCCCGTTCGCGTTGGGCGGAGTGTATCTGCTGATGTGCATGTATTATGACAGGATCTTGGGAGCGAACTGCGCGGGGCAAGCTGCATCATCAGGTTTGAAATCTGATTCCGGCAGCAGCAGATTTACTGCAATACGCGCTTGGCTTGAGGTATCTGTGTTTGCGATTTTTGTTTTTCTTACCGCCAACTACGTCGGCATTTTCGGATATCTTTTTGACCACAAGCAGGCGATGGAAGAGAATGCGGCTTACGTAGACGAGATGGTCGGAGAAGATGGTAAGGTGCTTGCGGAGACTGTTTTTGCAAATAAAGAGCTCTGGGGGAAAAGAGTTCTCGTGATGCGCGACGGTCACACCTATCACTGGGTGCACAACGCTTATATAAGCGGTAAGGCTTCTCCCGTTGCGCTTGTCTACGACGGCTTTATCGCTGAGGAAGACAGCGCGGATGTAATGGTGAGGAAGATTTCTGAAAGTCATGCTTCGTATTTATATATAGAAGATGATGAGATGCTTTCAAAAGATCTTTTTACTCCTTTATTAAAAGAGGGGGCAGAATTAGAGAGCAGGAAAGTGTATAGTATTATTTATGATAACGGCGGCGTCTTCCTGGAATGATCCGGTGCGCCGATGTTATATAAATGTCCTTGGTTTGTGAGGATAAAACGACTTATAAAGGAAAGGTAATAAAAAATGAGGAAGAGAATTTTTATCGGAGTTGCAAGTGCTGCAATGCTGCTTTTGTCGGCATGCGGCGAAACGAACATAGGGGAAAATGTAAGCGAAGCGCAGGCGCCTAAGGAAGCATCAAATACAGCTTCGGCGGAGATTTTGCAGGCTGCTTCGACGGAAGCTTCTGTAGAGCCTGTATCAAATGAAGCATCTACACAGGCCGGCACGGAGCTTTCCGATGATGTTGCGGCCATGCCGGAAGATTTGATGGATGAGGCATCCAAGAAGCTATACCAAGATTTTTTTGACGGAAAAGAAAAGGCTGTATTCGATGCATCGGAAGAGTTCCACAAGTGTTTTCCGTATTATTATGATCTTTTGAAAGATAAAGAGTCCTATACGCTTGATGATCTTATTGATCTGGTTAAGGATAACGCTCATTTGGAGCGCGGCACCAAGGAATACATTGATTGTGCTCTTGATGGCAAATTGGAGCTTCTGGTATCTCTTGGGTTTGAAGACTCTAGAGGTTATGACTTTATCGTCAAAGATAAGGGTGGAGAATTAAAAATATGCTATCTTTCCGATTCCGCAGAAAGAGATTATTCTATTGTCAATTATTGCGGAGAGACGGAACGGTTTATGAATTCGGGAGATATGCATGGTTCTGAACATGGATTTATTGACGGCGAAGGTGATTATCATTTCTGGTATGTAGACTGCGAATCCGAAGCAGGTTACGGTAACGCTCGGATCGGCAATTTGCCTGAGCTTGACGGGGTAGCTTATGTTTCCGAAGAAATGCTTTCTTTTAAGAAGGAACATGAAAAGGCGGATGAATACTACTATTTCATTATGGATGACAAGGATTATAACACTATTGAAGAAGATCCTTCTTCCGACAACAATCCTTATGAAACTGTAAGGAAGGCGTATAAGGATGCGGGATACAATATTATCTCCAAGGATGAATTCGACAAAATGGTTGCGGATGCCCGCAAAAAGATCGGATATACCGATGAAGTCTACAACTTGAATTGTGAGGGATCAAGAGAGCTATACGAGGCATTTCTTGATGATAAAGAAAAAGCCGAATTCGACGTAAGTTCCGATACCGGAGAACACGTGAAGTTTTCCGAGTTTTTGACTGACAAAGAATCATACACGCTTCGAGAAATTTTTGAGAAATTCGATGATTGGAATAAGAAGCACGATGATTGGGAACGTGAAGGCTATAAAAAGAACTATACGGATGTCGGCCTTGACGGAAAAGCAGAGCTTATTATAACCATGAATGTTTATTGTGAGTATAAACCGTATATTGTTGTGAAGAATGTAGACGGTAAGCTTAAGATCTGTGCTGTCGGAGATTGAGGATGCCGGAAATCCGGATAAATAATAATTAAAAGGATAGGGGAACAATGAAAAAAGTATTTGCATTTATGGCAATCAGTTGTTTAATGCTGAGCGCATGTGGTAATTCCAGGGAGGAGCAGGTCGCAGGTGATACTTCATCGACTGAAGATGTTTCGGCGGAGAGCTCTATAGAAACTTATTCGAATGAAAGTGCTTCAGGCGAGGCTTCATCAGAAGATTCTTCTGCACAGGCAAGTGCAGATATTAGCGATATAAACTTGATCTCAGATGAGGGATGGCGAGGCTGCTATTTCAGATTTCTAAAAGAACTTGACGGTGACGGGCAGTTTTCTCTTTTTGACCTGGATAACGATGGCATTCCCGAGCTCTTTTTGGATACTGATTCAAAAGGAACCAAAGAGATCTATGCGTATGACGAATCATCGAATACCGTTAAAACCACAGATGTTTACTGCGGATATCATACATCGGGATCTATCATGTTAAGGCAGATCAAGGATACAAATTATTTCATTACGGGACCTGCGTTTAGCGAGGATACGGTTTTGTATAAGTTTGAAAACGGAGAAGCCAAGCAGATTGTAGGCTGCGGAGTGGGAGCTGATGATAAGCCGTACTATTATTCCGACAGCTTTGAAAAAGAAATTTCCAAAGAAGAGTTTGAAAAGACTTTTAAAGACAACACCGGAATTGAGTGGACGGCAACTTTGCCGGGACTTAAAGGCGATCTTGGTTTGACCGGATATCTTTCCAAGGATCTTTCCGATGATAGTTTATATAGTCCCGTGAGCGAAGCGGAAATAGACTGATGAGGTGCGCTATGACTTCAAAAGAAAAGGTGCTTGAATTTCTTGAATCAAATAAAGGAAAGTATATCTCGGGCGAAGCCGTTGCGGAGTCGCTTGAGCTTTCAAGGACTGCGGTCTGGAAGGCGGTGAATGAGCTTAGGAAGAGCGGCTACGAGATTGAGGCGGTGAGCAACAAGGGGTATATGCTTAAGGAGTCCAGCGACATTCTCTCGGCAGCAGGCATAATCTCTTTTCTTCCGCACGAGTACCAAAAGGCTTACAAGGATGAGGAGCTTATCTGCGTCTACGACACGGTCGGTTCTACGAACCGCTTGGCAAAAGAGCTTGCTATCGCAGGAGGCGACCATGGCTCCGTTATCATAGCGAACGTGCAGACGGATGGGCATGGAAGAAGTGACCACAGCTTCTTTTCTCCAAAGGGCGGTCTGTACATGAGCATTTTGCTAAGACCCGAATATATGGATATAGGCGAGCTTAAGCCGGATGCTGTCACAATGGCGGTCGGTAACAGTGTTATTGACGCTATTGAGGAGCTGACCGGTATCACTCCTACGTTGAAACCTGTGAACGACCTTTATATAGGAGATAAGAAAGTCTGTGGAATCCTCACCGAAGCAGGTACCGAGTTTGAGACGGGGCTTGTTCAGTGGATAGTTGTCGGCATCGGCATTAACTTTGATTCCGACATAAGCTCTTTTCCCTCGGAGGTAAAAGATATTGCTACAAGCCTGTTTCTTCCGGGTAAAGCCGCGGTGTCCAAAAACAAGCTTGCGGCTGAGATAATAGGAAGAATTGCGGATCTGTAATATGTAAAACGCGTCGAATGTAAAATGATTCGACGCGTCTTTTTATGCGAGTTTATAACCGAGTGATTTGATGGTCTTTAGATTTTCTTCGACCGATATACCCTTTACCGTGAGCATGTTTCCTGTGATCGTTGAATTGGAACCGCCCTTGAAACAGCTGATTCCCGTATCGTCAAGGATGTCTCGTCCTGCGGCAAACCTGATAGAGGACTTCGGAAGAATGAATTTGAATATAGCAACGATCCTTCTGACCTCGTCCTTTGTAAGGGTCTCTCTGTTATCCATGGGAGTTCCTTTTATGGGTTTCAGCATATTTATCGGGATCGATTCGGGCTTAATATCCGTAAGCGCAAATGCCATGTCTATGCGATCTTCCCAAGTCTCGCCAATTCCGAATATACCTCCGCTGCACAATTCAAGCCCAAGCTCATGAACGGTTTTCATGACTGCAAGTTTTTCGTCTGTCGTGTGTGTTGTGCAGATCTTTTTAAAATACTCCGGGCTTGTTTCTATATTATTATGAACTCTTTTTACACCGGCTTCTTTTAGCATCTTGAGATCTTCTTTATCCAGAAGTCCGAGTGATACGCATGGCGCGAAGCCTGTTTCTTCGACAATTCCCCTCACATTATCGCAGATCTTTTCAATTTCTTTTTTGCTTAGCTTTCTTCCCGATGAAACCTGACAGTAGTGAGTTATGCCGAGTCCGTCCAGTTTCTTGGCGTCGGCTACCACATAATCTCTGTCTCTTATTTCAAATGAAGGAATGTCTGCCTTTGAGCAGCTTGACTGCGCACAGAATTTGCAGTTTTCGCTGCAGCGACCGCCCTTTACGCTTTGGATGGCGCACATGTCGAATTTATTCCCGTTGTAGTGTTGTCTTATCTTATCCGCGGCCTCGCACAATTCTTCGAGGGGCGCGTCAACGAGGCGTAGGGCCTCTTCTTTCGTTATCTCTTTTCCGTTGATTATCTTGCCGGTAAGTTCATTAATAGTCATTTCCGTTCCTGCCTTAGTATGATAGTAAGCTGTATGATATGTGCGAAAAGCAGCTTCTGAAAGGTAGGATAGTATAGGATATGTAGATTGTCAACCAATTAATATTACAAGGTTGACAATAATAACTCTTTCTATTATTATTACTTTTGGCAAAAGAGATGACGAAGCGGTTATCGGATCTCTTTTGACATAATGACTGAATAAAGAGGAGACTTGAGATGAGTGACGAGAGTATGAATAAGGGACGGAAACTTACCACCAAGAAGCTTGTGGTGTGCGCCCTGTTTGCAGCGCTTTTGTGCATATCTGCGTATTTAAGCATACCCACTATGCTGCCCATGGCGCCCAAGATCACAATGATGAATTTTGTGGTGTTTCTGATAGCGCTTCTTTTCCCGGTGAATGAATCTGTTCTTATAGGAATAGTTTGGTTCCTTCTGGGAACTGTAGGACTTCCGGTGTTTATCGGAGGCGGCGCGGGAGTCGGATATCTTGTAGCACCTTATGGCGCATATACCTGGGCATTTCTGATCGTGTTCCTTGTTCTTCCTATTATAAGAGGAAGAAAATACAACAGAATTTGGTACAGCGTATGTGGCATAATTGGAGTGCTTATAATTGATTTGGTTGGGATGCTGTGGCTTATGCATTCTATGGGCTACGATCTTAAAACGGGAATGCTTATGGGATTCGTCCCTTTTATCCCACTTGATCTGTTAAAAGCCGTTGTGGCGGCGCAGGTAATTCCCGCTTTCAGAAAGGTGCTTGATTAAGGCGCCTGTGCGGAATCTGTAAGTTGTTTGGATATTTGGGAAAAAGACGCAAATTTTCGTTGACGAAGATAAAACAGTATGATATATTAGACAAGCGACATGAGATTTACGTCTTTTTTTTATGCAAAAAATTATTGTGGCGATTTAGAAGAGTACACGCCGGAGGTGAGATAATGCGTACAAGAATTACACTTGCTTGCACAGACTGCAAGAACCGTAACTATGACACAACCAAGGATAAGAAGACACATCCTGATCGTGTTGAGATGAAGAAGTATTGCCCTTTCTGCAAGAAGCACACTTTACATAAAGAAACAAAGTAATTTCATCCTTTATAGGAGGGAGACTACGGGTATGGAAGAGACCAAGGTAGTAGAAAACAAGTCCGCTACTTCTAAAAAGAAAAATTCAGGCGAAAAATTTGGCTCCGGAATTGCAGCTTTTTTCACAGGAGTTAAGGCTGAGTTTGGCAAGATCATTTGGCCGACCAAGAACGATATGATCAAGCAGACAACAGCGGTTATTGTTGTTTCTGTTATTTGCTGCGCTTTGATAGCTGTATTGGACTATGCGTTTAGTGAAGGTATTAGTTTCTTAATATCTATTGCTAAATAATAAGGAGATAATATGTCAGAAGAAATGGAAAAGTCTTTTGAATCTGATGAGGTATTATCAGATGTAGCCGTTCCCGCTGAAGGCGAAGTTGCGGCTGATACACAGAGCACTGATACAAATACAAACGAGAATGCGCACTGGTACGTTGTTCATACATATTCAGGTTATGAGAAGAAGGTTAAGGACAACCTTGAGAGCGCTATCATCAACAGACATCTTGAGGATCAGATCTTTGAAGTAAGAATTCCTCTTCAGGATGTGGTTGAGGTTAAGAACGGCGTTCGCAAGAATGTTCAGAGGAAGATGTTCCCCGGATACGTTCTTGTCAACATGGATATGAACGACGAGACTTGGTATGTTGTTCGTAATACACGTGGCGTAACAGGTTTCGTAGGACCCGGAAGCAAGCCGGTTCCGCTTACCGATGCAGAGATCAAGCCTCTCGGAATCAAAACGGATACAGTTTCCGTTGATTTCGGTGTCGGTGATGAGATCGCTGTTGTGGCAGGCGTTTGGAAAGATACTGCCGGAGTTGTTCAGAGAATGGATTTTGGTAAGCAGACTGCTACTATCAATGTAGATCTCTTTGGACGTGAGACACCGGTTGAGATCAGCTTTGCTGAGGTCAGAAAGATCGACCGCTGATATAGTTTATATTTTATTTGATATTTAGGCGCATTTGTGCTTGAATATATATTGCTCGTTTTAATACGGGCATGTAACCGCTGGAGTGGGAGCATTGTCCCCCGGGGATAATGCGCCGACCACATATTTTCAGGAGGTGCCATAATGGCAAAGAAAGTCGAAGGATATATTAAGTTACAGATCCAGGCTGGTAAAGCAACACCAGCACCACCGGTTGGACCCGCACTTGGTCAGCACGGTGTAAACATCGTTGAATTCACAAAGCAGTTCAACGCACAGACAGCAGATAAGGGTGACGTTATCATCCCTGTTGTTATCACAGTTTATGCAGACAGAAGTTTCACATTCATCACAAAGACTCCACCTGCTGCAGTTCTTCTTAAGAAGGCAGCTAAGATTCAGAAGGGTTCAGGAGTTCCTAACAAGACTAAGGTTGCAACCGTTTCTAAGGAAGATGTTAGAAAGATTGCAGAGACAAAGATGCCTGACCTTAATGCTGTAGACATCGAGGGTGCTATGAGCATGATCGCTGGAACAGCACGTAGCATGGGAATCGTAGTAGAAGACTGATGGAGGATGAGAGATGAAACACGGAAAGAAATACTTAGAAGCTGCTAAGCTTATTGATAAGACTCAGCAGTATGAAGCCGCTGATGCAATAGCTCTTGTTAAGAAGTCTGCTACTGCAAAGTTTGATGAGACTGTAGAGCTTCACATCAGAACAGGTTGTGACAGCCGTCACGCTGATCAGCAGATCAGAGGCGCTGTTGTTCTTCCTAACGGAACAGGTAAGACAGTTAAGGTTCTTGTATTCGCTAAGGGTACAAAGCTTGATGAGGCACAGGCTGCCGGCGCAGATTACGTTGGTGGTGAGGAGCTTATTCCTAAGATCCAGAATGATGGATGGCTTGATTTCGACGTTGTAGTTGCAACACCTGACATGATGGGTGTAGTTGGACGTCTTGGTAAGGTTCTCGGACCTAAGGGACTTATGCCCAACCCTAAGGCAGGCACAGTTACTATGGATGTAACTAAGGCTGTTAACGATATCAAGGCCGGTAAGATCGAGTACAGACTTGATAAGGCTAACATCATCCACGTTCCTGTTGGAAAGGCATCTTTCACAGAGGAGCAGCTTGAGCAGAACTTCAACGCTCTTATGGATGCTATCACAAAGGCTAAGCCTTCATCAGTTAAGGGTCAGTACCTCAAGAGCATTACTCTTGCAACAACAATGGGCCCCGGCGTTAAGGTTGTAGCTAACAAGTATTGATTACTTGCATAAGATTTTTTAAAGAGACGCATAAATGCGTCTCTTTTTTGTGGTTGTAACAGACAAAACCACAAAATATGGTATAATAACCACGATATGAGCAGATATTATGACGACAAAAGGCGGAGCATCAATGTTTCTCCGGCTATAAAGATTTTTTTGGCAACACTTGCGATCATGCTAGTGGTGGGACTTCCGACTCTTTTTATAATGAAGAATATAAAGAACAACCACGCATCGAATCATGGTTTTTTGACTGATGCCTGGGAGGATATTCCTGAGGCGGGCTATGCAATGAACGCTGCGGTAACGGATGAAGAATCCGCCAAGAAGGCGATGGAAGTTGCTGAAGAAGATAAGGACTATACGCATAAGATCGGAACGTACGATGATGAGTGCGTTACTATCGGCTTTGCGGGAGATATTCTTTTTGACGAAAACTATGCCGTGGGAGATAAGTTTAAAAGAAACGGTGACACTGCGGAAGGCATCGTCGGAAGTAGTCTTTTAGAGAAAATGCGCGGCGTTGATATCATGATGATCAACAACGAGTTTCCTTATTCCGACAGAGGTGAGCCGACTCCCGGTAAGACTTATACTTTCAGAGCACGCCCCGAGACTGCGGGAATACTTACTTCGATGGGAGCGGATATCGTATCTCTTGCCAATAACCATGCTTATGATTACGGAGAAGATGCACTCGTAGATTCTTTTGACCATATAAGAGATCAGGACATTGTTTATGCCGGCGCGGGCAATAATATAGAAGAAGCGTCTCACCCTGTTTATTACATAACTGAAAGCGGCATGAAGATTGCTTTTATCTGCGCAACTCAGATCGAGAGGCTTGATCATCCCGATACGAAGGGCGCGACCGAGGATTCGCCGGGCGTCTTCAGATGCTTTAACGGTGAGCTTTTGGTTGATAAGATCAAGGAAGCCAGAGAGAAGAATGCGTATGTGATCGTGTTTGTTCACTGGGGAACCGAGAGTGCTACGGAGATCGATTATCTTCAGAGGGATCAGGCAAAAGAGATAGCGGATGCCGGAGCCAATCTTATAATAGGCGATCATCCTCATGTGCTTCAGAAGATTGATTATGTGGACGATGTTCCTGTTGTTTATAGTCTTGGCAATTTTATTTTTAACTCCAAGACACTTGATACGGGAATGGTTATCACGACACTTCATAAGAACGGAGCAGTAAACCTTCAGTTCGTGCCTGCGATTCAGAGTGGCTGCTGTGTCAATGAAGCAGAGGGCGAGGAAAAGAGCAGGATACTTAATTGGATGGCCGGTATTTCACCCGGAGTTCATATAGATGAAAAAGGATATATTAGTCCTTGACAACATATAGTTATTATGATAAATTATCTAAGGTTGTCGTAAGAATAGATGACAACCGTGCCGAAGACAGCAGGTGTTCCGAGAGGAACGTAATGTGAAAACGCCTGCCGAGGAAAAGTTATGATTAGACTTTTAGCCTCTCGATGTCTTCGAGAGGTTTTTTTCGGCGGTAAATTCTATAAGGAGGTAAAAAGAATGGCAAAGGTTGAACTTAAAAAGCCTGTAGTTGAAGAGATTTCTGAGAAGATTAAAGACGCACAGGCGCTCGTACTTGTAGATCACCGCGGACTTACTGTTGCACAGGATACTGAGCTTCGTAAGAAACTTCGTGAAGAAGGCGTTACATATAAGGTTTACAAGAATACGATGATGAACTTCGCATTCAAGGGAACAGATTTCGAGCAGCTTAAGGATCTTCTTAACGGACCCAGCGCAATGGCTGTATCTACTAACGATCCTGCAGCTCCCGCTCGTGTGCTTTATGACTTCGCTAAGAAGGCTAAGGCTCTTGAGATTAAGGGTGGTGTTATAGAAGGAAAGTTCTATGACGCTCAGGCAATGTCTGAGATCGCTGCTATCCCTTCAAAGGAAGTTCTTCTTTCCAAGTTGCTTGGCTCTATGCAGTCACCTATCGCAAACTTCGCTCGCGTTATCAATCAGATCGCAGAGAAAGGCGGTGCAGGTGAGGCAGAGGCACCCGCAGCTGAGGAGGCAGCTCCTGCAGCAGAAGAGGCACCTGTTGAGGCGGCACCTGCTGAGACAGCAGAAGCTCCCGCTGAGACAGCTGAGGCTCCCGCAGCAGAGGCAGAAGCACCTGCAGCAGAGTAATCTGTGCGTTGCTTCATAATTTTAACAACACTAATTTATTGATTATTATACGGAGGTATATAAAATGGCAAAGTTATCTACAGCAGAAATCATTGATGCTATCAAAGAGTTAACAGTTCTTGAGTTAAACGAGCTTGTAAAGGCTTGTGAGGAAGAGTTCGGCGTATCTGCAGCAGCAGGCGTTGTAGTTGCAGCAGCTGGTGCTGGCGCAGGTGCAGGCGGAGAAGAGAAGTCTGAGTTCAACGTTGAGCTTACAGAGGTTGGACCTAACAAGGTTAAGGTTATCAAGGTTGTTCGTGAGATCACAGGTCTTGGACTTAAGGAAGCAAAGGATCTCGTAGACGGAGCTCCTAAGATGATCAAGGAGAACGCAGCTAAGGCTGAGGCTGAGGACATCAAGGCTAAGGTTGAGGCTGAGGGCGCTAAGGTTACTCTTAAATAATCTACGCGATATATGTGTCAAAAGCAAAAGGCTTATTACATGCTTGCATGTAGTAAGCCTTTTATTTTTTGTAAAAAAACTCATAAATTTCTTATTGACATGAAGATTTTTTAGAAGTACAATGGAAAATGCACTATTGTGGTGTAATGGGTCTTTTTGCGCGCTTTTTTAAAGTGCCCGGACAGACTCTGCAATATATATCAATACTAAAAGAACGGGGTGAATGTCAATGGAAAAAAACAGATTACATCCTACCGGCTCTGGTAAGAACATACGAATGAGCTTCCAGCGCCAGAAGGAAGTCCTGGAGATGCCGAACCTGATTGAAGTTCAGAAGAATTCATATCAGTGGTTTCTTGACGAAGGCTTGAAGGAAGTCTTTGACGATATCTCTCCTATTGAGGACTACAGTGGCAAACTCAGTCTGGAATTTGTTGATTTCAAGCTTTGCGAGGATGAGATTGACAAGAATAAGAATACGATTGAGAAGTGCAAGGAGAGAGATGCAACATTTGCTGCACCTTTAAAGGTAAAGGTTCGTCTTCATAATAAGGAGAAGAACGAGTTTACCGAGCATGAGATCTTTATGGGTGACCTCCCTCTCATGACTGCAACAGGTACCTTTGTAATCAACGGAGCTGAGCGTGTTATCGTCAGCCAGTTGGTACGTTCACCCGGTATCTATTACGATATTACATACGATAAGATCGGTAAGGAGCTTATTGCATGTACCGTTATTCCTAACAGAGGTGCATGGCTTGAGTATGAGACCGATTCTAATGACGTATTCTACGCAAGAGTAGACAGAACGAGAAAGGTTCCCGTTACTGTTCTTATTAGAGCGCTCGGAATCGGAACAAATGAAGAGATTCTTGAACTCTTCGGCGACGAGCCCAAGATTCAGGGAAGTTTTTCTAAAGACCCTTCTACAGATTATCAGAGTGGTCTTCTTGAGCTGTACAGAAAAATACGTCCCGGTGAGCCTCTTTCTGTTGAGAGTGCAGAGAGCCTTATCAACGCTATGTTCTTTGATGCAAGAAGATATGATCTTGCCAAGGTTGGTAGATATAAGTTCAATAAGAAGCTTCACTTCAAGAACCGTATCAACGGACACGTTCTCGCTGAGGATGTAGTTGATGAGTTCACAGGTGAGATGATCGCTTCGGCAGGAACCAAGGTAGACCGAGCACTTGCTACAGAGATCCAGAACTGTGCTATTCCTTATGTATTCCTTCAGGAGGAAGAGCGCAACGTTAAGGTTCTTTCCAATATGATGGTAGACATCACACACTTCATTGACTGTGATCCTGCCGAGCTTGGAATCAACGAGGATGTTTACTATCCCGTACTTAAAGAGATCCTTGATGAGTACACAGCCAAGAACGACCCCGAAGGACTTGCTGAGACCATCAAGAAGCGTGTACATGATCTTATTCCCAAGCACATTACAAGAGAAGATATCATTGCTTCTATTAACTATAATATTCATCTTGAGTACGGCATCGGTAACGATGATGATATCGACCACCTCGGAAACAGACGTATCCGTTGCGTAGGCGAACTTCTTCAGAACCAGTACCGTATCGGACTTTCAAGACTTGAGAGAGTAGTTCGTGAGAGAATGACAACTCATGACACTGAGGAAGTTTCTCCTCAGATCCTTATCAACATCAAGCCTGTACAGGCTGCTGTTAAGGAGTTCTTCGGTTCATCACAGCTTTCACAGTTCATGGACCAGAACAACCCTCTCGGTGAGCTTACTCACAAGAGACGTCTTTCAGCACTTGGTCCCGGTGGTCTTTCAAGAGACAGAGCCGGATTCGAGGTTCGAGACGTTCACTATACACACTATGGTCGTATGTGTCCTATCGAGACACCTGAAGGACCTAACATCGGTCTTATCAACTCACTTGCAAGCTATGCAAGAGTTAACGACTATGGTTTCGTTGAGGCGCCTTATCGTAAGGTTGACCAGTCAGACCCTGAGAATCCAAGAGTAACTGACGAGGTTGAGTACCTTACAGCCGACGAAGAAGATAATTACCATGTAGCTCAGGCTAATACTCCTCTTGATGAGAACGGTTTCTTCAAGAGAAATACAGTATCGGGCCGTTACAGAGAAGAGACATCGGCATATCCCAAGACAGCATTTGAGTATATGGACGTGTCTCCCAGAATGGTATTCTCAGTTGCTACAGCACTTATTCCTTTCCTTGAGAACGACGATGCTAACCGTGCCCTCATGGGATCAAACATGCAGCGTCAGGCAGTGCCGCTTCTTACAACAGAAGCACCTGCAGTAGGAACAGGTATGGAGCGCAAGGCAGCCGTTGACTCAGGTGTCTGCGTTGTCGCAAGAAAAGCCGGAACTGTTGACTTCGTTGACAGCAAGCTTATCCAGATGACATACGATGACGGTGAGAAGGAAGAGTTCCACCTCATTAAGTTCCAGAGATCCAACCAGAGTAACTGCTACAACCAGAGACCCATCGTATTCAAGGGCGACCACGTTGAGGCAGGACAGGTTATCGCAGACGGTCCTTCAACTTCACAGGGAGAGCTTGGTCTTGGTAAGAACCCTCTTATCGGTTTCATGACATGGGAAGGTTACAACTACGAGGACGCTGTTCTTCTTTCAGAAAGACTTGTTCGTGATGATGTATTTACATCTGTACATATAGAAGAGTACGAGGCAGAGGCTCGTGAGACCAAGCTCGGACCCGAAGAGATCACACGTGACGTTCCCGGTGTCGGTGACGATGCACTCAAGGATCTCGACGATCGCGGAATCATCCGTATCGGTGCAGAGGTTCGTGCCGGTGATATCCTTGTAGGTAAGGTTACTCCTAAGGGAGAGACAGAGCTTACAGCTGAGGAGAGACTCCTTCGTGCTATCTTCGGTGAGAAGGCAAGAGAAGTTAGAGATACATCTCTTAAGGTTCCTCACGGAGAATACGGTATCGTTGTGGATGCCAAAGTATTTACAAGAGAAAACGGTGATGAGCTTTCACCCGGTGTTAACCAGGCTGTTCGTATCTACATCGCTCAGAAGAGAAAGATCTCTGTGGGTGATAAGATGGCCGGACGTCACGGTAACAAGGGTGTCGTTTCAAGAGTACTTCCTATAGAAGATATGCCTTATCTTCCTAACGGTAGACCTCTTGATATCGTGCTTAACCCCCTCGGCGTTCCTTCCCGTATGAATATCGGACAGGTCCTCGAGATTCACCTTTCACTTGCTGCAAAAGCACTTGGATTTAATATCGCTACACCTATCTTTGACGGTGCTAACGAGATAGACATTCAGGATACTCTTGAGATGGCTAACGATTACGTTAACGACTCATGGGAAGATTTTGAAAAGAAATATAAGGATCTTGTACATCCCGAGATAATGGATTATCTCTACGAGAACAGAGATCACAGAGAGCTTTGGAAGGGCGTTCCGATCAGATCAGACGGAAAGGTACAGCTCCGTGACGGTAGAACAGGACAGAAGTTTGACAGCCCTACAACTATCGGACACATGCATTACCTCAAGCTCCATCACCTTGTAGACGATAAGATCCACGCACGTTCAACCGGCCCTTACTCACTTGTTACACAGCAGCCTCTCGGCGGTAAGGCACAGTTCGGTGGACAGCGTTTCGGAGAGATGGAGGTTTGGGCTCTCGAGGCTTATGGTGCTGCTTATACACTTCAGGAGATTCTTACAGTTAAGTCTGATGACGTTGTAGGACGTGTTAAGACTTACGAGGCTATCATCAAGGGCGATAACATCCCTGAACCCGGTGTACCTGAGTCATTCAAGGTTCTTTTGAAAGAGCTTCAGTCACTCGGTCTTGATATCAAGGTTCTCCGTGAGGACAACACAGAAGTTGAAATCAAAGAGAGCGTAGATTATACGGATTCTGATTATCGCTATGAGATCGAAGGTGATACTTCGGGACGTGATTATGGCAAGGAATCATTTGAGGCAAACGGATATACTCAGCAGCGCTTTGATGAGAGCGGCGAGCTTGTATCAGAGGTTGAGAATTCCGGAAGCTTCGATTCAGATGAAGATTTCGATGATTTTGGCGATGCATCTGATGACGAGTAATTTGCAGTAACTAATAAAGCAAAGAAAAGAGGTTACGAATGTCTGATTCAACTATGAATAAAGCAATAAATGAAGCTTCCAGCGGCAGATCAACACAGCAGCAGACTTATCAGCCGATGACTTTCGACTCCATCAAGATCGGTCTTGCTTCTCCTGAGAAGATCAGAAGCTGGGTACACAGAATAGATAACGATCCACTCAGTGGACAGGTTACCAAGCCTGAGACAATCAACTACAGAACACTTAAGCCCGAAAGAGACGGTTTGTTCTGCGAAAGAATTTTTGGACCTACCAAGGACTGGGAATGTCACTGTGGTAAGTACAAGAAGATCAGATATAAGGGTGTTGTCTGCGACCGTTGCGGCGTAGAGATCACCAAATCAAGCGTACGTCGTGAGAGAATGGGATACATCGAGCTTGCAGCTCCCGTATCACATATCTGGTACTTCAAGGGTATCCCCAGCAGAATGGGACTTATCCTTGACCTTTCACCCCGTGTTCTTGAAAAAGTATTGTATTTTGCTTCTTATATAGTACTTGATCCCGGTGAGACAACACTTGAGTACAAGCAGGTTCTCTCCGAGAAAGAATATCAAGACGCAAGAGAAGAGTGGGGCGGCAAGTTCCGCGCAGGAATGGGTGCTGAGTCCATAAAAGAGCTCCTTCTCGATATCGATCTTGAGAAAGAGTACCAGGAGTTAAAAGAGGGTCTTGATACTTCAAGCGGACAGAAGAGAGCAAGAATTATCAAGAGACTTGAGGTTGTAGAGGCATTCAGAGAGTCAGGAAATCTTCCTGCATGGATGATCATGGACTGCATCCCGGTTATTCCTCCGGATCTTCGTCCTATGGTTCAGCTTGATGGCGGACGTTTCGCTACATCTGACCTTAACGATCTTTACAGAAGAATCATTAACAGAAACAACAGACTTAAGAGACTTATGGATCTCGGAGCTCCCGACATCATCGTTCGTAACGAGAAGAGAATGCTCCAGGAGGCTGTTGATGCACTTATCGATAACGGTAGAAGAGGAAGACCTGTAACAGGCCCCGGTAACAGAGCACTTAAGTCTCTTTCAGACATGCTTAAGGGTAAGTCGGGACGTTTCCGTCAGAACCTTCTCGGTAAGCGCGTAGACTATTCAGGACGTTCGGTTATCGTCGTTGGACCCGAACTTAAGATTTATCAGTGCGGACTTCCTAAGGAAATGGCCATCGAGCTCTTCAAGCCTTTCGTTATGAAAGAGCTTGTTTCCAGAGGAATCTCACAGAACATAAAGAACGCCAAGAAGCTCGTTGAGAGACTTGATGAGCAGGTTTGGGACGTTCTTGAGGATGTAATCAAAGAGCACCCTGTTATGCTTAACCGTGCTCCCACACTTCACAGACTTGGTATTCAGGCATTTGAGCCTATCCTTGTAGAAGGTAAAGCTATTAAGCTTCATCCTCTTGTATGTACACCTTTCAACGCCGACTTCGACGGTGACCAGATGGCTGTACACCTTCCATTGTCAGTAGAGGCACAGGCTGAGTGTAGATTCCTTATGCTCTCACCCAACAACCTTCTTAAGCCTTCTGACGGTGGCCCTGTAAACGTTCCTACACAGGATATGGTACTTGGTATTTACTACCTTACACAGGAAAGACCCGGAGCCCTTGGCGAAGGAAAAGTCTTCAAGAGCGTAGACGAGGCTATTCTTGCATACGAGAACGGTTACATTACACTTCAGTCAAGAATTAAGATCAGAATTGAAAAGAAGAATGCCGAAGGTGAGGTTTCTACAGGATTTGCAGAATCAACACTCGGAAGATTCCTCTTCAATGAGATCATCCCTCAGGATCTTGGTTTTGTAGACAGAACCAATCCCGAGAATACATTCAAGCTTGAAGTTGACTTCATGGTTGGTAAGAAACAGCTTAAGCAGATCGTTACCGCTATGATCAATACACACGGTACATTCGCAACTGCAGAGGTTCTTGATAATATCAAGGCAACAGGTTATCACTACTCAACAAGAGCAGCCATGACCGTTTCCATCGCGGATATGACAGTGCCTCCTCAGAAGCAGCAGATGCTTGATGAAGCTCAGGCAACTGTTGATAAGATCGCAGCTAACTATCGCCGTGGTCTCATCACAGACGAAGAGCGTTATCGTGCGGTAGTTGATACTTGGATGGAGACCGATAAAGAGCTCACAGAAGTGCTTCTTGCAGGTCTTGATAAGTACAACAACATCTACATGATGGCTGATTCAGGTGCCCGTGGTAGTAACCAGCAGATCAAGCAGCTAGCAGGTATGCGTGGACTTATGGCCGATACAACAGGTCGTACCATCGAGCTTCCTATCAAGTCTAACTTCCGTGAAGGACTTGACGTTTTGGAATACTTCATGTCAGCGCACGGTGCTCGTAAGGGACTTTCAGATACGGCTCTTCGTACAGCCGATTCCGGATACCTTACACGTCGAATGGTAGACGTATCTCAGGAACTTATCATTCGTGACATCGATTGCTGCGAAGGTAAGGAAGTTATCCCCGGAATGACCGTCAAGGCATTCATGGACGGAAAAGAGACAATCGAGCCTCTTAAGGACAGAATCACAGGAAGATATTCCTGCGAAACTATAAAAGATAAGGACGGCAACGTTCTTGTTAAGAAGAATCACATGATCACTCCTTCAAGAGCTGAGAAGATTCTTACAATAGGTGTCAATGCTAAGGGACAGCCTGTTGATGCAGTTAAGATCCGTACAATCCTTACTTGCCGTTCACACAACGGAATCTGTGCTAAGTGCTACGGCGCTAACATGGCAACAGGTGAGGCTGTTCAGGTCGGTGAGGCAGTTGGTATCATCGCTGCTCAGTCAATCGGTGAGCCCGGTACACAGCTTACCATGAGAACATTCCACACAGGTGGTGTTGCCGGTGGCGATATCACACAGGGTCTTCCCCGTGTCGAGGAGTTGTTCGAGGCAAGAAAGCCTAAGGGACTTGCGATCATCTCAGAGCTTGACGGTCAGGTTGAGATCAGAGACACCAAGAAGAAACGTGAAGTTATCGTAACCAACGATGAGACAGGCGAGTCAAAAGCTTATCTTATCCCTTACGGATCACGTATCAAGGTTCAGGACGGAACAACAATCGAAGCCGGTGACGAGCTTACAGAAGGTTCCGTTAACCCTCACGATCTTCTTAAGATCAAGGGAATCCGTGCAGTACAGGATTATCTCTTAAGAGAAGTTCAGAGAGTTTACCGCTTACAGGGTGTTGATATCTGCGATAAGCACATCGAGGTTATCGTTCGTCAGATGCTTAAGAAAGTAAGAATCGACGAGAGCGGAGATACAGATTTCCTTCCCGGAACACTTGTTGATGTTCTTGATTTCGAGGATAAGAACGAGGCACTCATCTCTGAGGAGAAGAGACCTGCGGAAGGTAAGCAGGTAATCCTTGGTATCACCAAGGCAGCACTTGCAACCAACTCGTTCCTTTCAGCAGCATCATTCCAGGAGACAACCAAGGTTCTTACTGATGCAGCTATCAAGGGTAAGGTTGATCCACTTATCGGACTTAAAGAGAACGTTATTATCGGTAAGCTTATCCCTGCCGGAACAGGTATGAAGAGATACAGAAACACAGCTCTTAATACCGACGCCAACTTCGAAGATGCAGAGAAGCTTATCCTTAAGAAGAAAAAGAAGGACATCGAAAAAGAAGAGATCATCGAAGATGAGATCGAGATTGACGATGAAGTTTCTGTTTCTGACGACGAAGAGTAATCATAAATGTAATATCGTTCCTGCGAATCTTAACCGGTTCGCAGGAACTTCCATGAAAAATATTTGTTGACAATGAAAAAAATTGTCTATATAATTCATAATTGCGTGTATAGACAAGAGGGTGAAACTATGCCCTTTTGTTTTATGCTATAAATCGCGGGTTATGAATCCGCTTTTTATATTAGTTTTTCTTATCAAAATAGGAGGTAAAAGGAATGCCAACATTTAACCAGTTAGTTAGAAAGGGTCGTCAGACATCTGTTAAGAAGTCTACAGCACCTGCGTTGCAGAAGGGTTTTAACTCTCTTCACAAGAAGGCAACTGCAACAGCTTCTCCTCAGAAGCGTGGTGTTTGCACAGCTGTTAAGACAGCAACCCCTAAGAAGCCTAACTCTGCTCTGAGAAAAATCGCCAGAGTACGTCTTTCTAACGGTATTGAGGTAACAAGCTACATTCCCGGAGAAGGTCACAACCTTCAGGAGCATAGCGTTGTTCTTATCCGTGGCGGAAGAGTTAAGGATCTCCCTGGTACAAGGTATCACATTATCAGAGGTACTCTTGATACTGCAGGTGTAGCCGACAGAAAACAGGCTCGTTCTAAGTATGGCGCTAAGAAGCCTAAGGCTGCCAAGTAATTTATTTTAAGTAACAGATCTAATTTTAAAAGTGTTGGTGTTCTATTCTATATATAAGTAGTAAAGAAACCGCACGTACACTAAATTAGTGAGTACCGTTGATTTTAGCAATTCTAAAGGAGGGAAGAACCGTGCCGCGTAAAGGACATATTGTAAAACGTGACGTATTAGCAGATCCTTTATACGATAACAAGGTTGTAACCAAGCTTGTTAACCAGGTAATGCTCGATGGTAAGAAGGGCGTTGCTCAGAAGATCGTATATGGTGCATTTGCACAGGTAGAAGAGAAGGGTGGAAAGCCCGCTCTTGAAATTTTCGAGGGAGCTATGAATAACATCATGCCCGCTCTCGAAGTAAAAGCAAGACGTATTGGTGGTGCTACATACCAGGTTCCTATTGAGGTTAGACCAGACAGACGTCAGGCTCTTGCGCTTCGTTGGCTTGTAACTTTCTCACGTGCAAGAGGCGAGAAGACTATGGTAGACAGACTCGCTTCAGAGATTATGGATGCATACAATAACACTGGTGCAGCTGTAAAGAGAAAAGAAGACATGCACAAGATGGCAGAAGCAAACAAGGCATTCTCACACTACAGATTCTAATCTGGTGAGATTTCAGATTTTTAGGAGGAAGAACCTTTGGCTGATAGACAATACCCATTGGAGAGAACCAGGAACATCGGTATCATGGCTCATATCGACGCAGGTAAGACTACTCTTACAGAGCGTATTCTTTACTATACCGGTGTAAACTATAAGATTGGTGAGACCTATGAAGGTACTGCTACCATGGACTGGATGGAACAGGAGCAGGAAAGAGGTATCACAATCACATCCGCAGCTACAACATGCCACTGGACACTTCAGGAAAACGGTAAGACTAAGCCCGGCGCTCTTGAGCACCGTATCAATATCATTGATACACCCGGCCACGTAGACTTCACCGTTGAGGTTGAGCGTTCACTTAGAGTACTTGATGGCGCCGTAGGCGTATTCAGTGCTAAGGAAGGTGTTGAGCCTCAGTCTGAGAACGTTTGGCGTCAGGCTGACGGATTTAATGTTCCTCGTATGGCATTCATCAACAAGATGGATATCATCGGAGCAAACTACTACGGAGCAGTTGAGCAGATCCGTAACAGACTTAAGAAAAATGCTATTATGATCGAGATCCCTATCGGAGCTGAGGATCAGTTCCAGGGTGTTATCGACCTTTTCGAGATGCAGGCATACATCTACAACGACGATAAGGGTGAGGATGTTACTATCGGTGAGATCCCCGCTGACCTTAAGGACGACGCTGAGCTTTATCATGGCGAACTCGTTGAGAAGATCTGCGATCTTGATGAAGATCTTATGATGGAGTACCTTGAGGGTAACGAGCCTTCTAAGGAAGAGCTCAAGGCTGCACTTCGTAAGGCTACTTGCGAATGTAGAGCATTCCCTGTTTGCTGCGGTTCAGCGCACAAGAACAGAGGTATCCAGAAACTTATCGACGCAGTTATCGAATTCATGCCTTCACCTGTTGATATCCCTGCATGTAAGGGTACAGACATGGATGGCAATGAAGTTGAGATTGAGTCAACAGACGATGGCCCGTTTGCAGCACTTGCATTCAAGATTGTCAGCGATCCTTTCGTAGGAAAGCTTGCATTCTTCCGTGTATATCGTGGTACAGCAAACTCAGGTTCATACGTACTTAACAGCTCAAAAGATAATAAGGAACGTCTTGGACGTATTCTTCAGATGCACGCTAACAAGAGATCAGACCTTGATAAGGTTTACTCAGGTGATATCGCTGCTGCAGTTGGACTTAAGAACACTGTAACCGGTGACACACTTTGCGATGAGAAGAATCCTGTTATCCTTGAGTCTATGGAATTCCCTGATCCTGTTATCGAGCTTGCTATCGAGCCTAAGACTAAGGCCGGTCAGCAGAAGCTTGACGAGGCTCTTCAGAAGCTTGCTGAAGAAGATCCTACATTCAGAGCTCACACAAACTCTGAGACAGGTCAGACGATCATTGCCGGAATGGGTGAGCTTCACCTTGACATTATCGTAGACAGACTTCTTCGTGAGTACAAGGTTGAGGCTAACGTTGGTGCTCCTCAGGTTGCATATAGAGAGGCACTTACAAAGGCAGTTGATATTGAGTCTAAATATGCTAAGCAGTCCGGTGGACGTGGACAGTACGGACATTGTAAAGTTCGTTTTGAGCCCATGGATGCCAACGGAGACAATCTTTACCAGTTCGATAGCGAAGTTGTCGGCGGTGCTATTCCTAAGGAATTCATCCAGCCTATCAGCGAAGGTATCGAAGAGGCTATGAAGGCCGGAACACTTGGTGGATATCCTGTTGTAGGTGTACACGCTACTGTATACGACGGATCATATCACGAAGTCGACTCTTCAGAAATGGCATTCCACATCGCAGGATCTATGGCGTTCAAGGATGCTATGCAGAAGGGTGCACCTGTTCTTCTTGAGCCTATCATGAAGGTTGAGGTAACTATGCCCGAGGAATACATGGGTGACGTTATCGGTGATGTAAACTCACGTCGTGGACGTGTAGAAGGTATGGACGATCTCGGCGGCGGTAAGATCGTAAGAGCTTATGTTCCTCTTGCTGAGATGTTCGGATACGCTACAGACCTTCGTTCAAGAACTCAGGGTCGTGGTAACTACTCAATGTTCTTTGAGAAGTATGAGCCCGTTCCTAAGAACGTTCAGGAGAAAGTTCTTACAAATAAGGCGAAATAATTATTGATAAAACGCCGAAGTTTTAATATAATCGATGTAGTCGGTTAAATTATGTATGTAAATGTTGATTAACATTTAACCTAAGGAGGATATTTAGAAATGGCAAAAGCTAAGTTTGACAGAAGCAAACCACACGTTAACATTGGTACAATCGGACACGTTGACCATGGTAAGACAACTCTTACAGCTGCAATCACAGCAGTACTTGCTGACAGAGGATTCAGCCCTGCAGTTGCATTTGATCAGATTGATAAGGCTCCCGAAGAGAAGGAGAGAGGTATCACAATCAACTCTGCACACATCGAGTATGAGACAGAGAAGAGACACTATGCACACGTTGACTGCCCTGGCCACGCTGACTATGTAAAGAACATGATCACCGGTGCAGCTCAGATGGATGGTTCTATCCTCGTTGTTGCTGCTACTGACGGTGTTATGGCACAGACTAAGGAGCACGTTCTTCTTGCTCGTCAGGTTGGTGTTCCTTACATCATCGTATTCATGAACAAGTGTGATATGGTTGATGATCCTGAGCTTCTTGACCTCGTTGAGATGGAGATCAGAGACCTTCTTACAGAGTATGAGTTCCCCGGAGATGACACACCTATCATCCGTGGTTCAGCTCTTAAGGCTCTTGAGGATCCTAAGTGCGAGTGGGGCGACAAGATCGTTGAGCTCATGAACACAGTTGACGAGTACATCCCTGAGCCTACTCGTGAGACAGATAAGCCTTTCCTTATGCCTGTTGAGGACGTATTCACAATCACAGGACGTGGAACAGTTGCTACTGGTAGAGTAGAGAGAGGTTCACTTAACCTCAACGACGAAATCGAAATCGTTGGTATCAAGGAAGAGACATCTAAGTCTGTTGTAACAGGTATCGAGATGTTCCGTAAGACAATGGATTACTGCGAGGCTGGTGACAACGTAGGTCTTCTTCTTCGTGGTGTTGACCGTGAAGGTATCCAGAGAGGTCAGGTTATCACAAAGCCCGGCACAGTAACTTGCCATACAAAGTTCACTGCTGAGGTTTACGTTCTTACTAAGGACGAGGGTGGCCGTCATACACCTTTCTTCACAAACTACAGACCTCAGTTCTACTTCAGAACAACTGACGTTACAGGTGTCTGCAACCTTCCCGATGGTGTTGAGATGTGCATGCCTGGTGACCACGTAACAATGTCTATCGAGCTTATTCACCCCATCGCTATGGAGCAGGGTCTTAAGTTCGCTATCCGTGAGGGTGGACGTACAGTTGGATCAGGTAAGGTTGCTACAATCGTAGAGTAAAGCCTTCGGCTTTGAGCCGCGCGTACGAATAAATATAGAGCTTGGAAAGTGCTTGCACTTTTCCAAGCTCTTTTTTATTCGTGCATGGGGCGAATGCCCCGCGCTAGCAAGCGAAATCTATGATTTCGGTTGCGGAGCGGCTTAAAGCAGCGAGCGAAGCGGAATCGAGGTTGCGCTCAGCGAAAACATCGATTTCGGGTACGTGAAGCGAAGCGGAATCGAGGCAGCGTCACTATAAACTTCCGCCGCCCTTTATCCGATATATACGATATAAGGATAACTATACATATTTTTCACTAACACAGGAGGAGCTTTATGCGTATACAACAGAACATGGATGTTCAGAATAATCTTTATCCCACACAGGAGCCGATCGATCCCGATAAAGTCAAAACAAGTGACAAAGGGAAGAATGTTTCTGTGTCAGGAGCCAATCTCAAAATTCAGAGCTTGCTTGAGCAGCGTCAGGACTTTGCTAAGAAGAATGCGCTTAAGATCGTAGCGGATGCATTTGGCGGTGAGAAGAAGCTTGATGCTCAAATGCAGTCAATAAAGGATCAGATGAAATCCCTTTCTGAAGAATTAAATGAAATGAAAGAGCAGCGCAAAGCGGACAATGCCATGCTAAAAGAGCTCATGTCTGAATATGGGGTTGAACCAACAAGTAGAGAGTATATTGAACTTGAGGGGTACGCCGAGAGAGCACGGAGTACTGATCCCGATACTCAGCTTTCTTTAGATGAATATAACAATCTAACTGAGTTTCAAAAGAAAGCGTTGTACTATGTCTCATCGGACCAAGATAAAACAAAAGAAATGAGGGATATAGAGAATAAGATGGCATCACTCGTCTGCGGCTATGCGGACATCAAGAGAGAACGCCTTAAATCCAATGATATGCTCGATGCGCAAAAGGAAGCTGATAATATTATGGACGCATCCACTAAGGAGGCGATAGCTCTTTTGACTAACGACGCAGTCGAGAATATCGATGAAGAGCAGAAAGAGCGCGAAGAGGAAGCCAAGGAAGCTGCAGAAGAGAAGAAAGAGGAAAAGAAGAAAGAAGCCAAGAAGCTGGAGAAAGAGGCTCAGTTGCAGGAACTTATCGAGAATATAAAAGATAGAACTGAACTCGGACATGCAAGCGGCGCAGATGCAAAGAGAGCAATAGCAAGAAGAGAGCGCGCGGAGGCAGAGGAGAACAATCCCGATAATTATAAGAAGGTTGTTATCACAGAGGAAAAGTCGCTTGAAGATGTGCAGGAAGATGTCAATATTGAGATAACCAACATCCTCAATAAGCTAAGTCTTTTATCCAATGATGTAAAAGGAGCTTCCATAGATAATCAAGTGTAAAATGTGTTCAAACGCCTAAAAATACGCAAGATTAGCAGTATTTTTATAATTAGTTCATAGAATGTTTAAGCCTTGCTGTTATACTGAACTTACGAGAACTACAAGAAAAGGAGTGAAGTCTATGGCAGTAAAACACGTCGACTATTCCAAGATAGATTTTGCTAAGCAGGGGGGAGATGGGAGTATCACACACAGTGATCTCGAGAATCTTCTCAAAATGAAAGATCAGTATAAAGATTTTCAGCTTCTGATGATGAAATATGATTGTGCTTTGTCGGAAGTCAGAACCAAGCTGGATGTACTCAACAAAGAGCTTTCGCTTCGAAACAACAGAAACCCTTTTGAGGCGATCAAGATGAGAATAAAGACTCCAATGAGTATCTACAACAAGTTGGAGGCAAAAGGACTTGATTTTTCACTGGATAATATAAAAAAGAACATATCGGACATCGCAGGTATAAGAGTCATTTGCTCGTTTGTCGATGACATTTACATGCTCGCCGATTGCCTTGCCAAGCAGGATGACATTGAGGTAATACAGAAAAAAGATTACATCGAAAAGCCCAAGAAGAGCGGTTACAGGAGCTTACACCTTATTATTGAGGTTCCTATATTCTTAACTCAGGAAAAAGAGTTTATGAAGGTGGAAGTTCAGTTCAGAACGATCGCGATGGACTTCTGGGCAAGTCTTGAACACAAGATGAAATATAAAAAGAACATCGAAAACCAGGATGTGATTTCCGATGATCTTAAGTTTAGCGCAGATCTTATAAATCAGCTCGATCTTAGAATGCAGCAGATACGAGAAAAGATCGATGCAAGCGAAGAATAATTATTTGGCTGTCCATCTTCCGCTGGCACCGCAGGGAAGAACGAGACCGTTGTTTTTAACCGGAAGACCAATCTCATTTGCTTCAATTGTTCCGGCGTGAATAGGATCAAGAACAGTATGAAGCATGTATGAAAGAACTGCGGGCTGTAAACCGGTTGTATACGAATTTATAAGGAAGAAAAGAGGATTATCCGAAAGGAGCTTACTTGTAAGCTGAATAAAAGGAAAAACAGATTCCTCAATCTTCCAGATCTCACCTTTGGGTCCTCTTCCGTAAGAAGGAGGATCCATTATTATGCCGTCATATTTGTTTCCTCTTCTTATTTCTCTTTCTACGAATTTAACGCAGTCATCTACGAGATATCTGATGGGCGCATCGGCAAGCCCTGAGGAAGCCGCATTCTCTTTTGCCCAAGCCACCATGCCCTTGGCTGCGTCAACGTGTGTGACACTAGCACCTGCCTTGGCGGCCGAGACAGTGGCACCTCCCGTATAAGCAAAGAGGTTGAGAACCTTGATCGGGCGATCGGCCTTCTTTATTAAAGAAGAAAACCAATCCCAGTTTGCAGCCTGCTCCGGGAAAAGACCCGTATGTTTGAAGCTGAAGGGCTTAAGATTAAAAGTAAGATCCTTGTAATTAATAGTCCATTCCTCCGGAAGCTTGTGGAACTCCCACTCGCCGCCGCCTTTATTACTTCTGTGATAATGTCCGTTGGGCTTCTTCCATCCGAAGTGTTTCTTTTCAGTGTTCCATATTACCTGAGGATCCGGTCTTACAAGCAGGTAGTCGCCCCATCTTTCGAGCTTCTCGCCGCTTGAGGTATCGATGACCTCATAATCTTTCCATCCGTCTGCAATCCACATATCTTAGTGCCTTTCTGTTTATATTATGAACAATGTCTTTTTTCTTATATAATATGATTCTAACTCATGTCCATCGTGAATGATATCACGATAATTACCGTCATTCCAATGAAATGGTAAAAGAGATTAAAATAGATCAAGTAAAATGGGCAAAAAACATTGATTTTGCGATTAAAGTGATTAATTTATAAAAAGAGGTTGCATATATCGGAAAAATGTTTTATAGTATAAGACGCTGTGACATGATAGCTATGAAGCGTGAGGTTGCTGCTTTATCCAGTTAAGCAGGTTTTCCGTGGAGCGAATGTCTAGAGGCTGCCGAGCAGCCAAACAAACTGACGACAAGTCACTGTACAGTAATTTAAGTCTGCCGACTAACCCAAGGCAGAAACGACGTGTAGAAGTTTTACAGCTTTAATTTGGTTTATTGCTTAGGACACACACGGGAGAGTGTACAGTCACCGCTTGTCGTACTTAATTCAAAAGTGCGAAAAGGAGGCGACTTTTTTTATGGCAAATCAGGTAATGAGAATTACACTTAAGGCATATGATCATCAGCTTGTTGATGCATCTGCCAAGAAGATCATCGAGACAGTCAAGAAGAACGGTTCTCAGGTAAGCGGACCTGTTCCCCTTCCTACAAAGAAGGAAGTTGTTACTATCTTAAGAGCTGTTCATAAGTATAAGGATTCAAGAGAGCAGTTCGAGCAGAGAACACACAAGAGACTTATCGATATCATTACACCTACTTCCAAGACAGTAGAGGCTCTTCAGAGACTCGAGATGCCTGCAGGTGTAAACATTAACATTAAGATGAAGTAATACATATAAGAAGTATTACATTATCTAATAAAGTAACTATTTATTTTAAACCTCTACTAGTATGATGCGAGACGCATGATGCCGTGATAACTGGAGAATTGTTCAAAACGTTGCGGAACAATTGAAGCGACATTGCGAATGAAGTAAGCATCCGCTGTAGACGTAATAAGGAGGTAAAAACATGAAGAAGGCTATTTTAGCTACTAAAGTCGGAATGACTCAGATCTTCAAAGAGGACGGTTCACTCGTTCCTGTAACAGTTCTTCAGGCAGGACCTTGTGTTGTTACACAGATCAAGACTGTTGAGAACGACGGTTACAGCGCTGTCCAGGTTGGCTTTGTTGACAAGAAGGAAAAGGTTGTTAACAAGGACAAAAACGGAAACAAGACAATTTACCATCGCCATGGTGCAACCAAGGCTGAGCAGGGTCACTTCAAGAAGGCAGGAGTTTCTTGCAAGAGATATGTAAGAGAGTTCAAGCTTGAGAACGCTGCAGAGTATGAGCTTGGTGCAGAGATCAAGGCTGATGTATTTGCTGAGGGCGACAAGATCGACGCTACAGCAATTTCAAAGGGAAAAGGATTCCAGGGTGCCATCAAGAAGAATGGTCAGCACAGAGGACCTATGGCTCACGGTTCCAAATTCCACCGTCATCAGGGTTCTAATGGTTCATCTTCAGATCCCAGCCGCGTATTTAAGGGTAAGGGAATGCCCGGTCACATGGGTAGTGTAAAAGTAACAGTTCAGAATCTTGAGGTTGTTAGAGTAGATGCCGACAAGAATCTTATTCTTGTTAAGGGTGCTATTCCCGGACCTAAGAAGGGACTTGTTACTATCAAGGAAACCGTTAAGGTTATCGGTTAATAGAGCGCGAAAGGAGGACCATACAGATGGCTAATGTATCTGTTTACAATATGGAAGGCAAAGAAGTTGGTAAGCTTGATTTAAGCGATGCTATCTTCGGAGTTGAAGTAAATGAACATCTCGTACACATGGCAGTTCTTCAGCAGCTCGCTGACAAGCGCCAGGGTACACAGAAAGCAAAGACACGTTCTGAAGTTTCAGGAGGCGGAAGAAAGCCTTGGAGACAGAAGGGAACAGGTCATGCTAGACAGGGATCTATCAGAGCTCCTCAGTGGAAGGGCGGCGGAGTTGTATTTGCTCCCGTTCCGAGAGATTACTCTTTCAAGATGAACAAGAAAGAGAAGAGAGCTGCTCTTAAGTCTGCTCTTACAGATAAGGCACAGAACAACAACATCATCGTAGTTGACGAGCTTAAGTTCGATGAGATCAAGACTAAGAAGTTCGCAGAGGTTATGAACAACCTCAAGGCTACACGTAAGGCTCTTGTAGTTCTTGCAGACAATGACAAGAACGTAGTTCTTTCAGCAAGAAACCTTGCAGAGGCTAACACAACACTTACAAACACACTTAATGTGTATGATATCGTAAACGCTAGGACACTCGTTCTTACAAAGGACGCAGTTGCTAAGATAGAGGAGGTGTATTGCTAATGGCAGCATTACAGTATTATGACGTAATCCTTAAGCCTGTAATTACTGAGAAGAGCATGGCAGGCATGAGCGAGAAGAAGTACACTTTCCTTGTAAATCCTGAAGCAAACAAGACACAGATCAAGGAAGCTGTAGAGAAGATGTTCGAAGGAACAAAGGTTGCTAAGGTTAACACACTCAATGCCAACGGCAAGAAGAAGAGACGTGGAATGACAATCGGCTTCACAGCTAAGACTAAGAAAGCTATTGTTCAGTTAACTGAGGACAGCAAGGACATCGAAATCTTCCAGGGACTTTAATTTTTAGACGACTATAAACTATACGTGCGAATCCAACTTAAGTCCGGGATTCAAGTGCTACAAGCACCATGCACGTGATAAACAAAAAAGGAGAAAATATCATGGGAATTAAGAAATACGGCCCATATACCCCATCCAGAAGAAATATGACCGGTTCAGATTTCTCAGAGATCACAAAGAAGACTCCCGAGAGATCACTCGTTGTTTCTAAGAACAGCAAGGCCGGACGTAACAACCAGGGTAAGATCACTGTTAGACATCGTGGATGCGGCGGCAGAGTTAAGTACAGAATTATAGATTTCAAGAGAAATAAGGACGATATGACTGCAACAGTTATCGGTATCGAGTACGATCCTAACAGATCTGCTAATATCGCACTTATTCAGTACGAGGATGGAACAAAGTCATACATCCTTGCACCTAACGGTCTTACAGACGGAATGAAAGTTATGAACGGTGCTAACGCTGAGATCAGAGTTGGTAACTGCCTTCCTCTTTCAGCAATTCCTGTCGGTGAAAACGTACACAACATTGAGCTTTATCCCGGAAAGGGCGGCCAGATGGTTCGTTCAGCCGGAAACGCTGCACAGCTCATGGCTAAAGAAGGTAAGTACGCAACACTTCGTCTTCCTTCAGGCGAGATGAGAATGGTTCCTATCGAGTGCAGAGCAACAATCGGTGTTGTAGGAAACGGTGATCACAACCTTATTAACTATGGTAAAGCCGGAAGAATCCGTCACATGGGTATCAGACCTACAGTTCGTGGTTCTGTTATGAACCCTAACGACCATCCTCACGGAGGTGGTGAAGGTAGAGCACCTATTGGACGTTCTGGCCCTTGCACACCTTGGGGCAAGCCTGCTCTTGGTTACAAGACACGTAAGGCTAAGAAGGCTTCAAACAAGCTGATCGTAAGAAGAAGAAACGGTAAAGCCATCAAATAAGGAGGAATAAAATGTCTAGATCACTTAAAAAGGGACCTTTTGCAGACGCAAGCCTGCTCAAGAAGATAGATGCTATGAACGCAGAGGGCCAGAAGCAGATAGTTAAGACTTGGTCACGTCGTTCTACAATTTTCCCGTCTTTTGTTGGACACACAATAGCTGTTCATGACGGAAGAAAGCATATTCCTGTATATGTTACTGAAGATATGGTTGGACACAAGCTTGGTGAGTTTGTTCCCACAAGAACATTCAGAGGACATGCCGGAAGTTCTCCCGTTGAGAGAAAGAGCAGCATTAACTAAGAAGTGTCAATGAAAGGAGGTCAAATCCATGGAAATGGAAATCAAGCATAGATCTAAAATTAAAAGAGAAAGAAATCGTGACAATAAAGAGACAAGACCTTTTGCAAAGTTATCTTACGCAAGAATACCTGTTCAGAAGGCATGCTTTGTCATGGATGCTATCAGAGGTAAGGATGTTGAGACTGCACTTGCAATCCTTCAGTACAACCCCAGATATGCTTCAAGCGTAATCTACAAGCTCCTTAACAGCGCTGTAGCTAACGCAGAGAACAATAAGGGAATGAACAGAGCAAACCTCTTTGTTGCTGAGTGCACTGCAAGCAACGGCCCTATCATGAAGAGAATTCAGCCTAGAGCTCAGGGCAGAGCATACAGAATCAACAAGAGAATGAGCCATCTGACTGTTATTTTGGACGAGAGATAATTGAAAGGAGAAGCGAAAAATGGGACAGAAAGTTAATCCTCATGGCCTCAGAGTCGGTGTTATCGCTGACTGGGATTCCAAGTGGTATGCTGAATCTGGCGATTTCGCCAATAATCTTGTAGAAGATTACAATATCAGAAAATTTCTGAAGAAGAAGTTATATGCAGCTGGTGTTTCTAAGATCGAGATCGAGAGAGCATCAGATAGAGTTAAGGTTATCGTTTACACAGCTAAGCCCGGTGTTGTTATCGGTAAGGGTGGTGCTGAGATCGAAGTAACCAAGAAAGAGCTTTCAAAGCTCACAGACAAGAAGGTTCTTGTTGATATCAAAGAGATCAAGAAGCCCGATAAGGATGCACAGCTTGTTGCAGAGAACATCGCTCAGCAGCTTGAGAACCGTGTATCATTCAGAAGAGCAATGAAGTCTTGCATGAGCAGAACAATGAAGACAGATGCACTTGGTATCAAGGCATGCTGCTCAGGCCGTCTCGGCGGTGCAGATATCGCTCGTTCAGAGTTCTACAGCGAGGGAACTATTCCTCTTCAGACACTCAGAGCAGATATCGATTATGGTTTTGCTGAAGCAGATACAACTTACGGCAAGGTTGGTGTTAAGGTATGGATCTACAAGGGTGAAGTACTTCCGACCAAGGCTGGTGAGAATTCAGATAAGGAAGGGAGCGATAAATAATGTTAATGCCTAAGAGAGTTAAGCACCGCAAGCAGTTCCGCGGTTCAATGGCTCATAAAATTACTCGTGGTACTACAATCACTTATGGTGAGTACGGAATTGTTGCGCTTGAGCCTTGCTGGATCAATTCAAACCAGATTGAGGCAGCTCGTATAGCTATGACACGTTTCATCAAGCGTGGTGGTAATGTTTGGATCAAGATTTTCCCTGACAAACCTATCACATTAAAGCCTCTTGGAACACGTATGGGTTCCGGTAAAGGTGCAGTAGATAGATGGGTAGCTGTTGTTAAGCCCGGTCGTGTAATGTTCGAAATCGGTGGAGTTGCCGAGGCCGATGCTAGAGAAGCTCTTCGTCTTGCGACACATAAGCTTCCTTGCAAATGCAAGATCGTTTCAAAGGCTGATTTGGAAGGCGGTGTATCTAAATGAAAATAAATAAGTATGTAGACGAGCTTAAGGCTAAGTCTGTTGATGAGCTTCAGACAGAGCTTGTATCAGCTAAGAAGGAACTTTTTAATTTAAAATTCCAGAACGCTACAAACCAGTTGGATAATACAGCAAGAATCAAAGAAGTAAGAAGAAATATTGCAAGAATCCAGACTGTAATCACACAGAATGCTAAGGCTGCTAACTAAGCCTTTTGCCTAATCTAAAAGGAGAATAATCGTGGAAAGAAATTTAAGAAAAACGCGTGTTGGAAAAGTAACAAGCGATAAGATGGACAAGACCATCACAGTTTCCATTGAGGACCATGTTAAGCATCCTCTTTACAAGAAAATCGTGAAGAGAACATATAAGCTTAAGGCTCATGACGAGAACAATGAGTGCCGTATCGGTGACACAGTTAAAGTCATGGAAACAAAGCCTATCTCCAAAGATAAGAGATGGAGACTTGTATCCATTATTGAACGTGCAAAGTAATACGAAAAAAGGAGAAATATCATGATTCAGCAGGAAAGTAGACTGAAGGTCGCTGATAACACCGGTGCGAAAGAGCTTCTCACTATCCGTGTTATGGGTGGATCTACAAGAAGATATGCGAGAATCGGCGACACTATCGTTGCTTCCGTTAAAGAAGCAACACCCGGCGGAGTTGTAAAGAAGGGTGATGTTGTAAAGGCTGTTGTCGTTCGTACTGTTAAAGAGACACGTCGTAAGGACGGTTCCTACATCAGATTTGATGAGAACGCTGCTGTTGTTATCAATGAAGATGGTACGCCTAAGGGAACACGTATTTTTGGACCCGTAGCCAGAGAGCTTCGTGAGAAGAAATTCATGAAGATCCTTTCTCTTGCTCCGGAAGTATTATAAGGAGGCGCCCATAATGTCAACATGTAAGATTAAGAAGGGCGATACAGTTAAGGTTATCGCCGGCAGAGAAATCGACAAGGAAGGCAAGGTTCTTTCTGTTGATGCTAAGAACGGTAAGGTTGTTGTAGAGGGTATCAATAAGGTTACAAAGCATGAGAAGCCTTCTGCTAAGAACCCTAACGGCGGAATTGTAGAGAGCGAAGCTGCTCTTGATATCTCAAACGTTGTGTATCTTCACAAGGGCAAGCCTACCAGAATCGGCTTCAAGGTTGAGAAGGACGAGAACGGTAAGGTTGTAAAGAAGAACCGCATCGCAAAAAAGACCGGTGAGGTTATTGACTAATTTTGGAAGGAGGTATTAAGCGTTGAGTAGATATAAAGATTTATACAAGAACGAGATCGTTGATGCTATGACCAAGAAGTTCGGTTATAAGAACGTTATGCAGGTACCTAAGCTCGACAAGATCGTTGTAAATATGGCAGTTGGAGAAGCTAAGGAGAATGCTAAGCTTCTTGAGAACGCTGCAAACGATATGGCTATCATCACAGGCCAGAAGCCTATCTATACAAAGGCTAAGAAGTCAATCGCTAACTTCAAGTTGAGAGAGGGCATGCCTATCGGATGTAAGGTTACACTCCGTGGCGAGAAGATGTACGATTTCCTTGATCGTCTCGTAAACCTTGCTCTTCCCAGAGTTCGTGACTTCAGAGGAGTTAATCCTAACTCTTTTGACGGAAGAGGAAACTATGCACTTGGACTTAAAGAGCAGCTCATCTTCCCTGAGATCGAGTACGATAAGATCGATAAGACAAGAGGTATGGATGTAATTTTCACAACAACAGCTAAGACAGACGAAGAGGCTCGTGAGCTTCTCAGACTGTTCAATATGCCTTTTGCAAAGTAATTATAGGAGGGAAATAACACATGGCTAAATTATCCATGAAGTTGAAACAGCAGATGAAACCTAAGTTCTCTACACGTGCATACAACCGTTGTAAGATCTGTGGTCGTCCTCATGCTTATCTTAGAAAGTACGGAATCTGCAGAATTTGCTTCCGTGAGCTTGCATATAAGGGCGAGATTCCTGGTGTTCGTAAGGCATCTTGGTAATTCTGTAGTTTTATAGTTGAGTTTTTACTTGTTAGGGTCATTAAAACAAAATGCATACACGCTTGCGTGTTAAGCATTTTGCGTATGACACCTAGATATTTAAACATTGCGGCTTCGTGTCTCTGCTCAATTCGGGGAGTAGTAAGGCGAAGCAAGAATAATTAAGGAGGCAATTTAAAATGGCAATGAACGATCCTATTGCAGATATGCTTACAAGAATTCGTAACGCAAATACTGCAAAGCATGACACTGTTGATGTTCCTTCTTCAAAGATGAAGCTTGCGATTGCAAACATTCTTCTTGATGAGGGTTATATTAAGAAGGTTGATGTTGTTGAAGATGGCGCTTTCAAGAATCTTCACATCACACTTAAGTACGGTGCAGACAGAAACGATAAGGTTATTACAGGCCTTAAGAGAATCTCAAAACCCGGTCTTCGTGTATACGCAGGCAAGGATGAGCTTCCCAGAGTATTAGGCGGTCTTGGTATTGCAATCATTTCAACAAACCAGGGCGTTGTAACTGATAAAAAAGCAAGAGAGCTCCAGGTTGGTGGCGAAGTTCTTGCATTCATTTGGTAAATTGGAGGTACGGGCATGTCACGAATCGGAAAAATGCCAATCGCAGTTCCTGCTGGAGTTACAGTAGAAGTTGCAGAAAATAATAAGGTGACTGTTAAGGGGCCTAAGGGTACCCTTACAAGAGTATTCCCTGCTGAGATTTCTTTCTCACAGGCAGATGGTCAGATCGAAGTTAAGAGACCTGACGATCAGAAGAAGACAAGAGCTTTACACGGTCTTTCAAGAAGCCTTCTCAACAACATGGTTGTTGGTGTAACAGATGGTTTCGAGAAGAAGCTCGAGGTTAACGGTGTAGGTTACAGAGCTGCTAAGAATGGTAAGACACTCTCTCTTACACTTGGTTATTCACATCCCGTTGAACTTGCTGATCCTGAAGGAGTTGAGACAGTAGTTGAGGGACAGATAATCACTGTTAAGGGAATCGACAAAGAGGCTGTTGGCCAGCACGCTGCTATCATCAGAGAGAAGAGAGCTCCCGAACCTTATAAGGGCAAAGGAATCAAGTACATTGATGAGGTTATCAAGCGTAAGGTTGGTAAGACAGGTAAGAAGTAATTAAGATAAGGAGAGTGCAAAATGGTTAGTAAAGAATCAAGACAGAAAGTTCGTGCTAAGAAGCACATGAAGATTCGTAATCGTTTCAGCGGAACAGCTGAGAGACCACGTTTAGCAGTATTTAGAAGCAATAATCATGTTTATGCACAGGTTATTGATGATGTTGCCGGCAAGACAATTGTTTCTGCTTCAACTCTTGAAAAAGATATCAAGGCAGAGCTCAAGAATACAGACGACATTGAGGCTGCTACAAAGATCGGTAATGTTGTAGCAAAGAGAGCATTAGATAAGGGCATCAAGGCCGTTGTATTTGACAGAGGTGGATATATCTACCACGGAAAAGTAAAAGCTTTAGCTGATGCTGCCAGAGAAGCTGGCCTTGAATTCTAAGAAGGGAGAAAACACAATATGAAGCGTACAATAGTTGATGCTAGTCAGCTTGAATTGACAGATAAAGTTGTAACCATCAAGCGTGTTACTAAGGTTGTTAAAGGTGGACGTAACATGAAGTTCACTGCACTTGTTGTTGTAGGTGATAACAACGGACACGTTGGTGTTGGTCTGGGCAAATCTACTGAAGTCCCGGACGCTATCCGTAAGGGTAAGGAAGATGCTACAAAGAATCTCATCACAGTTCCTCTTGATGAGAACAACAGTATCACACATGATTTCGTAGGTAAGTTCGGCTCTGCTGAAGTATTACTTAAGAGATCACCCGAAGGTACCGGTATCATCGCCGGAGGTCCCGCTCGTTCAGTATGTGAGCTTGCAGGAATCAGAAACATCAGAACAAAGTCACTTGGTTCTAACAATAAGCAGAATGTTGTTTATGCTACAATCAATGGCCTTGCTCAGCTTAAGACACCTGAAGAAGTAGCAGCTAAGCGCGGTAAATCCGTAGCAGATGTAACTGCTTGATAGGAGGAAAAATCAATGGCAAAGAGTAGTGATAAGAAGCTTAAGATCACATTGGTTAAGTCCACAATAGGTGCTATTCCCAAGCAGGTGGCAACAGTTAAATCAATGGGATTTAAGAAGCTTAACAGTTCTGTTGAACTTCCCGATAACTCAGCTACAAGAGGACAGATTCAGCAGATCAGACATCTTGTAAAAGTTGAAGAAATCTAATTTTTAGATTATTCTATATTACATGTAAATAGTATCCGGGGCTGCTTTACGTATACGCGAGTGGAAGATAGCGATATCGGCTGCGTTGAGCGGTATAAGCCTCGGAGTTAAATGAAGGAGGAATATCATGGAATTATCAAACTTAAGACCTGCTGAAGGTTCTGTACAGAGCGATAATTTTAGAAGAGGCCGTGGTCATGCTTCAGGAAACGGTAAGACAGCCGGTAAGGGTCACAAGGGTCAGAAGGCTCGTTCAGGAGCTCCCAGACTTGGCTTTGAAGGTGGTCAGATGCCCCTTTTCAGAAGACTTCCCAAGAGAGGCTTCAAGAATATCAATCATAAGAATATCGTAGGCATCAACGTAAGTGCACTTGAAGTATTTGATAACGGAGCAGTTGTTGATGTTCAGGCACTCAAGGATCAGGGTATCATCAAGAAAGAGCTTGATGGTGTTAAGATTCTTGGCAACGGAGAATTTACTAAGAAGCTTACGGTTAAGGCTAACGCTTTCAGCGCAGCTGCTAAAGAAAAAATCGAGGCACTTGGTGGAACAACAGAGGTGATCTAATGTTTAAGTCCCTAATGAATGCATTAAAGGTCAAAGAGATAAGAATGAAAATTCTTTTCACACTCTTTATGCTTGCTGTAATCAGATTTGGTTCTGCTATCGCGGTACCCGGTATGAATATTGAAGAGTTTAAAGCATGGCTGGCAAGCATCAAAGAAGGTGACACGTTTGGCTTCTTGGATAGATTTACAGGTGGTTCATTTGAGAAGATGTCAATTCTTGCTCTCAACATCACACCTTATATCACATCATCCATTATAGTTCAGCTTCTTACAATCGCTATTCCCAAGTTTGAGGAGTGGCAGAGAGACGGAGAAGACGGAAGAAAGAAGCTTACAAAGCTTACAAGGTTCTTTACCATTGCCTTGGCACTTATTGAATCTATTGCTATGTCAATTGGATTTAATAAGGGCGGATATCTTGCAGAAGGCAATAAGGTATTCCTTATAATTCAGATTGTAGCTGCATTTACAGCCGGTAGTGCATTCCTAATGTGGATTGGCGAAAGAATCACAGACAATGGGGTTGGAAATGGTATTTCAATAGTTCTGACCATAAACATTCTCTCCAGAATGCCCAATGATATCGCGGCATTGTTTGGACAGTTTGTGATCGGTAAGCCTATTGCAAGGGGAGTGGTTTCTGCAATAATTATTTTTGCGGTAATTATTGCCATGGTTGTATTGGTAGTTATTCTTAATGGCGCTGAGCGCAGGATTCCTGTTCAGTATGCCAAGAAGATACAGGGCAGAAAGACATACGGTGGTAACCGCATGGAAATGCCCCTTAAAGTTAATACAGCAGGCGTTATGCCTATTATCTTTGCAATGTCACTTTTCCAGTTCCCTGTTCTTATAACTTCGTTAACAGGTTATAAAGGAGACGGAATTTGGGCTGAGATCTCAAAGTATCTCAGTCAGGGTGAGTGGTGTAATCCCAATCACTGGAATTATTCGATTGGATTACTTGTATATATCCTTTTGCTTATCTTCTTTGCGTATTTCTATACGTCAATTTCTTTCAATCCTATTGAGATTGCAGAGAATATGAAGAAGCAGGGCGGATTTATACCCGGAATAAGACCCGGAAAGCCTACAAGTGAATATCTTACAAGCATCCTGAACTATATCATCTTTATCGGAGCTTGCGGACTCATCATTATCGGTGTGCTCCCCATCTTCTTTAACGGTATGTTCGGAGCTAAGGTTTCATTCGGTGGAACCAGCCTTATCATCGTGGTAAGTGTTATCCTTGAGACTATCAAGCAGATTGAGTCTCAGATGCTTGTTCGTAATTACAAAGGTTTTTTGGAAGACTGATTTTGTAACTTAAAAAGAGGTACAAGGCTCGTATTATGCGAGTCTTGCAACCTCTTATTCTACTTTTAGAGAAGGATAGTGATTTATGAAAATTATTATGTTAGGCGCACCCGGCGCGGGTAAAGGAACACAGGCTCAGATGATCGCGGAGAAGTACAATGTTCCCCACATCTCAACAGGAGACATCTTCAGAGCCAATATCAAGAACGGAACAGAGCTTGGCAAGAAGGCTAAGGAATATATGGATAAGGGACAGCTTGTTCCCGATGAACTTACAGTACAGCTTTTGCTCGACAGAGTAGCAAACAAGGATTGTGAGAACGGTTATGTTCTTGATGGATTCCCTCGTACCATACCTCAGGCAGACGTTCTTGACGCAGAGCTTACAAAGCTCGGTGACAAGGTTGATTTTGCTATCAACGTTGACGTTCCCGATGAGAATATCGTTCGCAGAATGTCAGGAAGAAGAGCATGCCTTAAGTGTGGTGCTACCTATCATATTGAGCATATTAAGCCTCAGAAGGACGGAATCTGCGATAAGTGCGGAAGTGAGCTTGTTCAGAGAGATGATGACAAACCTGAGACAGTACAGAACAGACTCAGCGTTTATCATGAGCAGACTCAGCCTCTTATCGAATATTACGAGAATAAAGGTATCTTAAAGACTGTAGACGGAACAAAAGATATGCAGGTTGTATTTAACGGTATCGTTGATATTTTGAACGCGTAAGGTCTTGGTGTTATTATATGGCTATAAGTATTAAAACAGAGCAAGAGATCGACCTTATGAGACAGTCAGGGCATCTTTTGGCAAAGGTTCATGAAGAACTGCATGCCGCTCTTCGCCCCGGAATCTCAACATATGAGCTCGATGAGATCGGGGAAAAGACTATCCGTGCTCTTGGCGGAATACCTAATTGTAAGAACTATGAAGGTTTTCCGGCATCTATGTGCATATCTGTAAACGACGAAGTCGTTCATGGAATACCAAGCAGAGACAGAATCCTTATGGAAGGAGATATAGTCTCTTTCGATACGGGACTTATATATAAAGGGTATCATTCTGATGCGGCAAGAACCTGGGGTGTCGGCAAGATAAGCGATGAGGCGCAGAAACTTATTGATGTTACCAGAGAGAGCTTTTTTGAAGGAATAAAAAAGGCTAAGGCGGGAAACAGACTTTATGATATATCTGCGGCAATAGATGCTTATATCAAACCTCACGGTTACGGTATAGTAAGGGAACTTACGGGCCACGGCATCGGAACAAGTCTTCACGAGGAGCCTACGGTTCCGAATTATAAGCAGTGGAGACGAGGAATCAAGCTTAAGAAGGGCATGACGATA
Source organism: Butyrivibrio sp. XB500-5 (assembly GCF_003625505.1). Classification (NCBI taxonomy): domain Bacteria; kingdom Bacillati; phylum Bacillota; class Clostridia; order Lachnospirales; family Lachnospiraceae; genus Butyrivibrio; species Butyrivibrio sp. XB500-5. The sequence continues at coordinate 106,704 of NZ_RAIS01000003.1, forward strand.
TGCGTAGAGCCTATGATCACAATGGGTGAGCGTTATGTCGGATGGCTTGATGATGAGTGGACGGTTGTTACCGTAGACGGTTCATATGCAGCGCATTATGAAAATACCATCGCCATCACGGATGGTGAACCGGAGATATTAACCATTATTTAAATTTGATCTTAATGTAATAAGGAGATAAAAGATGTCAAAGGCTGATGTTATTGAAATCGAAGGAAAAGTAATCGAGAAGCTTCCCAATACCATGTTTCAGGTAGAGCTTGAGAACGGACACGTTGTACTTGCTCATATCAGTGGTAAGCTTCGCCAGAACTTCATCAGAATTCTTCCCGGAGATAAGGTTACTCTTGAGCTTTCACCTTATGATCTCACAAAAGGTAGAATTATCTGGAGAGATAAATAATTTTTTATCCGAATAAAATAGTATAATAAAAATATAGTTGTATAATATGACGCCTGTTCTTGTGTGAGGAATTCATGATACAGAAAATTTTCGACAGATATTTTGACAGCGTTTCGTTCATACATCATAGCAAGAAAAGGATAGCGGAGGACAACATTAGAAATACGGGGGATCTTATAATATTTCTCACTTGCGTATGCCTTTTGCTTCTTTGTTTATCGTTCTTGTTTTCAGGGAACTATCCGGTTTATGCTGCGCAGATAGTGCTTTGTCTTATCGCGGCAGGCATAGCCTTTTTTCAGAGAGTATTCTTGAGCAATATTACCGAGAGCTTTGTACTCACCAGGATTTATTGCTTTATATTCTATGCTTGGATCATACTAAGCTATTCTTATGTCGATATTCTTCACAACACTGAATCCAGATGTATTTTTTTTCCGTTTGCCATGGTTGCATTTACGGCTGTCTACATTGACAACTTTGTGGAGACAACTTGGTTCAAGATCGTACTCACGGCAATCTATGGTGCAATGGATTATGTCGTAAGACCGTATTATGATGTTCGAAAGGATATCATGATCGCTGTGACTGCAGTTCTTATCTCATGCTTTTGCTATTATGAGATCATAGATCTTGCAGCGGATAAGGGCGAAGACAGGAAGAAACTGGTTCAGAGAAGTACGACGGATCTTCTCACAGGCGTACTCAACAAGCTTTCTTTTGAGGAGCGTTGCAACGAATATCTCACCAACAGGATAGCCGGTGCGAAATGTGTTCTTTTCATATTTGATCTGGATGATTTTAAATACGTCAACGATCATTACGGACACCAGACCGGTGATAAGGTTATAAAGACCTTTTCGCAGATCCTGCAGGGCTATTTTCATCCCAACGACGTTATAGGCAGGATCGGAGGCGATGAATTCATGGTACTTGTAATGGGCGAGATGCCTGAAGGATTTACCGAACGCAGATGTCGAAGTGTCTTGCATGAGTTTAAGACGACCACAATCGACGAGGCGTCGGGACTTACATGCAGTATAGGAATCGTTGAGGATACTTGGGGACGTAATTTTACCCAGTTATATCACGCTGCGGATGAAGCTTTGTATAAGGCCAAAAAGAGCGGAAAAGCTAAATTTTGCATATCAGAAAGTGCTTTATGAGCTTTTTTTCATAACTTAATAAATGTTTTATTGTACAAAATCAAGCCATGTCTTATAATTTTATGTATAGACATGGCTTTTTCTTTGTGTGTACAAGAGGATATCCAAATGTTAGAGAGATTTTATCGAGTATACGAAGGAAGCAATTTTTTTATTGCTTATAATGAGAAAAAGATAGCAGCGGACAATATTAAAGCGATTGAGCAATCGCCGGTCTTTATTACGCTTAGCATACTCATTTATTTTGTAGTATCTTGGTGCTGTAATCTGACAATACAGTTCGATGTATTTCTGTTTGTTCCCGTGATCATGGTCGGCCTGTGTTATCTTGCATACAGACAGTCTGTTCCGTACATACGAATAAGCTTTAACAGAGTAAGAGTCTTTTCGCTCGCATTTTACTCTGTTATCTTTCTTGCGTTCGGGCTTACGGAAGCTTATATTAAGCCTTCCAGAATGTCCGTAATACTTCCGATCGGAATATTCATAATCACTTCCGTATATCTTGATTATTTTGTGCGAATGCTTATATATAAGGTGGTACTTTCCCTTGTCTTTCTTACAGCTGATTATTGGATAAAAAGAAATCCCGTGATCCGCGAGGATATTATTTTGATCGCACTTTCCATAATGGTCACGAGCCTTTGCTATTACGTTCTCATGAATAACATAACGGACAGAAGCGAAGTGTCGCATGACATGGAGAAAAAGAGTAAGACGGATATACTCACAGGTCTTTTGAACAAAAAATCTTTTGAAGAGCGAAGCAAGGAATATATCACGGAGAGAAATCCCGGAGCAAAAGCAACGTTGTTTGTTTTTGACTTTGATGACTTTAAGTATATTAACGAAGACTATGGCCACCAGATAGGAGATGAGCTTCTAAAGCACTTCGGCGCAATACTTCGAGAGTATTTTCACCCAAGCGATGTTGTGGGACGTGTCGGCGGTGATAAGTTCATGGTGCTCGTAATGGGCGAGATGCCTGAGACATTTATAGAAAAGAGATGTAAGAACATCGAGCAGGACCTGGCGAAACTAAAGATTGAGGACGCCAAGGGATTCTCGTGCAGTATAGGTATATGCGAAGACAAAAATTCGCATTCCTTCGATGAGATCAAAAACATAGCGGGAAGGGCATTATTTGAGGCAAAAGAGAGAGGAAAAGGCCTCCATGTCGTGAAACACGGCTGACAAAAATAGATACGAAATATTGGCGTTAAGTATGATATAATCTTGAATGACGGGCAATCTACCGTCGTTCAAGATTTCTTTTTTATTTCTTTATTTTTATGGAGGATTGTTATGGGTGAAAAGAGACAGGCTATTTATGATGCAACAACGTTGGGGAAGCCGAAGATGGCTATTTTGGGACTGCAGCACATGTTCGCCATGTTCGGAGCAACTATTTTGGTTCCGATCCTTGTAAACGGATATTTCCGGGGTGAAGGACTTTCGGTACAGGTTACACTTCTTTTTGCGGGATTGGGAACGCTCCTCTTCCACGTATTTTCCAAATTTAAGGTTCCGGCTTTTCTGGGATCGTCATTCGCCTTTTTGGGCGGCTTTTCAACAGTGGCAAATTTAAATACAGGCAAATATGCAAATATGACTTTCGGAGAGAAGTTACCGTATGCCTGCGGCGGAATCGTTATTGCGGGACTTTTGTACCTCGTACTTGCGGTTATCATTAAGCTTGTGGGGGTTAAGAAGGTTATGCACTTCCTTCCGCCTGTCGTTACAGGACCCATCATTATGTGTATCGGACTTTCCCTTGTGCCTTCTGCGATTCAGAATGCTTCAGCCAATGTATTCCTTGCATTTGTGGCACTTGCGGTAGTTGTTATATTCAATATCTGGGGAAAAGGAATGTTTAGGATCATCCCCATACTTATGGGCGTTGTTATAGCTTATGTCGTTGCCCTGATCATGCAGGCCATGGGCTTTACCAATGCTGACGGAAGCGCGATCATCAACTTTGAGCCTATCGCGCAGGCAAGCTGGGTGGGACTTCCTCCTTTCATTATTGCCAAATTTGACGTTACATCCATACTTGTTATGGCTCCTATCGCGATCGCTACAATGATGGAGCATGTCGGAGATATTTCAGCCATTTCCGCAACAACAGGTAAAAACTTTATCGAAGATCCCGGCCTTCACAGAACTCTTTTCGGTGACGGCCTTGCAACAGCGGTGGCAGGACTATTCGGAGGCCCCGCAAATACAACATACGGCGAAAATACCGGTGTTCTTGAGCTTTCTAAGGTTTATGATCCCAAGGTTGTGCGTATCGCCGCTTGCTATGCGATCGTAGTCAGCTTTATTCCCAAGATTGCCGATGTTATTGGAACTATGCCCACAGCGATCATCGGAGGAATAAGCTTCATATTATACGGAATGATCTCAGCCATCGGTGTAAGAAACGTTGTAGAGAACAAGGTAGACTTTACTAAGTCAAGAAACCTTATTATCGCTGCTATTATTCTTGTATCGGGACTTGGCTTTACAAACGGTATAACGTTTGAGGTAAAAGGCGTATCGATCACACTTACATCACTTGCAATAGCAGCTATACTCGGTATTCTTCTCAACATCATTCTTCCCGGAAACGACTACAATTTCGGCGAGAATTACAAGGGAGACATCAATCGAGGAGTCAGCTTCAACAATAATGCTCAGGATGAAGAAAACTAATATCGAAATATTGTAAAAAATCTATTGCCTATTGACTTTGATTATGTTACTATGTTAAATGGTCTTTTTATTTAGAGGGGATATTATGCCCTTCTTTAAGCATTATGCTGTACCATGCAGGAAAGGAGTAACAATGAAAGTTAGGTCTTCTGTTAAGCCTATGTGCGAGAAGTGCAAGGTTATTAAGAGAAAGGGCGTTATCAGAGTTATCTGCGATAACCCTAAGCACAAACAGAGACAGGGATAATTCGAGCCGTTTTCGGATTACTTTTTGATACCAATATAGAACATGCTGATCTATAGCGTATTGGAAAGATCGGATGATCCTGTCCGGTTGGGCATGTCATTTGCCCCAATCAAACAAGTAACCGCTCCGGGGTATTTTGATCGGAGCAAGAGAAGCTAAGCTTCTCACAACTATTATTTATATTTATTCAATGGAGGAATTAAAATGGCTCGTATTGCAGGTGTAGATTTACCCAGAGATAAGCGAGTAGAGATCGGTTTGACATATATCTACGGAATCGGTAGAACAAGCTCAAACAAGATTCTTGAAGCAGCAAAAGTAAATCCGGACACACGTGTTCGTGATCTTACAGATGAAGAAGTTAAGAGAATTGCCGAGATTATCGGTAGCGACTACGATGTAGAAGGTGACCTCAGAAGAGAGATCGCTATGAACATCAAGAGACTTTCAGAGATCGGATGTTTCAGAGGAATCCGTCACAGAAGAGGACTTCCTTGCCGTGGTCAGAGAACTAAGACAAACGCAAGAACAAGAAAAGGACCGAAGAGAACAATCGCAAACAAGAAGAAATAATTTTTCTTTATTGTATCTGAGCATGGCAGATGAGCGAAGTAACATTATAACTAGTATTTATAGGAAGAAAGTAGGTTAGTTTAAAATGGCAAATCAGAAAGCAACTGCAGCTAAGAAATCAGCTGCAAAGAAACGTGTCAAGAAAAACGTTGAACACGGACAGGCACACATTCAGTCATCTTTCAATAACACTATCGTTACATTGACAGATGCTGCAGGAAACGCTCTTAGCTGGGCAAGTGCCGGCGGTCTGGGATTTAAGGGTTCAAGGAAATCTACTCCTTATGCTGCACAGGTAGCTGCAGAGACAGCAACTAAGGCTGCGCTTGTACATGGCCTTAAGACTGTTGATGTATTCGTTAAGGGACCCGGATCAGGAAGAGAGGCTGCAATCAGAGCCCTCGCTGCAAGTGGTCTTACAGTTACATCTATCACAGACGTAACACCTGTACCTCATAACGGATGCCGCCCGCCTAAGCGTCGTAGAGTGTAAGCAATAAAGGGGTGGAAACACATAAATTTGTGTGCTTGCACAAACAAATTTATGTATTTACAGACCTAAACATACATGAGAAAGTAGCATGATAATGCGGATTTCGAATGTATGTAGAATTGCGAGAGTGCGTAGCACGTAGCAATTCGTTATATTGCTTCACAACATCAATGTAGTTACATGTGCATATATAGATTTATAGATGTATATTAAAACTCGTTGGACGAAGGTGCGCAAACACTGTAAACAACATCAGACGACCGAGGTTGTCTGAGAAAAAGAAAGGAGCCAAACATGGCAGTAAACAGAGTTCCCGTATTAAAGAGATGCAGATCTCTCGATCTGGATCCTACATTCCTTGGATATGACAAGAAGTCCAAGAGAACATCTTCAAGAACAGGTAAGAAGAGTGAGTACGCACTTCAGCTTCGTGAGAAGCAGAAGGCTAAGTTCATCTATGGCGTTCTTGAGAAGCCTTTCAGAAACTACTATGACAGAGCTGATAGAATGAAGGGTCAGACAGGTTCAAACCTTATGACAATTCTTGAGACAAGACTTGATAACGTAGTATTCAGAATGGGATTCGCCAGAACAAGAAGAGAGGCTAGACAGGTTGTTCTTCACAAGTTCATCACTGTTAACGGCAAGGTGGTTAATGTACCTTCATACCTTATCAAGGCCGGTGATGTTATCGAAGTTAAGGACGTAGCTAAGAATATCCAGAGATTCAAGGATATCGCAGAAATCACTGCAGCAAGACTCGTTCCTGAGTGGCTTGATGTTAACAAGGAGAGCCTCAAGGGTACAATCAAAGAGCTTCCTTCAAGGGATGTTATCGACGTTCCCGTTGACGAGATGCTTATCGTCGAGTTGTACTCTAAGTAATTCGTAGGGCACATTTAATAAATAACTTGTTGACTAAGCACATAAGGAGGGTATATCAGTGTTTGATTTTGAAAGACCAAATATTGAAGTTGCTGAGATCTCAGATGATAAGAAATATGGTAAATTCGTAGTAGAGCCTCTTGAGAGAGGTTACGGTATTACACTGGGCAATTCCCTTCGTAGGATTATGCTCTCATCACTTCCCGGAGCAGCAGTAAGCCAGGTTAAGATCGAAGGTGTTCTTCATGAGTTCAGTTCTATTCCCGGAGTTAAGGAAGACGTAACTGAGATCATTATGAATATCAAGAATCTTTCCATTAAGAATTCTTCAGATACCAATGAGCCTAAGACTGCATACATTGAGTTCAGCGGTGAAGGTGTTGTAAAGGCTTCTGATATTCAGGTTGACCAGGATATTGAGATCATGAATCCCGATCAGGTTATCGCTACACTTTCCGGAAAAGATGCTAAGCTCTACATGGAGCTTACAATCACAAAGGGAAGAGGTTATGTAAGTTCTGACAAGAATAAGTCAGGAGATCTTCCTATCGGAGTGATCGCAATCGATTCTATCTACACACCTGTAGAGAGAGTTAACGTAACTGTAGAGAATACTCGTGTAGGTCAGGTAACTGATTTTGATAAGCTTACACTTGATGTTCACACAGACGGTACACTTGCTCCCGACGAGGCAGTAAGCCTTGCAGCTAAGGTACTCAGTGAGCATTTAAGCCTGTTCATCGATCTTTCCGAGAATGCTAAGACCGCAGAGGTTATGGTAGAGAAGGAAGATGACGAGAAGGGCAAGGTTCTCGAGATGTCAATTGATGAGCTTGAACTTTCGGTTCGTTCATTCAACTGCCTCAAGAGAGCAGGCATCAATACCGTTCAGGAACTTGCAAACAAGACTCCTGATGATATGATGAAGGTTCGTAATCTTGGACGTAAGTCACTTGAGGAAGTTCTTGCTAAGCTTGATGAGCTCGGACTTTCACTCAGAATTGATAGCGAACAGTAATATCTACATGAATTGATATGATATCCGCGGAGGGTAAATCCGATGCGTACCAATGTGGATTCTCATAATGGACAATGCAACAACATCATAAAAGTAAGACCGATGCGCATTTTGTGATGTACCACTGCAAGGGGAACCTTGCGAATGAGAAAGGATGTAAATAGACATGGCAATGTACAGAAAGCTTGGAAAAGCAACAAAGCCCAGAAGAGCACTTCTTCGTAACCAGGTAACAGCACTTCTTTACAACGGAAAGATTGTTACCACAGAGGCAAGAGCAAAGGAAATCAAGAAGATCGTAGAGCCTATGATCACTCTTGCAGCTAAGGAAAAGGACAACTTCGAGACACTTACAGTTGATTGCAAGGTTCCTGAGAAGGACAAGGACGGTAAGAGAGTAAAGGAAGTTGTTGACGGTAAGAAGGTTACTAAGTACACAACCGTTAAGAAGGAAATCAAGAAAGATATGCCTTCACGTATGCACGCAAGAAGACAGCTTCTTAAGACTCTTTATCCTGTACTTGATGTTCCTCAGGAGAACAAGGGAAGAAAGAGAAACACTAAGGAAGTTGACCTTGTAGCAAAGCTTTTCGATGAGTACGGACCTAAGTACGCAGATCGTAAGGGTGGTTACACAAGAATCATCAAGATTGGTCAGAGAAAAGGCGACGCAGCTATGATGGTTGTTCTTGAGCTTGTTTAATACTTGCTTGTAGATTTAATACGAATTAAAAAGAGATTTCAGAGCATATGCCCTGAAATCTCTTTTATTTTGCTTATATTCGATTTTTCTTTTAAATCATAGTCTTACTCGATTATTTATATTGATCGATGTTCTGAGGCGTTATGGCAACAAATGGAACCCATACATACTTAAGGTCTTCGGTAGCTCCGGATAATGATGATACGGAGCCTCCTTTTGCCAATGTGATGGCGCTGTTAACAGCCATTGTGCCCTGACCGACTGTATCCTGGAGAACTGTCATATATAAGTCTCCGCTTCTGATAGCTTCGCAGCCGCTGTCCGTTGCATCAATTCCGGCTACAAGCTTTTTATGAGTATCATAGCCGTTGTCCTTAAGCCATTTGATAGCTCCGATAGCCATCGGGTCGTTATTACATATGATGCAGTCAAAATCCTGCTTTGTTTTCTTGAAGATCTCCAGCTGATCGTATGCAACGGTATCAGACCAGTCACCGTGATCTACAAATACATAATTGGCATTTACGCCGTTATCAAGGAAGAAGTATTTAACCGCATTGGTACGCTGGGGAACAGCAGCGTGTCCTTTCATTCCTTCCATGATGATAACATTTAAGGATTGAGGTTTTCCAAGGCCGTTCCAAATGTATTCTGCCTGGAATCTGCCGGCGTCTTGTTCAAATGATCCCACATAGATGAATTGATCACCCTTAAGATAATCGGAATCAGGTTCGTTGTTTATAAATACGATGGGGAGATTACCTGCAGCGTTTTCCATCTGAAGAATTGTTGTGGCATCGGCAAGTCTGCATATGATCGCATTATAGCCCTGGCCTTCCGCATCTGCAATCTGCTTCATCTGGATCTCGGGATCGCTCTGACAGTATACGGTATCAATCGTAGCCCCGGTATCTTTAGCCATTTGATCTATTGTTTCGCACAAGGTGTTAAGGAAAGTATCGGTTTCATCATGCAACGTCATCAGTATTTTTACACCACTTCCGTTTACCACGCCGGCGCTTGCTGATTTAGCTCCGCAACCCGTAACGGTTATAGCCAGCAGCACGGAACATAGCAGAAAAGCTATTGATTTTTTAATTAGATTCTTCATAATTGGTCTCCTTATTAAATCTTGAACTGCTGAACATAGGATGTAAGTGTCTCGGAAGTGCTTGCCAATTTGTGTGAGTTATCCGCAACATCCTGACTGTGCTGGGTTATGCTGTTAGCCTGCTCAACCATTCTGCGGCTGGTCTCAAGAATCTCATCGGTACTTGCGGCCTGCTCTTCGGAAATGGCTGCTACGTTGCTGGCAACATCATCAACCTTCTGTACATCCTGTATCATAAGGTCAATAAGTTCATTGGATTTTTCAATATTCTGATAAATCTGATCAAAAGTATCTACGGCAGTGTTGATAAGCTCGCTGTTAGCCTCGATATTCTTGGCACTGGTCTGAGCCTGTTCTACAACGCTGTCGATAGCTTTTCTTACGTCATCAATAAGTTTTGCGATGTTTTCGGCACTTGCTGCAGAGTTCTGAGCAAGCTTACCGATCTCGGTAGCAACAACCGCAAATCCTTTACCTGTTTCTCCAGCACGTGCAGCTTCGATTGAAGCATTGAGTGAAAGAAGATTGGTTTGCTCGGCGATCTCGGCAATAAGGCCGACAATGTTGGTGATCTCTTCGGAAGCCTTGCCGACTTCGTTGATGGAATCAACAAGTTCATCGTTACTGGCTTTAATGTCTTGCATTGCATCGGCGAGCTGTTCCATATCATCACGGCCTTTTTTACTGATCTCAACAGTTTCTTTCATACTGTCATTGGCCTGATTTGAATTATCTCGTGTATCGGAAACAACCATAGCAAGCGTTGTTGCGTTCTGAGCAATCTCGTTAACTGCAACGGCAAGCTGGTCAACAGTGTTATTAAGATTTTGCATAGCTTCCGACTGTGACTGGGAAGCTTCGAACATGCTCTTTGATACAATATCCGAATTATCCGACTGCTCTTTAAGCACTTTTGATTCGTCGTTGATGGTGCTGAGCATTTTTCTCATGGACTGAACGAATTCGCTAACTTTGCTGCCCATGACACCGATCTCATCATTGCTTTCCTGTTTAACATCAATGGTAAAGTCGCCGGCGGACATATCAGAGATGTTCTGAGTGATTCCGCCAAGAGGAGCAATAACTCTGGAAACCATAAAGTTGATAAGGAGAACAATGAGTATGATCGCGATTATTCCGATAATGGCAAGCGTTGTGACGAGCTTGGTCACGTCTTTCATTATGGTATCTTTATGAACATATGAAACAAGAACCCAGTCGGTTCCGGCTATCTGTTTGAAAGCGACTACGTTATTTTGAAGAGTTACAGTTGTATAGTTTCTTTTGGCTACTTTTTCTGCAATTGCAGCCATAAGCTTATCAGAATCACCTGTTGTGAGCTTGGTTGATACTCTGCTCTTGTCACGATGTGCAAGGATGGTGCTGTCTGTAAGGTCAACAAGGAAAGACGCAGCCTGATCCATTTTTACTCGTGAATTAACGATGATACTGATCTGATCAAGTGAAAGATCGGCAGCGATTACCTTAAGGTCATCCGATCCATCGTTAATAATACCTGTAGCACTTATAACATTGACTCCGCTGGCATCCTGGTAGGTGTTACCGTAGACCATATTAACGTGGCTAAGACCCTGTTTAAACCAGATCTGCTGAGTAGGATTGTCAGTGTTTTTGGTAGATTCGGACGCTTTAAATACTTTACCGCTCTGGGTCGCAATGTATGGACCGTTTTTGCAGTAAGAGTTAAAACCGTATAATTCGTCCATCATTTTAGACAATTCTTCTTCAGGAAGATGGGCGCTTTCAACCATGTGTTTAACTGTGGTGAAATTTTGGAGATTATCATTCAGCCAAGCTTCGATATTATCAGCCTGGTTGGAAATGGATGAATTGAGCTGTGATGTTGCCATTGCAGTCATGCTTCTGCTCGATAGGAACCCGGAAATGAACACCAAAATAAGAATGGTAGCAACTACGGCAGGAACTAAGAACAACAGAAGTTTGTTTTTAATCTTTGCATGTCGCTTTTCTTTAACTTTTCCCATTTGTAAGTCTCCTTAAATTTTGAGATAATTACAGAAGTTAATTGTATTTTATCTCTTTATTTGGTATTTTTGAACGAAATATCATAAAAATTTATGAAAATATCATAAAATTCAATTTTGAAATAAACTGTATAGCGTATATAATAAAATTAGACCAATATAAGCTTTCGTAGTGAAAGGGGACAACATGGAAACAATTTACAGCAATGCCGAATACATCTTAAGATATGTCGTTGAATACTCAACGCTGCTACTCGAATTCTTCGGAATATGCATACTGGTCTTCACTGCGGTAAAATGCTTCATTTTCTGGCTTAAAAAGGATGAATCAATAAGACTTCAGCTTGCGCAGGGAATAGCGCTCGCGCTTGAATTTAAGCTTGGTGGAGAGGTCCTTAGGACAGTTGTAGTAAGAGAATGGGCAGAGCTTGGAATCCTGGGCGCAATAATCCTACTGAGAGCAACGCTTACATTCCTTATACATTGGGAGATAAAGAATGAGAAAGAGGCTCTTGAGCCGGGAGATAAGAAAGAAGCTCCTGAACCCGGGGAAAAGAAAGAGTGATCAGCGATTCTTCTTTTCAAAGTGCTGATAATCTTTGGAAGAATTCCAGTTTCCTCCCCAAGAAAAACCATGGCTTGTAAAGAGTTTGTAAGCCAGGTCGTTTTCATCAATTTTATATGGAAAATCTGCGGTTCTGTCGGCATACTTTTCACTTGTTGAAGGTGCTATGCTCATGGAACCGTTTTTATATTTGATCTGCGGATTGTATAAGGGATTAATATCTATAGCCAGTCCCTGTGCGTGCTTGGAAAGCTTGGTTCCGTTTCCTATGGGACGGTAGTTGAAGCAGGAAGTATTATTTGCTTCCATTGATGCTTCGTCATCCGCATCAAAATCATCTATGAGCTTAATGCTTTCTATTTGATAATTGTTATCATACAGCTCATAAAATATTTCCATAATATCGTCGGCGATGTCTTTATTACAGATCATTTCGCCTGTCTTGGTCTCTCCTTCGAAGTCAACATACAGCATAACACAATATCTGAGATTATCCAACGGAATTTCACAGTCTTTCGGATATGACACATTTGTTATCTTGGATACAATTGATTCCGGTAAAGCCTCGTAGTAGAAGCCGTCGGAGTAGTTGACTCTTGTGTCGGAAACGTCTTCGTCGGAGGAAAGAGAGGATGCATTTGTGACACTCGAATTGACTTCGTCAGTCGAATTCTCAGAAGCACTTTTTCCCAGAGAAGCAGATTCTGTAGAGGAATCTTTTGTCGAGGATAATTCCGTGGAATTTTCGTATGAAGTTGATGAGCTGTTTGAGGAGCTTGAAGAATCTGCAGCACCTGTACTTACGTTTTCCGTAGCAGGTTTTTTCTTGGCGTACTCGTCAAGAGTTTCGTGACCCGCAAGACTTCTTGCCATAATTGCGCAGACTACTATAAGTGCTATCAGAAAAAAGATATCTCTTTTGGATTTGTTGTTCATGTGGAAAAATCCCCCGATGCTTAATATATAAATGCGAATTTACTACATAAATAGTACCACATTTATGCTATAATATTTCGATATGGTAGGTAAAAAGAGATGATACGTACGGATAATCTTGTATTTGAATATATCAGAAGAGACGAAGAGGGCAATGTTGAGGGCATAACAAGAGCCGTTGATGACGTTAATCTTGACGTCAAGCCGGGGCAGTTTATTGCGATCCTTGGCCATAACGGATCCGGTAAGTCCACGCTTGCCAAGCATTTCAACGCTCTTTTGTATCCGACTGAAGGAAAAGTCATTGTTGACGGAATGGATACTTCCGACGGAGAGTGCCTTTGGAATATCAGGCAGGAAGCGGGAATGATCTTCCAGAACCCCGATAACCAGATAATCGGTCAGGTTGTTGAAGAAGATGTCGGATTCGGCCCTGAGAACATGGGAGTTCCCACGGATGAGATCTGGGAGAGAGTCGATGAGAGCCTTAGAGCTGTCGGAATGCTTGATTTCAGAAAATCATCGCCCAACCATTTATCGGGCGGACAAAAGCAGCGTGTATCGATCGCGGGCGTTATCGCCATGCATCCCAAGTGTATCATAATGGATGAACCGACTGCGATGCTCGACCCCAACGGTCGTAAAGATGTAATAAGAGCTGCGAGAGCACTTAATACGGTTGAGGGAATCACGGTCATTCTTATCACTCATTATATGGAAGAAGTTATTTACGCCGACAAGGTTTTTGTAATGGACAAGGGCCGCGTCACAATGGAAGGCACACCGCGCGAGATCTTTTCACAGGTCGACAGACTAAAAGAGTTAAGGCTCGGAGTTCCGCAGGTAACACTTCTTGCACACGAGCTTAAAAAGAACGGATTACCGCTTCCCGACGGCATTCTCACAAGAGAAGAACTGGTTGAGGAGCTTAAAAGGATAAAAAATGTCGCTAATACTTGATCATGTCAATTACATATACGATGAAGATACCGCAATGGCGCATCCTGCGCTTATCGATGTGAGTCTTCAGATTCCGGACGGCCAGTTTATCGGACTTATCGGACACACGGGTTCGGGTAAGTCAACACTCATACAGCATCTTAACGGACTGGAGACACCGACAAGCGGAGCTGTGTTTTTTAACGGAAAGGATATAAGCGATCCCGATTTTGATAAAAAAGAGCTTAGATCCAAGGTTGGACTTGTGTTCCAATATCCGGAGCATCAGCTTTTCGAGACGGATTGTTTTAAGGATGTGTGCTTTGGTCCCAAGAATCTCGGGCTTCCGCAGAAGGAAGTAGAGCTTCGTGCATATGAAGCCCTCAAAATGGTTGGCTTTGACGATGAGTATTTTTATCAGTCGCCGTTTGAGCTTTCGGGTGGACAAAAGAGAAGAGTGGCTATCGCGGGAGTTATCGCGATGAAGCCCGACGTACTTATCCTTGACGAGCCCACTGCAGGTCTTGATCCCAAAGGACGAGAGGATATTCTTGGACTTATAAAAAGACTCCACGAGGAAATGGGCATTACGGTCATACTTGTAAGCCACAGTATGGACGACGTTGCCGATTACGTGGAGAGGATTATAGTTATGAACAAAGGCCGCGTTGCCTTTGATGATGTTCCCGTCAATGTTTTTGCGCATTACAAGGAGCTTGAGGAGATCGGACTTGCGGCACCTCAGGTTACATATGTCATGCAGGAGCTTGCCAAGGCGGGCTTTAATGTTGATGCCAAGGCAACAACGATGGAACAGGCAAAAAATCAGATATTGAAGGCGTTTGGAAGATGCTAAGAGACATTACACTCGGACAATATTATAGAACAGATTCTGTCATTCACAGGCTTGACCCAAGAGTGAAGCTTGTGGCGACATTTATTTTTATCATTTCCCTTTTTGTGGTAAAGAATTTTTGGGGCTATCTTATCGCGGGAGTATTCCTTGCCGTGTGCATCAAGCTCTCCAATGTTCCTCCCAAATTTATCTTTAGGGGAATGAAGACTATCTTTTTCCTATTGCTGCTCACCATGGTGTTCAATCTGTTTCTGACACCCGGAACGGCGCTTGTAAGCTTCTGGAAGCTTACGATCACATACGAAGGACTTAAGATGGCATCTATGATGGCGATTAGGCTGGTGTTCCTTATTACAGGTTCATCCATCATGACACTTACTACAACGCCCAATAACCTTACAGACGGCATGGAGAGCGTGCTCGGGCCGCTTAAGAAGATCCGCGTTCCCGTTCATGAGATATCGATGATGATGTCGATCGCGCTCAGGTTTATTCCTATATTATTGGAAGAGACCGACAAGATCATGAAGGCACAGATGGCAAGGGGAGCAGATTTTGAGAGCGGATCATTGATAAATAGGGCTAAGAGCCTGGTTCCTTTGCTGGTACCTCTTTTTATATCGGCATTCAGAAGGGCTATGGACCTGGCAATGGCTATGGAAGCAAGATGCTACAGGGGCGGAGACGGCAGGACCAAGATGAAGCCTCTTATTTATAAAAAGAGAGACAGGATAGCCTACGGTGTCCTGTATTCATATCTGATCGTTGCTATTGTTGTCGGAAGGATATTGTTTAGATGAGCGAAATGCACAGAATAATGCTGACAGTTTCATATGACGGCACTTCTTACAACGGCTGGGCGCTTCAAAAGAGTACCCACAATACTATAGAAGAGATGCTTAACCGCGCTATTGCGGGGCTGACCGGAGAGACCGTTGAGGTTATCGGCGCAAGCCGCACCGACTCCGGGGTTCATGCTTACGGCAATATCGCTGTTTTTGATACCGCGTCGACCATTCCGGGAGACAGGTTTTCTTTTTGCTTAAATCATATATTGCCTAAAGACATCAGGGTTGTGGCTTCTGCGGAGGTTGCGCCCGATTTTCATCCAAGGCACTGTAATACGGAAAAGACTTATGAATACCGTATCTTAAATACCAAGATGCCTGTTCCTACCAAGAGGTTCTATACTTATCACTTCAGCATGCCTCTAGATGAGCAGCTGATGCAGGAAGCGGCGCAGTATCTTGTCGGAGAGCACGATTTTACCAGCTTTTGTAATGTTGAGTCGACAGCTCTTTCGCATGTTAGGACGATCAAGGATATCGAGGTTTTCAGGCACGGAGATGAGGTTATCATCCGCGTTACGGGCAACGGCTTCTTATATAATATGGTAAGGATCATAGCCGGAACGCTTATCATGGTCGGAAGGGGCAAGAACAAGCCTATCGACGTAAAAGAGATGCTTGAGAAGACGGACAGGAAGGCAGCAGGCCCTACAGCGCCGCCGGAAGGTCTTTTCCTTATAAAATACGAGTTCTTGGACGGCGTGCCGTACGTAAACGCCGAAGAGTGAGAAAACATGCGCCTTTGCGGTGTGTTTTTTTGAGGCGGAAATAGTGAGAAAATGTATTGACAATCGAGCAAATTGGGTTATATAATATCTTACTGTGTGACGCCATGTCCACTTTTATTTGAAAATGTCATATTGTTGTCCCGGTAAGCTACAATATGTACATCATATAATGTGAGAATCAGGTGAAGGGTTTTCGCATAGGTAACCAATTAAGTAATTGTTTTACTGGAGGAAATTCAATGAAAACTTATATGCCTAGTGCAACTACAGTTGAGAAGAAGTGGTATGTAGTTGATGCTACAGATATGACACTTGGACGTCTTGCTTCTAACGTTGCAAACGTACTTAGAGGAAAGAATAAGCCCATCTATACTCCCAACATTGATACAGGTGATTATGTGATCGTTATCAATGCTGAGAAGATCAAAGTTTCCGGTAAGAAGCTTGATCAGAAGATGTATTGGCACCATACAGAGTATGTTGGTCATCACAAGGAGTTCTCACTCCGTCAGATGCTCCAGGATAAGCCTGAGAGAGTTATCGAGCATGCCGTTAAGGGAATGCTTCCCAAGGGATCTCTTGGAAGAGAGATGTACACAAAACTCCACGTTTACGCAGGAGCTGAGCATCCACATGCAGCTCAGAAGCCTGAAGTATTGACATTTTAATCGGAGAGGAGAATATAAGAAATGGCAAAGTCATCTAATTACTACGGAACAGGTAGAAGAAAGAAGTCAATCGCAAGAGTTTACCTCGTATCCGGAAATGGAAATATAACAATCAACAAGAGACCTATCGATGAGTATTTCGGACTTGAGACACTCAAGGTTATCGTTAGACAGCCCCTCGTTGCTACAGAGACAACAGAGAAGTTCGACGTTGTAGTAACAGTTAGAGGCGGTGGCACAACAGGCCAGGCCGGTGCTATCAGACACGGTATCTCAAGAGCACTTCTTCAGGCTGATTCAGATGAGTACAGACCTGTACTTAAGAAGGCCGGATACCTTACAAGAGACCCTCGTATGAAGGAAAGAAAGAAATACGGTCTCAAGAAAGCGAGAAGAGCACCTCAGTTTTCAAAGAGATAATGCGCGTAGCAATGAGCCATGCGCTTGTAAAAAAGACATTCCAGATGGATGCTTGCATCCAAGCTGGGATGTCTTTTTTTGCAAGCATACGGCGAATGCCGCGACAACGAGGGATGCGTAGCATTCCGAGTCTGTCGGCATGGCGATAATCGAGGTGCCTCGTTGTTGCAGATTCAAAACCCCAGATTTTATCTGGTTTTTTTTGTTTTAGGTATATAAAAGACACATCAGGCACACCGTAGCCACACAATTGAGCCAAAAACAGAGAATTGAATTTGGAACATAGATTACGAAATGATGCTTCCTTTACGATTGCTTTTGCGTCTTTTATAATTAAAGCGGTGGTTTGTGGAATCTACATTTATTATAGGTGGTTATATGGGTAAATCAGATAGTGTTGCAGGATTTTCAGAGAGAATTATGTGAGTACCTAAAAGACTTTGATGCGACAGGATATGAATGGTACCGCCAAACAGGTGGGTACCACATTGTACTTTGGCTCTTACAAATGAGGATGATGAAGAAGTTTTTTATGAAGCAAGCAATCTGATTTTACACGAGTTCAAGAAAATGAGTGGTAAGTTTGTTTCTATTGGATTGGTAAAAGTATCTTTCCCTGTTGAGGAAATATATACCGCTGATCTGGGTGATTTAATTTTGGGTTTATAGGAGGAGAGGATAAAGAAAATGCATCATGTTGGAACACGAAGATTAGAAACAGATAGATTGGTCCTTAGAAGGTACATAAAAGAGGATGCGCAGGCTATGTATGACAATTGGGCATCAAGAGATGAAGTGACGAAGTACTTAACCTGGCCAACGCATACAAGTATAGAAGTAACTCAGAGTATAATCGATGAGTGGGTTAATGGATATTCAGCCGATAACTGCTATCATTGGGCTATAGTATTAAAAGATAATGGAGATGAGCCTATAGGCGATATTGCAGTTGTACATATGAAAGAAAAAGCGTCTGTGGCGCATATTGGCTATTGCATAAGTTCTGACTGGTGGAATAAGGGAATTACTTCTGAGGCATTACAGGCAGTTATCGACTTTCTCTTTGATGTTGTTGGCGTAGATCGTGTTGAAGCAAGACATGATTCAAAAAATCCAAATTCCGGCAAGGTTATGCAAAAATGTGGAATGAAGTATGAAGGAACCTTAAGGAGTTCTGATTGGAATAATCAAGGTATTTGCGATGCATGCTATTATGGAATGCTTAAGACTGACCGATAATTCTTCATCTTGATTAGTTGGACGGATTTAGATATATTATAGTTAGTGGATGCGCTGTGGAAACTCGAGATGCCCACAGCCCGGAGAGTTCATGCGTGAGCTCTCTTTTTCTTTATACGGTATTGCATTGGGCTATTCTGATTGGAAGACATTTACATTGGTAACACCTGTGGACAAAAGTCAAAATGTAAAATTCTATACAGAAAGATGCGGCTTTGATATCCAGTCTGAAGAAATGGATGGAAGTGTTAAAGTCTACAGATTCATATTGAGGCGGAAATGATGATAAAAGAAATCAGTGAAGAGGGTAAAGATATGAGCCTACAATTTGTAAAAGCAAGCACTTCTGATGCTTTGACACTTAATGGAATATCTAAAAGAGCCTTTGATAGCGATGTTCAGGTTGGAGCACCTTCAGCTGGTGGGCCACCTGGATATATGTCTGTTTCTTATCACACAAAGATGGCCAGATCAAATCACTTGTATAAGCTCACGGACAATGGACTAATTGTTGGCGGTGCGATTCTATTTTGGGAAAAAGACAAGTTGAACATCGGAAGGATCTTTGTAAGCCCGGAGCATTATCGCAAAGGCTATGGAGTCTACATGATGCAGGAAATTGAGACAATGTTTTCAGATGTAAAGGAATTTGTATTAGATACGCCCATTTGGAATGTCCGAACAAACGCCTTTTATACCAAGTTGGGATATGTGGAAGTGAGTCGGGATAATGAATTCATTTATTATATTAAGAAATGTGAGTGATGAAAGAGGAATTATCATTTGATAAAAATCGAATTATTATCAGAGACAAATTTCTGTTTAGAATCATTGGATTCATATAACAGAAAACAGAATGTAAATAAAGTATATCGAAGAATAGACGGAGAATATGCATTAGTAGAATGCAAATATACCGAAGATTGGGACTTAAGCCAAAAGCGTTCTGTGGCAAAGCAAATAAGCAGTGATGACTATATTACATACATCGCATTAGAAAATGATAAAGTTGTTGGCTTTATTGGGCTATTAAAGAAACTAAACGGTCCTTACATGATTCTTGATATGATGCAGGTATCTTCTGAATGCAGAGGCCAAGGTGTTGGCAGACGATTATTTGAATTTGGAAAAGCGGAAGCAATAAAAGCTGGGGCACAGGCTCTGTACATATCTGCCTGTTCTTCTGAGGAGACGATTGCATTTTACAGAGCAATGGGAAGTGGTCTGGCAAGCATTCCTATAAAAGAACTTGCTGAAAAGGAACCATATGACCTTCAGATGATCTGTTCTGTAATAGACTGAGGCACACGAGGTGATTTTTATGATAAGAAAAATGAAAGAGGAAGATTTGCAACAGTGTGGAGTGATATATGCTAAAGCGTTTCCTATAGAATATTGGGGGATTGATTGGAACCCTGATAATGCAAAAGAATATTTATTGGATTATTACGAGCAGAAAAGATTTGTAGGATATGTGTATGAAGAAGATGACGTGGTAATTGGATGTATATTTGCATTATGTAAGATATCAGGAAGTAAAAAAGAAATATATATTAACGAAATGGCAGTTTTACCTGAAAGACAGGGCCAAGGTATTGGCAGGCAATTATTGAAGACACTATTAGATTATAGTAAGGAATCAGGATATGCTGGAGTTGTCCTTTACACCAGTGAATATGCACCGGCTTCCAAATTCTATGAAAATAATGGTTTTAAACTGTCACAAGGAACTATCTGTATGTATTGTGAGTAAATTCCAATTTGTCTGGATGAAGGCATAGCCTTTTATCTCGCAATATAAATGAGTACGACAATTTCGGTTTGTAAAGATGAAAGGAAAAGAGCGGCTATGAATAGAGAAAAGATAGGATTTATGGCATATCTGAAAACGCATACGAGAGTGATTCATTATGCTTAAGCAAGAACATTGATGATTGGGATTATTATGCTTCATGTTATGTGTTGGAAAATGATGAAGTGGTTATGGATAAGTGCAAACTTCCATCGTTGGTTTGAAGTATAATTTGGAATGATGATGTAAACGCGGCTTCTCAGCTCACAATGCTGGGAAGCTGTTTTGTATATATAGAAACAATACCGATATTCTATGTGAAGCAGAGTAATGTCAAGATGGCACATAATAAGTATCTCGGATGACACATATGTTTATATTATGACAAAATGTGATATTATATGAGTTAGGCAAAGGCGCTGAAAAATATGGTACCTTTGCCTTTTTGTATGGAGGAATGTATGAAACCAATTATAGGCGTTATGCCACTTGTGGATGAAGAGAAGGATAGCCTCTGGATGCTTCCGGGGTATATGGATGGTATCAGTATTGCGGGAGGAATTCCAGTAATGTTTCCCCTAACAGCTGATTCGAAAGATATATCAGAGCTGCTTGATAAAGTGGACGGAATTTTGCTGACAGGCGGACATGATGTAGACCCAACGTTGTATGGAGAGAAAATGGTTTGCAGTTCAGTTATTCCATGTGGTCGTAGAGATGGCATGGAACAAGAATTGCTTAAACAAGCATTAGAAAAGGATATTCCTATATTAGGAATATGCAGAGGGATACAGTTCTTGAATGTGTATCTTGGAGGAACACTTTATCAGGATTTGCCATCACAGTATTCAACCAATGTAGAACATCATCAAGAGCCACCATATGATGTCCCTGTACATAGGGTGGATATCATCAAGGAAAGTAGTCTTAATGCCTTATTGAAAGTTAGTAGTCTTCCGGTAAACAGCTATCATCATCAGGCCATAAAGGATTTGGCTTATGGACTGAGAGCCATGGCTATATCAGAAGATGGACTTATTGAAGCAGTAGAAATGCCAGAAAAACACTTTGTTTGGGCTGTTCAGTGGCATCCGGAATTTTCGTATAAGGTAAATATTAGCAGCTTATCTATTTTCAATGAGTTTATAAAACATTGTATGAATTATCAAAACCATACAGTTACGAAATAATGACATATACGCGGAGAATTCAAAATTATGAAAAATAATATAATACAGCTTGCGGCCGCCGTGCCGGATATAAAAGTCGGTGATATAAAGTACAACATGGATCAGATTATTGAAATAGTGAAAGATCATGCAGACTGTGGAGTAATTGTATTCCCGGAACTGTCTGTGACAGGGTATTCCTGCGGGGATCTTTTTCTGAATGATTTGCTACTTGAGAAGTCAGAAGCTGCCATTTTTATGATTGCAAAAGAGACTGAAGGTACAGGAAATACTGTTGTATTAGGGACTCCGATAAGATATGTAAATAAATTGTACAATTGTGCTGCTGTACTCTCTGGCGGAAGCATTAAGGCGCTGATTCCAAAGACGTTTATTCCTAATTATTCCGAGTTTTATGAGGGAAGATGGTTTTCGTCAGGACGGGAAATAATTGGGCAAACTATAGAACTTGACGGAAATGAGATACCCTTTGGTGTAGATATTCTTGCTGAAGATACTATGACCGGAGCAATTCTTGGAGTTGAGATATGTGAAGATTTGTGGATTCCTGATAAACCAAGTACACATGCAGCTCTGGCTGGGGCCAATATCATCGCAAATCTCTCAGCTTCAGACGAACTGATTGGAAAACAGGATTATCGAAGGGCACTGGTATCACAGCAAAGTGGTGCATGTTATTGCGCTTATGTATATTCTGCCGCCGGAACCGGTGAAAGCAGCACTGATATGGTCTTTTCAGGGCATGCCCTGATAACTCAAAGCGGGAATGTTCTGAGAGAATCCATATTTCCTGAGTATCCTCATGCTGAGACTGCACTAATCGATATAGGTAGTATTATGCATGACAGAAGGAGGCAGAGTACTTTTGAGAACAATGCTACGTTATGCTATAGAAGGGTGCAGACAAACATAAGACCGATAGGCGGACCGGAAGCAAATATAGCACAAATGGCAAACATTCTTAAGAAATATGATTATCCTGTTTCCAGAAATCCATTTGTTCCTGCAGATGATGGCATAAGAGATATCAGATGCAGGCGAATTCTTCAGATTCAGGCCAATGGACTTGCAACACGAGTCAGGGCAACTGGTATTAAGAACTTAGTGATTGGCATTTCAGGAGGCCTGGATTCTACATTGGCGCTTATAGTATGCGCTGAAGCAAAAAAGATTGTTTCGGATATCTGTATTATTGCTTATACAATGCCGAACAAAGGTAATACTTCGGAACTGACATATGATAATGCCAATCGTATGATGAGACTTCTCGCAGATGAGATTCATGAAGTTCCAATAGAAGAAAGTGTTAAGCTGCATTTGCATCAATTGGGACATAGTGATAGCTATCAGGGTGAAGGTGATGTCACTTACGAAAATGCACAGGCCAGAATGCGTACCTATATTCTGATGGATGCTGCAAACATGAAAAATGCCCTGGTTGTGGGAACTGGAGATTTATCGGAATTAGCCCTTGGATGGTGCACATATAACGGAGATCATATGTCAATGTATGCTGTAAATGCATCGGTTCCTAAGACTTTAGTGAAATACATATGCAGTACTTATGCGTTTATGTGTGGAGATAAAGATCTTAAAGATGTACTTATTTCCATCTGTGAGACTCCGATTACTCCGGAATTAACCCCTAACAGTGATGGATGTATAGCTCAGTTGACGGAGGAAAAAATAGGTAAATACGATCTTAATGACTTTTTGCTTTTTTATACGCTTCGTTATGGGTTCGAACCATCGAGAGCGGCTGCATATATGTTAAAAGCTTATCCCGAGCTAAAATATGATGACGCAATAATGACAGGAAGGAATTTCTTTAAGCGGTTCTTCTCTCAGCAGTTCAAGAGAAGTTGTCTACCTGATGGTCCAAAGGTTGGTTCTGTAACCCTTTCTCCAAGAGGTGACTGGAGAATGCCTAGTGATGCGTCAGTGGCTATGTGGCTGGAAGATTTGAAGTAACTGATATTAGAAGAGGGGAGGCAGCGTTATATGGTTACGCTAAATGACTATCTTTACAATGGTGATACTGTTCTCAAGATAATTCAGATGTATTCGAAAGATTTAAAGGAGTCGTCCATAAAAACCGGGAATACTGTAGATATGCTTCATAGCAATTTTCTTATACGCATGGAGGAACTACTTGTTCACAACGACTTTCTTACCTCACAGTCCCAGAGAATCAGGGAACTCTATAAGTATATGACCAGACAATATCCGCAGCTGGCGTTTACTTTCAAGGGACGGATAAAGTCCTTAATAAGAGCTGAAGAGAAGTTTAATGCTTACATAGTTGAGACAATTTATAATTACTACAAGGAAAATGGAACATTTCCTGATACAGCGCAGGTAAAGGGGAAGATAGAGCGTTTTCGGGACCTTATCGCATACAGAATAGTTATTTCCATGCCAAAGTGTCATGTGAATAATCCTGATGAGAGAAAAGAAATAGAACTTAAGTACCTTTATGAGATAGCCAATATACTTCCTGATTTTCTTGAACAGCGAGGTTTCAGTCCGGAAATGTCGACTACAAATAGCGCAGATTCATCAGATATGTTAAAAGAATCTGTGAGGCCATATTTTAAAGACTATATCATTAATCCCAGCCCCTATGGTTATGAATCTCTTCATATTACTCTCTATGACAATGAGTCCCGTAGCTATGTTGAAGTACAGCTTCGTACAAAAGGCATGGATGATTACGCTGAAATAGGGCCTGCTAATCATCTGGGATATGAAAAAAGGCAGCAAAAAGAGCGAGCTAAAAGAAACAAGATTCCTCAGGGAGAATGTATCTTTTTTGATGAAGCCTTCGAAAGAGGAATGTTGCTCCAACAGCTAGAGCTTTCAAAGGTAGATGTAAATATGTTTGGCGCAATTAATAACAGTCTGATTAACGATGGATGTGGATTATACAGAGGGCGGTTGATTCTTCCATTTGAGCACTTGTCCAGATTTCAAAATGATGTAATTGATTAATAGAAGGAGTCTTATTCTTGGTAATAATAAATACAGCTATCGATGATTTTAGGAAATCTTTGTAGAAATATAACAATTGTCTTTTTTATTCTGCATCCGTATACTTGTATACAAACAAAGGCGTTTTGATTCACTTAGTGTTTCAGAGCGCCTTTTACTTTTTCTTTTTCATTTACCTATCTTACAAGAACTTTGGAGCAATGGCGCTTCGGTTTATACCGAGGCGCCATTTTTGTCCGGGAAGAGGCTGAAGAACTGGCATATCATTATCTGGATATATTTTATGTGATATAGCAAGGAGTGTATTTGTAAAATAGATGAAAACAAGCTTAGTTCATTTTCCACATATATTTCAAGGAAATGCGATCAGATGATCGAAATACTTCAGGGGAGGAAGCAGAGGTATGACATCATATACAGATATTTTTGGAAAAAAAGGACGAGTTGAAGATATGGAGCTGTATCTTGGAGCCGGTGATGTTAACGAGCAGCTGGCGCGGTACGGGGTTAAGTTCGGTATTTATAAGAATAACGAATTTAAAGAACAGCTTTTTCCATTCGATATGATTCCCAGGGTCATAGACAATAAGGAATTTGGATATCTTGAAAAGGGGCTGAAACAAAGAGTTACAGCGTTGAATCTTTTTATTGAAGACATCTATGGCGAAAAGAGGATTGTGAAAGACGGCGTTGTTCCTGAGGAATTTATATATGCTGGCAGTGGGTATTTGTCGCAGTGCGAAGGGATAAGACCTCCTAAAGGTATTTATTCACATATTTCAGGAATCGATCTTGTGCAGGGTAAGAACGGAGAATGGTACATTTTAGAAGACAATCTTCGAATTCCTTCAGGTGCATCTTACCCAATGATTGCAAGAAAGATATCAAGGAGAAGTTCACCAGACCTTTTTAAAGGAAAACATATTGAAGACAACAGGAATTATGCTGAGCTGTTAAGACGGACCATGGATCACGTAAATGTTGGAGGTCATACTGTAATACTGACTCCGGGACGTTATAACGCTGCATATTTTGAGCATTCCTATCTTGCAGAAAAGACAGGCGCACATTTAGTTTCCGGAAGTGAGCTGATCGTGGAGAATGACCATTTGTACTTCATTGATTATTCAGGAAGAAAAGAGAAAGTTGGTGCAGTCTACAGACGGATTTCCGATGAGTACTTAGATCCTATGAACTTCAACAGAGAGTCGGTGATAGGCATTCCTCATATTTTTGATATTTACAGGAAAGGAAATGTTGCACTTATAAATGCTCCGGGTAATGGAGTTGCTGATGATAAAGGAATCTATTATTTTGTTCCCAAGATGATCAGCTATTATCTGGGAGAAGAACCTATACTTAGCAACGCTCCGACATATCTTCCCTACTATGAAGAAGATATGAAGTATGTTCTGGAGCATTTCGATGATCTGGTTTTAAAGGATGTGGCTGAGGCAGGAGGCTATGGCGTAGTTTTTGGTAACAAGATGACCAGGGAAGAAAAGGGAAAATTCATTGAAATGCTTAAGGCTGAGCCAAGAAGGTTCATTGCACAGGAGGTCATTGATTTCCTTGATATTGACATAATTGAGAAGGGTCAGCTCCTTCCAAGAAAGGCGGATCTTAGGGCTTTTGTTCTTATGGCAGACGAGCCAATGGTTTGGAAAAGCGGGCTTACCAGGTTTTCGAGAAATCCGGATTCGTTTATTGTTAATTCTTCGCAGGGAGGAGGATTTAAGGATACATGGGTATTATCTCAGTAGAAAACACGGACAGGTTATATTGGCTTGGAAGGTACACAGAAAGAGTGTATTCCACCATAAGGATTTTTGAAGCCAGATTTGACTCAATGATCGATGTGGATGATCTGGAGTATAAGGCTTTTTGCGAGAGTCAGGATATTCCTAATGTATATAAATCCAAAGAGGACTTTAGTAAAAGATATTGTTTTTCATTAGAGGATGAGAACTCTATTTTTTCCAATCTGATGAGAGCATATGATAACGCCATTGTTCTTAGGGAAGAAATAGGAAGTGACACGCTTTCGTATATACAGCTGGCCGTCCATGCAATGAATCAGGCAGCTATCTCAAAAGCACCGCTTATCGGGCTTCAGAAGGTGACAGATAATATAGCAGCTTTCTGGGGAATGGCAGATGATGCTATAGACGAATCGTCAATAAGAAACATGATAAGAGTGGGAAAGTTAGTCGAGAGAATAGATCTCTACGCAAGGCTAAAAGAGCCATCTGAAAAAATCAGAAGGGAAGCAAGGCGTTTAACAAATAGGATTGATAAGAGCACCATGAGATATAGTCCCAAGATACTTGCTCATGTTAATTATCTGGTTCAGCTTGATGAACTCCCCTATGAGACACTTATTGAATCTGTTGAAAAACTGGTGGGTGATAATTCATGAAAACGCTAAAATTTGGGTATCATATGAAGCTGTCATTTAGCGGGGCTGTAAATAATCACCGTTTTACGCTAAAGTGCATACCTCATGATACGGACATGCAGCGTATTGAGAAAATGGCAGTCAGTGTTTACCCAGATCACATAACAAGTGAAAACATTGATTCTTACGGAAATATAACGCTTTTTGGTTATACCAATGAGTACCATAACAGTTTTGGATTTGACATAACAGGTATTGCGACCACAGGACTTTCAGATTATGAGAAATCTAAGGAACTGCACCAGGTTGGCATGTACAGATATCAGACCTCTATAACAAGACCGGGCAGCAAGATTTACAGCTTTTATGATGCTTTGGAGTTGCACAAGATTCATTCTTCCACAGAAAAAGCCCTGCATATTATGAAGAGATTAAGTGATTCTTTTCAATATGTTCAGGGCTGTACTGGTATGGAGACAACTGCAGAAGAAGCTTTTTCAGAGGGAGCAGGGGTATGCCAGGATTATGCCCACATCATGTTATCGCTTTGCAGAATGGAAAAGATTCCCTGCAGATATGTTACTGGCATGATGATGGGAGAGGGCAGTTCTCATGCCTGGGTAGAGATATGGGATGATAAAAAATGGATAGGATTTGATCCGACAAATATGAAACTGGTAAATGATGAATATATCAAAATATCTAATGGAAGAGATTTTTCGGACTGTCTGGTGAATCAGGGGATTTTTACAGGGAACGTTACACAACTGCAGGAAATAAAAGTAATTGTTGAAGAGGTTTTGGATGAGTGAACTAATTGAAAACATCGAGGATGTATTGAGATTTCCGCTTCCTGTTGATGAGGAATTTGTTATAAAAAAGCACAGAATAGAACCTTCGGGAGAAAACATCGGCAAGCGGATCTGCATTGTTACCGGCATACATGGAGATGAGCTTGAAGGACAGTATGTTTGCTACGAAATTGCCAGAAGAATACGTAGGGATTCGCTGAGCCTTAAAGGCATAGTAGATATATACCCGGGAATGAATCCTTTTGGAATAGATTCCATAACCAGAGGAATACCTGCTTTTGATCTTGATATGAACCGGATTTTTCCGGGGAACTTTGACGGTGATATGAATGAATTTACCGCTTCTATGATTGTAAAAGAATTAGAAGGTGCGGATCTGGTCATTGATATTCACGCCAGCAATATTTTTCTCACTGAGATTCCGCAGATCAGAATTAATGAGAAAAGCGAAAAGGAACTAGTTCCAATCGCAAAAAAGGCCAATATGGATCTTATCTGGGTGCACGGTGCTAGTACGGTTCTTGAGTCAACTTTGGCTTATTCACTTAACAGCAGGGGAACCAACACACTTGTTGTTGAGATGGGGGTTGGAATGCGGATTACACCAGATTATGGAGAACAATTAACGGATGGAATCATTTCTATTATGAGCGAATTAGGGATATGGGAAGGAGAAGTTCCCAAAACCAAAGAAGCAATAGTAGCTTACGATGCAGACGGAGATGATGTCTGTTATCTTAATGCGCCATGCTCAGGTATATACATGAAGGAGAAGGAGCATGGAGCTATTGTTAGAAGTGGAGAATCCGTTGGAAAAATAATAGATCCTCTTTCCGGCGATGTGCTGGCAGATATCAAAGCTCCGGAGAATGGGATGATATTTACAGTAAGAGAGTATCCTGTTGTGGAAGAGGGATCGCTTATGGGAAGAATACTCCGGGAAAAAGTTCTTAATGGGGAAAGCTAATGAAAGAAACAATAATATACTCATTTAAAGGTTTATATAGGGATGATTTCAGAGTAAAAGGCTACGAATTTGGAAGTGGGGAAAAGTCTGTCTGCATACTTGGAAGCATGAGGGGAAATGAATATCAGCAGATTTATTCATGTAGTCTTTTGGTCAAAAAGTTAAAAAAACTTGAAGTGGAAGCGAAAATTAAGGATGGCCATACACTGATGGTCATTCCATGCTGTAATCCCTACTCTGTAAACATTAAGAAGCGTTTTTGGAGCATAGATAATACCGACATAAACAGAATGTTTCCCGGCTATGATAAAGGCGAGACGACACAGAGAATAGCGGCAGGGATTTTTGAAAAGATAAAAGACTATAAATATGGAATACAGTTTGCATCCTTCTATATGCCGGGACATTTTGTGCCTCAGATCAGAATGATGAAAACAGGAAATGAAAATGTTGAACTGGCGAAGAAATTTGGTTTACCCTTTGTTGTTCTCCATAATCCAAGGCCTTTCGATACGACAACGCTAAACTACAATTGGCAGATATGGGAAACAGATGCATTTTCAATATATACTTCAAGTACGGAAAAAATCGACAAGATAAGCGCCAGACAGGGAGTTAACGCGATACTTACCTTTCTTGCAAAAGAAGGAATAATAGAATATCAGGGATTTGCCGGTTTTTCATCTAAAGTTGTTGAAAGTGACAAGTTTATAAGTATAAGAGCAAATGTAGCAGGAATCCTTGATCCCATGGTAAAGGCTGGGGATAACGTAATGCAGGGACAGGTATTGGCATACATAATCGACCCATATACAGCAGAGATTATACAAACAATAACAGCTACAACAGATGCTGTAGTAGCGTTTGAATATGACAGTCCAATGGCATATAAAAACACCGCCTTATTTAAGCTTATACCGGGAGGTTGGTAAAGAGGTTGTATTCTTGTTGTAGTAGATGCTAAAAACAAGAATACAACATACGATATAACGCTGATAAAATAGAAGGAAATAGGTTTTGATAGGAATTGTGTCAGAATTGTATATACCGATTATCTCGCAATATAAATGAGTACGACAATTACGGTTTGTAAAGATGAAAGGTATTGGAAAAAAACAGATATAAAGTTGCCATCAGGTGTGTACAGTAGTCCTGAGCTTTCTACCGTACACAACAGGTAAACAGCAACTTGATGAAGAAATGCCGAAATCCGTAGGATTTTCGAGCCTGTCTCTTGGATTCGTAGTAATCCGGATATATCTGCATCGCAGATTCAGAAGATTCGGTACATTGTACCGAGTCTTTTTGTGTGCTGAAAGTGGACCAGGGGGACGGGGGTAGTGGTCCATTTTGGGCGAGTTGAATGTCACTGTATTTGTCACTGCAAATGTCACTGTAAAAAGTTGGTTGAGCTAATCACAACTATCACGTCATTGGAATTCCTGGCATTCATGGTATCATTGTCATAGAACGTTCTGATGATACCTTTGGCACACTCATGTGCCAATTTCTAATGCAGGAGGAATAATTGATGATGTATTTGCCTACAAACTTAAAGAAATACAGAATGCAAAAAGACCTAACGCAAGAAGATGTCGCGGAATTTCTTGGAATCACGGCTCAGAGCGTTTCTAAGTGGGAGCGAGGTGAGAGCTTTCCGGATATTACATTTTTGCCGGCCCTTGCCAATATATTTGAGACAAGTGTTGATCTGCTCCTTGGAATGGACACTATCCGTGCGGAAAAGACCCGTCTTGATATTCACAAGAAAGCTATTGGATATCAGAGAAGCGGTGATTATGATATGGCGGAAAAGACCTATCGAGAAGCGCTTTTGATATATCCCAACAAGCCGGGAATGATCCTTGGACTGGCGAGCACATTGGCATTAAAAGGCAAAACAGAAGAAGCTATTGAGCTTATGGAAAGGGGCTTGCCAATATCACAGAACGAAAAACAGAAATCAACTATGCGGGCAACGCTATGCTTTCTATACCTGAAAGCCGGAATGGAGGATAAAGCCAATAAGCTTGCATCTCTACTTCCGCATATGCGTGAAAGCAGGGAAGTGATCCTACCGCTTATACAACAAGGACTTAGTGATTCTGAAATTGATGATAATATCAAGACTATTGTTTTGGGCGATGGTGAAGGTATTTGGTGAGATGTAGTATGCTATTTATAAACATATACAAACTATAATACTCACAGCATTTCTGAACTGAATCCTTCACGAAGGCAGGATATCAGTGTCGATGAAGGAATAGACATTCCGTTTTCTATCCATTTGATGAGCATGGAATTCATTCCGCCCAAGCTGTACGCGAGAAGATACGGGAGTTCAGCCTTGTACTGCTCTGAGAGGTCTGCCGATTTCACGGAACGGAATACTTCAAAAGATCTTTCGTAGGACTCCTCAAACAGTTGCGGGAGCAGATTGCTCTGCTTCATCAGGTTCAGAATTTTGGCATGACTTTCCCAAAAATCAAAAAAGCATTGGACAACGTCCCAGTAATGGTGTAATTCGTTGTCCTTTATTGTTGATACGCATTCTTTATATAGTGAATCAAACAGGTGCTTTAGGACTTCATCCTTATCACGGAAATGACGGTAGAAAGTCTTTCTGGAAACTTCAGCTTCCTGCGTGATCTGAGTCACTGTGATCTCCCTGTAATCATATATCTTCATAACCTTGAGCATAGCATTTGCGATAGTTTTCTTAGAACGTTCTGCAATAATTCCGTTTGTATTATTCATAAGTAACAGATCTCCCGAATGTGTGACACATTAGCTATTTCTATTGATACGAGCTACATCATAATTCTATAATACTCTCGAAGAGGTTACAAGTGTTACCTCTAGAAAAGGATAATGGAAATACTGATGTCACTCATAAAGGAGGATAATCATGAAAAAAATCATTTACTGCTTCAGCGGAACGGGAAACAGCTTGCGTGCGGCAAAAGTAATAGCAGAGGTACTTAAAGACACCACCATTGTCAATGTGAGAAAAGATCCTTCGGGATACAGCGCTGAGGATGCAGACATTATAGGCTTTGTCTGCCCGGTTTACGAATGGGACATACCCGGAAGGATGAAAGAGTTTATCTCTGGGCTTTCCGTAAACCCCAATGGCTATATTTTTATGGTGGCCACGTACATAGCTGTTCACGGAAAAGCATTTGAAACTGTCGAGGATATTCTTTCTACGAAAGGTGCTCATCTGAGCTATTCCCGTGCGATCAGGTGCGTCGCAAGCCAGTGCATAGCGTATCCGCCTTTTCCGCCTGAAAAGCTCATGCTTCCTTTGATGGAAAAAAATATGCTAAAGACAGCACGCGAGATATCGGAAATGAAATTCAGAAAGTATCCGCATATGTCTTTCATAACACGAAAACTGTTCCCAAAGCTTATGGTTCCGTATCTTAATATTGAGCATGAATACGACAAAGGCTTTTTTACAGACAAAAGATGCATCGGCTGCTCAACCTGCGAGAAGGTGTGTCCTAATAAGAATATTGCGATCGAAGACGGCCGCCCTAAATGGAATCATAATTGTAACGGTTGCAACGCTTGCGTGGTCTATTGCCCCACCAAAGCGATACAGTTCAAAAGACCTAAAGCATATGATGAATTAGGAACACTTATGACAAAGCTGCTTGGCTTGCCCGATAAAAGAAAGCGTTACCACAACCCGCATATCAATGCACGTGACCTGATGGTATAATGGACCATAAAAGATAATCTGATGACATATAGAAGAAATGCTTAAGAAAAGGAAAGAGAATAACAATGAACAGCAAATCTTTTGATTCAAAACGTATAGCTATGGGATATACCAAGAGGCCATGGCTTCACAAGTCAGTAATAGAACAATTAAAAAGAGATTGCGATATTGCACCGGACCATATATTCAAGAATGGTCTGGACGTCGGTTGCGGCGCGGGACTTTCAACCAAGGCGTTAAAGCTTATCTGTGATAAAGTAACAGGAACCGATATCGCGGATACTATGGTAGAAGCGTGCAAAGAACTCTACGGAGATAACAACGCCTACTCCTTCTACACCGCCAAGGCCGAAGAGACAAGGCTTACCAAAGAAAAATATGATATCGTGACTGCCGCAGGTTGCATAAACTGGGTCGATGAAAAGATATTTATGGCAAATATGTCAGATGTCATGGAAGACGGAGGACTTTTAGTCATCTACGATTTTGGAATAACGAATCGCATGGCGAAGCATATAATGCCCGAGAGCGGACTGAATGTTTCCCCAAAGCTCGAAAGCGGAGCCATGTTCTCACAAACCGCTGAAAACGGCGCATACACACGCTGGTACAACGATGAGTATCTGACTAGGTTTCCCAAGCCACCAAGAAAAGAAAATAAGTGGAAGCAGGAAGACCTTCCTAAAGGCTTTACCATGGAAAAACAGACCGAATATGACATGGTTTATTCTTTTACAATTGAGGAATTCGTTGATTTCATGCTGATCCAGTCTAATGTGAATACGCAGATTGAGAGCGGAACAATCAGCGCAGAAGAAGCAAAAGAGTGGATGACGAAATCTCTTTTGCCCATATTTGATAATAAAGATAGGGGACTTATCTTTAGCGGCTATAGCTGGTACATTAGAAAGAACTGACGATTTATTAAAGGAGAGAGTAATACATAAATTGACTAAATAATAAGCACAAAAGTATAATTAAACTTATAACATATACACCAAACAACTTCATGGACGAGCGGGTGAATAGTATGTCAGATAAATCATTGGAGAACTACACGTTACAAGACATTTTTGGATTATTGCAGGAGAATGTGGCTATCGTGATCCTTGCAGATACGGCGGTCAATAAGTACAGAGTTCTTGCGCGCAATAATGATTTTGCGGATTTCGTAGAAGAGACCGGAAGCTATGACGATCTTATTCAAAAGCTCTGGTTCCATATCGCTAAATCCAATGAGAAGGTATCGGAAGAATACAATGCCTTTGTGTCTTACTATGGCAAATTCAAAGGTAAGTACAGTAGGAAGATAAAGGTTTATCCGAAGAGGAGCGATACGCCTACCGTCCTTCAGATGACTGTTTATCCGATAAAAGATACAACGAAGTATGTTTACATCATGGATGAACTGTACGATGAATACGTTCAGGAGTACATGACTTCCGGTAAGGTAAACACTACGATCCAGAATACATTTCTTTTTTCCATGTATGTTGACCTTGTTAACGATACGACCAGCAGCATAAGTGTCACAGAGGTTTCGGAAGAAGTTATAAACGCGGATATTAAGTATTCCGACTGGCGCATGATGACGGTGAACATGATCTGGCCTGAGGATAAGGAGCAGTTCCTTAAGATCACGGATCCCGAATATTTGAGAACACATCTCGATCGCGGCCGCACGACCTCTTTTGACTGCCAGATGCAGAACCTCGAAGGCAAGTATATATGGGTAAAACTGATCTTCAGCAGAGCTATGACAAGTACCGAAGAGGATTTCAGATTTGTGTTCATGGTGCAGAATATTCACGATTCTTCAATGCAGCTTATGTCTGAGCTTAAGAAGTACGAGAAGCTCGCCCAGAACGACACTCTTACGGAGCTCCTAAATCAGGGCAGCATAAAGGCTGAGATAAATAACAGCATAGATAAGTACCATCGAAGTGGCATAAACGTAGCAATGATGATGCTTGATCTTGATTTTTTCAAAAAAGTCAACGATACTTACGGACATTCCGCCGGAGATACTGTGCTTAAGTCACTTGCAGATTTGTTAAAAGACTTTGTGGCTGAGAAAGAAGCAGCTGTCGGCAGATGGGGCGGCGAAGAGTTTGTAATAGTTTACAACAACAAAACCGGAGATGAGCTGTATACAATCGCCGATGAACTACGGAAAAAAGTTGAAGCTACGGAATTTCCGAAGATCGGGCATGTGACATGCTCTATCGGGGTGACGCAGGTTAAAGACGAGGATACTTTTGAAGATGCATTTGACCGCATGGACAAGGCAATGTATCTGTCAAAAGAAAACGGCAGAAATACTGTCACATTGGTATAAGAAAAAGATATAAGAATAAAGACAAAATATTAAGACACAAAAGGACCGGATGAACAATGCTTGAAAAAATGGACAATTTCTTCACTGCTCGCGTTGACGGATATGACGAGCACATGAAGAGCAATATAGAAGGTGCTGATGTATTCTACGGTTACACGGCATCGCTTTTGCCAAAGCCGGAAGGAGCGAACGTACTTGATCTTGGCTGCGGAACGGGCCTTGAGCTTGAAGAATTTTTTGAAATGAATCCCGGCGCCAAGGTTACGGGAATCGACCTCACAAAGTCGATGCTTGATGCGCTAAAAGCTAAATTCCCGGGGAAAGATATTACACTGATATGCGGTTCATATTTTGATGAGCCGTTTGGTGAAGATAAATATGACGCAGCCGTATCGGTTGAATCGCTGCACCATTTCACCAAAGAGGAGAAGATACCGCTGTATACGAGATTATGCAAAGCGCTGACTTCCAAGGGATATTTCATCCTTACGGATTGTTTTTCAAAGTCCGATGAGGAAGAGGCTTCACTAAGGCAGGAGCTTTTTAAGATCAGAAAAGAGCTTAATCTTCCGGATGGCGAATTCTATCACTTCGATACGCCGCTTACGGTGGAGCACGAAAAAGAGGCTCTTCTGGCAGCAGGCTTTTCTTCTGTGGATGTTCTTAAGAACTGGGATAAAACATATACGCTTAAAGCAAGCAAATAAAATAAGCCTCAATCTTCAAATATCTGAAGATTGAGGCTTTTTATTATGTATTCGATTATTGCGAAGAATCAAGAAGCCGACTCAATCTCGCTTTCGTGAATCTCCTGAATCTTGCCGATGGCAGAGAGCATAGGCTTAACGTTTTTGTGTCTAAGCTTTCTGTCAACGTAGTTCTTGGTTATCTTAACAACCGTGCCGCTGAGCGCGATCACACCGATAAGGTTCGGGATAGCCATAAGGCCGTTAAGTGTATCCGAAAGATCCCAAGCGAGCGTAAGATCCATGGTTGCGCCGATCAGGATGAATATTACGAAAATGATCTGATATAACTTGGTGCTCTTGGTGCCGAAGAGATATTCAAAGCCCTTGCTTCCGTACTGGCTCCAGCCAAGTACTGTTGAGAAAGCAAAGAACAGGATTGCGATCGCGATAAACGCCGAGCCGAATCTTCCGAATATCGTTGAAAAAGCTTCTGCAACAAGAGCTGTGGAAACCTGCTCCGAAAGCACTTTTCCTGTATTAAGATCGACAAGTCCGCTTGAAAGAACCGCAAATGCAGTGATCGTGCAGACGATGATGGTGTCGGCAAATACCTCGAAGATGCCCCACATTCCCTGAACAACGGGCTCTCTTACGTTTGAGCTTGAGTGAACCATTACGGAAGAACCAAGACCCGCCTCATTGGAAAAGACGCCTCGCTTCATTCCCCACTGCATTGCCATTGCAACACCGCTTCCCACGATGCCGCCGCCGACAGCTTTAAATCCGAAAGCGCCGCGGAATATTGCTGAGAAAACGGCTCCGAATTGATCAACGTTGCAGATGCATACGATGAGTGCACCGACGATATATATAACAGCCATGAAGGGAACGAGCTTTTCCGTTACGGATGCGATTCTCTTAAGGCCGCCGACGATAACCATGCCCGCAAGTGCCATAAGTACGATTCCGCTTATCAAAGTGGGAATGCCGAATGCGCTGTGCATGTTAAGCGCGATCGAGTTGATCTGGCTCATGTTACCGATGCCGAATGAGGCAAATACGCAAAAGAAACTGAACATAAACGCAAGAGCTGTTCCGATATGTCTGCATCCCTTCTTGGATCCGAGTCCGTCCTTTAAGTAATACATAGCTCCGCCGCACCATTCATTTCTGCTGTTTCTGCGGCGATAGAAAATTCCGAGTACGTTCTCCGAATAATTCGTCATCATTCCAAAGAAAGCAACGACCCACATCCAGAAAATGGCTCCCGGGCCGCCCGAAACGATGGCAGCTGCAACACCTGCGATGTTACCTGTTCCGATAGTAGCGGCAAGAGCGGTACAAAGGCTCTGGAACTGTGAGATCTGAGTGTCTTCACTTCCCGTGTGCGCCGTTACTTTTTTATCCTTAAATATTCCGCCGATAGTGTTTTTTACCCAGTGCTTAAAGTGACTAACCTGGAAAAAACGTGTAAGGACGGTCATAAGTATTCCCGTGCCGACCAAAAGAACCAGCATGGGTAGTCCCCAAACAAAGCCGTTAACGGCACTGTTTATCTGTTCAACTGATGATAAAAAACTGTTCATACAACCTCCGGTAAAAAAGATATTTTTGCCCATATAGAGGGGCATTAACCGTATAAAACAAAAACGGTGCCTCATGTTATCCATGAAACACCGTCGTTTCAATAACTTATATTATCATACTCAATACAAAAAGAACAGAAAAATTTAATAATTCATCAAAACAATATACGATATAATGATAATATGAGCAAATCAAAAAAGAAAAGGTTAATAGTCGTATCAATTCTATATTTTGTTTTGACTTTGGTAATGGCTCAGCTTGTTTTCTACAGAGGGATAAACACGCTCAGACCGATATATCTTATCAATATCGGCGCGGACTTTGTGGGAATGATGTTGGGCTGTACTCTCTATGTCTGTTGCCTTATCGACCTTCAAAAGACGGGTGCTGATATAAAGTACATGATGGCCCTTATTAATGTTGTGTTTATTCAACTCTTTACGGACGGCTGTGCATGGCTTGTTGACGGAATCCCGTCTCTCAGATACCTCAATATTTTGGACAATACATTGTACTATCTGTGTGCTCCTATAGAGGCACTGTTCTTTTGGATGTACACGATGACATATTTGAAAATTAGAAAAAATCTGGTAAAAAAGCTCTTTTTGATCGTTAGTATCGGCGCCTATGTGGCCATTGCGGTCAGGATCATAAATATTTTTACCGGAATCTATTTTACTGTCGGGCAAGACGGCGTCTATGCAAGAAGCGCGCTCTATCCGATCTCTATGGTCTATTCCTATTTCACCGTTATAGCTGCGCTTGTAGTGGTTGTTCTTGAGCGTAAGCTCCTTGAAAGATATCAGGTCTTTGCATTTTTTATGTATGTGCTGGCTCCGATGCTTGTTGGCATTATAACTATTGTTGTATACGGACTTTCGCTCGGACCTGCCTTATTTATGATTACTTTGATGCTTATGTACTGCATTCTCAACGTTTCCGAGGGCCGTGAGATGGTGGCGGCATCCAGAGATATGGCACTTGCTGCGGAAATACAGGAAGATGCCATGCCAAAGGTTTATCCGTATATGCCCGAGAGAAAAGATTTTGATCTGTACGCATACATGAAGCCTGCAAAAGAGGTGGGCGGCGACTTCTATGATTATTTTATGATTGACGAGGATCACCTTGGACTGGCCATTGCAGATGTTTCCGGAAAAGGCATACCGGCGGCATTGTTTATGGTGATGGCAAAAAAACTTATAAAGAATGCTCTTACTTCGGGTATGTCTCCCGCTGATACTTTATATGAGGTAAATAACAGGCTGTGCGAAGACAATAAGATGGGCTTCTTTGTGACGGTGTGGATCGGAGTTATCGATCTTACCAGCGGTGAGAGTATATCTGTCAATGCAGGACACAAGCATCCGGTTATAAGGCATGCAGGCGGCGAGTATGAATTTGTAAAATATAAGCATTCACTTCCTGTGGCGGTAATGGAAAATACCAAGTTTGTTCCGCACAATTTCAAGATGGAACCGGGAGACAGCATATTCGTCTATACGAACGGATTCCCGGAGGCCATTAATGAGGGCAATGAGCTTCTTGGAAATGACCGAATGCTTGAGATAATGAACAGATTCCCTGTGGCCAATCCCAAGGTCGCCATTGAAAACGTCATGGTCGGCATCGATGAATATGTGGGCGGTGCTGAGCAGCTTGATGACATAACCATGCTATACATGACATATTACGGGAAATGATGAGCTTCGAAAGAAAGTAGTGACATGATAATTAATGAAAAAGACAATATGCTTACAGTTGAAGCGACGGTGGAAAAACTGCCGAATGTTATGAAGTTCATAGATTCCAAGCTGGAAAAAATTTCTTGTCCTAAAAAGAGTCAAAATCAAATCCGGACAGCAGTCGAGGAGTTGTTCGTCAACATCGCACATTTCGCGTATCCCGGTGAGATAGGTCTTGCGGAAGTTAGATTTAAATTTATAGAAAAAGAACGTGCGGTAGAAATATCTTTTGCCGACCAAGGAATCCCTTACGATCCGCTAAAAAAGACCAATCCCGATATCACATTACCCGCGGATAAAAGATCTGTCGGGGGACTTGGTATCTATATGGTGAAAACGCTGATGGACGATTTCAGATACGAATACAAAGATTTACGAAATATAAACACGATATACAAGCGGATATAGAGCATTCAATGAGCGGGGCTGACGATAAGGAGGGACAACATTATGCTTAACATCGAAAAAATAAAGGATAATGGCAATATGAAGATCTCGCTGGAGGGACGCCTTGATACAACGACTTCTCCGCAGCTTGAGATCGAGGTTCAGAGCTCATTGGATGGCGTGGATAATCTTACTTTCGATCTTGCCAAGCTTGATTATATTTCAAGTGCGGGACTACGCGTTCTTCTTTCCGCGCAGAAGATCATGAACAAGCAGGGGAGCATGGTTGTTACAAACGCAGCCGAAGAGATAAAAGAGATATTTGAAGTTACGGGATTTTCGGATATCCTTACGATTCAGTGACAGGTCCTTTTTATAGGAGTAGCACCGCATGGCTGATAAACTTGGAATTATAAAGGATAAAAGGATTCGAAAAAATAATATAGCCTTGACTTAGCCGTACGGCTAAATTTATAATAATTAATATAAAATTTAGCCGTACGGCTAAATTTATGCCTAGCGCGATCGAATTATGCCGTACGGCATAATTTGGAGAAAGCACATTTACGAGGGGAAAGTATATGAAGATCAGCGATACAAAAACATTTGGAAAAGCAATCAGAGACAGACGCAAGAAGCTTGGATATACACAGAAGTACATATCTGATTTTACGGGGATATCCGTGACGTTTCTTTCGGATCTTGAAAACGGAAAGAAGACAATTGAGCTTGGAAAGGCGCTTCTTATTGCCAATCTTCTGGGGCTTGATATAGAACTTAATGAAAGAGGATGATATGAGAAATCTTGGAGTATACATTGAAATAAACGGAGAGCAGACGCTCGTCGGAAATATTACAGGCGAAGCCTATACCGATTCGACTTTTAAATATGACAGTGAATTTATGAACGCTTCTTATGGCGCGCCGATATCAATTTCGCTTCCTTTTCAGGAAGAAAGTTTTACTGCTGAAAATACGAGAACCTTTTTTGAAAGTCTCCTTCCGGAGGGCTTTTCAAGACGTGCTGTTGCAGATTGGATAAAGACCGATGAGAAGGATTACCTATCTATTTTGGCGGGACTTGGAAGAGAATGCCTTGGCGCGATCAAGATTGCAGAGGGTGGTGTTTTAAGTGACGCTCATTATGAGAAACTGACCAAGGCTCAGGTTAAATCGCTTGCGGCAGAAGGTGCAACGAGATCGACTCAGATACTTATGGAAACACATCTTTCGCTTACGGGAGCTTCAGGTAAGGTGGGGCTTTACTATGATCCCAAAGGCAAGTGGTATCTTCCAAAAGGAGATGCGCCGAGTACACATATAGTCAAGCAGAGCCATGTAAGACTCGATCGTATAGTATTAAATGAGCAGCTTTGCATGCTTACCGCCAAGAATATAGGTATAGATGTTCCGGAGAGCTTTATTGTAAACGTAGGAGGCGGAGAAGACAGTGATGTACTCTATGCAACAAAGAGATATGACAGAGATTTAAACGGAGTAAAAGAAATAGATGGTCTTCTTGTACCGCTGAGGCTCCACCAGGAAGACTTTGCTCAGGCCATGGGAATTGCAGCCGAGGATAAGTATGAGAAGCAATCTATTGGATATATGAAGAAGATGTTTGATCTTATCAAAAAGCATTCATCAAATCCTATCGAAGATCAGAGCAAGCTTCTTGAGCGTATAATTTTTAATTTCCTCATAGGTAATACAGATTGCCACTTGAAGAACTATGCTCTTTTATACTCTCCCGACCTTAAGTCGGTGAGACTTTCGCCCGCTTATGATATTGTTTCTACGAGAGTGTACAATTCGATTCCGGAGATGTCTTTTTATATCGGAGGAGAGCTTGATATCAATAATATAAACAGAGATAGCTTCATTAAATCAGCTGAAGATGTCGGTTTGAGTAATAGAGTTGTAGAGACAACTTTTGACAGATTGTCGGATAGATTTGAGAAATCGCTCAAAGAAGCTGCAGAAAGCCTGACTAATAGCGGCTTTGTCGCAGCAAAAAAGCTTAAGAACGATATCTTAAAAACCGGAGGATATTCTCAGCTTAAGTAAAATTACAAAAAGTCCTATGACTTTCGCAAGGATGTTTGCAAAGTCATAGGACTTCTTTTACTTATCTTAACCCCAAGACCTCAATATCAGTCTTCGTTAAAATCCATAGGGATTACCTTAGTTGAGTCTGCGCCAAGTCCCTTGAGTTCTTCTGTAGATTCAAGTCTGATAGCGTTGTTCTCGGTTGAAACTCCGATGAGCTTAAAGGTAATATTGTCCTCACCGACTTTCAGCTTCTGATTGGATGCGTTGTTTCTTATAGTGTTTCCTTTACTGTTGTCTCCGCATTCCTCATAGTAAACCTCAGCTTCGTTAGCTGCGATGAAGATGTTTTTCTCTATTACGTTTTCTTCATCGTGTGCATTCTGAATAGTGATACATGTATTGTCTGTGTTCAAAACAGTGTTGTTGTAGATATGGCAAGCCTTTGCCTCACCGTTTTCTTCGGGATTGCAACCACCGATAACGATGCCGGCAAGATTATTGTTTTCTACAAGAGTGTTGTTGTACACTTCGATTCCTGTTGTAGCGGTTCCGTGATGCTCTGTAGCGATCTCGATACCGATATCACTGTCTGATACGTAGTTATTGAAGATATCAATGTCTTTTCCGCCGTCAACATAGATTCCGTCCGCGCAAGCATCGCCAAAGTAAGTCATGTTCTTTGCGGATGAAATTCCAACAACGGTATTATCGTGGATCTTTCCGTCGTGAGCTCTGTCGCTCTCAAGTAAAAGGAGCTCGCCTGTCTCGGGATCGGTACGCTCATAGCCGATAGCATCGATTCCGATATTGTCACAGTTGTGCACGTAGTTGCCGGAAATATCGAAGTTACCTACGTTACCGTTAACTACAAGCGCTTCACTGTTACCGAGCGTCATGTTATAGATTTCGTTTCCTGTGATTGAAACTCCGTTTACAGGTGATTCGGGCTGACCATATACAAGGATTCCGTGTGCATTGTAGTACTCGGATTCCTCAGTGTACTTAACACCCATGTCATGAATCTTACATTTTGAGATTGAGATTCCGTCTGAACCTGCGTCTACATAGATACCCATGGGCTTAACGTCCATTGAAGGATGATCCTGACTAAGACCTGTGATCTCAAGACCTGAGATGGAAACGTTCTTGGCATGAACATTGATCATTGCGTAATCGTCTTTTGTCGGTGTTAAGCCTGCACCGTTAAGAATAGCACCTTCTTCACCTACAAGTTTTACTCCATCCTTTTCAATCTTTAACTGTTCGGAATAATTTCCCTTGGGGATTACGATCGTATCCCCGTTTGAAGCCTTGTCAATGGCTTCCGCGATGGTAGAAGCGTCACTACCTACTTTGATTGTGTTTCCGTTTTCTGCGGCTGCACTTGCCTTACAACAAAAACCGGTTGAACACATAAATGCAAAACCTGCTATCATAAGGCTAGAAACAACATAACCCGCATTTTTTTTCATCATTATTCCCCTTTCTGATGTTTTTTGCTAAGTTTTCAGTTACTATGATATAAACCATAACATACGGAAGTGCACAAAAAGTGACTAAAAAATAAAAAAGATATAAACAAAAGTTACATAAATAATCGCCGGAGTACGCGCGATATTATATAATAAGCATAGAACGAGGTGTGAAATGACTAACAGAATATATCAAATTATTGCAATATTTTTCATGCTCCTTTTTTACGGTATTTATTTTATAAAGATGCTTATCCAGAAAAATAAAGGGATAGTGACCGATCAGATCGCCAAGGGAAAAAAGCGTGATAAAGGCTTCTACACAGAGCTTCTTATGAAGATTGCGACAGTACTTGCGCCTATAACCGAACTGATATCGATAATAATCGGGAAATCGCAGCTTTCTTTTATGTGCAGAATTTTCGGAGTTTACTTCGCGGTTGTCGGTGTCACAGTGTTCGGGATTGCCGTGTATACCATGAGAGACAGCTGGAGAGCGGGCGTAGCGGAAGATGACAAGGAAAAAAGAAATCTCGTCACAAACGGGATTTATAACTACTCAAGAAACCCTGCATTTCTGGGCTTTGATCTTGTTTACATAGGAATTCTTCTTATGTACTTTAATCCGGTGCTTCTTGCTGTGACCTTATTTGCGATGATCATGTTTCATCTTCAGATATTAAGAGAAGAAAAATTCTTAGAAAGCTCTTTTGGCAAGGAATATATCGATTACAAAAGCAGAGTAAGCAGATACGCCGGAATGGGAAAGATCACGTACGTTAAGATAGTAATGTACATCTATTTCCTTATATTTATATGGTCTGTTCTGTATTTCTTTACATGCATTGCCTACGGAGGCGGATTGCTCCTTTCATGGGTTTGGCTGTGGATTCTTATCGCCGTATTTTCTTTTGCCAGGATAAAGATGCTCATAGCAAGGATTAACGGAACAGAGAAATTCGAGGTTCCGATGGTGATCACATGGATATACAGGGTTGCGGCCACCGCATTTATTGTTTTCTTTTTAATAACGGAAGCTAAGATCGTGGATGATATGACTGCGATACCCGAGAGAAATCTTGATTATGTGATCGTTCTCGGTGCGGGACTTAACGGAACAGAACCTAGTAACCCTTACAGAGTAAGGATAAAAAGAGCCGGCGAATACCTGTCGGAAAACGAAAAGACTATAGTCATCGCATCCGGCGGACAGGGAGAGTATGAGCAGATAAGCGAGGCTGAGTGTGCAAAAAGAGTGCTCGTAAGGGATTACGGTATCGATGAGAGCAGGATCTTTTTGGAGGAAAAGTCGACCGACACTCATGAAAATCTTAAGTTCAGTCTTGAGATAATAGGAGATCCCACGGCCCGCGTCGGCATAGTTACTAACAGCTTCCATGAGCATAGGGCGCTTTCCATTGCCAAGAAAGTAGGCTTTGAAAATGCCGAAGCCGTTCCCGCAACGACTCTTTTGCCCGTCGGAATTCATTATGTTGTGAGGGAATTTTTCGGAATGGTCGAGTTTTATATTAGAGACATGTGATAAAGAAAGTTCTTTTAATTGACATCTTCTGCGAAGAAGTGCTATTATTGTAAATTGCAAATGAATTGCAAATTATAAAACGTAAACGATCATAGCATTTACACGCGGAGGAATACAATGTTTGGTTTATCAAAGAAACCGGTGACCATACTGACAGGATATCTTGGCTCAGGTAAGACAACGGTACTTAATGAGCTGCTTAAAAATACGGAATCAGACGGAATCGCA
This sequence comes from Butyrivibrio sp. XB500-5, assembly GCF_003625505.1. Lineage (NCBI taxonomy): Bacteria > Bacillati > Bacillota > Clostridia > Lachnospirales > Lachnospiraceae > Butyrivibrio > Butyrivibrio sp. XB500-5. The sequence goes on from NZ_RAIS01000003.1 coordinate 151,120, forward strand.
CTGATAGTAAATGATATGGGAAGCGTTAACATCGACGCTTCCCTTATTTCGAAAAGTAACGTTACTCAGGCGGATTCCAAGATGATAGAGCTTACGAACGGCTGCATCTGCTGCACTCTTCAGGAAGCCTTTATGACGCAGGTTGAGGCGCTTGCAAAAGATAAGCATATCAAAAGAATCATTGTGGAAGCCTCAGGCATCAGTAATCCCGCATCAATAGCGGATGGATTCCTTATGTATCAGGAATCACACAAAAAGCTTGGCTTCTATCTTGACTCTGTTGTGACTGTCGTTGATGCCGACAGGATATACACGGAGTTTCTTGACGGAATAAAAGAAAAGTCCGATGAAAGACAAAAAGAGATCATGGACGAGGATCCCGACATCATCAACCTTATAATGGATCAGATCGAATTCTGCAACGTGGTTCTTTTGAACAAGTGCGATCTCCTTCCCGAGGATAAAAAAGAATCGGTAAAAAAGGTGATCAGACAGTTCCAAAGAAAGGCGGAGATTGTAGAGTGCGTTTACGGTAAAGTCAATCCCGACAGGATTTTCAAGGGATCAAAGTTTGACTACGACGAGGTCATGAATTCTTCGGCAATGCAGGCTGCTCTTGCCAGAGAAAAAGCGATGGATGAAGGTTGCGTAGATGAATACGGCATCAGCTCTTTTGTCTTTGAGGAAAAAAGACCTTTCAATCACGAGAAGTTCAGTGCTTTCGTTGAAGAAAACTATCCCGAGAATATAATCCGTGCTAAAGGGTATATCTGGTTTTCGGATGATGACATTCATGTTCAGCTCTTTGAGCAGGCGGGAAGAAACGCATCAATATCCGAGGTTTCCAATTGGGTAGCGGCCTTTGACGAAAAGGAAAAGGAAGAGGTTATACGAAGCTTCCCGGACATCATGGAAGAGTGGGATGAAATCTACGGCGACAGGCTCAATCAGATTGTTTTCATAGGAAAAAATATTGATAAAGAGCGCATCATTTCAATGCTGAACGAGTGCATAGACAAGACACCGTACACGCCGCAGGCGGAGCTTGAAAATAAGGAGAATAAGAAAATTGGGTAAGGTTTATTTTGTGAACGGATTTTTGGATGCGGGAAAGACCTCTTTTATTCAGGACTTGTTCGAAGAGTCGTATTTCAAGATAGACGGTGTAACGCTTCTTATCGTCTGTGAGGAAGGCGAAGTGGAATACGACGACTATCTTCTTGAGAAGATGGGCGTGGTTGTAAGGTATATCGAGGATGAAGAGGATTTTACTCCGGAGCACATCGAAGAGCTTGAAAAGGCGGTCAAGCCGGCGCGGGTTGTGGTTGAGTTTAACGGCATGTGGATGCGAAAAGACTTATCTTTTCCCTGGTACTGGAACGACATTATGGAGATCGCCGTGATCAACGGAAAGACTTTTGAACTCTATGCGGCCAATATGAAATCTCTTTTGTCTGAGCAGGTAAGAAACGCGTACATGGCGGTTGTGAATAACTGCACCGGGCTTGAGGATAAGCTTTCGTATTTCAGAAGGAATCTTAAGGCTGTGAACACGGGGCTCAACATTGTATTTAAGGATGACGAGAGGGACGATATTGTAATAAGGTTTGAGGACGACCTTCCATATGACTTAAATGCCGATGTGGTCGATGTAGACAATGATTCATTTTCCGTGTTCTATTTGGACAGCCTCGACAACCTGGACAGATACGTCGGAAAGACGATTCGCTTCACGGCGCAGGTCATGAAGTCACGCGGTAAGACAAGGCAGTCTTTTCTTGCGGGCAGATACGCAATGACATGCTGCGAGGATGACCTGTCTTTATTCGGAATAATCTGCGACTACGATGACCTTGACAGCCTTGAAAACGGCAGCTGGGTGAGCGTTACAGGGCTTGTGGAAAAAGAGTATATGGATAAGTACAAGGTTGATTTCCCGGTGTGCAAGGTGAGCGGGCTAAAGGCTGCCGACAAACCTGAGCGGGAAGTGATAAATGTAGTGTGAAGCTTTGTTTGGAAAAAGTTCGCGAAAGCGGGCTTTTTTCTTTAAATATAAGGCGAAAGAGGGTATAATAATACGGCGAGATTCTTGAAAAATCTCGCTAAGCGAAACAGAAGTAAGGAGTATTAAGACATGAAATCACCGGCAGAAATTGCTCAAAAATATGTACAGGTAGGAAAGGCCAAGGCCGAAGCTAAGGCTTCACAGACCTTTCTTTTAGCTATAATGGCTGGAGCCTTCATTGCGCTTGGAGGACTCGGAAGCCAGATCGCATCTTGCCTTGCGGATAATGCTTCATCGGCAAGGGTTATCAGTTCTGTAGTTTTCCCTATAGGTCTTTTTATGGTGCTTGTCGGAGGAGCTGAGCTCTTCACAGGCAATTGCCTTATTACGATCCCTGTTCTCAAGAAAGAGACCTCGCCTCTTAAGATGCTTAAGAACTGGGTTATCGTTTATTTCGGAAACATGGTCGGAGGCTTTATTATTGCAGCGATTGCGGCTTTTGGCCACATTTATTCATTCGGCGACGGACAGCTTGCAACAAACGTAGTTGCAACGGCGGTTACTAAGTCAGGATTATCTTTTTCAGACGGACTCCTTCGCGGAATCCTTTGTAACGTTCTTGTATGCATGGCAGTATGGTGTTCTTTCGCTGCTGATGAGCTTGCAGGAAAAGTGCTTGCACTTTGGCTTCCCGTTATGCTCTTTATTATCTGCGGTTTCGAACACTGCGTTGCAAATATGTATTTCATTCCTGCAGGTTTCCTTGCATCTTACGTTCACGGAATCCCCGCAGACGGATTATCTTTATTCGGATTCTTTGTAACCAACCTTATTCCCGTAACCATCGGTAATATCATTGGCGGCGGACTTTGCGTCGGCGCAGTTTACTACGGCGCTTATCTTAAAAAGAACTGATTACCTGTCCTGTATATAAACATAACAAAAAATGAGAAGTCTTATGTCTATCGATAAATAGTCATAAGGCTTTTTCTGTGCCATTATTATGAAATAGGTGTGCATATTATGCATGATATAATAGTAATTAGTTAATCAGAGCAAACGAGAAAGGGGTTATTATGCAGAATTTTACGTTCTACTCACCTACTTATTTTGTTTTTGGAAAAGACACTGAGAATCAGGCCGGAGAGTACGTCAAGAAGTTTGGCGGAAGCAAAGTTCTTATTCATTACGGCGGCGGAAGCGTTGTTAAATCGGGACTTCTTGATAGGGTTAAGGCTTCACTGGATAAGGAGAGCATCCCTTATGTGCTTCTTGGAGGCGTTAAGCCCAATCCCAGAAGCGGCCTTGTTTACGAGGGAATAGAGCTTTGTAAAAAAGAAAATGTTGACTTTATTCTTGCTGTGGGTGGCGGAAGTACTATAGATTCATCCAAGGCTATAGCGGCAGGAACAGTTTATGACGGAGATTTTTGGGATTTCTATCAGGGAAAGACTATCACTGAGGCTCTTCCTGTGGGAACTATCCTTACAATTGCCGCTGCAGGCAGTGAGGGAAGCCCTGATTCCGTTATCACCAAGGAAGAAGGTATGATCAAGCGCGGAGCAAGCGGAGATGCGATAAGACCCAAGTTCAGTATCCTCAATCCCGCTCTTACCCAGACTCTTCCCGCATATCAGTCGGCAGCAGGTATCACAGATATTATGGCTCATCTGTATGAGAGATATCTTACAAATACCGCTGAGGTCGAGGTTACGGACAGACTTATAGAAGCACTTCTTCTTACGATGAAGCACGAGGGACCCAGAGTTATCGAAGATTCCAACAACTATGAGGCAAGAGCCAATATTATGTGGGCAGGAATGATGGCACACAATAATTCATGCGGCGTCGGAAGAACTCAGGACTGGAACAGCCACAACATTGAGCATGAACTTTCAGCTCTCTATGACTGCGCTCACGGAGCAGGCCTTGCTGTTACAATGCCCGCTGTATTCACATATGTAATGAAGCACGATGTAATGCGCTTTGCGCAGGTAGCTACAAGAGTTTGGGGGTGCCAGATGGACTTCGCCAATCCCGAAGTCACAGCTAAGGCCGGCATAGAAGCTCTCAGAAACTTCCTCATCTCGATCGGTATGCCCAAGAACTTTGAGGAACTCGGAGCCAAGAAAGAAGATATTCCCAAGCTCGTTGATGTTCTTTGTAACGGCGACGGAAGACCCGGTTCAATCTCAGGCTTCGTAACTCTTAGCGAGGATGATTGCACCAAGATCTATGAGCTCATGATCTGAATATAAGTTTATATGAATCAATAAAAATGCACTGCATGCGTCCATGCAGTGCATTTTTTATGAGATTAAGTTAATGCACCTTCACATTGCTGTGGGGCAATAAGATCAGCCAACATACTTCTTGAGCGTTGCTCTTACGGCACCTGTGCCGGCGATAAGCTCTTCAAAGTAAGAAAGAACTCTATCCGAAAGGCCTGATTCTTCAAGGTCTACGCCAAAGATTGTAGCGTCTTTGAGAATAGGAAGAAGCTTAGCTTTGATAGCAGCTTTATCTATAGAAGCTCCAAGCTCAATACCTTCAACAAAGCTCTTAGCCTTCTCAAGAAGCGGATCGGGGCTTGGCTCAAATGCTTTGCCGTTATCGTCTACGCCCATCACATAGCGAAGCCAGCCGGCGTGTACTAGAGGAATACACTTTAGATCGGCTACATTGAGACTATCTGAAGAAAGGTAAGCTTTGATAGTCTCACCGAATCTGATGGCAAGCTTCTGCGATGTGTCTGTGGCAATCCTTTGAGGGGTATCGGGCATGAACTTGTTGGGAATTCTGACGTTTACAACAGTGTCAATGAATTCCTGAGGCTTTATAACACCCGGATCTGTAACAACGGGGAGTCCCTCAACATATCCGATTGTCTTAACAAGCTTAACAAGCTCCGTATCTTTCATTTCTTCTGAGATCTTGTCGTATCCAAGAAGGCATCCGTATACGGCAAGTGCTGTGTGAAGAGGATTGAGGCAGGTGCAAACCTTCATGCGCTCAACCTTATCCACAGTCTCTTTTTCCGTGAAGATAACTCCGACCTTCTCAAGAGCGGGACGACCGTTCGGGAACTTATCCTCGATAACGAGGTATTCGCTCTCCTCGGCATTAACAAAGGGAGCAACCCAAGTTTTCTTGGAAGTTACAACGGGTTCAAGCTCCTCGATTCCATCGTTTTTAAGAATCTCATTAACGGAATCGTCGGGTCTTGGTGTGATCTTGTCGATCATTGACCAAGGGAAAGAAACCTTGGAATCATCTTCTATATATGAAATAAATCCTGCGTCAGCCTTACCGTTTGCAGTCCACTCTTTTGCAAATGCATGCACCGCATCAAAGAGCTTATCTCCGTTGTGTGAGCAGTTGTCTGTGCTGACCATGGCAATCTTCTTTTCACCTGCAAGGAATCTCTCATATAAAAGAGCCGCAACCTTACCGATATAGCTCTGAGGCTTTGAAGGGCCTGCTGCAAAATCGTCCTTTACTGCGGGAAGAAGCTCACCTGCGGGATTAACAAGGCTATAGCCTTTCTCTGTGATTGTAAAAGTAGCAAGCTGAAGAGAATCGCATCTAAAGATCTCTTTAAGACGAGAAAACTCTTTTTCATCATTTGAATCAAGGATGCATGACTCCGCAATACTTGAGATCACGGATTTTTCAACGGATCCGTCAGCTTTAAGTGTGACAAGGAGTGAGAGGTTGTCGTGAGGTTTGTACATCTTCTCGATGATCTCATAGTCAAAACCTTCTACGACAGTAAGTCCCTTATCGTTCATGCCGCCGTCAAGCATTCTCTGTGAAAGATTAGCCTGAAATGCTCTGAAGATATTTCCTGCTCCGAAGTGAACCCACTCGGGTGCTTCAACTGTCTTTTTTATCATTTCAGCTCTGTCGAAAGTGGGAAGGTAGTAGCCCTTCTCTTTCCATGCGCTGTCTTTTAAACTCTGTTCATTAAGCTTCATGATCAAACTCCTCTCTCGTGACTCTTTTCAATTGCTTCCCAAAGACCGTTGAGGTAAGTTGCACCGAGCGCTCTGTCATAGAGACCGTAGCCGGGCATTGCAACTTCGCCCCAGATCATTCTTCCGTGGTCGGGACGGATAGGTCCGTCGAAGCCTGTCTCATAGAGAGCCTTCATGATCTCGTACATATCGAAAGTTCCGTCGGCTGAAAGGTGAGCAGACTCCTCAAAGTTGGTGGGAGAGATGAACTTAAGATTACGAACGTGTGCGAAGTGAATTCTTCCTTCAAGTGCTCTGATCATGTGAGGCAGATCGTTCTCAAGGCTTGTGCCGTAAGAGCCTGAGCAGAATGTAACTCCGTTGTGAACGTCATCAACCGCCTTCATGAGCTTAAGGATGTTCTTTTCATTGTTGATGATCCTGGGAAGTCCGAATACAGACCAAGCGGGATCGTCGGGATGGATAGCCATCTTGATGTCATACTTATTACATACGGGCATGATCGCCTTCAAGAAATAAACAATATTTTCAAAGAGCTTATCCTCATCGATTCCTGAGTAGAGCTCAAAGAGCTCCTTGATGTGAGCCATTCTTTCGGGCTCCCAACCGGGCATTACGGAACCGTTTGTGTCACCTGAAAGTGTTTCGAACATCTTCTCGGGATTGATAGCATCGATAGCTTCCTGAGTGTAAGCAAGTACGGTCGAGCCGTCTTCTCTTTTTCTTGCAAGCTCTGTTCTTGTCCAGTCGAATACAGGCATGAAGTTGTAGCATACCATGTGGATATCTTCTTTACCGAGATTCTCCAAAGTCTTTATATAGTTATCGATGTGCTCGTCTCTCTCTGCGGTAGCAGCCTTGATGGCATCCGATACGTTTACCGATTCGATACCTGAAACCTTAAGTCCGCCGTCAGCGACATCCTTTTTGAGAGCCTTGATCTCGTCCTGAGTCCAGAGCTCGCCCGCCTGCTTGTTGTAAAGAGTTGTGATAACACCCTTTACACCGGGAACCTGTCTTATCTGCCAAAGCTTTACGGTATCATACTCTTTACCGTACCAGCGAAGTGTCATTTCCATAATTAGAATTTCTCCCTTCCTAATACATCTTTTTTGATCTGATTTAATGATCTGAATAATAATTGTGGTCTGTATAATACAATAGTTTCTTTTAGTAAAAAAAAGAATGGAATAATTTGTTTCATACCTTGCAAAAATTGCAATCGGTGCTATTATACAAATATGAAAAGCAAACTAAGATCATCCTTTAACACAAGACAATACATGGTTTCATCGGATTTTGAGGTCTACTATTACTCAGACAGAGACTTCAAGACGCTTAAGCCGCATGCCCATGATTATTACGAGTGCTACCTCTTTATAGAGGGCGACGTTACCATGGAGATATTCAGTCCCGAGGGCAAGACCATCAGATACAAGATGTCTCCCGGCGACCTCATGCTGGTTCCACCCGGGATCTCGCATCATGCGCTTATGAATAATCCCGAGGAAAATTACAGACGCTTCCTTTTCTGGATAAGCAAAGATTGCTGTAATTCGCTTATGCAGGAGTCTGTGGACTACATGTTCCTGTTTCAGAAGGCAGAGGCGTATCACAAATACATCTATCACCTTGCACCCGCGCAGTTTCACATGGTCGAGTCCAAGTTCCTGCGCCTTCTCGAGGAAATCGCAAGTGAGAGATACGGAAGCACTGCGTTCAGACATCTGTGCCTTTGTGACCTTATCCTTACGATCAACAGGATTGTCTACGACGAGGAGAACATCAGCAGCGGAAGCGATGAGCTGACTCTTTTCCAAAATATCATCGCTTACGTTGAGAGTAATCTCGAGGATGCTCTTACGCTCGATGATATCGCGGGGCAGTTCTTTATAAGCAAGTACTACGTTGCGCATCTTTTCAAGGATACGCTCGGCGTTTCGCTCCATCAGTACATTATCAAAAAGCGCCTCGCCGAGTGCAGAAATGCTATCACGGGCGGCGCCAGCATAACGGGAACCTATGAGAAGTTCGGCTTTAGAGATTATTCAAGCTTTTTCAAGGCTTTCAAAAAAGAGTATGGCATGTCCCCCAAGGAATATCAGGGGCTTTACTCAAACAACGCCTTGCAGATAGATAAATAACATTCAACGAAGGTGACTAAAATGATTCAGGACATAAATCCCCACAGATTATACAATCAATACGATCCCGAAAAGAGACCTTCTGATGACAGCAGGATATTTGCTTTCAGGGATTCTGCGCAGAACAAAAGAGATATCGAGCTCCTTGTAAAGATAAGAGATGAGGGCAAAACTCTTGATATCCCCAAAAGATCTGACTTTGCGGAAGAGCTTAGCGAAGCTTCTTTTATCTACTTATTTTCTGTTGATGATGAGAGCTTTTTTTTACTTGATAAAAAAGAGAGCGCCATAGCCGAAAAGACTGAGGAAAACGCAGACTACAGCTTTGTCTCTTTTACAGAGCTTAGAAATGCCGGCCTTCAGCCCAAGGAATATGTCTACGCTGCATTCACTGCATATCAGCTTGCTGAGTGGTATTCCGTGACAAGATACTGCGGCAAATGCGGCGCCGAGAATGAGAATGACAAGAAAGAGAGAGCAAGGACTTGTCCTAAGTGCGGCAACAAGATCTATCCAAGGATCAATCCTGCCGTCATAATCGGCATTACCGATAAAGAGACTGACAGCATAGTCCTTACCAAGTACCGTGTCGGCTATGGCCACAACGCCCTTGTTGCGGGCTTTACCGAGATCGGTGAGACACTTGAGGAGTGCGTGGCAAGAGAAGTTATGGAAGAAGTCGGCCTTACCGTCACCAATATCCGCTACTACAAATCCCAGCCCTGGGGCATCGCCAGCGACATCCTCGTTGGCTTCTACTGCGACGTAGTAGGCGACAAAACCATCAAGATGGACAAAGGCGAACTCAAATATGCCGAGTGGGTAAAGCGCCCCGACATAATCCTTCAACCTCTCGAATACAGCCTCACCAACGAAATGATGCAAACCTTCAAAAATAACGGTTATTCCGGAACACTATAACCTTTCAACAAAAAAGCGGTGTAGCATTTGCTACACCGCTATATTATTACTTTGATAATTTACTTGTTCTGTAGATGATATCGCTTCTTGCAGGTCCGTTACTTACCATAGTGATGGGATATCCGATCTGCTCCTCGATGAACTCGATATACTTTCTGCAGTTCTCAGGGAGATCTTCGTACTTCTTGATTCCTCTGATATCGCACTTCCATCCGGGAAGAGTTTTGAATACGGGCTTAGCCTTCTCAAGAAGGTGTGTTACGGGGAACTCTGTTGTAACCTCGCCGTCAATATCATATCCTACGCATACGGGAATCTCATCGAGATATCCGAGAACGTCAAGTACTGTGAAAGCAACATCCGTTGTGCCCTGAAGTCTGCAGCCGTACTTACTTGCTACGCAGTCATACCAGCCCACACGTCTGGGTCTTCCTGTTGTTGCGCCGTACTCACCGCCGTCGCCGCCTCTTCTTCTGAGTTCCTCAGCTTCATCTCCGAAGAGCTCTGATACAAATGCACCTGCTCCGACAGCTGATGAATAAGCCTTGGATACTGTAACGATCTGCTTGATCTCATAAGGAGGGATGCCTGCTCCGATCGCACCGTAAGCTGCGAGAGGAGATGAAGATGTAACCATGGGATAGATTCCGTGGTCGGGATCCTTCATTGTTCCGAGCTGACCCTCTAAAAGAATTGTCTTGCCTTCCTTGATAGCATTATCGAGATAGAGTGCTACGTTGCCAACATAAGGCTTAACCTGATCTCTCCACTCAACGATCTGCTTAAAGAGTGCTTCCTGATCGATAGGATCTGCATGATAGAGATTAACTAGGAGCACATCCTTGATCTGCGCGATACGTGCGATCTTTTCCTTGATAACATCATCATCCTGGAAGAACTCGTTGATCTGCCATCCGATCTTAGAGAACTTATCTGAATAAAAAGGAGCGATTCCCGACTTTGTTGAACCAAAGCTCTTTCCGGCAAGTCTTGCTTCCTCAAGTGAATCGAACTGCACATGATAAGGCATCATAACCTGAACTCTGTCTGAGATCATGATCTGAGGAGTGGGAACTCCCTTGGATGTGATCTCGTTAAGTTCGTTCATGAACTTGGTGATGTCGAATGCCACACCGTTACCGATGATGTTCATGATGTGTGAGTGGAAAACACCTGAAGGCATTGTGTGAAGTGCGAATTTACCGTAATCGTTAACTATTGTGTGTCCGGCGTTTGCTCCGCCCTGGAAACGGATAACGACATCGGCCTGGTCTGCAAGAGTATCGGTGATCTTACCTTTTCCCTCGTCGCCCCAGTTGGCACCTACTACTGCTTTAACCATTTTAAAAAATCCTCCTTAAAAATAACTCTTTTAAGCTACATGAGATATGATATACGAAAAAAGAATATAAGTAAAATCAATCTTTTTTATACTTACCATAAGTTTTGCTTATTTCTCGAAATTTTATATAAATTTATACAATTTTTTGACATACAAACAAGTAAAAAGCTTAAAATAATAGTACATATAATCGTTTATGATTCGCATAATATAGGAGGTTAGCATGGGCAGAGCAGCCGCAATCGGAAATGAATTTTCACAAGATTCATTCAAAAAACTTTCTGTATCCGATAAGTTTAAAAAAGTCTTCAACAGACTTAGACTTAATCTTGTTGTCATTTTTGTCGTCATCATCATAATTGATGCTTTCTCTGTTTTTAATCTGAATATGATCTACAACAGATTTTATGAGCAGAATACCCAGCAGGGTGAGATACGTATCACCATCCAGGCCCTTGCCAAGTACTACCTCTGGGCACTGAATGCATATGACGAGGCTGACAGAGCCGAGCAGATGCAGGGGGCAAAAGAAAAGATCCAGGAGCTGAACGATGGTCTTGATTCACTCGGAAAGGTCTATAATGACGACCTTACCGAAGTATATAAGCACATCGCTGATATAGACAATTCCGCGGCTACTTTGGATGCAATGTTTGCTGCGGGTAATTCTCACGAAGAACTTTATAATTACTACGTTGCCAACGTCAACGAGGCTATAAAAGTAGTCGTTAAAGATTTCAAGGAAATAGGTATATCAGCCAAAGAGCAGGCACATAAAGCATTTAATGCCGCTCTTACAAGCGTGTTTATTTTGACTGTGCTCTCACTGGCCATAGTTGCCTATGCGATCCTTTATTCAAACAAGTCAAGACGTGCTCTTACCGGAAGCATACTCGGACCTATAGAATCCATTTCCAAGGCTGCCGATGACATGGCTAACGGTAAGATCGAGATCAAGATCCCGAGCGAATCGGACGACGAGCTTGGAAAGCTTGCCAATGATATCACATATTCGACCGATGTTATCGAAGAGATTGTAAAAGATATTACGGAGACCCTGGGACGTATGTCGACGGGAGATTTCTCCTGCGGTTCAAAGAATGAAAAACTGTATATAGGTGATTATGCTGCCATTAAAAAGGCTCTCGGAAATATTGCTGAGACGCTTAGCAGCACACTTCAAGAAGTTAAGAATTCTTCTTCGCAGGTTTCTCAAGGTGCCATCAATATGTCACAGGGAGCCAACGATCTTGCGGAAGGCTCTACAGATCAGGCTGCAGCTGTTGAAGAGCTTACCGCTTCCGTTAACTCCGTGACTGAACAGACCAAACAGCTTGCGACAGTTGCGGAAAAGAGTAAGAGAATGGCGACTGAAGTAAGAGATAATGCCGAGACATCGGCTGCCAAGATGCATCTTGTGACAGATGCCATGACCAGGATCACTGAGGCGTCCGCTGAGATTGAACAGGTAACAAATTCAATTGAGGCTATTGCCAGTCAGACATCACTCCTTGCACTTAATGCTTCAATTGAGGCTGCAAGAGCCGGAGAAACAGGAAAAGGCTTTGCGGTTGTTGCGGATCAGATAGGACAGCTTGCGGATCAGTCCAGCGAAGCTGCAAAGAATACGCACCAGCTTATAGCCGATACAATGGATGAGATCAGTAACGGTAATGCGGTTGTGGCAGAGACGACGCAGGCGCTCGATGCCATGCAGCACAGCGTAGAAGAGATAACGGAGATGATCGTTCAGACAGGAGACCTTGCGGAGCAGCAGTCTCAGAGTATGGATGAGATCGATAAGGGAATCGAGATGATATCCAATGTCGTTCAGAACAACTCCGCTACAGCCCAGGAATCAAGTGCTGTATCACAGGAACTTTCGGAACAGTCAGAGAGTCTTAACAAGCTGATAGATCAGTTCACGATAGGTTCGGACTTCTGATTTTTGACACAGTATCATAATATTGCTTTTGAAATATGCCTACATTATAATGATGTAGATATCGATATTTCGGTATCTACATCTTTTTTTATTTAATGAGCGATAAGCGACTTGGGGGCGCCACGGCGCAAAAGAGAGGACTGGGGTATGATACATATTAAATCATTAGAGGACGGACTTGAGCTTTTTAAGACTTTGGGCTCCGACATAAGAATTGAGATCATAAAGGTGCTTCTTGATGAGGGAAGCCTTAACATGAACGATCTTGCAAGACATCTTAATATCACAAACGGTGCTCTTACAAGTCATATAAAAAAGCTTGAGGAGTGCGGACTTGTTCGCGTATCGTCGGAAGCACTCGGTCACGGCAATCAGAAGATATGCTCGGCAACACTTGAAAGAATACTTATAGATGTTGTTCCCGAGAAAAAAGATCAGGATATATATACAACGGATATTAAAGTCGGCCATTATCTTGACTGCCTTGTTTATCCCACATGCGGAATATGTTCAACGGAGAAAGCCATCGGAGAAGTTGACGATCCCAGATATTTTACCCATCCCGATAGATTCGATGCGGATGTTCTTTGGTTTACCAAGGGCTTTGTTGAATATCAGATCCCCAATTTCATCCCCGGCAATCAGAAAATAGATGAACTATGCATCACCGCAGAGCTCAGCTCGGAGGCGCCCGGTTACAATAACGTATGGCCTTCCGATATCTATTTTTACATTAACAATACATTTGTCGGAACATGGACATCTCCCGGAGATTTCGGTGACGTGAAGGGAGTCTTTACGCCCGATTGGTGGTTCCCGATGTGGAATCAGTACGGACTTATCAAGATGCTTGTCATAAATCACGACGGCACTTTTATTGACGGACTCAAGATTTCCGATGTAACGACAGATTCTCTTGAACTTACATCCAAGAGCAATATTAAATTTAAACTCGAGGTTCCCGATACTGCTGAGCATGTCGGAGGACTTACGATATTTGGCAAAGGTTTTGGTAATTACAACCAGGACATCAATGTCAAAATGAAATACAGTGCAATGAATTAAGGAGACATCTAAGTGGAACAGAACAGCAAAACACCTATGTACAAGCGAGTTCTCGCTATTATCGGTATCTTGATCCTTATCGGTATGTACATAAATCTTTTAATCCAGGCGGCAATCGGTTCGCCTGATACCTTCAACACATTTGTATATTGCGCAGCCGCAACAGTTGCGGTTCCGATAGCCATATGGGTACTTATGTGGGCAACAGGTGCGATCATCGGAAGGCATACGATGGCATCACTGGATCTTTTTTCAGCAAACAAAAGACATGACAAATACGGAAACGTTATTCCGGATGGCGAGATAGATACGGTTGTCTTTGATATAGGAAATGTCCTTGTTGATTTCGCTTGGGAGAAGTTTATTGAGGATAAGGGCTTTACCGGCGAGATCGCGGAGCGTATCGGAAAGGCATCTGTTTTAAGCGATGACTGGAAAGAGATCGACCGCGGAGTCCTTTCTATTGAAGAGATAATCGGAAATTTTGTTAAGAACGATCCCGAGATAAAAGAGCAGATTGAAAAGACATTCTCGGATTTTAACAATATCTGTATAAAAAGAGACGCAACGATTCCTTGGATAACGGCGCTCAAGACAGCCGGCTATAAGGTTTTGTATCTTTCCAATTATTCGGGACAGGTTCTTGAAGGAACAAAAGAAGCTATGGCATTCAGAGAATTTACCGACGGAGGCATTCTTAGCTACACCGAGCACATGATAAAGCCCGACCGTGAGATTTATGACCTTCTCGTTGAGCGCTATAACCTTACACCTTCAAAGACAGTATTTATCGATGACACTCCGGTCAACGTGGAGGCTGCCAAGAACTATGGTTGGAAAGGCATCGTGTTTAAGGATTATAAGCAGGTAAAAGAAGAACTTGAGAAACTTGGGGTGAAGTATTAATGAAAAAAGAAATGGGAAAGAGTGTTGTATTTGTCATTACAGCGCTGGCTGCAGTTGTTATTGCAGCAGCGCTTATGCTTTATTTTGGAGTGATCCATATTAACAATCCGAGCAAGGGAGAGTTTCCTGTAAGAGGAGTTGATGTTTCCTCATATCAAGGAGAAATAGACTGGAACGAATTAAGTAAGCAGAAAATAGATTTTGCTTATATCAAGGCGACGGAAGGCTCCTCGCATGTCGATCCTTACTTTGCGGATAACTGGAATAATTCAAAAGAAACAGAACTATGCATCGGAGCATATCACTTCTTTAGCTTTGAATCGGCAGGAGAAGATCAGGCGAAAAACGTGATCGGAACCGTTGATAAAAGAGATAACATGCTCCCAATCGTAATTGATGTTGAATACTACGGAAACTTCAAAACGGAAAGTGATATTGATGTTTCTAAGATAAAAAAAGAGCTGCGCTCGATGATAGATTGCCTTGCGGAAAAATACGGCACCAAGCCTGTGATCTACGTAAGCAGCGATACCTATAATACAATTGTCAAAGATGAATTCACCGATTGCCCTTTGTGGTACAGAAGTGTTTATACATCTGTTCCCAAAGACATTGATTGGACATTCTGGCAATACTCCAATCGCCATGTTCTAAGTGGCTATAAAGGAAAAGAAAAGTTCATCGACATGAATACCTTTAAAGGAACCAAGGAAGAGCTATTATCAATGTGCTTAAAAGAGAGTGATTCCGATAACGAAGAAACTACTTCTGAGCATAGCACTTCGGAGGCTGCGGAGGCGGCTTCGGAGGTGGAAGAGTCTGCATCGGAGGCCACAGAGCTTGCTTCGGAGGAGACATCAGATACCATTAAAGAGGTTGAAGAAGGCAAAGAATATTCTTTTTATGGATGGTATAACGAGCTGTTGGAGGAATCCACTTATGTTTCCTTTGAGGTTGATGAAGTAGATGACGGCATTGAATATGAAGGCTCTATTTCTGTAGAAACAACAGGTAAGCAGCGTAAGTTTATTAAAGCCAATCCCTATGAAGAGTTCAAAGTAACGGGTGTTTATTCTAAAGATGGAAGTTATCCAAGGTTTAAGGTGACCAATATAGAGACCGCGGATGATTATTTAAAAGACATGGAATCGGAGGGAGAGGACCCTTTAAAGGATTTGGTTGCCGATGATATACTTGAGAAATTCCGCGCATCAAGACCTGTAAGGAATCCCGATTCAATTAGTGATGAGGCAAGAGCGCTCGGACATTGGGTACAAAAGACTATTGGCAAAGTCGGATTTCCGGGAGATATAAAGGAAAAGGGCGAGAGCATAGGAAGAAGCTATGAGTTCCGTTTCGGAACTGACGTATCCAACAATTTTGACAACAATATTCCTTCTATGTATAGCGTCTACTATACATTAAAGGACTACTACAATTCCGACGGAAAGAATAATAAAGAGTATTATGATGATCTTATAATAGATAATGAAGATCTTGGAAACGGTAAACCTGAGACCATTGATCACATGTATTCTGATCTTCAGGAATTCATCAGCATGTGCAACAGCCTTATACGTGAGCGCTAAAAGTACTTGTGCAGTACGACGCCTCAGGCTTTTATAAGCTCGACGAGTTTTCTTGCGGCAATTGACAGCGGTCTTGTTTCGTTTGTGATAACGCAGATCTTCCTTTTGGGGATCATCTTATTAAAACGAAGCTCGAACAAAACTCCGCTGTCGAGATACTCTTTTGCAAAGTCCTTGACAACGCAGCCGACTCCCAGGTTTCGAAGCGCGAACTGCACGATCATGTCGCTTGTTGCGAGCTCGAACTCCGGGTGAAGCTCGGCGCCGTTCTCGGTCAAAAGAGAACTTATATAATCTCTGGTACTTGTCTTTCCTTCAAGCATTATTAACGGAACGTTTGAAAGATCGGAAAAGTCCAGCATCTTATTTTTATACTGAATAAACTTACGGCCGGCTACAAAGGTATCTTCTATCTCGGAAACGGGGAAGAAACTGTAGCCGTCTTTTTCTTTAAAGGGCGTGGAAATAACGCCGAAATCAATCTTGTCATCTTCGAGAGAAGAAAGCGTTTCGGGTGTGGGACCGTTGGTTACGGTAACCTTGATACCGGGATAGAGCTCGTGGAATTTTTCAAGATAGGGCAGCAAAAAGAATCTGAGAGTCATATCGCTTGCACCGATCCTGACTTCTCCGGCATCCAGATGAAGGAGCTGCGAAAGGCGCTGCTCTCCGAGCTCAATCTGCTCATAACCTCTTTCGATATATCTATATAGAAGATTTCCTTCACTTGTAAGCTTCATTCCTCTGGAAGTTCTCTGAAAAAGAGTGCAGCCGAGGGATTTTTCAAGCTGATGAATAGACTGCGTCACGGCGGGCTGTGAAATAGACAGCTCTTTTGCCGCGAGAGTTATGCTTGAAAGCTTTCCTACATAATAAAAGGTTTTATAATATTCGAGGTTGTTGGTCATAGATTCCTCCAAAGAAGGATTATTTTATTTGTGATGTACGTATTGCATAAATCTATTTTGACACGTATATCATTATTAATCAAAATGGATATTGCACTAAGCAAATCTGCTTGCTATAATGTTTGAGAACTCTGACAGGAGTTTTTTTGAGTGCCACAAATTCAGTAAGAAACGGCCGAAAGCCAGAACAGGAGCGGAATTTCATGAGCATGGAAAATGACAACAATGTCAATGAGAACAGTGTTGAGGATATCATTTTAAGATATCGTCCCGAGCTTGAGAAGATCACACCTTACCTTAAATGGCTTAAAGAGAACGTCAAGGTTGAGGTCGCTCAGACCTATTCAAACAGCGAACTCAAATCTATACCGTTCCCGGTATACGATTCCAATCTTTTGGCCTTTGTCAAGGCAGCTCAGACCACCAATCTTCTGGATCGCAACTACGTCTATGTTTACAGCGAGAATCACCTTAGAAATTACAAGGACGAGCTTCTTTTCATACAGGAAGCCGGTATCACGGACATGGATGCTCTTGCAGGGATCCTTTCAAGTTACATATTAAGAGGAATGGTCAAGGGTTCTGTTTGGTCAGAGGGCGTGGCAACAGGAGTCCTGTATCAGGTAGTTAAGAAAATGGACGACCTGATCAAGTTCTGGGGACAGGATAACCTTTCAAGACAGTAACATTCACAAGTAGCAGAGGATAGCGGACGAATGGGAGAGAAATCCACCATCAAAAGGAAGTACATTCTTGGCAAGGCAAGAGAAGTCTTCGCCGAAAAGGGCTTCAAGAATGTCACAATGAAGGATATTGTAGATGCCTGCGACATCAGCCGTGGGGGTCTTTATCTCTATTTTTCCGGTACAGATGAATTATTCCTTGCAGTTCTTGCAGACGATATTGCAGAAGACGATGAAGAAGCCGTAACGGCAGCTCTTTCCGGCAATGCATCTGCAGGTGATATGTTAGCTCTTTTTCTAAAAGAACAAAAGAAAGAGATCCTCAGGAAAAAGAATAATCTTATTGTCGCTACTTATGAATACTTTTCCGTTAATAAAGTATCGGCTAAGGATAATCCCCTAAAAAAACAGTTTGATACCGCTGTTAAAATAGTTGAAAAGCTTATTGAAAACGGCGTTGAAAGTGGTGAATTCTATTGCGAGAACCCTCTTGGATGTGCTCGTAATCTTATGTACGTTGTGGAAGGTCTCAAGATCACTTCCAAGACAGTCGGCATAGATGAAGATACTATCGATAAGGAACTTATGTATGTATTAGAGGGATTAGTGCCCGATGAATTAAATAATATTAGTAATTAATAAAGAGTGCTTTGGAACATCGGCACTCTTTATTTAGAATATACAAACCAATTTATGTGAGGAGATATTATGAGCACGGTAAAACGAATCTATGTTGAAAAGAAAGCCCCCTATGCCGGAAAGGCTAAGGAACTCAAGGCAGAGATCAAGGGCTACCTTGGCATTAAGAGTGTGGAGGAAGTACGTATCTTCATCAGATATGATGTTGAGAACGTATCGGATGATGTATTTGAAAAGGCTTGCAACACAGTCTTTTCAGAGCCCCCTGTAGACATTCTTTACAGAGAAAATATTGAGATTCCTCAGAATGCAAAAGTATTCAGCATAGAGGCGCTTCCCGGACAGTTCGATCAGAGAGCCGATTCCGCAGAGCAGTGCGTTCGCTTCATCAAGGGCGACGAAGAGCCTGTCATCAAGACAGCCGTTACATACATGCTTATCGGAAATGTATCTGATGAAGAACTTGCCAAGATTCAGGAATATACAATGAACCCTGTTGATTCAAGAATTGCTGCGCCCGAAAAGCCCGCAACTCTTGTTACCAACTACGACGAGCCCGATGATGTTGCAGTATTTGACGGCTTCAAGGATATGTCTGAGAACGATCTCAAGGCGCTTTATGAGTCACTCGGACTTGCCATGACCTTCAACGATTTCAAGTGGATCCAGACATATTTCCATGATGATGAGAACCGCGATCCTTCAATGACAGAGATCAGAGTTCTTGATACATACTGGTCAGACCACTGCCGTCACACAACATTCGGCACAGAGCTCACAGACATCGAGTTCGCAGACGGCTTCTACAAAGAGCCCATCGTTAATGCTTATAACGAATATCTCTCAGCAAGAGAAGATCTTTACAAGACAGATGAAAAGAAAAAAGAGAAGTTCATTTCTCTTATGGATATCGCCCTCATGGGTATGAAGAAGCTCAAGAAGGACGGAAAGCTCACAGACATGGAAGAGTCTGAGGAGAACAACGCCTGCACAGTAGTTGTGCCTATCGAGGTTGACTACGGCGAGGGTGTTAAGACAGAGAACTGGCTTGTGTTCTTCAAGAACGAGACACACAACCATCCCACAGAGATCGAGCCTTTCGGTGGCGCTGCTACCTGCCTTGGAGGAGCTATCAGAGATCCCCTTTCAGGAAGAGGCTATGTATACCAGGCTATGCGTGTAACAGGTGCGGCTGATCCCACTGTTCCCGTAGCAGAGACAATGAAAGGTAAGCTTTCACAGAAGAAGCTCGTTCGCGGTGCTGCATCAGGTTATTCTTCATACGGTAACCAGATCGGACTTGCAACAGGCTATGTAAAAGAGGTTTATCATCCCGGATACGTTGCAAAGCGTATGGAGATCGGTGCGGTAATGGGAGCTGCTCCTCAGGAGCACGTTATCAGAGAGTCCGCAGATCCCGGAGATATCATCATTCTCCTCGGCGGACGTACAGGTAGAGACGGCTGCGGCGGAGCAACAGGTTCATCCAAGGCTCACGACAGCAAGTCCCTCACAACTTGCGGAGCTGAGGTTCAGAAGGGTAATGCACCTACAGAGCGTAAGCTTCAGAGACTCTTCAGAAGACCTGAAGTCAGCGAGCTTATCAAGAAGTGTAACGACTTCGGTGCCGGCGGTGTTTCGGTTGCCATCGGTGAGCTTGCACCCGGACTTGATATCAACCTTGACCTTGTACCCAAGAAGTATGCAGGTCTTGACGGAACAGAGCTTGCCATCTCAGAGTCACAGGAGAGAATGGCGGTAGTTGTTGCGCCCAAGGATGTAGATAAGTTCCTTGGATATGCTGCAGAAGAGAACCTCGAGGCTGTTAAGGTTGCGGTTGTTACAGAAGAGCCCAGACTTGTCCTCAACTGGAGAGGTAAAAAGATAGTAGACATAAAGAGAGCATTCCTTGATACAAACGGAGCGCATCAGGAGACAAAGGTTAAGGTAGAGGTTCCTGCTCAGGAAGATAACTACTTTAATAAGGTTGCATCCGACAAGGTTTCTGAAGCTCTTTCCAATAATGATGTAAAGGCTGCATGGCTTGCACAGATGAGCGACCTCAACGTCTGCTCACAGAAGGGTCTCGTTGAGATGTTCGATTCTTCTATCGGCGCAGGCTCAGTACTCATGCCTTACGGCGGTAAGTACCAGCTCACAGAGACACAGACAATGATCGCTAAGCTTCCTGTTCTTTCAGGAAAGACAGATACAGTAACAATGATGAGCTACGGCTTCGATCCTTATCTTTCAAGCTGGAGCCCTTATCACGGAGCTGCTTACGCAGTAACAGAGTCTGTATCAAGGATCGTTGCATCAGGCGGTGATTACAAGAACCTCCACTTCACATTCCAGGAGTACTTCAAGAGAATGACTGAGGATGCAAAGCGTTGGAGCGAGCCTTTCACAGCACTCCTCGGAGCATTCGAAGCACAGCTTCGCTTCGGAATCGCTTCAATCGGCGGTAAGGATTCAATGTCAGGCTCATTTAACGAGATCAACGTTCCGCCCACACTCGTATCTTTTGCGGTAGACGTTGCTAAGCTTTCGGATGTCATCACACCCGAGCTTAAGAAAGCAGGAAACAAGCTTGTACAGGTAAGGCTCCCTAAAGATAAATTCGATCTTCCCGATTACGACAAGGTTATGGCTATCTACTCCGATATCACAGACCTTATGAAGAAGAAAGCCATTGTTTCGGCTTACGCTGAGGACAGCTACGGAATCGCTGCTGCTGTCAGCAAGATGGCATTCGGTAACGGACTCGGAGTTAAGATCGCAGATGCTATCGAGGCAAAAGAGCTCTTTGCGAACGACATCGCAGACATCGTTGCTGAAGTTCCCGCAGATAAGCTTGCAGATGTACTTAAGATCGCAGGAGCAAGAGAGATCGGTGAAGTTACGGCTGATGCCAAGATCACAGCATGCGGCATGACACTTGACCTTAACGAGGCACTCAGCGCTTGGAAGAACAAGCTCGAGAAGGTATTCCCTTCAACGGTAGGAACAGAAAAGACTTCCGTAGAGTCACCTCTCTTCAAGGCTGACAGCATCTACGTATGCAAGAATAAGGTTGCAAAGCCCACAGTATTCATCCCGGTATTCCCCGGAAGTAACTGTGAGTATGACAGCGCGCAGGCATTTGAGAGAGCAGGCGCTGATACAAACATCAAGATATTCAAGAACAGAAACGCAGAGGATATTGTTGAGTCTGTAGCTGAGTTCAAAAAAGCTATCGCAAACGCACAGATCATCATGTTCCCCGGCGGATTCTCAGCAGGTGATGAGCCTGACGGAAGTGCTAAGTTCTTCGCGACAGCCTTCCAGAACGCAGAGATAAAAGAAGCTGTAGAAGACCTTCTCAATAACAGAGACGGACTTGCGCTCGGAATCTGTAACGGATTCCAGGCTATGATCAAGCTCGGCCTTGTACCTAACGGCAAGATCACAGGACAGAATGAGAACTCTCCTACACTTACATTCAATACAATAGGAAGACACATTTCCAAGATGGCTTACATCAAGGTTGTTTCAAACAACTCACCTTGGCTTTCGGAAGCTAAGCTCGGCGGAGTATACACTAACCCCGCATCACACGGTGAGGGAAGATTTGTTGCTCCCGATGATGTACTTGATACACTCTTTAAGAACGGACAGATCGCAACACAGTACTGCGATCTCGACGGCAACGTAACAATGGATGATGAGTGGAACATCAACGGTTCCTACAGAGCTGTTGAGGGTATCCTTTCACCCGACGGAAGATGCCTTGGAAAGATGGCTCACTCAGAGAGAAGAGGCGACGGCGTAGCCGTTAATATCTTCGGTGAGCAGGACATCAAGATATTCGAGAGTGGTGTTAAGTACTTTAAGTAAGAAATATTGAGTTATATCTGGAGGAAATAAATGAAAGCTTTTTTGATCTTGGAAGACGGAAGCATCTTTGAAGGCAAGCACTTCGGAGCCGACAAGGATGTTATAAGTGAAATAGTTTTTAATACATCGATGGCGGGATATACGGAAGTATTTACAGATCCTTCCTACGCAGGACAGGCAGTTTGCATGACTTATCCCCTTATAGGAAACTACGGCGTTTGCCTTGACGATATGGAGTCGGAAAGACCTTGGGTTGACGCTGTAATTGTTAGAGAGCTTTCACGCATCCCTTCAAACTTCCGCTGCGACATGTCAATCCAGGAATTCTTGGAAAAATATGAGATTCCCGGAATTGAAGGAATAGACACAAGAAAACTTGTAAGGATTCTCAGAGAAAAGGGCACCATGAACGGTATCATCACAACCAATGAAAACCTTACATTCGACAGCATCAAGGACAAGCTCCACGCATACACAACAGGCGACGTTGTAAGCAAAGTATCCTGCAAGGAAAAGATAGTTCTAAAGGGCGTATCCGATCTTTCTGAGAACGGACCTCTTTCAGGAAGTGCCGTATTTAATGCAGATAACTTCAAGGCTGACCTTGCGGGCGATCACTCCAAGAGAGAAAAGAGACCTGCGATTGTAAAAGAGCTTAACGGCAAAGGTCTTAAGGTTGCGCTCCTCGATGTGGGAGCCAAGAAGAACATTGCGGCTTCACTTGCTGCAAGAGGCTGTGATGTTACAATATATCCTTCAAATACAACCGCTGAGGAGATCCTTAAGGACGCTCCCGACGGAATCATGCTTTCAAACGGCCCCGGTGACCCGAAGGAGAACGTGGATGTAATTAAAGAGATTAAAAAACTCTATGATTCAGATACACCTATTTTTGCGATCTGCCTTGGACACCAGCTTATGGCGCTTGCAACGGGTGCGGATACATTTAAGATGAAGTACGGACACAGAGGCGGTAACCACCCGGTAAAAGACCTTACGAACGGCCGCGTATACATCTCATCTCAGAACCACGGCTATGTAGTAGACATGGATAAGCTTGATAAGAACATAGCTGAGCCTGCGTTTATAAACGTTAACGACGGAACCAATGAGGGACTTGCCTATGTTGGTAAGAACATCTTCACAGTGCAGTTCCATCCTGAAGCATGTCCCGGACCGCAGGATTCAAGCTATCTGTTTGACAGATTTATAGATATGATGAAAAAAGGAAAAGTAGGAGGTAAGAACTGATGCCGAAGAATAAAGATGTTAAAAAGGTACTGGTTATCGGTTCAGGACCTATCGTGATCGGACAGGCAGCAGAGTTTGACTATGCCGGAACTCAGGCTTGCCGTTCACTTAAAGAAGAGGGTGTAGAGGTTATCCTTGTAAACTCTAACCCCGCTACCATCATGACAGATAAGGACATTGCCGACGAGGTTTATATCGAGCCCCTCACAGTCAAAGTCCTTGAGCAGATAATCGAAAAGGAAAAGCCCGATTCAATCCTTCCCACACTTGGAGGACAGGCGGGACTTAACCTTGGTATGGAGCTTGATGAGTCAGGCTTTCTTAAGTCACATAACGTAAAGCTCCTCGGAACAACTGCAGAGACAATCAGAAAGGCTGAGGACAGGCAGGAATTCAAGGACACCATGGAAAGAATCGGTGAGCCTTGCGCTGCTTCACTCGTTGTTCACAACGTTCAGGACGGTGTTGAGTTTGCCAACAAGATTGGCTACCCCGTTGTTCTTCGTCCCGCGTTCACACTCGGTGGTTCAGGCGGCGGTATCGCGCACAATCAGGTTGAGTGTGAGGAGATACTTGAGAACGGACTCAGACTTTCACGTGCAAACGAAGTTCTTGTAGAAAGATGCATCGCAGGATGGAAAGAGATCGAGTACGAGGTAATGCGTGACTCTGCAGGAAACTGCATCACGGTATGTAACATGGAGAACATCGACCCCGTCGGTGTACATACAGGTGACTCCATCGTTGTGGCTCCTTCTCAGACACTTTCCGACAAGGAATACCAAATGCTCAGAAGCGCGGCTCTCAACATCATCGACGAGCTTCAGATCACAGGTGGATGTAACGTACAGTTTGCTCTTCACCCCACAAGCTTTGAGTACTGCGTAATCGAGGTTAACCCTCGTGTAAGCCGTTCATCCGCGCTTGCTTCCAAGGCTACGGGATACCCGATCGCCAAGGTCGCAGCCAAGATCGCGCTCGGCTACACACTTGACGAGATCAAGAACGCCATCACAGGTAAGACATATGCAAGTTTCGAGCCTACACTTGACTACTGCGTAGTTAAGTTCCCGAGACTTCCTTTTGATAAATTCATCACTGCAAAGAGAACTCTTACAACACAGATGAAAGCAACAGGTGAGGTAATGAGTATCTGCACCAACTTTGAAGGTGCCATGATGAAGGCTATCCGCTCACTTGAGCAGCACGTTGACTGCCTTACAAGCTATGACTTCTCAGAGCTTGACGACGACGAGCTTACAGAGCGTCTTAAAGTTGTAGACGATCAGAGAATCTGGGTTATCGCCGAGGCTCTCAGAAGAGGCTTCTCACACGAGCAGATCCATGACATCACACTCATCGACATCTGGTTCATTGATAAGCTTCACGCACTCGTTAAGATGGAGCTTAAGCTTCTTAGGATCGGTGAGAAGAATACACAGGGTAAGGACGCAGACCTTGCGGAAGCTAAGAAGATCATCAGCTTTGAGACACTTCTTGAAGCTAAGCGTCTTGAGTATCCCGATTCGGTTATCAGCAGACTCACACGTTTCTCTGAGGACGTGTTAAAAGAGCTTAGATATGAATACAATATCAAGGCTACATTCAAGATCGTTGATACCTGCGCAGCTGAGTTTGCGGCTGAGACACCTTACTACTATTCGGTTTACAACGGACCCGATTCTGAAGATGAGGCAGCACTTAAGGCTGACAGCGGCAAGAAAAAGATCCTTGTACTTGGCTCAGGTCCTATCAGGATCGGTCAGGGTATCGAGTTCGACTATTGCTCTGTTCACGCAACATGGGCATTTAAGAAAGCCGGTTTTGAGACAATTATCATAAACAACAACCCCGAGACTGTAAGTACTGACTTCGATATAGCTGATAAGCTTTACTTTGAGCCTCTTACACCCGAGGATGTAGAGAATATTGTAAGACTTGAAAAGCCAGACGGAGCGGTTGTTCAGTTCGGTGGACAGACAGCCATCAAGCTCACTCAGGACCTTATGAAGATGGGCGTTAAGATCTACGGAACGGATGCCAAGGATGTAGACGCAGCCGAGGACAGAGAGATCTTTGATCAGATCCTTGAAGAGACACAGATAAAGCGTGCTCAGGGTGCTACCGTTTACACAGCGGAAGAAGCCAAAGAAGTTGCCAACCGTCTTGGTTATCCCGTACTTGTAAGACCTTCCTACGTACTTGGCGGACAGGGCATGCAGATAGCTCTTTCCGATGCAGAGATAGAAGAGTTCATGAACATCATCAACAGATATGCTCAGGATCATCCTATCCTTGTAGATAAGTACCTTCAGGGTGTTGAGACAGAGGTTGATGCCGTTTGCGACGGTGAAGACATCGTTATCCCCGGTATCATGGAGCATATCGAGAGATCCGGTATTCACTCAGGTGACTCAATCTCCGTATATCCCGCACAGTCTCTTTCGGATAAGGTTAAGCAGACAATCGCCGAATATACAAGAAGACTTGCAAAGGCTCTTCACGTAATCGGACTTATAAACGTACAGTTCATAGCTGTGGGCGATGAAGTATATATTATCGAGGCTAACCCCAGATCATCACGTACCGTTCCTTACATCAGTAAGGTTACAGGTATTCCGATCGTTGATCTTGCAGCAGAAGTTATGCTCGGTAAGAAGCTTAAGGACCTTGGCTACACACCCGGACTTCAGCCTGAAGCCGGCTATGTAGCGATCAAGATGCCTGTATTCTCATTTGAGAAGATCAGAGGAGCCGAGATCAGCCTCGGACCTGAGATGAAGTCAACAGGTGAGTGCCTTGGTATCAGCAAGAACTTTAATGAAGCACTTTACAAGGCGTTCCTCGGAGCGGGAGTTAAGCTTCCGAAATATAAGCAGATGATCATCACCGTTAAGGATTCCGATAAGGGCGAGATAATCGACATTGCAAGACGTTATGAGAAGCTCGGATATATCATTTACGCGACAAGATCTACAGCCGCTACTCTTAATGACAACGGTGTAAAAGCAAGAAAGATCAACAAGCTTTCTCAGGAATCACCTACGGTCATCGACCTTATCCTCGGTCACAAGATCGACCTTGTAATCGATACACCTACACAGGGAAGAGATAAGACACGTGACGGATTCCTTATCAGAAGAACAGCGATCGAGACAGGTGTTAACGTTATCACTGCTCTCGATACAGCCAAGGCTCTTGTAACAAGTCTTGAGACAACCAACTCTGAAGAAGGACTTGAGCTTGTGGATATCGCAAAGCTTTAATGTAACAGACGACGCGAATCCGCGTATGCGGATGAATTAGACATGGTATTACTTTATGAGGAAACACTATGGCTAAGCTGATTTTAGACAATTCTCTTTCGGAAAAAGATATTGCTCGGGACTTCGAGTTATACGGAAACGCCGATATATCTTTTCCGGAAGGGGCGCTTAAGATAGAGACCAAGGATCAGGAAGGCGAGGCTGCGTTTTTATGCACAGGCTCTTTTCCTTCTGATGTCCGTATTGAGTGGGAATTTATGCCTCTTTCGTCATGCGGAAGAGCGTCTTTGATATTTGCTTGTAAGAACGCGCAAAGTGACGATGCTGCTAAGGAAGAACCCGGCAGCGGAAGTTTCTTTGAGCTTTCTTTTTATAGAAGAAAAGGCGCGGCGTCCAAGGCTTTTCATGTGAGTAAGCTTTTTAAGAGCGACCCCGTGCAGACGTGGGAAGTCGCTTCAGGAGCAGATCCTCTTCCCGATGCTGTAGCGCAGGTTTTCAGCGGTGTGAATGAATCAGGGGATAGCGACGGATTTTGGTACAAGATGACTGTTGTAAAGAATAAAGACAAAGTCTCTTTTGCCATAAATGACATGGATATCCTCGGTTTTGCCGATGACGGCCTTAAGTGCGGAGAGCTTCTTACGGGCGGGCGGATCGGATTCAAACAGGAAGGCGCGATGGCTGCGCAGTACAGAAATCTCAAAGTCACATGGATATGATACGGTGTCAAAAGATCTTTTGACTAAAGATATTAATAATGGGAGAAGCGTATGAAAATTTTGGTTATAAACGGACCGAACCTCAATTTCCTCGGAATCAGAGAAAAGGCGGTCTACGGCAATCAGGACTATGATTATCTTTGCAATATGATAAAAGAAAAGGCGAAGGCGGAAGGTGATGAGGTTGAGCTCTATCAGTCCAACCATGAGGGTGCCATAATCGACAGGATTCAGGCTGCCTACAGCGACGGAACCGAAGGGATCGTAATTAATCCCGGTGCGTATACACATTACAGCTATGCGATCCACGATGCGCTTAAGAGTATAGAGAATATCACCAAGGTTGAAGTGCACATTTCCGACATCAGTTCCAGGGAAGAATTCCGCAAGATTTCAGTAACGGCGCCTGCTTGTGACAAGCAGATATACGGACATGGGTTAAACGGCTACCTCGAAGCAATGGATTATATAAAAAAATGATGTAAAACCGCGAAGAATTGGCTTATAATGTTGATATGATATGGGTGTCATAATTCTAAACAGCGTACATGCTTGCATGTGCCAAAGGAGCTTGGCATGAGAAATATTATTATTAAAGTAAGCACAATTATTTTCGCGGCTTTTATTTTGAGCTTTGTGACCGCAACACCTTCTTTCGCGAGCGGTTTTGACGCGGTGTATTATGCGGCCAAATATCCCGATGTTCATGAGGCATTCGGTGATGATGTACTAGAGCTGTATAATCACTACCTCAATTTCGGTATGGATGAGGGACGATTTAAGAACGCGGAAGAAGAGGCGGCAGGTGTGCCGGCGACCACGATCGATACATACGTTGACGTTGATATCGAGAATCAGACAATGACTTATTATGTTGACGGTGAGGCTGTGCTTACATCGCCCTGCGTTACCGGTAAAGAGAGCACCGGCAATTCGACTCCCAGAGGAAGATTTGTGCTTCGCGCCAAGGTTCCCGGCAAAAATCTTGTTGGTCCCACATGGAACGTCTGGGTCGACAGATGGATGAGATTTACTACCTTCTGCGGACTTCACGATGCAAGCTGGAGAGGTAAGTTCGGAGGACAGATATACAAGAAGAACGGATCACACGGATGCGTCAATCTTCCCAAAGATGTGGCGTATCAGCTTTATGACATGATTGAGATCGGTACGGCGGTGATCGTGCACTGATCGTTTTGAATATAAGAATATTTGAATGTTTGAATATATGAGGGAAAGACAAACTTTTTTGAGGGGGATGAAATGGCATTTGATATTTCTTCGATAACAGGTGCGGTAAACAATTACTTAAGCTCAATATCGGATACAAGCAAGCTTCTTACTCAGAAAGAGAGCGAGAATGCGTTTGATACAGGCTTAAGCGGGATATTCCAAAAGTATCTTGATAAGGCTATTTCAGACGAGACGGGGAAGAGTCTCGATGACATAACATCAGATACCACGGTAAAAGAGATTGCATCGAAATATGGGATTACGGAAGACGATCTTTTGAAATATATAAGATCTGATATATCGCCTACGAAACAGATTACGCAGGCAAAGCAGGTTGCGGCGGTAGACGCTCCGCAGACAAAAGATATGGGGACAGCGAATGTACAGAGGGTCGACACTTCGATTCCGTTTCCTAAGTTTGATATAGGGAGCATGATAGCTGATAATATAGCTTCACACAACAGATTCAACACGGATATTTTTTCGGGAGCGGAGCACACGGCTCAGAGAGAAATATCCGCAAAGGGGATAGATCCATATTATTCAAATATGATAAAGAGCTCTATAAAGGAAAGTGATACATGAGTACAAGTTATGCAGAGGGTGGAATACCCAAGACAATTGAGGAACTGAAAGATTATTGTGAGAGAAACGGTTTTACCGAGAGTAAGACAAGATTCTTTATAGGCTATAATTATGAAGGACCTAAGGCTTTTGGTATATATAAGGACGAGGCTACGGGAGAGTTTGTAGTCTACAAGAATAAAGCCGACGGGACCAGAGCCGTTCGATATAAGGGAAAAGACGAGGAGTTTGCGGTTGTTGAACTGTACGATCGTCTTCAGTCTGAGATTACCAATCAAAAACTTCAATATGCCGCCGACATGGCAGAGAGAGAAAGAAATAAATACGAGGTCGGTGACGGTCGCAGATTTTTAAACAGCTTCAGCAGAATGGATGAATATGAAAGCAGTGGTTTTTCGAATTTTACTCCGGATAACAACGACTCTTTCAAAGTTGATAACGACAGGACTTTCGGACGCGGCGGATATGACAGGAACGATTCTAGAGAATATAATCCACTGGGAATTTTAATAGGAATTATCGCAATCATTTTATCGCTTCTTTTAGGCGGCGGAGGCGGGTATCACGGCGGTAGCAGCGGACGAAGCAGCTATGGCGGATACAACAGCTATGATTCGCATTGGGATTCCGGTTCTCACTCCGATTGGGATTCGGGTAACTGGGATTCGGGATATACCGATTGGGATTCCGATTGGTGATCCGTGTATATTAACCAAAAAAACAGTTGAAAAATCAAATCTTATAGTTTAATATAAACTAGTTGTTTGATGTGATGTAATTTAGGAGGATTTTTATATGATTTCTGCAAGTGATTTCAGAAATGGTATGACCATCGAGATTGATGGCAATGTATGTCAGATTATTGAATTTCAGCATGTTAAGCCCGGTAAAGGCGCTGCTTTCGTAAGAACTAAGCTCAAGGATATCATCAATGGTGGTGTTAAGGAGACAACTTTCCGTCCCACTGAGAAGTTCCCCGCAGCTCGTATCGACAAGAAGGATATGCAGTATCTTTATCAGGATGGAGATATCTTTAACTTCATGGATTCAGAGACTTATGAGCAGATCGGTCTTACATCAGACCAGATCGGTGACTCTCTCAAGTTCGTTAAAGAGAACGAAGTATGCAAGGTTATGTCTTATAACGGAAGCGTATTCGCTGTTGAGCCTCCTATGTTCGTAGAGCTTGCAATCTCTGAGACAGAGCCCGGATTCAAGGGTGACACAGCTACAGGTGCTACAAAGCCCGCTACAGTTGAGACCGGTGCTACAGTAGCAGTTCCTCTCTTCGTTAACGAGGGAGACGTTATCAAGATCGATACAAGAACAGGCGAGTATCTTTCAAGAGTTTAATCTGACGACCTTACTGACGCTTGGTAAAGTCATACTTATTCATAAAGAAACTAATATAGGCAATAGAGATGTATGTCTCTATTGCTTTTTCTTTTACCAAAATTATGAAAAGAGGACTTTATGAATACAGAAGAATTTGAAAAAATAATAGAAAAAATATACACGGACTTTTCCGATGTCGCTGACAGGCTTTCTTTTAAGCTTTTAAATTTAAAGAAAAACAAATGGGTATTGTCCGATGTTCCATACAGGCAATTTGAGGATCTGGCACTTGTTCCGATATATGTTTTTGATGATGACGGCGGAAACGGAAATGTCCTTATCAAGAACAATCATTTAAGATATTGGGATATAACGAGAAAAGAGCTTTGGGAAAATGTGATGGAGAACGCAGTGAAGATTGCTCCCGTCAAGATCCGCAACATAATACAGACTCTTGAGGAAATCCGAAATATCAGGATAATCGGATACGAGAATCCGGACAGGATGCTCGTTGTGAGTAATGAGGATAACTTTTTCGGTGCGGGGGCAATTTTTTATCCCGGAGTACTTAAAGACCTGGCAAGACGATTTGGCACGGATTTATATGTTGTTCCCGCATCGGTACATGAAGTCATCGTCGTCTCGGCTAAGGGCAAGGAGAATGGTTACGATATCATTCATGAGATATTGGAGGACGTCAATGCTCATGATATCCCGCCTATGGATATTCTAAGTAACAACGTGTATTTATATGATCGCAAGTCTGATAAACTCAGCATTTGCAAAGGAGATAAGTAAGATAAAGCCCATGGGACCGCATCATGCGTAGCTAAGCCCGTATGGGCGGCTTCCGTTTTTGGGCATCTTGTGGTATGATAGTGAAGTATGCATGCACCCGTAGTCTAATGGATAGAACGGAGGCCTCCGACGCCTTTAATGCAGGTTCGATTCCTGTCGGGTGCATCGAGAAATACAAGAAATACCCTCTTGAACGGGGAAATATAGAGGTTTTGGTTATGAAAAAAAAGAACAACAAAAATGATCTATTAAACTGGCGTAATGAGAAGAAGAGTATAATCGCATTCCTTGAAGATAATAAGAAATTGCTTATGCCTATAATACTTGGAGTAGCAGTAATAGTTACCGTAGCAATAGCACTTAGCGCCAATCACAGAGCTGTGAAGGCGGCAGCGACAGATGAGAATGCCAAGCAGGAAGAGCTGTATGCCGTAACAGATGCAACAATGAGTGAGGAAGAGAATCCCGAAGTAAACGCTCTTATCGAGAAGTACTATAAGGCTTCAGCCGATGGTGATGCGGATACTATCAAGCAGATATACAAGGGACTCGATGATACAGAGGTATTAAAAGCAGTTGCCGCTTCCGATTACATCGAGACATTTGAGAATATCAAAGTATATTCCAAACCCGGCCCGGTAGAGGGAAGCTGCATTACTTATGTTTACAATGAAGTTAAGCTTTACGATTATGATAAGCCGGTACCCGGACTTGAGACATTTTATATCTGTACCGCAGAAGACGGCTCTTTGTATATGAGCAGAGACATCGCGGATGAGGCTGTGCTTCAGTATATCAAGCAGGTCAATGTACAGGCCGATGTTATCGATCTCAACAACAAGGTCGCTACTCAGTACAATGAGATGGTTCAGGGCGATGAGAAGCTTGCCGAGCTCCTTAACAATATGAGATCCGGTCTTCAGATCTCAGTCGGTGAGGCTCTTGCATCGGCACAGGCAGCTAACGAGAGTGAAGAAAGTGCTGCGGAAGCTTCTTCCGAGGAAAAAGAGGAAGAGCCTGAGACAATCACACAGTATACGATCAAGGCTACAAGCGTTATCAATATCAGAAGTTCAGATTCCGAGACAGCGGAAGTTATCGGTAAGACCGAGACAAACCAGGAGTTCAAGCAGCTTGAGGCTCGTGCCAACGGATGGAGTAAGATTGAGTACGAAGGCAAAGAGGCTTTTGTTAAAACTGAATTCTTTGAGGTTGTAGGAGAAGAAACAATAGAGGCTCCCAAGAAGGATGATTCCGATACTCAGGAAGCCGATACGGAGGAGAAGGCCGAGAATACCGATACATCCGAGAATAAGGATGAAAAGGCTGAAGATACTTCTGACAATAAGGCCGAAGGTAAATCTTCTTCTATATCAAAGGGTAAACACGAAGTAACAGATACCGTTAAACTAAGAAAAGAGCAGAATACAGACTGTGACGTTCTTGCAACGATCTACAAGGCTGAGACCGTCAATGTTGTTGAAGTTGGTTCTGAGTGGTCCAAGGTTGAGTTCAAGAATAAGACCGGATATATCAAGACTGAATTCATAAAAGAGTAAGAGAGATGCTTACATTGGAAATGTGCCGCTGTGCACATTTCGTCAAGATATTATTAGGGGAGGTATAGCTTATGTTTGGACGTGTTAAGGTTGCTATTATGGGAACCGGAAAGATTGCCGGAATCATGGCAGAAACTCTTAAGAATGTAAGAGGTGCCGTGTGCTATGCGGTTGGTTCCAGGACCAAGGAAAACGCCGACAGATTTGCACAGGCCTATGGGATTAAAAAAACTTACGGCAGTTACGAGGAGCTTCTTGCCGATCCCAAGATAGATCTTGTGTACGTTGCTACACCTCATTCAGAGCATTACAAGAATGTAAAGCTTGCGCTTATGAACGGAAAGAACGTTCTTTGCGAGAAAGCATTTATGTTAAACGAACGCCAGGCAGAGGAAGTTTTCAAGCTCGCAGAGGAGAAGAAGCTTCTTGTTGTTGAGGCTATGTGGACAAGATTCCATCCGATGAGAGCCAAGCTCGAAGAGATCATGGCAAGCAATGTCATCGGTGAGCCCACAATGCTGACCGCCAATCTCGGATATAACATTAGGGAGAAAGACAGGATCAAGCTTCCGGAGCTCGGAGGCGGAGCACTTCTTGATCTTGGTGTATATACACTTAATTTTGCATCAATGGTATTTGGTAATGATGTTACCGATATTGTTTCCATGTGCTCTTTTAACGAGTATGGAATGGATCTTCACGACAGCATCACACTTCGCTATAAGAACGGCAAGATGGCTGTCCTCAATGCTTCCGCGCTTTCTGTCAGTGACAGAAGAGGCGTTATCTACGGAAGTAAGGGATTTATTGTTGTTGACAATATCAACAATATAGAGGGTATCACCGTATATGACAGCGAATACAAGAAGCTGGCGTATTACAAGAGACCCAAGCAAAAGACAGGATATGAGTACGAGGTTGAGGCATGCGTTAAGGCTATTTCCGAGAAGTGGCTTGAGTGCCCTCAGATGCCGCATGAAGAGACTCTTAAGATACTCAATATGATGGACTTTATCCGTAACAGCAATAATATCAAGTTCCCCGATGAAGATGTTATTACTGATGCTTCTTTAGAAGCTCCGGCCATCGAAAGCAATGATGTTCAGGTTTCCGAAAGCAATGATCAGACGGATAACGGTTCAGACGCTGCCAATGAGCAGACTACAGAATAATACTAAGCTGATAGCATGATGATTATTATGAAGAAAAAATTTCTTGTATGGATGCTTCTTTTTGCCATAATATGGGGTAATATTCCGCTTAGTTCCTATGCCGATGAGACAGATGGGCTTGGTACGGAAGAAGAGACCAGAGCGACCATCTCCAATCTTGAGAAAGAGAGTAAGGAGACCAAGGACGCTATCAAGCAGCTCCAGGGCGAAAAGGAGCAGACCAAATCCAATGTAAAGAATCTGCAAGATCAGAGCAGTGCTCTGCAATCTACGATCAATGGATATTCCAACAAACTAAACACAATAGACTCCGAGATCTCCGCTACAGAAGAGAAGCTTGCCGTAGTTTCCGCAGAGATAGTAGAGCTTGATAAGCAGCTTCAGGAGGCCAGACAAGAGGAAAAGGAACGTTATGAGCTCCTTAAGCTTCGTATGCAATCAACTTATGAGAATGGCGGAAGTAAGGGCCTTTTGAGACTTATGCTTGAATCGGGTACGATGAAAGAGCTCCTTACCAAATTTGAATATATCAATGCCATAGTGGCTTATGATAAAAGAAAAATCTCAGAACTTAAGGCCATACAGGATGATATAGAGGCCAAGAGTGCGGTCGTTGAACAAAAAGAAGCAGAGCTTGATGCATATCAGTCTCAGCTTGATGAAAAACATGATGAGATTGCCGGACTTACAAGTGTGGTAAAGGGACAGCTTAATACAACGAACAGTTCTCTTTCTTCCGAAAAGACCAAGCTTGACGATTATGATAAGAAGCTTGCCGAACTAGATAAGAAGATGAAGGCTCTGGAAGCTAAGACGGCTGCCGCACAGGCTGCTCTCGCTCAGCAGATCGCCGAGAGACTTGCGCGCACCAAGGAAGATACTTCGGGATCTTATTCTGCGAGCGATAACGAGCTTATATGGCTTGCGGCTACAATACAGGCGGAGTCTGACGGTGAATCATATACAGGTAAGCTCGGTGTCGGTTCTGTTATTATGAACAGAGTTAAGAGCTCGGCTTTCCCCAATGATGTTATCAGTGTAATAACCCAGCCCAACCAGTTTGCTCCTTACAGATCCGGTAAGGTTGAATTTATTATTGCAAACGGTCCCAATTCCACTTGTATAAGGGCAGCCCAGGAAGTGCTTGCGGGAGCCCGTGTCGGAGACTACTTGTTCTTTATGACGCAGAAGTGGGCGGATTACTATCGCATAAGCGAATATACCATGATCGGTAACCATGCATTCTTCTACAGATGGCAGACCAAAGAGGCACCTCCGGAGGAGGCTGCCGAAGCAGAATCTGAGAACCACGAAGAGGAAGCACCTGCGCAGGAGCAGCAGGAGGAACCACAGGAAGAAGAGCAGGAAGAGGAACATCATGAAGATGAAGATAACGACGATGAAGAAGATCATGATGATGAAGATGACGATGACGACGATGATGAATAAATGATTCACGAATCCAAAAGCCCATCTTCATGCAAGCATGAGATGGGCTTTTGGATTGTGACGCCTATATCATTAAAAAACTCTTGCACTTTAAAATGATGAAGTGTATAATCTCATTCAGGCAGTGATGTCTGCGCAATGGGGCGTAGAGACCAGTTGGTTTCTTACGCCCTTTTTTCATACTAGTTTTTAAAAAGGCAAATATTGTTTTGTGCTATCAGCACAGGAAGGAGAAACAAAAATGTCATACGTTGACGAGATCTACGACTATGTCGTAGCAAAGAACCCCGCTCAGCCTGAGTTCCATCAGGCAGTAAAGGAAGTGCTTGAGTCACTTCGTGTTGTTATTGAAGCTAATGAGGACGAGTATCGTAGAGATGCTCTTCTTGAGAGACTTGTAACTCCCGAGAGACAGATCCTCTTCAGAGTTCCTTGGGTAGATGACAAGGGACAGGTACAGGTTAACAACGGTTTCCGTATCCAGTTCAACTCAGCTATCGGACCTTACAAGGGAGGACTTCGTTTCCATCCTTCAGTAAACCTTGGTATCATCAAGTTCCTTGGTTTCGAGCAGATCTTTAAGAATTCACTTACAAGCCTTCCTATCGGTGGCGGTAAGGGTGGTTCTGACTTCGATCCTAAGGGTAAGTCAGACAGAGAAGTTATGGCATTCTGCCAGAGCTTCATGACAGAGCTTTACAGACACATCGGTGCTGATACAGACGTTCCTGCCGGAGATATCGGTGTAGGCGGACGTGAGATCGGATTCCTCTTTGGTCAGTACAAGAAGATCAGAGATACATACGAAGGCGTTCTTACAGGTAAGGGTCTTACATACGGCGGATCACTCGCTCGTACACAGGCTACAGGATATGGCCTTCTTTACATCACAGAAGAGCTTCTTAAGTGCAACGGCTCTGATATCAAGGGCAAGACAGTTGCAGTTTCAGGTGCAGGTAACGTTGCTATCTACGCTATCGAGAAGGCACAGCAGCTTGGTGCTAAGCCTGTTACATGTTCTGATTCAACAGGTTGGATCTATGATCCCGAAGGAATCGATGTTGAACTTCTTAAGGAAGTTAAGGAAGTTAAGAGAGCACGTCTTACTGAGTACGCTGCTGCTAGAAAGTCAGCTGAGTACCACGAAGGTAAGGGTGTATGGTCAGTTAAGTGTGATGTAGCTCTTCCTTGCGCTACACAGAACGAGCTCCTTCTTGAGGATGCTAAGCAGCTTGTTGCTAACGGCGTTCAGGCTGTATGTGAGGGTGCTAACATGCCTACATCTATCGAGGCTACTGAGTACCTCCAGGCTAACAAGGTTCTCTTCATTTGTGGTAAGGCTTCAAATGCAGGTGGTGTTGCTACATCAGCTCTTGAGATGTCACAGAACAGCGAGAGACTTTCATGGAGCTTCGAAGAGGTTGATTCTAAGCTTAAGCAGATCATGGTTAACATCTACCACAGCATTGATGATGCTGCTAAGAAGTACGGCCTTGAAGGCAACTATGTTGCAGGTGCTAACATCGCAGGCTTCCTTAAGGTTGCTGATGCTATGAAGGCTCAGGGTATTGTTTAATAAATAACCATCACTTATATATAAAAGGCTATGCACATTTAGTGCGTAGCCTTTTTTAAATGATCACATACAATTCCGCCGATGATTCCTATGACAACTCCGCTTACAACACCCGATAGCCACAATGCTGGGAGATACCAGACAATGAATTTTGTCTGTAATAAGATCATTGCGATCATTATCTGACCGATGTTGTGGGTGATACCGCCTGCAGCACTGACGCCTACAGGACTGAACTTATCACATCTTTTCAGAAGTATCATGATGAGAGTACTCAGGACTCCTCCGGCAAGTGAGAACCAAAGGCTCATCACTGTTCCGAATAGAAGCGATACGACCAATATTCTGATGAGATTTATAAAGAATGCACTTTTTTCTCCAAGCACATATAAAGCCACGACAACTACGATATTGGTAAGACCCAGCTTCATTCCCGGCACCGCGAAGAACGCCGGTATCTGAAGCTCCACATAGCTAAGTATCATAGCGAGCGCTGCAAATATTCCGTATAAAGTTATCTTGCTTGTTTTTGTTCTTATATCCATTTTTCCTACTTACTTAAGAAATTTCTTTTATCCAACGACTGCGTCGTATTCCTCTTCACTTTCTTTTCCGCGAATTTCTATAACGACCTTGTTTGGCAGACATATGATCGACTGTCCTACTTTACTGATCTTGCCCATATTTACGCACAGCTTATCAGGACAAGATGCGGATTCAAGATAAGCTTCTCCGTTTTCGATAACAAGGACATTGTTTCCGCCATGATAGCCGTCAATAACAAATCTTGTATCTTCATCCAATGAAAAAGACTTAACGTCTTTTCCGTCAACGCTTATAACAACCGTGCTTCCGCGTTCTTGCGATAACAACAAGATAAGCATAAGAAGGCCCGAGGCAATGAGCATACCTATGATCAGCAATATGTCGTTTTTGGTGAAATATCTTTTTATCATAAATATCGAATAACCTTTTTTCTGAAAGTCAGATTCAAATACAGTATATCTGCAATTTGATAAAGCTGTCAAAGTAGACGGAAAGCGCCTTTTCAATTTTTACTTGCAATTTGCCCGGGATTCTGTATAATAAATTTTCGTCGAAGTTCTTTCGACATATCTTGGATAATCATCCGAGAAATTTCCACTTTTTATTATTAAAATACTGCGGATGCGGTAGGTCTTTTTCTATGCCCTTTTTGCATGCGCAGGATCAGAAAGGAAGCATATGAAGTTAAGAGAAAAATGGGACAAACAAAACAATTCGGTCAAGCTATTGCTTAAGAAGCTTAAAAGACACGACACAAGAGTGGTGGCAGTGTCCGTAGTTATAGCGACCATCTTATGCGGAGGTTTGATCTACTTAAGTACGCCGGTTGTTACTGCGAACGCGCAGGAGAAATTCGAGGAATCCGAACGCGTGAACAAAGAAGATACCGGTAAGAAGCTTGATGAGCTTCATGATTATCTTTCTCAGATCGATGAAACTATATCCGACAACAGTGAGGATATAAAGTCTTTTTCTGAGAAGAACAAAGAAGATGACGAAAGTCGCGATGAATACAAGAACGTTGTAAACGAGAAGGCGGGAGCACTTTCCGGAAATCTTTCAACTATTCATCAGAATATAAGTGAGACAAAAACAAGACTTGAAACTCTTAAAGAGATGATTGATTCAGAGAATAAAGCAGACAAAGAAAAGATTGCTTCCGAGTTTGCTTTGGTCAACTCAGAGCTCGACAAGCTGACCAAGGATTACAACGACACCAAGGAAAAGACAACGGACCTCATGGACGAGATCAAGAAAGCCGTGAACAGCGGAAACGAGAATATTTCCAAGGAATCTATGGATCGATACAAAGAGCTTCTTGATAAGCTTACCGCTTTCAATAGTGAAATGGATCAAAGCAGCAAAGACCTTCTTTCAAAGAGCAATCTTAAATTTGATGAGCTGTACGGTAAGCTTTCGGGAATGATCTCAGACCTTGAAGAAGAGATGGGTAAAAGAAATGACGAAGTTATCGCTTCCAATGATAAAAAGATCAATGAGGCCATCGCTTCAAGCGACAAGAGGTTTACCGAGATAAATAACAACTTCGATCAGCAGTTCAACAGCTACGAGACCAAGATGACAACCGATATAAACGGGGTAAAAGAATATATCGATACGAAGGCGACTGCTGTAAGCGAGAAACTCGACCAGGTTTTTCAACGTGTGAGTAATGGAAAAAAGTTATTGGCATCCGCATTGCTCACAAAGGGAGTTAAGATAGGCGAGGATGCCACGTTTGCAGAGTTTGCCAAGGCCATTCAGAACATACCTCAGCAGATGGTTCTGGATTCCGGCGAAACGGCCGCTGAGATCGAGTATGAATATCATTATCATAAGAACGGCAAAGGCAAGACGGTTAACGCAAGCCTTGTAAGCGCAGCGGACAAAGGCGGTTGTTACAATACCGCGGTTTATCAC
The DNA here is from genome assembly GCF_003625505.1 of Butyrivibrio sp. XB500-5. Taxonomy (NCBI): domain Bacteria; kingdom Bacillati; phylum Bacillota; class Clostridia; order Lachnospirales; family Lachnospiraceae; genus Butyrivibrio; species Butyrivibrio sp. XB500-5. The sequence continues at coordinate 190,529 of NZ_RAIS01000003.1, forward strand.
AAGCACACGAGTAGCTGTTACAAAACACAGACCGTATATATTATTTCTACCAAACAGAGTGTTACGGACAGAGGTTGGGTTAAAGACGATCCGGACGGCTCAGCAAATAACAGGTACAGATGCTCGCATTGCGGAGCAGAGTTTGTGGCTAACAGCCCACGACATAGGGAAAAAGTTTATTCAATAGAAGAAGCCAAAAAAAGAGACGGAAAAATCGAGGATGTTGAACAGACGACAGTTCTTTCCTGCGGTAAAAATGACGGACAGCTCGAAGGCTACTGCGTAAGCTGCGGCTTTGCGCACGGACAGGTCGCTTCCGCACATCTTAAGTTCCAAGGAAAGAACGCCAAGTACAACACCAAGGTTGCGGCGATAAACACATCCAATGCGATCGCACCCGCATCTCTTTCGACAAGAATGGGAAAAAGCATGATGAGTCTTATCGGAATGGATTTTGGAAGCGGAGATGATGAGATTGCAGCCGGACCGGGAGCTTCCGATAGTGCAAAAGAGCTATCGTCCGTAGACACAGGCGCAGATAGCGCTGAGACTGCAGCGATATCTGAAGGCATGGAGCAGGCGGCGTCCGGAGCATCCGGCTCTGACGCTGAAGTAACAACGTCAAGTACAGGAAATAATGAAGGGAATGTTGATATAAATATAAATGTAAATAATGATAATTTGGGTACAGGTATTCCTACTTCAGACGTTGTTACAGCTTCGGATGCAGGTAATCATGGCGATATGCAAGATATTGATTCAGACGATCTTTCCGGGGAGACTTCGGAAGAATCGGCTCAAACCATTGACGATTCGGTAAAGGACAATTCAAAAACACAGTCCGAAGAGACAGATCATGCCTATGACGCGGGAGAAAGTCAATGACACGAAAATGCCAGAAATTATCACTGTTTCGAGCTCCTTGACATTTCGATGACAGGTCAATAGAATAGATTTTGTTGTAGTGTTATTGCGCAATTGAATTGTGCGGAATGGAGCAAAGAAATGACAAAGATAGATATTATTTCGGGCTTTCTCGGAGCAGGTAAGACAACTCTTATCAAGAAGCTTTTAAATGAAGCACTGAACGGTACAAAAGTAGTTCTTATCGAGAATGAGTTCGGTGAGATCGGAATAGACGGCGGATTCTTAAAGGAGTCCGGAATCGAGATAACAGAGATGAATTCGGGATGTATCTGCTGCTCACTTGTAGGTGATTTTGAGACAAGTCTTAAGCAGGTTATGGAGCAGTATTCTCCTGAGAGAATTCTTATCGAGCCTTCGGGAGTAGGTAAGCTTTCAGATGTTATGAGAGCTATCCAGAATATTGCGGACACATCTGAGGAGATGGAACTTAACAGCGCGGTTACAGTTGTGGACGTATCCAAGGCTAAGGTTTATATCAAGAACTTCGGTGAGTTCTTTGTTAACCAGATTGAGAATGCCGGAACGATCATTCTTACAAGAACAGACAAGGCCGACCAGAAGAAGATTGAGCAGGCGGTTGAGCTTATTCGTGAGCACAATCCCAAGGCTACTATAATAACAACTCCTCTTAATGAGATCACGGGAAAAGAGATCCTTGATACATTCGAAGGTAACAATGACCTTGAGGCAGAGCTTCTTAAGCTTGTTATGGAAGAAGAGGAACATCATCACCACCATCATCATCACGGAAGTCACAAGACTGTAGCTGAGGATGGATCTGTAGTATACAGCGCACATCATGACGACGATGAGGATGAAGATGAGCATTGTTGCTGTCATCATCATCACCACGATGATGACGACGAGGACGAGCATGAGCATCATTGCCACCATCATCACGATGATGACGATGAGGATGAGCACGAGCATCACTGCTGCCACCATCACCACGATGATGACGAGGATGAGCACGAGCATCACTGCTGCCACCATCACCACGATGATGACGACGAGGATGAGCACGAGCATCACTGCTGCCACCATCACCACGATGATGACGAGGATGAGCATGAACATCACCACCACCATCATCATGATGCTGCCGATGTATTTACCAGCTGGGGCATGGAGACACCTCTTAAATATACCAAGGAAGAGATCGAGGGCATGCTCGATAAGCTTGAGGATGAAGAGACATTCGGTATTGTTCTTCGTACAAAGGGCGTTGTTCCTTCTACAGACGGAACATGGATCGAGTTTGATTATGTTCCCGGAGAAGCTGATGTCAGAACAGGTTCAGCCGATGTTACAGGTAAGTTCTGCGTAATCGGATCACAGCTTAACGAAGCTAACCTTGAGAAGATGTTCCGCAGATTATGATATTAAGGAGAAAGAAAGTGAAACCCGTATATATTATCAATGGTTTTCTTGACAGCGGAAAAACAGACTTTTTCCGATATACGATCAATCAGCCCTATTTCAGGACAAGAGGCAAGACACTTCTTATCGTATGTGAAGAGGGCGAGAACGAATATGAGGAAGCTCTTCTTAAGTCCACCAATACCGTTATCGAGATGATCGAGGATGAAGAGGACTTTACTCCCGATGCCCTGATCGCTCTTGATGCCAAGTACAATCCGGAGCGTATTCTTATTGAGTACAACGGTATGTGGAATTTCAAGAATATGAGACTTCCCATTATGTGGAAGCTTGAGCAGCAGATCACGGTAATCGACGCTTCCAGCTTTGAACTGTACTTTAGCAATATGAAGTCACTTCTTGCCGAGCAGCTTCGTAATTCCGATCTGATACTATTCAATCGCTGCGACGGAATTGAAGACCTTGCTTCTTATAAGAGAAACGTTAAGGCCATAAATCAAAAGGCAGACATCATATTTGAAGACAGAAACGGAGAGGTAGATGTAACTCTCGACGAGGATCTTCCTTTTGATCTTAACAGTGATCCTATCGAGCTTAATAACTACGGCTACGGCATGTTTTATCTTGACGGACTTGAGCACGTAGACAGATACGATGGCAAGAACGTTAAGTTTAAAGGCATGGTTCTTATTCCGCCGGAATTCCCCAAGGGAAGATTTGTTCCCGGCAGAATGGCTATGACATGCTGTGCTGAAGATATGCAGTTTTTGGGCTTTGCATGTGATTATGACAAGACCGATGAACTGCAGGAGAAGGATTGGGTTCTTGTTACAGCCAAAGTGGTTAAGGAGTTCGTGCCCGAGTATAACGGTGAAGGCCCTGTGCTTAAGGCTATTTCAGTAGAAAAGACAACAGCACCTGAGTATCCTGTTATTGATTTTTCCAATCCTCAGCAGTGATCAGGCGTAGGAATTTGCTTTTAAATAAAAAAGAACATGATATAAGCGAGGGGGATTATGTTCAACTATCTGCCGCTTCAGTGGCTATTCTTATTTTATGCATATAGTTTCTTTGGTTGGTGTTTCGAATCAACCTATGTTTCAATATTACAAAAACATCCGGTAAACAGGGGCTTTATGAGAGGCCCCTTTTTGCCATTGTACGGAAGCGGCGGGATAATGATGCTTATCGTATCCAAGCCCTTCTACAATAATATTTTGCTCGTATATATCGCGGGCTGTGTCGGTGCCACTGTCCTTGAATACGTCACCGGAGTTACGATGGAGAGTCTTTTCAAAGTGAGGTACTGGGACTATTCGGATAAGTTCCTTAATTACAAGGGACATATCTGCCTTGAGTCCACGCTCTTTTGGGGCGTACTGACTGTTGTATTTACACATTTTTTGCAGATACCTGTTGAGCAAGCTCTTTTATCCATCCCCTACAATATCCTTTCTATCGTGACCATGATCCTTACTGTATATATAAGCTGTGATTTCATGGTGGCATTTAAGATCGCTCTCGACCTCAGAGATGTTCTTATCTATATGGAAAAGGCCAAGGGTGAGATGCAGAGAATGCAGAAGAGACTTGATGTTATCATTGCCTTCAAGGGAGAAGAGGTTATGGAAGGTATTGAGGATGTCAAAGACGGTATTAAGGACGGTATTATCAATACTGCCTCAGGTATCAGTGAGAAGGCAGCAGGTATCGGTGATATGGCGCTTAATATCGGAAACGGTATAACAGACGGAATATCCGAGAGGCTTGATGCTCTCAGTGACGTACTCGAGAACTCTTTTGACAAGGTAAAAGAAAAGATATCGGGCTCAGCGGAATATATGGATAATTTCCGAGACGAGATCACGGAGCTCTATGCTAAATATCGTATTATAAAAGAGAGAATGACTCCGAAGCCGATCAAGAGCTTCTACGACTGGTACAGAAACCGTACTATCTTAGGAAACCCTACGATGGTATCGGAGAAGTTTAAGAGCAGTCTTGAAGAAATGAGAGAGAGAGCCGAAAGACTTTCAAAAAGAAAATAAGGAAAAAGATAATAAAAAACCTCATGTCGGTGAGAAGACATGAGGTTTTGTTATTATCTAATATATTGTTCAAAGAACGATCAAGCCATCTTATTAACGGCAAGAGCGAGACGAGAAACTTTTCTAGAAGCAGTGTTCTTCTTGAAGATTCCCTTTGACTCAGCCTTATCGATAGCAGCTGTAGCAGAAAGAAGTGCCTTAGCAGCATCATCCTTGTTACCTGCCTCGATAGCAGCTCTAACCTTCTTAATTTCTGTCTTAACTGCAGACTTGATCATCTGATTTCTATCAGCTTTTTTCTGATTAACAAGTACTCTCTTCTTGGCGGATTTAATATTTGCCATAGTTACCTCCAATTTATTTTCTAATATTGTCAAGTTCGTGTGCGCATTAAGCCGGACACGGACAGTTAATGCTCATACGGTAAATAGTTTAGATGATATTGCCAAAACTGTCAATAGATTTTTGTCCGGTGTCATGGTATCATATGAAGATGAAATCGCTCTGTCCCCCGAGAACAGGCGACGGGTGATTGTATTTTTATCATAGAAATGAGGTACTTTTGTGGACCAGAGTAAGATAAGAAATTTTTGTATTGTTGCGCATATCGATCACGGTAAGTCTACTCTTGCCGACAGAATGATCGAGAAGACCGGCGTTCTCACAATGAGAGAGATGACAAGCCAGGTCCTCGACAATATGGATATAGAGAGGGAGAGAGGTATCACCATTAAATCCCAGGCAGTGCGTATGATCTACAAGGCGCAGGATGGTGAGGAGTATACCTTCAATATGATAGATACTCCCGGACATGTGGATTTCGGATATGAGGTTTCAAGAAGCCTTGCGGCTTGCGACGGAGCTATTCTTGTCGTTGACGCAACTCAGGGCGTAGAGGCGCAGACTCTTGCCAACGTGTATATGGCTCTCGATCACGATCTTGATGTATTTCCCGTTATCAACAAGATAGATCTTCCCAGTGCCCAGCCCGATGAGGTCAAGGAAGAGATAGAGGATGTTATAGGAATTGAGGCGCACGACGCTCCGCTTATTTCCGCCAAGAACGGAATAGGTATCGAGGAGGTCCTCGAGGCAGTCGTTCACAAGATCCCCGCTCCTACGGGAGATCCGAATAAGCCGCTCACAGCGCTTATTTTCGACAGCATATATGATTCATACAGAGGCGTTATCGTATTTGTAAGGATACGTGACGGCGTTATCAAGAAGGGCATGAAGGTTCGCTTCATGGCTACAGGCGCAGAGGCAGAGGTTGTTGAAGTCGGTTACTTCGGTCCCGGAAGATTTATTCCAAGCGACGATCTTTCAGCAGGTGATGTAGGATACTTCACCGCTTCGATCAAGAATATTCAGGATACAAGAGTCGGTGATACGGTTACCAATTCAGCAAATCCTTGCGCAGAGGCACTTCCCGGATATAAGAAGGTCATGCCGATGGTTTACTGCGGACTTTACCCTGCAGATTCCGCTCATTACTCAGATCTTAGAGATGCCCTTGAAAAGCTGCAGCTCAATGATGCTTCACTTTTCTATGAGCCCGAGACATCACAGGCACTCGGATTTGGATTCCGTGCAGGTTTCCTTGGACTTCTTCACCTTGAAGTAATCCAGGAGAGACTTGAGAGAGAGTACGACCTTAACCTTGTTACCACAGCGCCCGGCGTTGTTTATAAGGTTCACAAGAATGACGGAACTGTATTTGATCTTACCAATCCCACGAACCTTCCCGATCCCACCGAGATCGATTACATGGAGGAGCCCATCGTAAGCGGCGAGATCATGGTGACAACTGAGTATGTCGGTGCGATCATGCAGCTTTGCCAGGAGAGACGAGGCAAGTATTTAAGTACAGATTATATAGAGCAGACAAGAGCTATCCTCAAGTACGAGCTTCCGCTCAACGAGATCATCTACGATTTCTTTGATGCGCTTAAATCAAGATCAAGAGGTTATGCTTCTTTCGACTATGAGCTCAAGGGATATGAGAGATCTGAGCTTGTTAAGCTCGATATCCTCATCAACAGAGAAGAGGTCGATGCTCTTTCATTCATCGTTCACAAGGACGGCGCTTACGAGCGTGGACGCAAGATGTGCGAGAGACTCAAGGAAGAGATCCCGAGGCACCTTTTCGAGATCCCGATCCAGGCAGCAGTCGGCGGCAAGATCATTGCCAGAGAGACCGTTAAGGCTTACAGAAAAGACGTCCTTGCCAAGTGCTACGGCGGTGATATAACCCGTAAGAAGAAGCTTCTTGAGAAGCAAAAAGAAGGTAAAAAGAAAATGCGCCAGATCGGTAACGTTGAAGTACCGCAGGCAGCCTTCCTTAGCGTCTTGAAGCTTGACAGCGGAGACTGATTTCTTATACCAAAGCGCATCGGCGCCGGAGGTTTTTGACAATATGCATTCAAGCCAAGATTTGTCGATATATGTGCACGTTCCTTTCTGTGCACGCAAATGTCTTTATTGCGACTTTTTATCTTTTCAGGCGGAAAAAGAGCTGATATCAAGCTATTTTGAAGCTCTTTCCAAAGAGATCCGATCATATGCGGATACGTACAAAGACTATACGGTAAAGTCGGTGTTCTTCGGAGGAGGAACGCCGTCCTTGCCTGATGCCGAGTATATCTGCGATATTCTTAAACTTTTACATTCCGAATTTAATATAACTGAGGACGCCGAGATCACGACAGAGTTAAATCCCGGAACAGCCTCTTTTGACAAGCTTAAGGCATACAGAGCTGCCGGTATCAACAGACTCAGCATAGGCGCACAGTCTTTTGACGACAAGGAACTTAAGACGCTGGGAAGGATCCACGACAGCGCCGCATTTTACAAGACCTATGAGGATGCGCAGAGAGCCGGTTTTACCAATATCAATATCGATCTGATGAGCGCGCTTCCTGATCAGACTCTTGAGACTTATCTTTCGACTTTGAAAAAGGCAGTTGAGCTTAAGCCTACGCATATTTCCGCTTACAGCCTTATTGTTGAGGAAGGCACGCCGTTTTTTGACATGGACCTAGATCTTCCCGATGAGGATACTGACAGGCTTATGTATCATGAGACCAAGAGGATCCTTGAAGAAGGCGGCTACCACAGATACGAGATCTCCAATTATGCGTACGGAGATGGGGAAAAGAACGAGTGCTATCACAATAAGATATACTGGGAACGCGGTAATTACTTGGGTTTGGGGCTCGGTTCATCTTCGATGATAGATAATGTGCGCTTTAGTAATATCACTGATATAATGGAATATATTAAGAGGCTTTCTGATTCCGAGAGTGTTGTTGAAGAAAGAGAAGAGCTCTCTGAGAAGGCCTGTATGGAAGAGTTTATGTTCCTTGGGCTTAGGCTCGTTAAGGGCGTTGATGCAGATCTTTTTTACAGGCAATTCGGGCAAAAGCTTGAGGACGTCTACGCAGGGCCGCTGATAAAGTACGAGACCCTGGGACTTATCGAGAGAGTGGGAAATAACCTAAGGCTCACCGAGAAGGGCTTTGATGTCAGCAATACGGTAATGGCGGAGTTTTGCTTTTGATCTAAATCAGGCAAAAGAGCCTTCGCAGGACTGAAAATAATATGGGGAAAAGGGGAACACGATGAATTACAATTTCTTTGCACTTATTTCGAGAATGAAATATATAGACAGATGGGCACTTATGCGCAACACGAGGCAGGAGAATCTCTGCGAGCATTCTATGGAAGTTGCCATGATAGCTCATGCTCTTTGTACCATAGGTAATGTGCGCTACGGCAAGCACCTTGATGCCAATAAGGCGGCGCTCATAGGGCTTTACCATGATGCTTCCGAGATCATCACGGGAGATATGCCCACACCTGTTAAGTACTTCAACAAAGAGCTTAAGAATGCCTACAAGGAAGTTGAGGCGATCGCGGACGACAAGCTTCTTGAGAAGCTTCCCGATGACCTCAGGCCATCCTTTGAAGCTATATTTAATGCAGATGATAATGAAGATGAGAAATATATGAGAAGGCTTGTAAAGGCAGCGGACAAGCTGTCTGCGCTCATCAAATGTATGGCTGAGATAGGAGCCGGCAACAGTGAATTCAGGACGGCAAAAGAGAGTACGGAGAAGACCATTAGAAGTCTCTATCAGGAGCTTCCCGAGGTTCTTGATTTTGTAAATGAGTTCCTGTCTTCATATGGCAATACTTTGGATGAACTTACCTGATTGTCATTGATTTTTTGCATTCTTGGAATGATAATTATAAGTAATGAGAAGGATTTTTTTGGAGGAGAAAGAGGGCATGCTTTTTATTAAGTGTGATGAGTTACGACCGGGGATGAGGCTTGCAAGGCCGATCTATAGCAAGAAGGGAGCTCTTTTGTATGATAGGGCACACGTTCTTAAGGACTTGCAAAGTATTGAGAACATCAAGAACTTTGGCCTTATAGGTGTGTTTATCTTAGAGCCCGCGGAGCCTGTTCCGCCTATGACACAGGATGATATTGAATTTGAGCGGTTCCAGACGGTCATGTACCACGAGATAATGGATGAGATGGAACATATCGTCAAGACCCATAAACAGGAGCGTTTCCCTAATATCTGTGCTCAGATAATCAAGAGCTACGGTAACCTGAACAAGAAGATCACATTCCAACAGGCTCTTAGAAGTACGGAAGATTATATCTACAAGCATTCACTCAATGTTGGCATTTTAAGTGCCATGATCTGCCATTCGCTCGGAGTATCGCTCTCCGACCAGAACGAGGCTGTTATGGCGGGAGTTATCCACGATATCGGTAAGCTCACATTAAGTGCGGAGCTTCAGTCCAAGCTTAATTGCACGCAGGAAGAGCTTTCTGTTATAGATGCTCACGAGGTTGCGGGATATCCCATTATTGATGATGCTTTTTCATTCCTTCCGAATGTAAGACGTGCATGCAATCAGTCGAGAAAGATTCTCTATGATTATTGGAGAAACAATATAGTTGATACGAGTAAGGCTCTTATATCAGCCAAGGTGCTCGTTGTTGCGGGTATCTTTGATAAGGAAACGGCTGTGAGAGTTGACGATGCGCCTATTTCCGAGGTGCTTGTCATAAGAAGGATGATGCAAAGAAGCGATGTTTTCGATCACAAGGTGGTAAAAGCGCTTGTGGATTCACTTAACATCCTTGTTCCGGGCGTCAGCGTCGAGCTTAATACGGGTGAGAAGGCGCTTGTAATAAGGACCAATGAGGCTGATTTCCTTCGCCCTACAGTACTTAGCTTTAAGGATAATACAATTATCGACCTCTCCAACACGGGAGCGTATGGTAATCTCGAGATAGTAGATATCATGAAAACAATGGACAACCGCTATATCATGGATACTTCCAAGATGAAAGCTCTTGGAATCACCGTTGATGAGCCTGAGTATGTCTGATGCAGAGGGGTACTATGTCAAAGATTGAAGAGATCCTAAAAGAAGCCAAAGATAGAGGGGCGTCCGATGTTCATATCACGGTCGGTCTTCATCCCAAAATGAGACTTAACGGCAATCTTATAGCAATGGACAACTATGACAAGATGATGCCTGCCGACACTCAGGAGATCGCGGAAGAGATCATGAATGAGAAGCAGAGGCAGAAGCTTGAAGAGAACGGCCAGCACGATATGTCTTTTTCCATACCCGGAGTAGGACGTTTCAGACTTAATCTCTTTAGACAGAGAGGCTCTATTGCTATGGCTTTCAGAGTCGTTGCGACCAAGATACCCACTGCCGAGAGCCTTGGGATACCCGAGACTGTCATTGATCTATATATGAAAAAAAGAGGTCTCATACTCGTCACGGGACCTACGGGAAGCGGTAAATCTACGACACTTGCTTCCATAATCGATATGATAAACAACAATAGGGAAGCTCATGTTATAACGCTTGAGGACCCTATAGAATTCACATATCAGCACAGACTCTCCATCGTTAACCAAAGGGAGATAGGAACGGATTCAAACAGCTATGCCAATGCTTTAAGGGCGGCGCTGAGAGAAGATCCGGACGTAATCCTTGTCGGCGAGATGAGAGATCTTGAGACTATAAGCACAGCTATAACTGCTGCTGAGACGGGACATCTGGTGCTCTCAACGGTTCATACCATCGGAGCATCCAATACGGTCGACAGACTTATCGATGTATTCCCTTCTCATCAGCAGCAACAGATCAGGATCCAGCTTGCGGGAGTTCTGGAAGCAGTCATTTCCCAGCAGCTCATTCCTTCAGCGGACGGCGTTTCAAGAAATGCCGCATTCGAAGTGCTTCACGTAAACAGCGCTGTGAGAAACCTTATCCGTGAGGGCAAGTCTCACCAGCTTATTACTTATATGCAGACGTACAGGAAGCAGGGCATGATCACAATGGACGACGCCATCCTCGATCTCTACAGAGCGCAGAAGATATCTCGCGAGATGGCTCTTCAGTTTGCGCAGGATCCCGAGACCATGCAGAACAAGATGCTGCGGTGATAGGTGGTGCGCCGCGGAAGCGTTATTGGCGGCATGCACATATTGGCAAGATTTGAGCTTAGCACTTGGTGCTGGGCTCTTTTTTATTGCTTTCCTGCAAGGAGCGATCAACATCTGAATCAGAGAATGGCAGCGCTTTATCCCGCTCCTGCTTGGGCGTAGTTTATTAGCCGGAAAAGGATTGTCAATCCCAAAGCCGCTCCGCGGTGCGCTTTGCGCAGGATTGACAATTCTTTTTCTCGACTGATAATTCGTTGATCAAGCAGGAAAGGAATAATGTGGCAGAAATACCTACGATGCGAGTGGGGGGACTACGGGGCAGAATGCTGTTGGGCTCGCGGAACCGTAAAAATTCGGGTGGATTTACGGGAGCAAATTAAGTTTGGCGCTGCAACCCGTAAATTGCGAGGAGAGAATACGGGCCGGAATGCGGTTTGGCACTGCAACCCGTAAAAAAGTCGACAGATGCACCGCCTGAGGAGAAAAACAAGCGTAGCAGCGGTGCGAAAGTCGAGGAATGCACCGCCTGAGGAGAAAAACAAGTGTAGCGGCGGTACGAAAGTCGAGGAATGCGCCGCCTGAAAAGAAAAAAGAGCGTAGCGGCGGTAATTATTGCCGATTATATGCCGCCGGGAGGCAGTTTCGTTTTTGGTTCAGATATTTACAAATCCACCAAGATTTGATACATTATTCATCGTGATAATTCTTTAAGAAGGTCACTTCGTTCGAGGTGATTTTTCCCAAGATTGATTTTTAAAAGACAAAAGGCTTGAACAATTAAAAAGAGAAAAGAGGAAGTAAATGTTTAGTTCAATTACTTCGGGAGCCGTTAGGGGGATTGACTCTTACATTATGAAGGTTGAGGTCGATGTGTCGGATGGGCTGCCCGGATTCAATATGGTTGGCTTTATGAGCGGTGATGTGAAGGAGGCCGGCGCCAGAGTTAAGGTTGCGCTTAAGAACGTGGGATACAAGGTTCCTGTTGCTAAGATTACGGTCAACCTTTCACCTGCGGTTATAAGAAAAGAAGGAATTGTTGTGGACCTGCCTATTGCGGTTGGTATTTTGACAGCGACGGGAGATATCAAAGAGGAAGCGGTAAAAGACATCCTATTTCTTGGCGAGATAGGTCTTGATGGTGACATTCGTCCGATAAAGGGAACGCTTCCCATAGTTACTAAGGCTAAGAGCAAGGGATACAAGACGATAATCCTGCCTAAGAAGAATGCCAAAGAGGGCGCGGTAGTGCCCGGTATGAAGATTGTGGGAATCAGTTCGCTTCAGGAAGTTATAGCATATCTGTCTGCGAACGAGAAGGAGCGCGACGAGCTTATTCCACCGACGAAGGTTGATATAAAGAGTCTTTTTACCGAAAAAGATATCTATGATGACAAGCTTGATTTCTCCGATATAAACGGGCAAGCAGGAGCCAAAAGAGCTGCCGAGATAGCCGCGGCGGGCTTCCATCATCTTTTGCTGGTGGGACCTCCGGGAACGGGAAAAAGCATGATAGCAAAGAGAATTCCTACTATTCTTCCGCCGTTGTCGGAAGATGAGAGCATGGAAGTTACAACAATTTATTCCGTTGCGGGAAGAATGCCCGATAACAAGGCGCTTATTACAAAAAGACCTTTCATGAGCACTCATCACATGGTGACGGAATCGGCGCTTGTAGGAGGTGGAGGACTTCCGAGGCCGGGGCTCATCTCGCTCGCGCACAGAGGAGTTCTTTTTCTTGATGAGATGCCTGAGTTTTCAAGGTCGCTTATTGATATGCTCAGGCAGCCCATGGAAGATAAGGTTGTAAATATAACAAGAAGCAAGGGGAATTATGCTTATCCCGCGGATTTCCAGCTTGTCGGCGCGATGAATCCCTGTCCGTGCGGATACTATCCCGACAGAAACAAGTGCATGTGTCTTCCGCATGAGATCAAGAGATATCTCTCACATATTTCGGGGCCGATATTAGACAGGATAGATATAGTCGTGGAGGTTCCTAAGGTGGATATCGCCGATCTTTCAAGCAAGGTCAAAAGAGCCGGTGAATCAAGCAAACAGATTCGTGAAAGAGTGATGAGAGCAAGAAAGATTCAGGAAGAGAGATTTGCGGGAACCGGGATTTCTTTTAACTCGCAGATGACTCCGAAGGAGATAGATAAATACTGTAAGCTGGGAACTGTTGAGCAAGCTTTCATGGAGCATACGTTTTGTACGATGGAGCTAAGTGCCAGGGCATATCATAAAATTCTTAAGCTTGCGAGGACGATCGCTGATCTTGACGGCTCCGAAAGAATAGAAAAGATACATCTGATGGAGGCTTTTAGCTATAGAATGTCCGACGGACAATATTGGAACAGCAGAGAGGAAAGTGAATGACAGGAAAATTAACTGAGAATGATTACGCGCTTTGGTTATTTAACATACGAGGAATAGGAAATAAATCAATAGATAAACTTCTTTGCGGAGACAGAACCTGCAAGGAAATATATGGCATGGATAAAAAAGAGCTTTCGATGTTTTTGAGTGAAAAGCAAGTTGATTCACTTATAAAATCAAGAAATGTCTGGGATTTTGAAAAAGAAAGAAGAAAGCTTGAAAATAAAGGGATTAAATTTATTTCAAGAATAGATGATGAGTATCCCGAGAAACTAAAGAATATCGAAGACCCGCCGTTTGCGTTGTACGTGAAGGGAAGATTGCCCAATCCGGATAAGCCGGCTGTAGCCATTATCGGAGCCAGAATGTGCTCTGAGTACGGAAGGTATATGGCAAGGCAGATCGGAAGAGGACTTGCTTTTGCGGGAGTTCAGGTCATAAGCGGAATGGCAAGAGGAGTTGATGGGATCAGCCAAAAGGCGGCACTTCAGGCCGGAGGTGCATCCTATGCGATCGTCGGAAGCGGCGTGGATGTTTGCTATCCCGATGACAACAGAGATGTGTATGAGGAACTGTGCCTTAGCGGAGGAGTGATATCGGAGTATCCGCCGGGAACTGAGCCCAAAGCCAACTTTTTTCCTATGAGAAACAGGATAATCAGCGCGCTATCTGATGTCGTTGTAGTCGTCGAAGCAAGACGTAAATCCGGAACGCAGATTACGGTGGATACTGCACTTGAACAGGGGAAAGAGGTTTTGGCATGCCCGGGAAGGCTGACAGACAGACTTAGCGATGGCTGCAATTACCTGATAAGTCAGGGCGCCGGTGTGGTTATTGATGTAAATGATGTCATCGACAGGCTCTGGCATGTCAGGAACCGTGCGGCGTCGCAAAACAGAGCGCTTCAGATGCCTGCTGTGGCTACTCAAACCGGATCGAAATCCATATCCTCCGGGGACGCAATGTGGGAAGATGACAATGAAAACGAGGCGTTAACAACGTTCCCCGGATCTGTTTCGGAGCATGTAGATCCCGAAGAAACCCTTGAAACCGCGATTCTTGAAAGTGTTGACGTAATTCCGATTTCTTCTTCCGGCATTATGGAGAAGATTTCTGAGAGAGGAATCGAGATTTCCGTTCCGGAACTCATGAAGAAACTTTTTGACATGAGCAATATGGGAAAGATAGCACAAAATGGGGTTTATTTCTTAAAACGTGAGTTTTGAGCGGGAAATAGGGAAACGTTACCGGTAACGATACCGAAAATCAAAAAAGTCAATATGCATTTTATATAAATTGACAAAGAAATAATCATAGAATGTGCTTTATTGACAAAAAACCGTCTGGGTCATAAGCTAATTTTAGAGCAACCGTTTGCGCAATAACGTGCGAGCGGAATGTCAACTATGGAGGGTTTAAAATGAAAAAGAGATTGGTTTCAGTTTTGATGGCTGCTACAGTCTTAGCTACATTGTTTACCGGATGCGGTGGCAAGAAGAGCGACTTTGGTAGTGGTGAGGTTAAAATCTGGGTTGCTGATGCGGTTGTTGATTTCACAAATGCACAGATCGATGAATTTAAGAAAGCACATCCCGAATTTGACGGATATACATTCAATGTTGAAGCTACAGGTGAAGGCGATGCAGCCGGCAATATGATCACAGACGTTAAGGCAGGTGCCGATATCTATGTATTTGCTCAGGACCAGATCGCAAGACTTGTTTCAGCAGGAGCACTTGAGGAAGTTGAGCCTGAGAATGCCAAGAAGGTTAAGGCTGAGAACGACGCCGGTGCCGTTGCGGCAGCTACAGTTGGTGAGAAGCTCTATGCTTATCCCATCACTTCCGATAACGGATATTTCCTTTATTATGACAAGAGCGTTGTAAAGGATCCTTCAACACTTGAAGGTATCATTGCTGATTGTGAGGCAGCAGGAAAGAACTTCTACTTTGAAGCTAATTCCGGTTGGTATCAGACAGCATTCTTCTTCGGAGCAGGCGCTCAGCTCTCATATGAGACTGACGATGCCGGTAACTTTACAAAGTGCAATGCTTCTTATGCATCACCTGAAGGTGTTGTAGCTCTTAAGGAGATCATCGAGGTTACATCTTCAAAGGCTTTCAAGAACGGTTCAGCTATCAGCAATGCAACAGACGTTGGTGCTATCGTAGACGGAACATGGGATGCCGAGGCTGTTAAGGAAGTATTCGGTGACAACTACGCATGTTCTAAGCTTCCTTCATTCGAGGGAGCAGACGGCAAGACATATCAGATGAGCGGATTCGGTGGATTCAAGCTTCTTGGTGTTAAGCCTCAGGAAGATGAGAACAAGCTCGCTGTATGTGATGCACTTGCAGAGTTCCTTTCAAGCGAAGAAGTTCAGCTTGCAAGATACGAAGCAGTTAACTGGGGACCTTCAAACCTCAAAGCTCAGCAGTCTGACGTTGTTAAAGCCGATGTAGCTCTTTCAGCACTTGCAGATCAGCTTCAGTACACAATCCCTCAGGGACAGTATCCCGGAGAGTACTGGG
Organism: Butyrivibrio sp. XB500-5; assembly: GCF_003625505.1. NCBI lineage: Bacteria > Bacillati > Bacillota > Clostridia > Lachnospirales > Lachnospiraceae > Butyrivibrio > Butyrivibrio sp. XB500-5. The sequence continues at coordinate 206,279 of NZ_RAIS01000003.1, forward strand.
ATCTTGCCAAGTCACTCGGAGATTCTGTTATCGCAGGAGAGATCTCAGCAGCATCAAGTGATGACGATCTCAACAAGGCTCTTTCAGATTTCCAGACAACATGTGAGAGTTACGCTAAATAATTAAACGGATAAAAAGACTATGTGGGCTCGGATTCGTAATGTTTCCGAGCCTATATAATAATTAAGAGCAATTAAAAGAAAAGGAGCTGAATATGGCACGGGGTACCAAGGAAAAGAAAAAGAACGCGCTTCTTTCAGGGTTAAGGGAGATAGGAACTACTTTTAAAGAAGGGGATATAAAGACCAGATTGTCATACTTTATATTTGGTCTGGGTCCGATCCTCAGAGGGCAGATCCTCATAGGGGTGACGCTTTTGTTATGCGAGATTGCTTTTGTCGTATACATGGCAGGCTTTGGATGGGGATATATTTCCAAGATAAATACTCTCGGAACAACTCTGACACAGAAAGTAGGAAGAAAGACCGTATACGGAGACAACAGTTTCCTGATCCTACTGTTCGGTGTCCTTAGCGTGTTTGCGGTTATGGCGCTGATAGCTATCTGGTATCTGAATGTAAAAGAGAATCGCAAAGAGGAGCTTTTGCTAAAAGAAGGAAAGACTCTTCCTACGAATAAAGCCGTCTTCATGTCTCTTTTTGATGAGAATTTCCATAAGACACTTCTCGCCATTCCGGTGACGGGAATTTTTGTGTTTACGGTGCTTCCCATAGCATTTATGATCCTCGTCGCATTTACCAACTACGACAAGAATCACCAGTCACCGTCCAATCTTTTTACCTGGGTAGGACTGGATAACTTTAAGAATATCTTATCATTCGGAAGTCAGGGAATGGGCTATACTTTCGTAAGAGTTTTGGCATGGACACTTGTGTGGGCATTTCTTGCTACGTTCGTTGACTATTTCCTAGGACTTGGGGTTGCAATGCTCATCAACAAAAAAGGCATTAAATTCAAAAAACTGTGGAGAACGATCCTCGTACTTACGATAGCCGTTCCGCAGTTCGTATCTCTTTTGTATATCATGAGATTGTTTGCGCCCGACGGACTTATAAACGGATACCTCATAAAATGGGGTGTCATAAATAGTTACATCCCGTTCTGGGCAGATCCGATGCTTGCAAGGATAACTATCCTTGTAGTCAATATCTGGATCGGTATTCCTTACATGATGCTTATCACAACGGGTATTCTCATGAATATCCCCGAGGACCTCTATGAGAGCGCAAGGATAGACGGAGCCAGTGGATGGCAGATGTTTAAGAGCATCACGCTTCCGTACATGATGTTTGTAACAGGTCCTTATCTTCTTACCCAGTTTACGGGTAACCTAAATAACTTTAACGTAATCTATCTTCTCACTCAGGGAAGACCGCAGTCCATGAGCCTTAAGGGCAATGCGGGAAATACGGATCTTCTTGTTACATGGCTTTATAAGATGACCGTAAACGAGACCAATTACAAGATGGCAGCCGTAATCGGTATCATGGTATTTATCGTTACCGCCGTTGTTATGTTATCTGTTTACAACAGGCTTCCGTCTGTACGTGATGAGGAGGGATTCCAATAATGAAAAAGAAAAGAGCGATCGAAAATGCAGTGACCTATGTGGTCCTTATACTTATAAGTATTATCTGGCTGTTCCCGTTTGTGGGACTTGTGCTTCAGAGCTTTAGAAGCTATGCCACGGAATACGGCGGAATGGTTAATTATCTTGTGCCTAAGTCATTTTCGCTTGATAACTATAAATTCCTGTTTTCGGGAGAGACCAATTATGTAAGATGGTATGCCAATACGCTTATTATCGCGTTTTTTGTAACACTGTTCCAGACTATCATCATTCTCTGTGTAAGCTATGCGCTTTCAAGAATGAGATTTACGGGACGTACATTCCTTATGAGATTCTGGCTTATACTTGGAATGTTCCCGGGATTCCTTACAATGATCTGTCTGTACTTCCTGTTAAAGCAGTTTGGACTTACTCAGGGAGGCGCGGTTCCGGGACTTATCCTTGTTACGGTAGCAAGTAGCGGAATGCAGTATTATGTCTGCAAAGGCTTTTTTGATACTATTCCCAAGGCTCTTGATGAAGCTGCAAGGATTGACGGAGCGTCAAGAGCAAGGATCTTCGTTTCCATGATCCTTCCTATAATCAAGCCCATCATTATCTACACCGCATTGGTAGCATTTATGGCACCTTGGTGTGACTACGTATTTGCTTCTTATGTAGCTTTCGGACATGATCCCAGCTACAACGTAGCGGTTGCGATGACAAGATGGGTATGGACCAATGACTACCAGGGTTATTTCACAAGATTCTGCGCCGGTGGCGTGCTTATATCCATTCCCGTTACTTTACTGTTCATGTTCCTTCAGAAGTACTATGTTGAAGGTGTTACTGGCGGTGCCGTTAAAGGTTGATAGAGCCTTGGGCACTTGCTTCGTCCCCCACGAGGTAATGATATGTCCGGTAAAAAGATCACGATATCAGATATCGCCAATGCCCTTGGAATCTCAAAGACAACGGTCTCAAGAGCTATCTCCGGAAAAGGAAGGATAGGCTCGGGTACCAAGGATAAGGTGATGGATTATGTGGAAAAAAATAACTACGAGCCCAATATGATGGCAAAGGCGCTTGCCAATCAGAAGTATTCAGGTAATCAAAGGACTTATAATCTGGCGGTTGTCTGGCCTGATGACTACAGCGCCATGGAAATCCCGTTTTTCCAAAAGCTCATCGTAGGTATCGCAGAGATCGCAGCCAATTACGGCTATGACATCATGCTCACGATGGCAGCGGAAGACAATATCACCGGTCTAAAGAGAATAGTCGAAAACCATAAGGTTGACGGAGCTATCCTCACAAGAACGCTTGTTGACGATGTTCCTGCGGTTTACTTAAAGGAGCGCGGCGTTCCGTTTGTGGTTGTCGGAAGCACGGATTATCAGGACATACTATGGATAGACAATGATAACTATGATGCGTGTGTGGAGCTTGTCGAATATCTTTTGGGAAAAGGCCTGACAAGGCTTGCTCTCATAGGAGGCTCCAAGAACCATATAATCACAAGGACAAGGTTTAAGGCATTCCGCGATGCGCATGAGAAGATCGGACTTAAGATCGACGAGGGAATAGTCTATCTTGATATCGAGAACACGCAAAAGCTTGATGATGCGATAAAAGACATCTTTAAGAAGGATGTCGAAGGCATTGTCTGTATGGATGACGGATTTGTCGGAGAAGTGCTGGCAAAGTGCTCGGAAGCGGGCGTTCGGATCCCTGAAGATATCAAGGTCGCATCTTTTTATGACAGTACCTTTTTGGAAAATTCAATACCTTCTGTCACATCACTTCGCTTTAACGACAGAAACCTGGGAGCTGTCACGGCGTCAGCTCTTATAAGGAGCATAGAAGGTGAGACGGTTTCAAGCCAGAGACTTAAGAACCACGAGATCATGCTTCGAAAGAGCACAGAGTGCTGATCTTTTCGTAAACTTTTTTGATGAATTTGATGAGGTTATTTTATGCATATAGATAAAGACTCCAAGATTTCTTTTGACCCCGTAAGCCTTCTGGTGGACGGAAAGCGCTGGTACCCCATGATGGGCGAGATGCATTTTTCAAGATGCCCCAAAAAGTATTGGGAGCAGGAACTCCTTAAGATGAAGGCCGGCGGGATAGATATAATTTCGCTTTATGTTATCTGGATACACCATGAGGAGATCCAAGGAAAATTTGATTTTACGGGCGACAGGGATCTGAGAGAGTTCCTTGAGACCGTTAAGAAATGCGGCCTTTACAACGTACTTAGGATAGGTCCGTGGGCACACGGCGAAGCCAGAAACGGAGGATTCCCCGACTGGCTTTTAAAGGACGGAGAAGAAAACGGCTATGAAGTGAGGACCGACGATCCCAAGTATCTTGCGCATGTAAGGACTTTCTATGAAAAGACCTTTGAGCAGGTGAAAGGTCTTTTTATCAAGGACAACGGTCCTATAATAGGCATCCAGATTGAAAACGAATACGGACACTGCGGCGGAAAGACCGGAGAAGAAGGCGAGCAGCACATGAAGACTCTTAAGGCTATGGCCTTGGAGATCGGCTTTGATGCGCCTTTATATACGGCAACCGGCTGGGGCGGAGCTGTTACGGGCGGAATGGTCCCTGTTATGGGCGGATACTGCGAGGCTCCGTGGGATCAAAGACTCACTGAGATAGAGCCAAGCGGCAACTATATTTTCACGAGAGAGAGGAACGATCACAACATCGGTTCCGACTACGGACTCGGCGTCGGTATCACATTTGATCAGGATAAATTCCCGTTCCTTACGGCTGAGCTCGGCGGAGGACTTCAGGTGACGCATCACAGAAGACCTATCGCGACAGGGCTTGATACTGCTGCAATGACAATGACCAAGATAGGCTGTGGCGCCAATCTCCTTGGATATTATATGTATCACGGCGGAACCAATCCGAAGGGAAAGCTTACGACTCTTCAGGAGACGAGAGAATCAGGATACCCCAATGATCTTCCCGCATATTCCTATGACTTCAATGCTCCCCTTAGAGAGTACGGTCAGATGGAGGATACCTACAGAGAAGTCAGGATGATCGCAAGCTTTATACATGATTTCGGCGATGATCTCTGCGACATGCCTTATACGGAGCAGCCGGGCAATCCTCTTAAGCCCACAAATCTAACGGATCTTCGTACTTCCGTAAGATACAAGCAAAGAAAAGATTCCAAGGGAAATGCGTATAACAGCGGATATCTTTTTGTAAATAATTATCAGAGACGCTATAAGATGGCGCTCCATAAGGATATAGCGCCGACGGCGTACAAAGAGGACGGAAGCGAGCTTGCTTCTTTTGCCAAAAGAGATATCGCAGACGGTGATTTTTTCTTTTACCCGTTTGGTATGCCTATAGGCGATAGTGCGCTCATTACGATAGATGCCACTCCCATGTGCATAATAAACGATGTCGACGGCAAAGGACATAAAGCATATGTCTTCTACACCGATACTGACAGAGAAGTTTCTTTTGACATTGAAGGAGATGCCAAAGGAAATAAGATCATTGTTCTTACAAGAGGCGAAGCACTTGCATCGTCCAAAGTTGTTATAGGTAAAAAAGAGCACCTTGTGATCTCGGAGGGTATGCCCGTTACCGGAAATGACGGCAAAGTGCAGCTTTATTTTGATGTGGCAAAAGGCGAAAACAAAAAGCCTTCGTTTAGAGTATATCCCGAGCTTAAAAAGGAGCCCGCTAATTTTACATGCAGCAAAAAAGGCGATGCCGGCAGTACATTTACGGACGGTGATGCATTTGCGATATATGAGTGCAAGGAATCGTTTGGAAATGACGCAGAAGCTTCTTTTGAGTTCGAAAACGGAAAAGGCATAATAAAGATCAGCGGTAAAATGCCGCATATGAACGAACTTTTCATGCACATAGCTTATGCGGGAGACAGCGCGGTCATCAAGAAAGACGGCGAGATAATAGCCGATAATTTCTACACCGGACAAAAGTGGGAAGTTGGGCTCGACAGATTCATGGGCGCCAACGGCTGCGCAGCATTTGAGATCGATATTAAGCCCCTTAACAAGGACGACAAGATCTATCTGCAAGATTGGCCCAAGATGAATGCAAAAGGCGACTTTGCAAATAGGCTTGAAAGTATAGATTTATTTGCTCAATATCGTATCAATATTGACTAAAAAGAAGTATAATATTGGTAACGTATTTTAGTGACGGAATGCTTTTAGTGTCGAGGACCAAGCATGCATTATAACTATTACTTTGATATATGCGCCTTGTGTACTTTAGCAACGATCGCAATTACCTCTCTGTCCAGACGGCGAGTACCCGCTTACAGACAGAGGGCTTACTCGTTGCTTTTTTTTGCTGTCTTGGCTTCTACGCTTTCCGAATGTATAGAATCGACGCTTCAGATTCACCCATTCGATGCCCCATGGTACAATCCGCTTGAGATGGTATGCGGATCCGTATATTTCATTGCACATTTGGGGTCGGGTATCTGTTATCTTTTGTATATCATGTCAGTCCTTGATATTTTCTTTGATATGAGGACGTTAAAAGGCTTTTTCGGACTTTATTTCGGGTTCATGCTCGGAATACTTCTTGTTGTCATTAACTGGTTTCATCCTATTCTTTTCCATTACACCAAAGAGGGTCTGTATCAAAGAGACAACCTTATCATAATGTTCTATCTCATTGCGTTTTATTACATGGGTGTTGGTATCCTGCTGGTACTCAAATATGACAAGCTCATGAGATTAAAGACCAAGGTGATAGTTCTTGCCTACGTCGGACTTTCTCTTTTCGGAGTCTTTTTCCAATACTTTAATCCCGACATTCTTATCGAGAATTTCTATAGCGCGATCAGTGTTGCGCTTGTATTCATAACGCTTCAAAATCCCGGAGAGCTTGTTGATGAGAATCTTAATATTCTCAACAGGAAAGCCTTTTTTGAGGGAATAGATCTTAAGATAAAAAGAAATATCCCGTATTATACGGTTTTTGTTTCGATCGACAACGTTAGAGCGCTCAGCTCGGAGATCGGATATTCGCAGGCTCAGGCGGTGCTTAAAAAGATTGCCGATTACCTTAAACGTGCCGGAAGAAAAGAGCTTAGGATCACAACTTACACCTACAGATATTCCGATTATGTCTTTGCGATAATGGTTCACAGTGACAACGTTAAAAATGCGAAGGCACTTGCAGAGAAACTTGCACAGAGAACAAAGAAGTCATTTGATGTATCCGGAATGACCATTAAGATCGACGGACACTGCTTTGTAATGAATTATCCGGATCACTACAAGAGCGCTGCGGAGCTCATGGCCAAGGTTGATATGATCACGGAAGAGATAGAGGAGCTTAATGACATTGTGGTCGATGTGGATTCTTTGAATCACGGTGAAAAGATGCTTCTCAGAGACTATGATTATATGGCGAGAGAGAACCTTGATGCGAAGAAAGCAGTGGTCAAGTTCCAGCCTCTTATGTCCAAGATATATAAGATCAACTACAACGCCGATGCGATCTGTTTTTTATATGACAAAGACGGAAAAGAGATTGATGTAAGAAGCCACATTCCCGATATAGGCACGACACAGACGATAATGGATACCGATGAGTACGTACTTCGCATGGCGGCGAGATCGCTTGCATTCTGGAACGGCGGAGACAAGAACGGAAAATACAGAGCGATCGTCGGAATGTGTCAGGGTGAGATATCAAGAAACGACTTTGTAAGAAGAGTTAAGAGAATTCTCAGAGAAGAAAAGGCTGAGCCGTCATGGATAAGTCTTAAATTGTCAGAGACCTGCCTTACCACGATGAATACCATCGCGGAAAGAAATATCAGAATGCTCGGAGACCTTAAGGTCTCGATAATAGTCGACAGATTCGGAAGCGGATACGGTAATCTTTCGAGAATAATCTCGCTTCCCATATTGCAGGTAAATATTTCGCCTGAAGTTATCAGAAACGCGATCGGCTCAGAGCAGATGTATAAGCTTGCACAGGGCATCGTCAATCTTTTCCATGATATCAGCATCTTTGTATGCGCCTCGGATATTAGATCCAAGGAGGAAAAAGAGATGGCGGAGCGCCTCGGGTGCGATTTCCTTATCGGAGATTATCTGGGCGAGCCCATGAGCGACAGCTCTTATGTGAGATTTATCGATGATTATTTTGAAAAGGGATGACCATGGAAGAACTGCTAAGACCACATGATTTTAAAATATGTCTTAATATGGCCGCCATTGTGCTTGGCGTGATAACACTCATCATCCATTCATCGGAAGAGGATTATTACGGCAGACAAAGGCGTATATTTGGTATGCTCATCTTTTATGTGCTCTTTGCAAATATCGTCGGCGGACTTCATAACCTTTGGATTGCTTCGGATTGGGCCAAGACACTTATAAGCTACAATTTCAACTGCTTCCTTGCAGTACTTGAGAAGGCGTTCATGTATCTGATATCGCTTGTTTCCATGTGCTATCTAATGACGCTCTTTAGAATAGAGGTTGATAAATGGTGGAAGGCCGTGATAATTTTTATTCCTTCAACCTGCTCTATCATCTCAACTTTTTCTGCGCTGTTTACCAGAAATGTCTTTTACTTTGATGCAAAAGGAGATATGCATTTTACAAGCTATTTCTCCGGCGCCGTTAATATTTCCACTGCTATTTATCTTGCTTTTGCGGCGTATCTGATCTACAGATTCTATAAGACTGTCAGCAGCGAGAAAGCTATAGTTCTTATTACCTATTATGCAATGATGGCAGCCGGAATTCCGCTTAAGATATTTTTCTGTTCTTATGCGGCGTTTGAGTTTAGTACATCGCTTGCGCTTTTGCTGTGCGTTTATACTTTCCAAAATCCAAGTGAATTTATTGAAAGAACTTCCGGAACGGGAACAAGAAACGCGCTTAATTTCGCGGTTTATACCAATCTTTTACAGAAGAAAAGATTTACCGTTTTCGGAATCAATATAGACAGACTTCCCGAGATAATAGGAAGTGAATCCGTTGAGGCGTCTTCCAATCTGCTGGGACAGATGGCGACATATCTTAAGAGAATATATCCCGATGCTTCGCTCTTTTACCCGGAAGAAGGAATGTTCATCCTGCTTCTTGAAGATATCAATCCAGAAGATGAAGTGATAGCGGGACTTGCGGAGCAGATAAGAAGAAGGTTTAAAGACCCGTGGTCACTTAAGGATGATGATATAAGATTTACGGAAAGTCCTTTTGCCATCGGCTTCCCCGATGAAGTCGGTGACATGGAGAAGTATACGGAAGTAAGAGATGAGATGAAAAAGATGCTGATACGCCAGAACAGAGAAGTTCTTCGCGTATCGGATCTTAATCTTAAGTACGCAGAGCATGACAAAAAGATTGACGGTATAGTAAGAAGAGCCGTTGAAAACGGACTTTTGGAAGTTTATTATCAGCCGATTTATTCACCGCTTACAGGTAAGTTCGATACCTGCGAAGCGCTTGTAAGACTGCGCGATCATCAATTCGGATTCATTTCTCCCGCCATATTTATTCCGATCGCGGAGAGAAACGGAACGGTCCTCGGAATAGACAGATTCGTACTAAGCTCGGTCTGCGAAATGCTTGCTGCGACCAATGTACTTGACCTTGGTATTAAGTACGTCGAGGTTAATCTCTCGGTCGTTGACTGCATTCAGACCAACCTTGCGGACAGTGTACTCAGTACTTTGAAGAAATATCGCATAGGCACCGATAAGATCAACTTTGAGATTACTGAGACCTGGGAAAAAGAGATCACGTCTGCAGTAGACGACAATGTCAAGAAACTTACGAAAGCCGGAATAGCTTTTTCCATGGATGATTTCGGAAGCGGATACTCCAATGTTTCAAGAATAGCGACTGTGCCCGTTAATCTCTTTAAACTTGATAAGAGCATTGTTCAGGCGGCGTTTGAATCGGAAGTATCATATATGGTAATGCTGAATATGATAAAGCTGATCAAGTCACTCGGAAAAGAGATCGTGGCAGAAGGCGTGGAAACAGGCGAACAGGCCAAACAGCTAATAAGACTCGGCTGCGATCACATACAAGGATTCTTTTATGCAAGGCCCATGCCTGAAGCACAGTTTATCGAATTCTTGCAGGAGCATAATTTCTCATGATTAAAAACATTGCAAAGGTTTGTTTATAAGTGTAAAATTTATGCTTGATTATACGATAAGGAAGGTTAGAAATGGCACTTATTAAAAAACCGGTTACCGGAATGAAGGATATACTCCCTTCAGAAATGAAACTTAGAGATTATTGCATAGGTATCATCAAAAAGACTTATGCTGAATTTGGATTTACATCTATAGAGACTCCCTGCGTAGAGTCACTTGCCAACCTCAACAGTAAGCAGGGCGGCGAGAACGAGAAACTCATCTTCAAAGTAATGAAGCGCGGAGAGAAACTCAATCTTGCAGAGGCCAAGGAAGAAAACGATCTTACGGATTCAGGTCTTCGTTACGACCTTACTGTTCCGCTCGTTCGTTTTTATGCCAATCACGCCAATGAACTTCCCGCACCTTTCAAGGCGCTTCAGATGGGAAATGTTTGGAGAGCCGACAGACCTCAGAAGGGCAGATATCGTCAGTTCATGCAGTGCGATATAGATATTTTGGGAGAAGCAAGTAATCTTGCAGAGATCGAGCTTATCCTTGCAACTACAACCACACTCGGAAGACTCGGTTTTAAGGATTTCAAGATCCGTATCAACGACAGAAGAATCCTTAAGGCTATGGCTGCTTACAGCGGATTTACCGAGGACCGGTACGACGATGTTTTCATTATCTTGGATAAGATGGACAAGATCGGTCTTGAAGGCGTTGAGGAAGAGCTTAAGAAGTATCTTGGCGGCGGAGAGATTTCATCCGATGCCAAAGATGTCGAGAAGATCGAGAAATACACTGAGCTTTTTAAGATAATCGAAGGTAAGAGCGGTGTAGAAGCTATCGGCATTCTCGCCGATAAACTCGGAGACTTCTTTGAGGAAGACGTAAGAGAAGGTCTGAAAGAGATAATTAACAGCGTAGAAGGCACCAAGGCTGCGCAGTTTGAAATGGTATTCGATCCCACACTTGTGCGCGGAATGAGCTATTATACCGGAACTATATTTGAAGTATCAATGCCTCAGTACGGCGGAAGCTGCGGAGGTGGCGGAAGATACGACAAGATGGTAGGTAAGTTCCTCGGACAGGATACACCCGCATGCGGATTCTCGATCGGATTTGAGCGTATCATCATGATCATGATGGATGAAGGCTTCAAGATCCCCGGTGAGAGTTCCAAAGTTGCTTTCCTTATTGAGAAAGGAATCCGCGGAGAGAAGCTTCAGGAGATCATCTCCAAGGCACAGAAGGACAGAGCTGCAGGTAAGCAGGTTCTTGTTGTCAGAATGAATAAGAACAAGAAATTCCAGAAACAGCAGCTTACAGAGCAGGGATACGAAGAGTTTGAAGAGTTCTACAGCAATCCTATCGGATAAGGAGGATTCTATTTGAATATTCATGTTATCAGGGTCATCATACTGATCGTGCTGATTCTTTTATCTGCCTTTTTTTCATCGGCGGAGACAGCATTTATGACCGTGAACAGAGTCAAGATCAAAGCACTTCTTGACGAAGGCAATAAAAGAGCACAAAAGGTTCTCGATATATGTGAAGATACGCAGAAGATGCTTTCTGCCATTCTTATTGGCAATAACATTGTTAACTTAAGTGCTTCGGCGCTTATGACAGTGTTTGTGACAGATCTTTTCGGAAGCTTTGCCATAGGACTGGGAACGGGAATACTAACACTTATTGTTCTTATTTTAGGTGAGATCATTCCCAAGACGGTTGCCACCGCTTATGCGGAGAACATGGCACTTTGGTACGCCGGAAGCGTTATTTTTGTAATGGCCGTGATGAAGCCTTTTTCCTTTGTGATAAACGGCATAGCGACGGCGATACTTAAGCTCTTCAGAGTCGATACGACAAGCAGACAGTCCATGACCGAGAACGAGCTCAAGACTTACGTTGACGTAAGCCATGAGGACGGTGTCATTGAGAGCGGAGAGAAAGAGATCATCTACAACGTATTTGATTTCAGCGATGCTCTGGCAAAAGATATTATGATACCGAGAATTGATATGAGCTGCGTAAGCTCGGATGCCGATTACAGCGAGGTTATGAGAGCTTTTAAAGAGGATATGTACACCAGAATCCCCGTTTACGACGGAAGCGATCAGGACAATGTTATCGGACTTATAAATGTCAAAGATCTTCTTCTTATCAAGGATAAGGAGAATTTCAAGATAAAAGATCACCTCAGAAAAGCTTATTATACTTATGAGTATAAAAAGACTGCGGATCTTTTGATGGAGATGAGAGAAAAGACTCAGAACGTTGCTTTTGTATTGTCTGAGTATGGAACGACGGTCGGAATGATTACTCTTGAGGATCTTCTTGAAGAGATTGTAGGAGAAATCAGAGACGAGTACGATCTTGATGAAGCGGAGCTTATCAAGGATCTTGGCGGAAACAGATATCTTGTTGAAGGTAATATGAAGCTCACGGATATCAATGACGCACTCGGAACGGAGCTCTCATCGGAGGATTACGATTCCATCGGCGGACTTATGATCGAGAATCTCGACAGGCTTCCCAGATACGGTGAAACCGCCACTTTGGATAACGGAATTACTCTTACGGCGCGCGGAATCAAGAGGAATCGTATCACCAAAGTTCTTCTTGTAGTAAATAAGCCCAAGGAAGAAGAAACGCTTTAATAATTCAAAAATATATGGTATACTAGGACGACTAATAAACTCGAAAAACGATATTGTATGATACGTTTTCAAGTAGGAGGCATAAATATAATGAAGCACGTAAAGTCTTTGGTTACAAGAAATCTTAAAGAGTCTATGAAGAAGGGCGGATGCGGCGAGTGCCAGACATCATGCCAGTCAGCTTGCAAGACTTCCTGCACAGTAGGAAATCAGAGCTGCGAGCAGCTTAGCAAATAATTTGCAAAAGATTTATCGGGTAGACGTTTAACGGGCAGCGGCCTAGGTCGCTGCCCTATGTTTGCGCTTACCCTTTTCATGACTAGGAGATTTTATGATTCACGCATATAGGAACAACGGCTACAACATTGTTCTTGATGTAAACAGCGGATCGGTTCACGTTGTTGATGATGTAGTTTTTGATCTTGTTAAGGTCGTAGAGGAGAAGCTTAAGGGCAGATTCGGTACAGCGGAAGCGCCCGAGGATGAAACGGAAGTTTCTGCGGAGCTTAAGGATTCTCTTTTTACAGATATATTGAAGGATACGGATATTTCATCAAGATATTCCGAGGATGATATTAAGGAAGCCATCGAGGAACTCTTGGAGCTCCGAGCTTCCCAGGTTCTTTATACAGACGATGTATATGAGAATTATGTGGATGATTTCCAGAACAGAGAGACGGTAGTTAAGGCGCTTTGCCTTAATGTTGCACATGATTGTAATCTTAGATGCAAATACTGTTTTGCCGATGAGGGCGAATATCATGGCAGAAAAGCTCTCATGAGTGAAGAAGTGGGTAAGGCTGCACTTGATTTCCTTGTTAAGAATTCGGGAAGTCGCAGAAACCTTGAAGTAGACTTCTTCGGCGGTGAGCCTCTTCTTAACTGGGAAGTTGTCAAAAAGCTTGTTGAGTACGGAAGAAGCCTTGAGAAAGAACATAACAAGAACTTCCGCTTTACTATAACAACCAACGGTACACTTCTTAATGATGAGATACTCTCATACGTCAATAAAGAGATGGGCAATATAGTCCTTTCGATTGACGGAAGAAAAGAAGTTAACGATGCGATGCGTCCCAGGCGCGGCGGACAGGGCAGCTATGATGATATAGTTCCCAAGTACCAAAAGGTTGCGGAGAGCAGACACCAGCTCAGATACTTTGTAAGAGGAACCTTTACTCATAACAACCTCGATTTTTCCGAGGATGTTAAGCACCTTGTAGAGCTAGGCTTCAAGCAGATCTCGGTTGAGCCCGTTGTGGCTAAGCCTGAAGATTGGTATTCATTCAAGGATGAGGATATTCCGGTTATCTGTGATGAATATGATAAGCTTGCCAAGTATTATATTGAGAGACATAAGGAAGGAAAAGGCTTTAACTTCTTCCATTTCAATATAGATCTTGAGGGTGGCCCATGTGTTGCCAAGAGATTGTCGGGATGCGGATCGGGATGTGAATATCTCGGAGTTACTCCTTGGGGTGACCTTTATCCCTGCCATCAGTTTGTAGGTAACGAAGACTTCATCATGGGTAACGTATACGACGGTATCACAAGGAATGACATTCGCGATAAATTCAAGAAGAGCAATGTTTATTCAAGACCCGAGTGTGAAAAATGTTTTGCCAGATATTATTGCAGCGGCGGATGTGCTGCCAATGCATATAATTTCAACGGGGATATCAATGCAACATATAAGCACGGATGTGAGCTTCAGAGGAAGCGAATTGAGTGTGCGATTATGATAAAAGCGGCGTTGGCCGAATAATAGCAATTATTATATGGGAGGAATATTATAATGAAACGCTTAAAGTGGATTCCTGCGCTGATCATTATGTTAGCTCTTTTAGGGGGAATCGGTTATTCAGCAGTATTCGGACTCGGAGCAGATAAGTCAGGCTCATTGTCCAGTATCGATTTGGGACTCGATCTCGCAGGCGGCGTAAGTATCACGTACGAAGTAGACGGAGAAGAAAATCCGAGCAAAGAGGATATGGCAGATACTATCTACAAGCTCCAGCAGCGTGTAGATAATTACAGCACAGAGGCTCAGGTTTATCAGGAAGGTTCTAACAGAATCAACATCGAGATTCCCGGTGTGACAGATGCCAACACTATCCTTAAGGATCTCGGACAGCCCGGTAAGCTTTACTTCATTGCTCACCTTGATAAGGACGGCAATGAGAACTACACATATCATTCAGGTATTACAACCGACGAGGAAGGTAACATGACACTTGAAGAAGGTGTTATGCCCGGTTATCAGCTCAACAAGACAATTGAAGAGCTTGAGGCCGAAGGTTCTATCATCCTTAAGGGTGAAAATGTAGTAGTATCTGAGGTTAAGGCTCAGCAGGATCAGCACGGTGCATCAGAGCCCGTTGTTTCTCTTGAGTTTAACGAGGAAGGCAAGAAGGCATTTGCCGAGGCAACAACCAAGGCATTCAATAACAATAGAGATACTATCGGTATCTACTATGACGGAAGATTTATAAGCGTTCCCGCTGTTCAGGCTGCTCTTACAGACGGTAAGGCGATCATCACAGGTGAGAAGACATTTGAGGCAGCTCAGAATCTTGCTTCTATGATCCGTATCGGTGGACTTAAGCTTGAGCTTAAAGAGCTTCGTTCAAACGTAGTAGGTGCTCAGCTTGGATCTGAGGCTATCAATACATCACTTATTGCTGCAGCTGTAGGATTTGCGCTTATCGCAATCTTCATGATCGTATTCTTCAGAATACTTGGTCTTTCAGCTACACTTGCACTTGGATTCTACAGCGGACTTATTGTATTCTTACTTTCCGCATTTGATATAACACTTACACTTCCCGGTATTGCAGGTATCATCCTTTCAATCGGTATGGCGGTTGATGCCAACGTTCTTGTATTTGCAAGAATCAGAGAGGAGATTGCATCAGGTAAGGCTGTTGATGAAGCAAGAAAGAGCGGATATAACAAGGCGCTTTCTTCAATCCTTGACGGTAACATCACAACACTTATCGTAGCGATCGTTCTTAGAGCAGGCGGTACGGGACCTATCAAGGGATTTGCCGAGACTCTTATGCTTGGTATCATCCTTTCAATGTTCACAGCGCTTGTTGTAACAAGAGTTATTACCAATATCTTCTACGGTCTCGGACTTCAGAGCCCTGTTCTTTACGGCAAGGCTAAGCCCGTTAAGGTATTTGATTTCGTTGGAAAGAGAAAGCTCTTCTATGCGATCTCTTGCATCGTTATTGCTATCGGTATCGTATTCATGGCTGTTAACTCTTCACAGGGTAAGGGAGCATTTAACTACAGTCTTGATTTTGTAGGCGGTACATCAACAAATGTTACATTTGATAAAGAGTACACTGTTGCAGAGATTGAGAACGACATGATTCCTGCTATCAAAGAGGCAACAGGAGTTAAGGAAGTTCTTCATCAGAGAGTTTCCGGAACCAACCAGGTTATCTTCAAGAGCGCTACAATGGATATCGATCAGAGAAAAGCCGTTGAGAAGTTGTTTGAAGAGAAGTATGGTGTAAGTGCTGAGAACATCGCTGCTGAGACAATCAGCTCAACAATAAGCAGCGAGATGAGAGTAGATGCTGTTAAGTCACTTCTTATCGCACTTATCCTTATGCTTATCTATATCTGGTTCAGATTTAAGGATATCAAGTTCGGTGCAGCCGCTATCATAGCTCTTGCACACGATGCACTTATAGTTGTTGTTGCATATGCTATTTCAAGAATTTCCGTAGGTAACACATTCATCGCGGTTGTTCTTACCATCATCGGTTATTCGATCAACGATACTATCGTTACTTTCGACCGTATCCGTGAGAACTTGCACATTGCAACAGGTAAGAAGGAAATGGCTCAGCTTGTTAATAACAGCGTGTCACAGACTATCACACGAAGCTTGTTCACATCAGCTACAACCTTCTTCACAGTACTTGCGCTTTACATCTTTGGTGTAGCGGATATCAAGATGTTCGCTCTTCCTCTTATGGTAGGTGTAATCTGCGGTACATATTCATCAATCTTCATCGCTTCACCGATGTGGTTTGACCTTAAGACTAAGTTCAAGACATTCTTCGCTAAGAAGGATTGATAAGAATTATAATAAGCCGCCTGAGACTTGAAAAGTTTCAGGCGGTTTTTTCATATCAAACAGTGTTATACTGTTCATAATGAATTAAGTTTGAACAGGGGTATATTTCATGGCGAAATGGATGATTGCCAATAAGAAAGCGGATTTCGACGGATTGGCACGTGAATTTAATATAAGTAACATTACAGCGAGACTTATCGCGAACAGACTGATAAATTCTAAGGCAACGGAAAGCATCGATTGCACTTCCGAGACGGTAAACAACTATCTTAACGCAGGACCTTCGTTCCTGCACGATCCAAGACTAATGGCGGATATGGAGAAGGGCGCACAGATCATCCTTGATAAGATTAGGGAAGGCGCCAAGATACGAGTTATCGGTGATTATGACGTCGACGGTATCTGTTCTTCATATATTCTTTTATCGGGACTTTTATTGTTTGGAGCAGATGCGGATTGTGTCCTTCCCGACAGGATCAAGGACGGATACGGACTCAGTGTCAAGCTTGTGGATGATGCTTTTGATGCGGGTGTTGACACGATAATCACTTGTGACAACGGAATTGCCGCTTCCGAGCAGATCGCACATGCCAAAGAAAAGGGAATGACCGTTGTTGTGACGGATCATCATGAAGTTCCGTTTGAAGAAAATGAAAGCGGCGAAAAGGATCAGCTTCTTCCGCCCGCGGATGCTGTTATAGATCCAAAGAGAGCCGAGGGAGAGTATCCGTTTAAGGAGATATGCGGAGCGGTAGTTGCTTATAAGTTCCTTCAGGTGCTTTCTGATATCAGTACTGATGAGAAAGTCACCGATGAGCAGAGAACGGACTTTTTTACCGAGATGATGATCTTTGCGGGAATAGCCACGGTCTGTGATGTTATGGAGCTTAAGGATGAGAACAGAGTTATAGTAAAGCAATCTCTTAAGCTTATTAAGGATACACATAATGCGGGACTTCAGGCTCTTATCAATGTAAACGGACTTGATGCTTCAAGTCTGTCGGGATATCACTACGGCTTTATCATAGGGCCCTGTCTTAACGCTACGGGCAGACTTGATCTTGCGAACAGAGCGCTTTCTCTTTTTATGGAAAAAGACAGAGCAAAGGCTGCAGTTATAGCAGGCGACCTTAAGAGCCTCAATGACAGCCGCAAGGACAAGACCAAGAACGGAGTGGACGAAGCGGTTTCTATTGTTCAGGAAGCTGCGGAGAAAAGCGGACTTCCAAAGGTTATAGTTCTATATATGCCCGACGTTCATGAATCTATTGCGGGAATTATTGCGGGGAGAATAAAAGAAAAGTACAACAGACCCACGATCATTCTGACCAAAGCTCTCGACGGAGGAGCCAAGGGCTCCGGAAGATCTGTTGAAAATTATGATATGTACGAGGGACTCTCTGCGTGCAAGGAACTCTTTACCAAGTTCGGAGGACACAAGATGGCGGCGGGGTTATCACTCCCCGTTGAGAATATAGATGTACTAAGAGAAAGGCTCAACGCAGATTGCAAGCTTGAAGATAAGGACTTCGAGCCGATACTTCATCTTGATATGGTGATGCCTTTAAACGCGGCAAGTATGGATCTTGTAAAGGAGTTTAAGAAGCTCGAACCGTTTGGAACGGGTAATCCCAAGCCTTCTTTTGCGCAGAAGGATGTGGCTTTATTATCGGGAAGAATACTCGGAAAGAACAAGAATTGCGGTAAGTACAGAGTTACGGACGGCAGCAAGATATATGACATGATGTATTTCGGGGATATGGAAAGATGGCACGATTTCCTAACTGAAAGATATGGACAGAGCATACTTGATGACTTGTATAATAATGGTAGAGAAGACGGTATGGTCAAGGTGAGCATAGCTTATCACCCCGATATCAATTCCTATATGGGAAGAGAGAGTCTGCAGATAATTATGGAGGATTTCACGTAAGGAGGCGCATGCTGGCGCGGGTTCCGGCCCTTGAAAAAGACTCCGGAAAAAGAAAAAACCCCATAAACCACAAAAACACACGCGAAGCGTGTGTCTGCGGTTTCTTATGAGGGGGAGATAGTAAGTAAATGAATTACTTACTTCTTGATTATTATAATACCGTAAAAATATGAACAAAATGTGAAAAATCTATAAAAATTAGAATTAATCTTTTTTAACTAAAATAAGTATTAAAATAATTGGTTAAATAGAATAATTTTAATAAAAAACACGGAGGCTTTATTATGAAATTAAGTGAATTGATAAGTGATATTAAGTCACAGGTCACTGAGGGTAATTCATCACAAACCCTTGATCCATCAGTGGTTGAGATTAAAAACGTTGTTAATGACAACAGAAAAATCGAAGAAGGTTCACTTTTTATTTGCATAAAGGGAGCCAATTTCGACGGACATTCATGTGCCAAAGAAGCTTATGAAAAAAAAGCAGCGGCGATCGTTGCAGAACATGATGTCGATCTTCCGGAAGATTGTAAGATGGCAGTAGTAAGAGTGGACGATACCAGATACGCAATGGCGTTCATTTCGGCGGCATATTTCGGACATCCCGCAGATAAGCTCACAACTATAGGTATCACGGGAACCAAAGGTAAGACTACAACAACTTATCTGATTAAGAGCATGCTTGAGAACGCCGGTCACAAGGTCGGTCTTATCGGAACGATCGAAGTAATCATAGGCGATGAGCACATTCATGCAGAGAATACGACACCTGAGTCCTATAATCTTCAGGAATATATGGATAGAATGGTTAAAGCGGGCTGTGACAGCGTGGTTATGGAAGTATCTTCACAGGGACTTATGCTTCACAGAAGCCAGGGCTTTATCTTTGATATAGGCATCTTTACTAATATCGAGCCCGATCATATCGGACCAAACGAGCACAAGGATTTTGAGGATTATCTTCACTGCAAGAGCCTTTTGTTCAAGCAGTGTAAGATGGGCATATTAAACGGCGACGATCCGCATGTTGAGGATATTTTGAAGGATCATACATGTGAGGCTATGACCTACGGATTTTCCGAGGGAGTTGATATCAGAGCGATCAACCTTGCTTATATCCATAAGCCCGGCGAACTCGGAGTATTTTTTGACACGGAAGGCATCATAAACATGCACGCCGAAGTCAGAACTCCCGGTAAGTTCAGTGTGTACAACGCTCTTTGTGCGATCGCGGTTGCCAAGCATCTTGGCTGCAACGATGAGCAGATCGCCAAGGCACTTAAAGAGGCCAAGGTTAAGGGCCGTATAGAGATGGTCAAGGTATCCGATGACTTCACTCTTATGATCGACTATGCGCACAATGCTATGGCGCTTAAGAGCCTTCTTTCAACGCTCAAGGATTATCATCCCAACAGACTTATCAGTGTCTTTGGCTGTGGCGGTAACAGAAGTAAGCTCCGTCGTTTCGAGATGGGTGAAGTAAGCGGTAAGTACGCTGACTTTACGATCATCACATCCGATAATCCGAGATTTGAGGAGCCTCTTGATATCATGAAGGACATTGAGACCGGAATGAACAAGACTGACGGTAAGTACATCATGATCGAGGACAGAAAAGAAGCGATTCGTTATGCGATAAACAACGGTGAACACGGAGATATCATCGTGCTTGCGGGTAAGGGGCATGAGGATTATCAGGAGATCAAGGGAGTTAAATATCCCATGGATGAAAGAGATCTCATTGCTGATATACTAAAAGAAAACAGTGATAAGTGATCGTGGGTTCGATCTCTTATCATATAGGATAAAAGGAGAGATTTTTTGACAGCATGTGAGTATGCAAACGTCATAATAGATATATCTCATGAGAAGGTCGACAGACCTTTTCAGTACAGGGTTCCCGAAAGCTTACGAAGCAGTATCGACATCGGGGATCCTGTTTATGTGCCTTTCGGAAGAGGAAATACCAGAAGAAAGGGCTACGTTATTTCTTTTACCGACGAAGCGGATTGGGACCCTGCCAAGATTAAAGAAATAGAGGGGATCGTTAAAGACAACATCTCCGCGCAGGATATCTCGATAAGACTTGCCGCATGGATGAAGCATCACTACGGATCTACCATGATAGCGGCGCTTCGAACGGTTCTTCCTTCTTCCAAGAAGCAAAACAGACAGGTTCATAAATACGTTTCGCTTCGACTTCCTTTGAGAGAAGCAACGGAATACTACTATGAGTGCGTTCGAAAGAAACAGTCCGCAAGAGAGAGGATAATAAAAGAACTTCTCGATAATCCGGAAGACAGAATACCTTATGAGCTTATAACGGGTAAGCTCGGTGTTACGTCGGCAACACTTAAGGCTCTTTCCGATAAGGGAATCATCAAGATAGAGAGCGAGGAGTATTACAGAAATCCCATTGCGGCTTCTTCCGACAGATATGGGAAAAAGACTTTGAGCGATGAGCAGCAGGCTGTTGTAAGCTCTTTTTCCAAGGATTACGACGAGGGCAAAAGAGATACCTACCTGATCCACGGGATCACGGGAAGCGGTAAGACCGAGGTGTACATCGCGCTTATTGATGATGTGATAAGAAGAGGAAAGCAGGCTATAGTGCTTATCCCTGAGATCGCGCTTACTTATCAGACTCTGATGCGCTTTTATCGGCATTTCGGAGACAGGGTATCCGTTGTGAATTCATCGATGTCTCCGGGCGAGAAATTCGATCAGATGGAGAGAGCAAGGACGGGCGATATAGATATCATCATAGGCCCGAGATCGGCTCTTTTTACCCCGTTTTCCAACCTCGGAATAATAATTATCGACGAGGAACATGAGACCACTTATAAGAGCGAAACAATGCCCAAATATCATGCGAGAGAAACTGCGATAGAGCTGGCAAGGCTTGTACCGGACGGAGCAAGTGTTGTACTTGGCTCTGCGACGCCTTCTCTTGATTCTTATTACAAGGCACGGAACGGTCGGTACAAGCTCTTTGAGCTTAATAAAAGACTAACGGGCGGAACGCTTCCGATGGTTGAGATCGCGGATCTAAGAGAGGAGCTTCGAAAAGGCAATCGTTCTATCTTTTCAATAAGATTGCAGGAGCTTATCGAGGACAGGCTTTCAAGGAAAGAGCAGGTGATGCTCTTTATCAACAGGAGAGGCTACGCGGGCTTTGTCTCATGCAGGGCTTGCGGCCATGTGTTTAAGTGTCCGCACTGTGATGTCGCACTATCCGAGCATAGGGGAGGACGCCTTGTCTGTCACTACTGCGGCTATGAAGAGCCTGCCAAGAAGATATGTCCCAAGTGCGGATCTAAGTTTGTTTCTTCGTTTAGAGCGGGTACGCAGCAGATAGAGGACGAGGTCAAAAAGTTCTGGCCCGAGGCAAAAGTCCTCAGAATGGACGCGGATACGACGAGAACAAAAGGAAGCTATGAAAAGATATTGTCGGCTTTTGCCAACAAGGAAGCCGATGTTCTTGTGGGAACGCAGATGATCGTTAAAGGGCATGATTTCCCTGATGTAACTTTAGTGGGAATTCTGGCGGCCGACATGTCGCTCTATGCCTCGGATTACAGGGCAAGCGAGCGTACTTTCCAGCTGCTTACGCAGGCTGCGGGAAGAGCGGGGCGCGGCGAGAAGCCCGGCAATGTCATCATACAGAGTTATCAGCCTGAGCACTACAGCATAATAACTGCGTCCAAGCAGGATTACAAGGCTTTCTACGAAGAGGAGATCGCGTACAGGGATATATTAAGATACCCTCCGATCTCGCATATGATGTGCGTTCAGGTGCAGAGCTCAGACGAAGAAAGAGGCATGAAGTTTGCAAACAGACTTAGGGCCCTTATGGAACAGCAAAAGATACGAAACGCTGTGTTTATCGGACCTGCCTTTGCATCTGTCGGCAAGATAAACGATGTCTATAGGATAGCCGTGTACGTTAAACTCGATGATTATGAAATGCTTGTAGAACTTAAGGATGTTCTGGAGAAATTTGTAAGAGAACTTAATGATGCCGGAAAGATAAGGGATGTTTCCGTGCAATTTGATTTTGATCCCGTAAATGGATATTAGTTTCCAAAACCCCCGTATTTATCAAAAATATTTGATAAGTGTGGGGGCAACGTTTTATAATAAGCAGGAACACAATATATAAATTAAAGGAGGCCATAATGGCACTTAGAACTATAAGAGAATTCGGCGATGAAGTACTTGCACGCCGTTGTAAAGAAGTAAAAGAGATCACACCAAGGATCAAAGAGCTTGTACAGGATATGATAGAAACTATGTATGAGGCTGACGGCGTGGGACTTGCCGCTCCTCAGGTCGGAGTACTTAAGAGAATTTTTGTTATCGATGTTTCCCCCGAAGGGGATTCACCAATGGTATTCATCAATCCCGAGATTCTTGAGACAAGCGGAGAGCAGACAGGCTACGAAGGATGTCTTTCCGTTCCCGGCAAATCCGGAATCGTTACGAGACCCAACTACGTTAAGGCTAAGGCCACCAATCTTGACGGCGAGGAATTTGTGGTAGAAGGTGAGGAGCTTTTTGCCAGAGCCATCCTTCACGAGAACGATCACCTCGACGGACATATGTATGTGGAAAAGGTAGAAGGCGAGCTAATTAATAACGAGGATCTGATCGCACAGAATGAGGAAGCACAGGAATGAAGATAGTTTTTATGGGTACGCCCGATTTTGCGAGGGCAGCACTTGAAAAGATAATAGATGCCGGACATGAAGTCGTTCTTGTCGTAACTCAGCCCGATAAACCCAAGGGAAGAAGCGGCGAGCTTCAGATCTCTGATGTCAAGGACTGTGCTCTTAAGCACAACATCCCTGTATTTCAGCCCGTTAAGATAAAAGAGGCTGATAATGTGGCTTACCTTAAGAATATAGACGCTGATATCTATGTGGTTGCGGCCTTCGGCCAGATCTTGTCAAAAGAGATCCTGGATATTCCGAAGTTTGGCTGTGTCAATATTCACGCTTCTCTCCTTCCCAAGTACAGAGGAGCAGCGCCTATTCAGCAGGCTATTATAGACGGAGAAGAAAAGACCGGCGTTACAATAATGCAGATGGCAATCGGTATGGATACGGGAGATATTCTTATTCAGAGAGAAATCCCCATTGATGAAGAAGAGACCGGCGGAGGACTTTTCGATAAGCTTTCCGATCTTGGCGCGGAGCTCATAGTAGACGCTCTTCCCAAGATAGAAAGAGGCGAACTCACACCCGTTCCTCAGGACGAAGCTCTTGCTACCAAGTGCGGCAAGCTTTCCAAGGATATGGGGAAGATTGATTTTAGCAAGGATGCAGGGGCTATAAGAAATCTTATAAGAGGCCTTAATCCCTGGCCCAGTGCATTTACGCACCTTGACGGCAAGCTTCTTAAGATCTGGAAGGCTCAGGTTCTTAATGAATCTCAGGTAAAAGAATTTTCGAATGAGAAAGCTCTTTTGACAGGGGCAGAGCCCGGAACGGTCGTATTTACAGGGAAAGAAGCCTTTGTGGTTTCAACAGGAAAAGATTATCTTTCGGTAAACGAAGTACAGCTTGAAGGAAAGAAGCGCATGGCTGTTAAGGATTTCCTTCTCGGATATAAGCTGGAAGCCGGAAGCAAGCTTTTTTGACAATAAAGAATTAATGCGGTAAAGGAGATGAGTATATGTATTACGCAAGAGGATTTTATGGATACGGATTTGATCCATTGTATATTTTGGTCATTATCATGGGTATTCTGTGTATGGTTGCCAGCAGCAGAGTATCTTCCGTTTACAAGAAATATGCGAGGATCAGAAGCAGGAGCAATATGACCGGAGCTCAGGTTGCAATGGAGATCCTTCGCAGAAACGGTATCACCGATGTGAGCGTAAGACATGTCTCAGGTAATCTTACCGATCATTTCGATCCAAGAACCAAAACAGTTAATTTATCGGATGCAACGTATGATTCACCGAGCGTTGCCGCTGTAGGAGTTGCGGCGCATGAGTGCGGACACGTCTGTCAGCATGAGTTCGGATATCTTCCGCTTAAGATAAGAACGGCAATTGTTCCTGCGGCGAGTATCGGTTCCAAGGCGGGAATTCCGATTCTTATTTTGGGAATGTTCTTAAGTATGCCTTTCCTTATCAAGATCGGAATCTGGGTATTTTCACTTGCAGTTCTTTTCCAGGTTGTCACACTCCCCGTTGAGTTTGACGCTTCAAGAAGAGCGCTTGTGATGCTTGATGAATACGGCATTCTTGACCAGGAGGAGCTTTCTCATTCCAAGAAGGTTCTTTCAGCTGCGGCAATGACCTACGTTGCAAGTGCCGCATCGGCAGTAGTACAGCTACTTAGACTCGTACTACTTAACGGCAGAAGAAGAGACTGACGGGTGAAGCGTAACGCTTTTTAACTTGAGGGATAAGGCTTGCGATGAATGATAGTAATGTAATAGGGGCGATACTTGGCACGGAGCGAACAAATCTTTCGCTTACGATCAGCAAAGTATGTGATGGCCTTTGCAGTGCATCAACATATAACAGATATGAAGGCGGCAAGATGCTGCCTGATAAGTTTATGCTGTCTGCGCTCCTTGAGAGAATGGGGAAAAATTCAAACAGAGTTTTGTATACGGTAACCGATGAGGAACATAGACTTCTTGATATCAGAAAAAATATTTTGGAGTCCATTGAGAATGAAGATTCCGAAAAGACAAGGCAATATCTTGAAGAGTATTCCTCTATTTCAAAAACAAGGAGCAAGAACATTCACAGGCAGCTCGAACTTGAGGTAAGTGGTGAACTGTGCCGAATGAAAAATGATACCAAAGGCGCAGTGTCTTTTTACAAGGAGGCATTTGAGCAGACTTGCAAGAAAAAGCTTGATGATATAGACAATTCGCTATATACGGTCAGAGAATTCGGACTATTGTATAAGATCGCAAGTATCAGTGATCATAATCTGCTTTTTAAGCTTGGTTATTTCCTTAAAAAGCTGAATGATAATCATTATTTGAAGGTTGTTTATTATGGTGAACTGATTTCGGAGCTGGTAAGTGAATCCGAGAACAGATGGATGAAGCAGGTGCAGCTTGAGTATATTGAGAGTGCATTGCAGTATAAGAGGCTTATCAAACAAAGTAAAGGTGTGGTAAGACTTCTTGAGCTTAAGAAAAAATACGCCGGAGAGCTTAGCGAGGAAGAAGAGACAATACTTAAATTTGACGATCTTCTCGGCTGGAATTGATGGGGAACAAGATGCTATGAGCGTATACAAAAAATCTAAGTTATTAAAATCACATAGAGTTGAAAAGGGTTTCTCAAGAGAAAAGCTTTCCGAAGGAATCTGTGATATCACTACGCTCAAGAGATATGAAAATGAGGGGATGCTCCCAAGCGAGGATAACTACAGGCTGCTTCAGGAGAAGATGGGCGGAAGACCCGAGCAGATCATAATGTCTTATGATATGGGGCTCTTTGTTGATGGTGACAGATACGTTGAGTATGAGAATCTTTTGAACAATCAGAAGTATGATGAGCTTCGTATGAAGATGCAAATACTTAAAGAGGGGCTGAAAAATGTAGAATCTGTTGAAAAAGAGCAGTTCCTTGCCAGGCTGGAAACTCTTACTTATTATGACTATACAAAAGAGATGTTGGAGATCCAAGAAGGGTTATTAAAGAAATCCGTGCCTGATTATAAGGATGGAGAGTTTTCCATAACTCGTTTATATAATGACACTGAGTTAAATCTTTTGAATGATATAGCCATAACGAATGATAAGATCGGTTGTACCGAAATGGCTGTAAAAATATTCGAAAAGCTAGATGTTTATCTTGAACAGGCTGAAGATAATAAGGACAGTATGATAGCTGTGAAGATATATTTCAATTATGCGAATACTCTTGGACTTAGCGGACAGTATGAGAAGTCTATAGAGATTTGCAAAAAAGGCATTGCGTTGGAAAAGAAAAACTCTTGTCAGGAGTTGTTATATGCATTGGTATTTAATATAGGCTGGCTATATGATCAAGTATGGATGGACAATCATGACGAGAAATATAAGAAGGCCGCCAAAGAATATGTGGGATTATCGTTGGCGCTGGCAAAATATTTTGATGAGTCTCCGATCAATACACCAACGATAGAAGGATATTATAAAGAGAATTTCACCTAAGTTCTTTATATTACAAAATAAAAAACGCACCGTACATTGCTAAGAATGTGTGGTGCGTTTTTTTTGATGTTTTTTCTCCCCCAACTATTCTATGAAAAAACATTTATTCAAATAGCTCAACGATGAGCGATAAGAATACAAGCTAACTCATATTTTACCGGAGGAGGATAGATTCCTGCATCGGGCTCTTTGATTTTTGCTACGAGTCCAAGTACAAGTGTTGCAAGTAAAGCTGCTGAAACTAACATCTTTTTCATATCTTTTCTCCTTTCAGTGATTACTGATTAAGTATAATTATATTCATGATAATTCATATAAAAAGGGCGTATCGTGCAATAAAATTTGTACGAAATACGCCCTTTTAGTATATGGAATATAGTGGTAATGTCTTTTTTATAAAGATGGGTGAGAGGTAAGCCAAGCGGTGATTATAATGGGGGTTAAGTCATTGCTTGGACCCCTCATTTTTTTGTGCCCAAATTTCGGACTTTCGGTCAAGTACCTGCAAATTTCTCGTATATATCTGATATGTGGTATAATTTGCATGGCAATTTTCTGCACTGTCAAGTTGCTTAATCTGAACTTTGGCGAGGAGGTCTATCAATGTACAGACTGCGGAGAGACAGTTCGTTTTACTATTGAGAGGGTTGATTGAACATATCATGATGCAGGTTTATGTATTAGATGCATTAAAAGAATTAAGTGACAACAGATTCGAAGAAGCTTTGAAATATGTGGATGAGGCGCAGAGAGATAAGATTCTGCGTTTTCATTTTGATGCGGATAAAAAGAGGTCTCTTGCGGGACTTCTTTTGTCTTATTATGCGATATTTAAGGAATTTGGACTTGCTCCAAAAGACATAACGTTTGATAAGAATAAGTACGGAAAACCTTTTGTAAAAGACCGTGATGATATTTTTTATAATATTTCTCATTCGGGTAATTACGTTGTATGCGCGATCGGCAGTAGCCCTGTGGGCATTGATGTTCAGGAGCATAAGAGCGCGGACTTAAACATTGCCGACAGATTTTTTTCCAAGGATGAAAAAGAAGCTCTGGCGCTGGAAACAAGAGAGGATGCAAAGAAAAAGCTCTTTTATGATCTGTGGAGTCTTAAGGAAGCTTATATCAAGTGCATCGGTATGGGACTTTCCAAACCTTTGAATGAGTTTGGCATTATCAAGAAAAACGGTATTTATAAGTTGTACGAAGACGACGCCGAGCTTAATGATTATTTTTTTAATATATACGATATCGCAGAGAATTACAGCCTTTGCGCGTGTTCAAAAGAAGACTCTTTTCCCGAGAATTTCAGTCAAGTCGGATATGATGTTATAATGATATAGGTGTCAAAAGTCAAAAATGACTTTGGTCATGGAGTAATTCGTATATCATTAATAAAAAAGAGAGTTGATTTTATGAAACTGATTTTTATCAGGCATGGTGACCCTGACTATGCCAAAGACGGACTAACCGAAAAGGGAAAAGTTGAGGCCAAGGCGCTGGCCGATATGATAGAGCGCTACAATATTGACGATGTGTATCAGTCTCCGCTTGGAAGAGCGGTTGAAACAGCGGAATATTCGTTGAAGGTACTTGGGAAAAAGGTGACAACCTGCGAGTGGCTTCGTGAATTCCCTGCTCTTATAGATCCAAATCTCTCGGAAGAAGTCCGCAGAGCTTATTCTAAGGATCGAAAGATAAATCCGGAAACAGGAAAATATGAAAAGCGCGTTGTTTGGGACATCCTTCCATCCTACTATGGAAGCCATCCCGAGCTCTTTGACTACAAAGGTTGGAGAGACGCAGAACTAATGAAATACAGCAATGCCGTCGAGGTCTATGACCGGGTTACTTCGGAGTTTTCAAAGCTCCTTGAGTCCTACGGCTATGTCAGAGACGGCTGTGCTTATAAGGTAAAAGAGGGAAATGACAAGACTATAGCTTTCTTTTGCCACTACGGTATCACGAGCGTTATGCTGTCATATCTGTGGCATATATCACCGATGGTTCCGCTTCAGTTCTTGTGCATAGCACCGAGCGCGGTTACCGTAGTCGTTACCGAGGAAAGAGAAAAAGGAATCGCAACATTCCGAACAAGCAGGGTGGGAGATATCTCACACCTTAATCTAATAGGGGAGAAGCCTTCATTTTCAGCCAGATTCTGTGAAGTATTCGAGAATGAAGATGAAAGGCACTAATAATTATAATGGCAAATATCAGAGAGATCGTTTTAAATATACTAATCGAATACGACAAGGAAGGCAGTAAAAAAGCGGGTCTTATTAAAGACGTGCTTGAAAAATACGACTACCTTGAGACAAGGGATAAGGCTTTTATAAAAAGAGTCTGTGAAGGATGTATTGAGAGAAATATCCAGATAGACTACGTGCTCGATTCTTTTTCCAAAGTCGAAGTAAAAAAGATGCAGCCCTTTATCAGAAGCCTTATGAGAATGGGCGTTTATCAGATCATGTTCATGGACTCGGTTCCCGACAGCGCTGCCTGCAACGAGGCCGTTAAGCTTGCGCAAAAGCACAAGTTCACGGGACTTAAGGGCTTTGTAAACGGGGTGCTTCGAAACGTTTCAAGAAATAAAGATAATATAGAATATCCCGATAGAACCGAGGATGGCGGAGCTAATTATCTTTCGGTCCTATATTCCGTACCAAAGTGGCTTTGTAAGATGTGGCTCAACGACTATGGCTTTGAGCGCACGGAGAATATATTGAAATTCTTCTTGGAGCCCAGACCCACGGTAATTCGTTGTGCCGGAACAGATATAGGAGACAGTGTTAATGGTCCCAAATTTGTTTCGGAGCTTAAAAAAGAGCTCGAGGATGCGGGAGTTGTTGTAAAGGAAAATCCGATCCTTCCCTATGCGCTCGAACTTGAAAAAACAGATAACATCAAATATCTTCCGGGATTTTCCGAAGGAAAATTCGCGGTTCAGGATGTAAGCTCAATGCTTGTTACAGAGATCGCTAATCCTTTAAAAGGTCAGACCGTTATTGATGTTTGTGCCGCACCCGGCGGAAAGAGCATGCATGCTGCGCAGGCTGTGGGAGAGGAAGGAAAGGTCTTTTCACGAGACGTCTCTGCCGCAAAGAAAGAGCTAATTGCAGAAAACGCAGACAGACTTGGGCTTAATAACATCGCAATCGAGATAATAGATGCCAAGATTCATGATGAGAATATGAAAGAGAACGGCGATATTCTCTATCTCGACGTTCCCTGCTCCGGACTTGGAATCATCGGAAGAAAGAACGATATCAAGCAGAACATCAGGAAAGAAAAGCTCAGCGATCTTACCAAGCTTCAGTGGGATATCGTAAAGGCTTGCTGGGACTACGTTAAGGTCGGCGGAACGCTGATGTACTCAACCTGCACCGTCAACAAGGCAGAGAATGAGCAGATGATCACCAAGATCTGCACTGATTTCCCGTTTGAGCCTGTTGATATCACGGATCTCATTCCTAAGTACATCCTCGATAATGACAGATACAACATAAAAGATACAGCGAAAAAGGGCTACATTCAGCTCCTTCCCGGAGAATTCGGAACCGACGGATTCTTCATCGCAAAGCTTAAAAGAGTTGATAGATGACGTGCTCGTCAGGCATGTTTCAATTTGGTTTATGATTATAACCGCTCAATCCGGCAGGATTGGGCGGTTATTTTTATGCCTTCGAGGGGAGTTGACAAGTAACTATCTTTTATTCCATAATATATCAAATTGATATATTGTGAGGTGACGTTATGAGACAAAAGATCAGAAAGACACTACTACTTATTTCCTTTTTACTTTTCCCGGTAACCATATTTTATTTTTCGCCCTACCTTATAATCGAGGCAGCGTCTGAACATATCATGAACGGAAGTTTTGTGGTATTTGCTTTGATGTTCGTATTATCTATGTTCTTCGGACGGGCGTGGTGCGGCTATTTATGCCCGGCAGGCGGACTTCAGGAATGCATCTTTAGGATAAAAGATACTCCGGCTAAGCAGGGATGGCGCGATAAGATAAAGTATGCTATCTGGATCGTCTGGATGATCGCGATCGTTGTAACCTTCATCCTCGGTAGAAATGACGTGACCATCAATTTCTTTTACCGGACCGATCACGGTATATCTCTATCGGGTATAAATAATTACGTGGTATACTATGGAGTGATACTGATCCTTGTAGCACCGGCGCTGATCCACGGTAAAAGGGCGGCTTGTCATTACATATGCTGGATGGCACCGTTTATGGTGATCGGAAGCACTGTCGGAAGATGGCTTCATCTGCCTCAGCTTCATATAGAAGCTAATAGAGCTGAATGTATTTCCTGCGGAAAGTGCAACAAGGCATGCCCCATGGGACTTGATGTTAAAAAAATGGTCGCTGAGGGCGCAAACTCAAAGTGCACCGAGTGCATACAGTGTG
Source organism: Butyrivibrio sp. XB500-5 (assembly GCF_003625505.1). Taxonomy (NCBI): domain Bacteria; kingdom Bacillati; phylum Bacillota; class Clostridia; order Lachnospirales; family Lachnospiraceae; genus Butyrivibrio; species Butyrivibrio sp. XB500-5. The sequence continues at coordinate 237,272 of NZ_RAIS01000003.1, forward strand.
GAGCATGTGTGGACGAATGTCCCAAGAATGTGCTGAGTTATAAGCTTATTTGGAGGCGATAACATGGCAAAGGAAAGAAAGATCGATCTGGTGATCCTTGGGCTTCTGACCCATGAGGATCTCACAGGATATGATATAAAAAAGCAAATAGACAACGGCATCAATTTCTTTTGGAAGGGTAGCTTTGGAAGCATTTATCCCGCACTCAATGACATGGAAAAGAGCGGTCTTATAAAGAAAAAACAGGAAAAGACCGGCGGCAGAGAAAAGATCTTTTATCATATAACAGTAAGCGGAGAGAAAGTGCTCAGATCCTGGCTTTTTGAAGAGCAGGCAGCTAACGACCTTAAGTACGAGACACTTCTTAAGATCTATTTTGGCGGCGTAGAGAAACCGGAAGTTACGGTGCACAATATAGAAGTTTTTGAGAAGCAGGTAAAAGAGGAATTGCAGATCCTAAAGCTATATAAGTACAATCTTGAGAAAGTACTTGATGAGAAGGATCACATGAATTATTATCTTACGGTGACGTTTGGTATAGATACTTACGAGGCATATCTTAAGTGGTGTACCAAAGCCAAGAAGCTACTTGGGAAAAATGTCAGAAAAAAGAATATGTGAGATATAATTATAAGTATGAGTGAATTTATATTAGGTAAAGACAACAAAATAGACATCAAATCGCTTAATCTTGATGAGCTTTCTTCTTTCATCAAGGATATAGGCGAGCCCGCATTCAGGGCTAAGCAGTTCTATGACTGGATGCATGTAAAGAGAGCAAGAAACTACGATGAGATGAAGAACATCCCCAAGGCGCTCAAAGAAAAGCTTTCAGAAAAGTGCAGCTACACAAGCCTTGAAGTGGTGCAGGTTCAGGAGTCTCACATAGACGATACCAAGAAATTTCTTTTCGGTCTTTATGACGGCAATGTTATAGAGAGCGTTTTCATGAAGTACAAATTCGGAAACAGCGTGTGCATCTCTTCTCAGGTCGGATGCCGCATGGGCTGCAGATTCTGTGCTTCTACAATTGACGGCGTTGAGAGGAATCTTTTACCCTCTGAGATGCTTGACCAGATTTATTCGATTTCAGAATATCTCGGGGAAAAGATATCCCGAGTCGTTGTCATGGGTAGCGGAGAGCCGCTTGATAACTATGACAACCTTCTAAAGTTCATAGAGCTATTGTCGGATGAGCACGGAATGAACCTCGGACAGCGCAATCTCACGGTTTCAACGTGCGGTATCGTACCCAAGATCTTGGAGCTTGCGGAAAAGAAGCTTTCCATAAATCTCGCACTTTCGCTCCATGCTTCCAATAATAACAAGCGAAAAGAGCTGATGCCTATCGCCAACACTTACGATATACATGAGGTACTCGATGCCTGCAAGACCTATTTTGACAAGACAGGAAGGCAGCTTACCTTTGAGTATTCACTTGTTTCGGGGGTAAATGATACCGATGAAGATGCCTCGGAATTATCGGAATTGTTAAGAGGAATAAATTGTGTTGTTAATCTTATTCCCGTCAACCCCATAAAAGAGCGAGATTACAGACCTACAGACCGTTCCGGGGCATTGGCATTTAAGAATAAACTTGAAAAAAATCGAATAAATGTTACTATAAGAAGAGAAATGGGCAGGGATATTGATGGAGCCTGTGGACAGCTTCGCAGGAGACATTTGGAGGAGAAATAGTAGTACCTGCTTATTTTGTTGATGAAAAAAGTTGATCCCCGGGGAGGAAGATTTTGTTAAAGACTTTTTCCGTTACGGACATTGGAAAAAAGCGAAAACTGAATCAGGACTATGTCTTTTCATCCGATAGTAAGATCGGAAATCTTTCCAACGTGTTTATCGTAGCTGACGGTATGGGCGGTCACAACGCCGGAGACTATGCGTCGAGATACACGGTAGACACTATGGTTGAAGAAATCGAAAGGTCTTTTGAAAAGAGTCCTGTCAAGATATTGGAGAAAGCGATCAAGACTGCCAATAAGAAGCTCAGAGAGAAGGCAGCGGAGAACCCCAATCTTTTTGGTATGGGTACGACCGTTGTTGCTTGCACCGTGCTCGGCAGGTATCTGCAGGTTGCCAATGTCGGAGACAGCAGACTCTATGTCATCAATGATAAAATCACACAGATAACAAGAGATCATTCGCTGGTTGAGGAAATGGTCAGGATGGGCGGAATTGACAGGGAAACCGCAAGAACGCACCTAGACAAGAACATCATCACCAGGGCGATCGGTGCCACCAATACTGTTGACATCGACTTTTTTACCGTGGAGTTAAATCGCGGAGACATTGTACTTATGTGCTCTGACGGACTTACCAACATGCTTGACGATGAAGAGATACGCATGATCGTAAGCGGCCAGAGAGATATTATAGAAAAAGCCCAGAAGCTGGTTGTTGCAGCAAACAATAACGGCGGCAAAGACAATATAGCCGTTATTTTGATCGAACCGTTTGCTGAAGAACGCGTGCGCGATGGAGGACTTGAATGATTAAGATAGGAATGGTGATCGGCGATCGCTATGAGGTACTTGAGAAGATAGGTACCGGCGGAATGTCCGATGTGTATAAAGCCAAAGACCATAAATTAAATAGACTTGTTGCTGTTAAGGTTCTGAAGCAGGAGTTTTCGGAGAATGAGAACTTTGTATCCAAGTTTAGGGTAGAAGCTCAGTCTACCGCTGGCCTTATGCACCCCAATATCGTTAACGTGTACGATGTCGGCGATGAAGATGGTATCAACTACATTGTAATGGAACTTGTTGATGGCATCACTCTCAAAAAATATATTGAGAAAAAGGCTCGTCTTTCCGTTAAAGAGGCTGTCAGCATAGCAATCCAGGTTGCTATGGGACTTGAGGCTGCGCACAACAACAATATCATTCACAGAGACATTAAGCCTCAGAATATCATGATATCCAAGGACGGTAAGGTTAAGGTTACAGACTTTGGTATTGCCAAGGCTGCAACCAGCAACACCATCACATCCAATGTTATGGGATCCGTTCACTACACATCACCCGAGCAGGCAAGAGGCGGTTACAGTGATGCCAAGAGTGATATCTATTCACTTGGTATCACACTCTTTGAGATGCTCACGGGAAGAGTTCCGTTTAACGGAGATACTACGGTAGCTATTGCTATTAAGCATATTCAGGAGGATTTACCCACTCCTGCGGATTACAACGATGAGATACCTATAAGTGTTGAGAAGATCGTTCTTAAGTGCTGTCAGAAGAGCCCTGACAGAAGATATCAGAGCGCTGCTGAGCTTATTACAGATCTTAAGAGATCGCTCATCACACCCGATAAGGATTTTGTTACGCTTACAGATCCCGACGAAGACGGTGCTACAAGAGTAGACCACGAGGAGTCTCTTGCGGGACATGTCGACACAGGAAGTATGCGTTTGTCTGAGACTGAGCAGATGAGACTCAGAGAGACTTCCTACAAGAAGGATCGTCGTGACGACCGTTATGAAGATGATTACGAGCCCAGAAGAAAGAGATCTCAGAGAGATTACGACGATGAGCTCGATGACGATTATTATTATGAGAGAGACAGAGAAAGAAGAAGGAGTTCTTTTGACCCTCAGTCGGGTAAGATAGAGAAGATGACTATCGGAATGGCTATTTTCTCTGCATTTATCATCGGACTTATTGTTATCATGATTGTTGCAAGAGGAATGGGATTGTTCGGAGGCGATGAGGAAGCATCCGCAACCGCTTCATCCTCTGCATCGACAGAAGAAAACGGTGATGAAAACAGCAGCGGAACTATGCAGGTTCCAGATGTTACCGGTAAGTCTTATGCGGAAGCCAAGCTTATACTTGTAGATGATAAGCATCTTAAGATTGAGAAAGAAGCCGATCCCGATAATAAGGCACCCAAGGATACAGTTGTATCAACCAAGCCCGAAGCCGGTAAAAAAGTTAAAAGAGGAGATACCATAACCGTTTATGTAAGTGACGGTTCCAACTATCAGGCGTCAGCAGAAGCGGAAGCTTCCACAAATGACGAAGGAAAGGTTGCGGTACCCAATGTTATAGGTATGGATTCAGAGGAAGCCGTGCTTACACTTATCGAAGCAGGACTTCAAGAAGGAAGAACTACCGACGTTAATAACAATGACCCTAATCTTACGGACAAGATCTGTGCACAGAGCGTTCCCGTGGGACAGATGGTTGATAAGGGAACAGCGATCCACTTGGAGCACTCCATAGGACCTGCCAATGTAAAGTACAGCTTTAAGGGCAATATTGATGCTCCGCCACCCGGAAAAGGTTATACTCCGGGTATTCCCGTCCATGTACAGCTTATTTCGTCGGACGGAACGGTTATAACGGACTCACAGTATACAGATTTTCCAATATCTGTTACATACAACGGTATTGCTTCTCCAACCGGAAGAATAGTATATAAATACACCGTTACGACTCCGGTGGCTACAAACCCGGAAACAGGTGAGCAGACCGGCGGACAGACTACAGAAGTTGTCGACGAAGTAGCTGTGAATTTCACACAGGGGAACTGAGAAATTTGAACAAAGGAAGAATTGTTAAAGGGATAGCCGGCTTTTACTACATAGAAACGGAAAATACCAACATCTATGAATGTAAGGCCAAAGGCATCTTCAGAAAAGACAATATCAAACCGCTTGTCGGTGACGTTGTTGGCATCGACATTATTGATGAAGAAAAAAAGCTGGGTAATATTACCGAGATATTGCCCAGAAAGAACCTACTTATAAGACCGCCTGTTGCCAACGTTGACCAGGCGGTTATTTTGTTTGCGATCGTTAAGCCAAACCCCAATTACAATCTTTTGGACCGCTTTCTTATCATGATGAGACAGCAGAATCTTCCCGTTATCATTTGCTTTAACAAGCAGGACATCGCATCGGAAGAGGAGCAGAAAGAGCTCTATGATGCGTATGAGAAATGTGGCTACAAAGTTCTTTTTATCAGCGTCAAAGAGGAAAAGGGACTTGATGAGTTAAAAGAGCTTTTGAAGGGCAAAACTACGACTCTCGCGGGTCCTAGCGGCGTCGGAAAGTCTTCTCTTTTGAACAAGCTGGTTCCCGATGCGCAGATGCAGATAGGAGAGCTCAGTAGGAAGATCGAGCGAGGCAAGAACACCACAAGGCATTCGGAGCTCTTTTACGTAAAAGAATTATCGAAAGGCGGCGTGCACACATTTGTCATAGATACGCCCGGATTTACATCGCTTGGGATGTTTGATCTTACGACGGATAATCTCATGAATTATTATCCCGAGTTCGAAGCCTTTGAACCTGAGTGCCGATTCGGGGGCTGTTCTCACATCGCAGAGCCTGATTGCGGGGTCAAAAGAGCTGTCGAAGAGGGCAAGATAGCAAAGGTTCGATACGACAACTATAAAGTACTGTACGAGGAACTTAAAAACATGAAACCCGACTATGGGAAGAAGACCAGATAAGAGCACTTAGCAGATAAAATAGGAGTTATAACAGATACAGATGAAGATATATGTTACAAGACACGGTCAGACCGATTACAACAAAGACAGACTCATGCAGGGAAGAAGCGATATTCCGCTTAATGGGACGGGAACGGCGCAGGCGCAGGCAACAAAAGAAAAGATAGGAGACATTAAGTTTGATGCTGTATACGCAAGCCCTTTGATCAGAGCGATCCAGACAGCTTCTATCATAAGCGGATATGCGCAGGAAGATATAATAAAAGACGAGAGGATCATTGAGGCCGACTTTGGTAAGTACGAGAAAGCCAATTATATGAAGCTTCCGCTTCCGATGAATCTTTATTGGATGTATCCCGAGGTCTTTCCGGCGCCCAAGACAGTTGAGAGCATCAAGAGCATGGTTAAAAGAACTTCCGAGTTCCTTTCTGAGCTTGAAAAAAAGGACTACGAGAACGTACTTGTAGTATGCCACGGCGGAATAATAAGACCTATAAGAGGTTATCTTGAGGATGCCAAAAGGGGCTTTATCTGGAGACCCAGGCCCGTTAACTGCGAAGTGTTTGTGTACGAATCCATTGATGGAAAACACAGACTTGTTGATGATATTAAATGATTGAGAAAACCATTGATGTATCCGGCATTCTGCCCTAACGAAAGACTCATATCTCTTGCAGATACGCCCTTTTGTTCTCTGAGTTTAGAAAGACGCATTGCAAAATCATTAGCAAATCTCTTTTCATCACAGTTTTCATTACTGTTCTCAGCCATTAATTCTCACCTCTAATTAAATATTTTAGCTTCATAGCGGCTGATTATGTCGTTTGAAATGCTATATTTATATTGCAATATAGTATTGTAAATGATACTGTTGATATGGTTAAATTGATTTCAAAAAAAGCGTTGGGGGAAGAGTAATTATGAATAATTACAGAGACAGTCTTGAAATAGATCTGAAGGATCTATTATCTTTTTTAGTAAGGCATATGCGTTTCTTCGTTATAGTCATGGTGATAGGTTGTACCTTGGGTTCTGCCTACGGATTTATGAAGGAAAACTTGTCGAATGATTCCGGAAACAAGAAAGAAGATTCAGTGAAACCTCTTTTGACTTCTAAAGAAATCTATGAAGTAAATTCATCGGTAAACACGTATACGACATACTTTAATCGCTATAATGAGGTCTTAAAGTATAAGAACGAGTCTCCTCTTATGGAGATTGATGGATATAATGCGCCAAAAAGTACATGTACCTACGTCCTGAGCTGTTATGGCCCGGTGAATTTAAATAACCCGGAATCTAGTTCGATCACAAATATCAATAATTCATCGGAAAAAACTATTGTTGATAACATCATCAATTTATATTCTGTTGAAATAAATAAAGATGACACCGTTGATAAAGTTAAAAAGGCCATGGGAAGTGACCTTGATGACAGGTATGTTCGTGAATTGTATTTCGTAGAAAAAAATGGATTCAGTCTTATGACAGTCACTGCATATGGACGTACTTTGGATGAAAGTAAAAACAATTTGCAACAGCTCATGCAAGCTATCGAGGAAAAATCCGGTACTGTAGCTAAAAGTGTTAAACATGAAATTACTGTTGCAACTACAACTTCAAATTATGAAAAATCCTCATACATTATATCCAACAAGGATAGCATCAATAATCAGCTTAAAGACTTAAATAATTCAATGATGTCGGTTGCCGCCAATTTAAGCGGTAATCAAAAGACTTATTTTACAGAGCTTTTGGATGAACTGGATATTGAGTATGGTATAGAGAAAGCTGAAAAACATGATTTTGAAATAAAAACTGTATTGAAATACGGCATTTTTGGATGTGCAGCTGCTGCATTTGTTTTAGCTCTTATTTACAGTGCACTGTATGTTTTGTCACCTACTTTAAAGACCGAGGATGATCTCAAGTATGCTTTTCAAATCCCTGTTATTGGAACAGTTAAAGATTTCGATGCAGATAATATGAATATAATTAGCAGCGGTATTTGTGCTACTGTCAGAACAAAACCTTCTTCGAATATTTACATTGTTTCATCATACATGGATGATAATGTTGAAGCCATTAAGCTTAAAATAATAGATAAGGTTAAAGAGAAAAATGTTCAGCTGAAAAAAGGCATAAGCATGATCACTGATTTTGAAACGCTAGATAATGCTATAGCCTCTGATGGAATCGTCTTGCTTGAAACAATAAGAAAGTCCAGATATGAAAATATAGAAAAAGAACTGGAGCTTTGCAAAAACTATAATATTAAAATACTTGGAGCAGTAATAAACTCTTTATAAATCATTATTGTTATTTGAATTACTTGGTAAACAAAGAACTCCAACCCTAGATGGAGCTTAGGGTGGAGTTCTTTTTATGAAATAATATTTAGAATATTGGGGGGCAAATGTTGTTTATGCTTTATTATTGCAAAACTGCTTCAGCTTCTTCTTCCTCAATGATATTGGTGGCAAATCCCAAAGGCTTGAATAACTGCTCGATCCTCAGGAAACCGGCTGTCTTTGCAGGCTCTTTATCAAGCATATCCAGGCCGTCTTGGTATGCAGGAGCAGAGATATCAAAGGCGGGGATGAAAAGCACGTAGTGCTGATCATTGTAATTAAAGTGGCATCTCTTAGGAAGAGAGATCTGCTCGCAGAGATATCTTATAAGCATAGGGTTTATATCTATCTTTTTATCAAAATAAATATCAAGGATCTGCAGTGGCGTACCGGTTTGCTCTGCAAGAGAAGCTTGTGCCTGTGCCTGAGTCTGAATACTGTTAATTGCTTCCTGTGTAAAGTTTGGTGTCGCTACTCCTGATTCATTGTTTGATGAGGCAGAAGCGTTATTTGACGAACTATTATTAGCAGGAACTTCAGCAATATTTGCTTTTGTGATCGTTATAGGTGTTGTACTGCCACCGGTTATTCCCGGAGTATTATTCTGATTTTCAATGGCAGAAATAATAAGATGAAGATTTGCAGGAGTAACTGTCACGTTTCCGTTGAGATTCATAAGAGTTACAGTATAAGAACCGTCGGTATTTCTGTTTAGAGTATAAGCAAGCTGACCTATCTCATTATTCATTACGCCTTCATCCGAGATCTTGTAACCGTTTTTAGCTTTAATAGTTATGGATCCGCTTATGGATTTAGGTGCGCCGTTCTCTTTGACCTGTAAATATTCTTTGTTGTTGTAGTCATTATGTATGAATTCAGGTCTGCTGTATGTGACGTCTGCATTATTGGCACCTTCTACTGTTACAGAGTGGAATCTGTTTGTATCAGTGATCTTACCTGAATCATAGGCGTTGTCAGAGTAGTTGTTTATAATTTTAATATAGGAGTCAGAATTGGTAGTTATAGTTCCGGAATAAAAATTGTTTATTATGATATCGCTTGAATCAGATGCGAAGGATGATGCATCCAAAACTTCTCCACCGTCGTTATTTATTATGGTTCCTGATCCGGAACTTGTAAATTTAACAATTCCACCTTGGTTATTGTTTTCAACAACATTGTAATTATCGTTGATCAGTCCGGAATTATTTCTTACAGTTCCGCGGTTGTTTTCTATTGTGGAATTTTCATTATTATTTTCTACATGATCATTATTTGTTAGGATATAGCCATTGTTTTCTTCGACGGCGCCGTTGTTTGTATTGATACTTCCATCATTATTACCGACTGTACCGGCGTTTGTATCTAAGGATTGACCTTCTTCGACGTTGCCTCTTTCCCCGTCAGTTATATCCGGTATTGGTGTTGGAATTGTAACACCGTTTGCATGAGCTTCCGCCGGAGTGGTCATTGCTACTGTAATCGGAGCAATGAACAGCAGTGCACCGAGCGCTATTACAACCGACTTATTAGTATTTTTTTCCCTTTTCATACATTTTCTCCTTGAAATTATGATTAGCTGATTTCATATATATAGACACCGATAATCTCAAAATTCCTAAGTGAAATTTCAAATTTTTTGGATTTTTTCATGGCAGAAAAAAACCTCCTTACCGGTTGTCCGGTAAAGAGGGCACATATCATAGCAGAGCGCTTATCTTATTCTGTCGGAAGAGTCTCGGCTCTTTCTGCGATGTTCTGTTTGAAGTTTATGACATCGTGATCGTACTCTTCATCCATAAGTGTTGAGTTGATGAGGAAGTCCGCTGTCGCTTTGTTGTTTGCAAAAGGAATATCGTAAACCTGTGCGATCCTCATAAGAGCCTTTACGTCGGGATCGTGAGGAGCCGCTGTTAAAGGATCTGAGAAGAATACAACAAAGTCGATCTTTCCTTCCACTATCTTAGCACCGATCTGCTGATCGCCACCGAGAGGGCCTGAATTGTAGCCTCTTACCGGAAGGTCGGTTGCGTCTGTTATCATGCGGGCTGTAGTTCCCGTTCCGCACAGAAAATGCTTTTTAAGTGTATGAGCATTGGCTTTGCACCACTGAATGAGCTCTCCCTTTTTGCCGTCATGGGCGATGAGAGCGATAGTCTTTTGTCTTGGTATTGTAAGTGTTATAGTCTCTGACATATTAATTCCTCCTACTTGTCCAAAATACAACAATATGGCCACTGTGTAAAGGATTATATTCTTTAATAGTAGGACGATTTTGACCTTTTTTATATGACGGAATATAATTACGCTATGGCTAGACGAAGAATGAAGAAAAAAACAAAAAGCAGAATAAGTTTATATTTTAAGACACTGGCAATCTTTCTTGCTATCTCTTTTGCTCTTATAGGTTGCGGACTGGTATTTACCAATGCACTTGATGAAAACGATAAGGAAAAAGCATCCAGGCTTGTTTCAAAGTTTTCTTCCAAGGTTGAGAAGCTCATATCATCCGATGACGAGGAGACTGACGAAAATAATGAGCCTGAGGGAGAAGCAGTCGTGGAACCTGACGCGGAAGAAAGCGCAGCTTCCGAAAATGCGGATAATGCAGGAACAGAACCCGGAAAGACACAGGCGCGGAGCGATTCGGGAAGTGCTGCCTCTTCTTTTGGTGCGGGAATATTAAATAGTACTTCCGACATCAATCTCCACAGCGTTGACGGCGGAAGCAAGAATTACGCTTTTTCTTACAACGGATCGGAATTCTCGGCAATCTATACCACAGATAACTGGAAGATTATTGATTCATATCTGATAGATAATACAGCAGATATCACTATTATCTGCGAGGCACTTATCGCAGAACATCCTATTCACGGAAGCGATATGCAGTCATACAGAACTGCGGAGGATATGGCCTACGAGTGGGAACAGCATAACCTCGCATACACTTTTCTTCCCGAAGGAAACAGATGGAAAGGAAAGACCAAAGACGTTGACCTCAATCCTGCCGATCAAGGACTTTCATTTGATGAGATCTATGAGAGGCAGACCGGTAAAAAGCTCTCTATAGAGGAACTCTTAAAACATCTGTCAAATTAATGAATAAAAAATACGAAATTATCGTTAAACTAATGACAAACATTATCATCTTCCTTTATAATGGATATATCTAGCTTGGGGTATTTATGGACTTAATAATGTAAAGGAGGGAAATAATGAAAGGTTTTGCTATGCTTAAGATCGGGGAGGTCGGCTGGATAGAGAAGGACCGCCCGGCATGTGGACCCATGGACGCGATCTGTCGTCCGCTCGCTATCGCCATCTGTACATCGGATGTGCACACTGTTTGGGAAGGTGCTGTTGGCGATCGCCACAACATGATTCTCGGACATGAGGGTTGTGCTGAGGTTGTTGAAGTCGGTTCTATGGTAAAAGACTTCAAACCCGGCGACAAGGTTCTTATTCCCGCTATCACACCTGATTGGAATTCACTTGAAGCTCAGGCAGGTTATTCTATGCACTCAGGAGGAATGCTTGCCGGATGGAAGTTCTCCAATTTCAAGGATGGTCTCGATTCTGAATTTTTCCACGTTAATGATGCAGACGGTAACCTTGCACACATGCCTGAAGGAATGTCACTTGAAGATGCATGTATGTTGTCTGATATGGTTCCCACAGGTTTCCACGGCGTAGAGCTTGCCGACGTTCAGTTCGGTGATACGGTTCTCGTTATCGGAATAGGACCTGTAGGACTTATGAGTGTTGCCGGCGCGAGACTTCGCGGCGCTTCACGTATAATTGCTGTCGGAACACGTCCTAAATGTGTTGATGCAGCTAAGTTCTATGGCGCGGATGAATTCATCAGCTACAAGAACGGAACTATTGAAGAGCAGGTTCTTAAAATGACAAACGGAGTCGGCGTTGACAGAGTTATCGTTGCAGGTGGCGGTGTTCAGACCTTTGAGTCTGCAGTTAAGTCACTTAAGGCAGGCGGTAAGATCGGTAACGTCAACTATCTCGGAAGCGGTGATTATATCACAATTCCTCGTGTTGAATGGGGCGTTGGAATGGGCCACAAGCAGCTTGCAGGCGGACTTATGCCCGGCGGAAGACTTCGTATGGAGAAACTCGGAGCACTTATTTCATCAGGTAAGCTTGATGTAAGTAAGCTTTCCACTCATGTATTCCATGGTTGGGAGCATATTCCCGAAGCACTGCAGCTTATGAAAGATAAGCCCGCAGATCTCATTAAACCTGTAGTTATTCTTGATAATCAGCCGTAAGCGTAATGAAGATACTTATTATATCCGGATTTCTCGGAGCAGGAAAAACAACTTTTATAAAAGAACTGATACATAAAACAGACATTCATCCCGTGATCATGGAAAATGAATACGGAGACAATAACATAGATTCAAAAGACCTGCAGCAAGAAAACTCCCAAGGTGAAAGCCTGCAGATCCTTGAATTTATGGAAGGCTGCGTATGCTGCACCATGAAAGACAGTTTTGTTAATTCGGTATTGTCTGTCTATGCATCTCTTTCACCGGAATATCTGGTAATAGAACCTACGGGAGTAGGAAAGCTTGGAAGCATCCTTGACAATCTAAAACCGATCCTTCACGGTGATATTTCGCTCCTTAAGCCTGTAACGGTTCTGTCTCCTTCAAACTTTGAAGACAACATGAGGCAGTGGCCGGAGCTATATAAGAATCAGATAGAAGCGGCACAGATAATTGCTTTTTCAAAATGCGAGCACGAATCATTAGGTGTCATAAAAGCAGTTTCGGATAAGATACATGCGATAAATCCAAATGCAGAGCTTTTACCCGGGCATTACAAAAACGTGGATGCCGATTGGTGGAAAGAGCTCATGGAAGCGGGGGCTTCAGAGACAAAGAGCAATACCGTAGATACCAAAAACCCAAGCAGCTCTTTTTCTCAGGTAACATTTGACGGTGTCGGATTTCACAGTCCGACCGAGCTTGTCATGTTGCTGGAAGATTGCCTTCACGGAGAGTTTGGAAATATTGCAAGAGCCAAAGGAACACTTTGGGCCGGAGGTGAACTTATTCGTTTTGATCTTGCAGACAGAATGTATGAAGTCGGTGCTTCTCCGGTTGAGGATTGTCAGTGCGTCTTTATAGGTGAGAATCTGGATAAAAACAGACTTAAAAAGCGCCTTGCGTTTTCTGAGAAAAGCCACAGAGACAGAGTGAGACTTAGAAAAACTGTATAAAAAATAAGAGAATTAAAGCCTCTGCTTATTTTTCTTTTCTTGAAAAATAAACAGAGGCTTTTTGCAAAGGTCACTATGTATCCCGCATGTAGCCTACAATACAATGTATTCATACAAAACAACATGTTTCAATTAAAGGAGGAACAGTATGAATACCATTAGTATTATTATTATCGCAGCAATTATTGCCGTGCTTCTTATCGTAGTTGCGGCAGGATATGTGAAGGCGCCTCCGGACAAAGCATTTATCATTTCAGGTATGCGGAGGGCGCCAAGAATCTTGATAGGTCGTGCAGGCGTCAAGATCCCGTTCTTTGAAAGAGTCGATAAATTGTATCTTGGACAGATGACGGTCGATATCAAAACAGAGCAGTCCGTTCCTACAAACGACTTCATCAATGTAAACGTTGATGCTGTTGCAAAGGTTAGGATCGGTACAAGCCAGGAAGCTATCCAGCTTGCAGCTAAGAACTTCCTTAACAAGGCTCCCGATCAGATCACTAATGACCTGAAGGATTCCTTACAGGGTAACATGCGTGAGATCATCGGTACACTTGCTCTTAAGACTATCAACACCGACAGAGACAGCTTCTCAGATCAGGTTATGGAGAAAGCTTCAAGAGATATGAACAAGCTCGGTATCGAGATCCTCTCTTGTAACATCCAGAATGTTACTGATGAGAACGGTCTTATAAATGACCTTGGTATGGACAACACAGCTAAGATCAAGAAGGATGCCGCAATCGCGAAAGCACAGGCAGACAGAGACGTAGCAATTGCACAGGCTGAGGCCGACAAGGCAGCAAACGATGCAAGAGTTATTGCTCAGACCGAGATCGCAGAAAAGAACAACGCACTTGCCATCAAGCAGGCTGAACTTAAAAAGCAGGCTGATACCGCAAGCGCTGTAGCGGACGCAGCTTATTCAATTCAGGAGCAGGAACAGCAAAAGACCATTCAGGCCGCAACTGTTAATGCCCAGATTGCAAGAGCGGAGCGCGAAGCCGAACTTAAGCAGAAAGAAGTTATTGTAAAGCAGCAGGAACTTGCAGCTGAGGTTGAGAAAAAAGCCGATGCCGAGAAGTACCAGGCTGAGAAAAAAGCTGAGGCTGAACTTATTCAGCGTCAGAAGAAAGCTGAAGCTGCCAAGTACGAGCAGGAGCGTGAGGCTGATGCAAAGAAGGCTCAGGCGGAAGCTCAGAAATATGCTGCAGAGCAGGAAGCTTCAGGTATCAAAGCTAAGTACGATGCAGAGGCAGCAGGTATTGCAGCCAAAGGTAAAGCGGAAGCCGAAGCCATCAAGGCAAAAGGTATCGCTGAAGCCGAAGCAATGGAGAAAAAGGCAGAAGCCTACAAGAAGTACAACGGTGCTGCCATGGCTGAGATGATGATCAAGATCATGCCTCAGATGGCTGCAGAGATTGCAAAGCCTCTTTCTCAGATCGACAAGATCAACATCTACGGAACAGGCGACGGATCAAATGGAGCAAGCCAGATTTCAGGAAATATGCCTATTGTTATGAAACAGGTATTTGATACCATGTCGGAAGCTACAGGCGTTGATTTCACCGAGATCATGAAGGCCGGCACATATGATGCCAAGGTTAATAAGAACATTAATCTTAACGGCGCAGGCGTAGATATCAAGGTTGATAAGAACGAATCAAAGTAATCTAAAAAAGCTTTGACAGATATAGGTGGACGGTGTACACTGACTTTGTTTCAGTGAACATCGTTCACTTTTTTTTGACACCATTGTTAGCTGTTGCTAACTGATAATTATTATCATTATCCACATAAATAAGGAGGAGACTTATATGGGAGGTCAAACCAAAGAAAAGAATATATTGCATTATATATTCAAGTATGCCGGCATATATAAAAGTAAGTATATTACCAGCATGATCGTAGCCTTTATCGGCGTTGTTTTTGCACTTGCACCATACATACTTATGGGACAGGTGGTAAGGAATCTTGTGAATGGAAATAAAGAGATTTCATTCTATATCAAGATGGCAATCTTCATCTCGGCTTGTTGGGTGCTGAGACTTCTTTTCCATACTATATCTACCAACATTTCTCACAAAACCACATTTAAGCTTATAGGAAACGTAAGAAAGGCGCTCTGCGACAAGCTTTCGAGACTTCCCTTAGGAACTGTTCTCGATACACCTTCGGGAGCAATGAAGAACATAATAGTTGAAAGAGTTGATTCTACAGAGACAACTCTTGCTCACCTTGTTCCCGAATTCACGGCTAATATCAGTGCGCCTATTATCATGTTCATTTTCATAATAAGACTCGATTGGAGAATGGCGCTTTGGTCACTTGCAACACTCCCCATAGCTTTTGCAGCCATGGCTTATATGTTTAAGGACTATGAGACACCTTTTAAGAGAACTCAGGATTCAACCAAGGCACTCAATGACACGGCTGTTGAGTATATCGGAGGAATTGAAGTCATAAAGGCCTTTGGAAAAGCAGAGAGTTCATACGAGAGATTTGTCTCCGCGGCCAATGAAAATGCGGCGAGCTTCGTTGATTGGATGAGATCCTGCATAGTTCCTCATGCTTTTGCAACGGCAATAGGGCCTGCTACGCTTCTTGCGGTTCTTCCCGTCGGAGCTCTTTATGCACTAAACGGAAGCCTTGATTTCGTAGATTTCATCAACATCCTTATTCTTGCTGCAGGCCTTGCTTCACCTCTTGTTGTTGCGATGGGCTACAGTGACGATATCGGAAAAGCTACGGCTATCTTCGGAGATATTGATAAGGTGCTTGAGGAAAAAGAACTTGCAAGACCCGAAAAGAGTAAAGCTTATCCCGCAGATAACGGCATAGAACTCAAAGATGTGAAATTCGGATACAAGGACGAAGAAGTTCTTCACGGAATAAACCTTGATATCAAGCCCGGTACGATAACAGCCTTGGTAGGTCCTTCAGGAAGCGGTAAATCAACCGTTGCAAGACTTATCGCATCTCTTTGGGATGCTGATGAGGGAAGCATCAAGATCGGCGGAGTCGACATCAAGGATATGTCACTTTGCGATTACAACAACATGGTCGCATATGTATCTCAGGATAATTTCCTTTTTGATACAACTGTAAGAGAGAATATCAGAATGGGCAATCCAAGTGCTACAAACGCTCAGGTTGAGCAGATAGCAAAAGACAGCGGCTGCTATGACTTTATCATGGGACTTGAAAAAGGATTCGATACCGTAGTCGGAGGCTCGGGCGCTCATCTTAGCGGCGGTGAGAGACAAAGAATAGCAATTGCGAGAGCAATGATGAAAGATGCCAAGATAGTGATCCTCGATGAAGCAACTGCCTATACCGACCCCGAGAACGAGGCGGTTATTCAGGCTTCCGTAGCGAAACTTGTCAAAGGCAAGACACTTATCGTTATCGCACACAGACTTTCAACTATTATTGATTCCGACAATATCGTTGTGATCAACGACGGAAATATTGAAGAAATGGGAACTCACAAAGAGCTTCTTGATAAGAAGGGACTTTATTCCAAGATGTGGGAAGCTCATATTTCCGCCAAGGACAGCGACTCGGAAGGAGGTGTGGCATAATGATCGCAACACTTAGAAGATTCTTTAAGTTTTGCTCTGAAAAGAACAGAAAGAGATTTTATATAGCACTTGTGCTCAGTATAGTCGCAGCACTTTGCGGAGCGATGAAATTCCCCGCAATGGGATATATCCTCATGAATTTCATTAACGGGACTATAGATAAAAAGACAATACTCATCGGCTTTTTGATCATGACTGTTCCGCTTGCTTTGGAAGCAACTTTAAAAGGCTTTTCAACAATGCTTCAGTGCAGAGGCGGCTATGGTGAATGTGCAGATAAAAGAATCCATATCGCCGAACATCTCAGATTTATTCCTATGGGATATTTCAATGAGAACAGTCTCGGACAGATAACTTCCGTAACCACCAACACGATGGAAGCACTTGGAGACGTTGCGACAAGAGTTGTTATGGTCACGACGCAGGGTATCCTTGGAACAAGCGTCATCATGCTTCTTATCTTTATTTTTGATTATCGTATCGGACTTATCAGCTTGGCCGGAATAATTATCTATGCATTTATCAACTATGCAATGAGAAAGCACGGCGAGAAAATCTCTGCAAGAAAGATAGTTGCTGACTCGACACTTGTTGCCAATATAATCGAATACGTTCAGGGAATTCCCGAAGTTAAGGCATATAACCTTATCGGAAACGCTCGCAAGAAACTCAACAATAGTATTGATGAGGCCGCTAACGTATGCACTGATCTTGAGATCTCAGCCAATTCTTTTGTTCCCTATGAAAGAGGCGTACTTAAGATAACGGGAGTAGCAATCACACTTGCTTCATGTATCTTTTATATAAACGGAAGTATGGATCTTGTAACCGCGATAATCATGATGATTATGTCCTTCCAGGTATTTGAGGGGCTTGAGGCGACGGGAAGCTTTTCCGCCCTCCTTAGAATTGTAGACATGTCCGTTGCAAGAGCAAATGAGATTCTTGCAATTAAGCCTATGGATATTGAAGGAGATGATATTGTAGCGGATAACAGTGACATCGATGTAAACGATATTGACTTTGCTTATGATGAAAAGAAGATCATCGATGATATTGCGCTTTCTATTCCTTCGGGAACAAGCGCTGCATTTGTCGGTCCTTCCGGCGGCGGAAAAACAACTCTTTGTCATCTCATCGCAAGATTCTGGGATGTAGATAAAGGTAGGGTTGAACTTGACGGAAAAGATGTAAGGAAATATTCGATGAACTCACTTATGAGCAACTACAGCTTTGTATTCCAGAATGTATTCCTTTTCCATGATACGATCGCCAATAATATTCGCTTCGGAAATCCCGATGCTCCTTTGGAGGAAGTGATCAAAGCGGCCAAGAAAGCCTGCTGCCATGACTTTATCATGGCACTCCCCGAAGGCTACGATACAGTCATCGGCGAGAACGGAGCTTCTTTATCGGGCGGTGAGCGCCAGCGTATCTCTATTGCAAGAGCCATCATGAAGGATGCGCCGATCATTATTCTCGATGAGGCGACCGCCAACGTCGATCCCGAGAATGAAAAAGAGCTTATGACAGCTATCAAAGAGCTTACCAAGGAAAAGACAATTCTTATGATCGCGCACAGACTTAAGACGGTTAAGAACGCAGATCAGATCTTTGTTGTTGATCAGGGTAAGATCGTTCAGAGAGGAAAGCACAGCGAGCTTGCTGCGCAGGACGGAATATACAAGAGATTTATCGACTCACGTCGTCAAGCGGTAGGTTGGAAGATTTCATAATACATTATGAGTAAATAGTAGCGTGAATATTTGTAGTATAATGAATACAAATATTCACGCTGTTTTTCGTAGAGGGAGATCCTATATGACGTATTTCACATGCTTTTTTCTTGATAATGAAAAAGATATTATCGTAAGCCTTTATAAGGACTTGGATAAGCTCTTTTACATATTGTCAACGCCCAATCATCACTCGGGAAACCTTATAAGGAATCTTGCGAGAACCTTTAAGCTGCCGCTTTCCGAGGACGCGAACAATATGCTTATCATAAAAGGCGAAGTTCCCTGCTATATCGACGGAAGTAACGAAGAGAGCTATATCTTTTCCCTGGGAGATACGGAAGTGGCAAGGATATATCCCGACGGAAGCGTAAATGTTGTTGCAACGATGCCCGCCATCGCCAAGACTTTGATGAGTCAGTCCAAAGAATACAGCCTTGAAAAAGATAAGATCATATTCAAGACTTTCATAAATAAAGATCTCAAATTCCGCTCCGATCTGCACACACACATGAACGGCAATCTGCCTGCGGATGTGCTTATTGCGCTCGGAATCTATCATCAGATACGTTATCCCTTATACTATGTCAAAAAACTCGATCTAAAGCTCACCGACGAGCAGTGGGAAAGAGTTAACGCCCAGAGAGAAAAGGTTGCAAGACAGTTCGTTTATTCGGATCTTAAGGGCAAGTACCTCGACAGAAAGATCAACGACAGGACCTTCATAAATTTCGCGGATCTTATCCTTAATAACTTGGACAATGCGGAGCTCAACATCGTTAAGATAAGAGGATCGCTCTCTGTGATCAAGGACGGACAGGCTGTTTTTACCAACCTTGAGAAGGTCTATCTCTACAGATATGTTTTTACAAAGGGAGAAGAGAGCGAGGATAAGATAGACATCGGCGATGTTTCGCAGATTCCCGATGAAGATGTGAAAAAGACATTGCGCCGGATGCTTCGTGATAAGGAAAATCCCGATTACTGCAATAATACCGTCTTTCAGGATAAGCTCCTTTGGATAGCGAGAAATTATAAAAGATATGGCATAAAGTACGCCGAGATCAGTGATACGACGCTTGTTAAGAAGTATGAGTCGCTTGAGATGCTAAGGCAGGTTCATGATGTTATGCCCAAGATCTACAAAGAGACGGGTGTGATGATCCGTTTCCTTGCCGCAATGCGAAGGATTCCTCTTACCATCATAAAAGACGCCGTGACACCGGCCGATTATCTTGCGCAGAATCTCGAAGTGCTTAAGGCGACGGCGCTTGATCCGTACGTTGCCGGCTGCGACTTTGTCGGAGAAGAGATCAACGACATCATCACTTTAAAGCCTGCGTTTAAAGAGATAGTTAAGATAGCTGCGAAAGATCCGTCTTTTGTAATAAGAGTTCATGCGGGTGAGAACGACAGCCAGAAGGACAATATCGCACACAGTATTTCTTGCGTAAAAGATTCTTTGGCGCCCGGACAGAAGATGCCGTACATGCGCCTCGGACACGGACTTTATACTTACAGCCCCAGATCCGCCAAGGGAAAAGCCGTGCTTAAGCAGCTAAAAGAAAACGGTGTGGTACTTGAGTTCCAGCTTACAAGCAATGTCAGATTAAATAATTTAAATTCACTTGATAAACATCCGATTAGAGCGTATCTTAAACAAGGCATAAAATGCGTTCAGGGAACGGATGGAGCAGCGCTTTACGGAACCAATTCGATAGATGAAGAGCTTTCTTTGCAAAAGCTCTTGGACCTTTCCGAAGAAGATATGCTTCTTATGAAGCGGTCGGAGGAAGAAGTTATAGAAAGAAGTGAGAAGGCTTTTTT
Source organism: Butyrivibrio sp. XB500-5 (assembly GCF_003625505.1). NCBI lineage: Bacteria > Bacillati > Bacillota > Clostridia > Lachnospirales > Lachnospiraceae > Butyrivibrio > Butyrivibrio sp. XB500-5. Next base: position 257,487 of record NZ_RAIS01000003.1, read on the forward strand.
TGAAAAGTCGGACAGATACAATGCACTTCTTGACGGACGTGATATGGAGGAAGTTCTTCTTGAAAAAATGAAGGCCGTCAAGATAGGTAAGAAGCTTGCCAAGACCGGAGGTCTTGATGCATATACTGAGTTAAAAGAGCATGTGAGCGAGATAACATGGGATTGCACTCCCGTTGTTCTTCTTGGGGGAAGTTTTAATACAGAGAAGAGAGCAACAAGAGTTACACCCGAAGGAAAGGCGCAGCTTGACGCTCTGATCAAACACTTTTCACCCGAAGAGATATGCTTTGTTATAGGTCATAAGCTTTCGGGATATGAGAAATATCTGGTTGATCACAACAAGAAAGGTTTTAAGATATATGCTGTTGTTCCCGCCGTTATTTCCAAAGCTGAAAGAGATAAGCTGATCGCAGCGGGCGTTAGCATACGTGTTTCGCCGGAAGCTCAGGGCATGGGAATCTACAAGAGCTTTAACTACGAGATATTTGAGAGAAGACCGTCCATGGTCGTTGCTTTTGACGGAAACAGTGCGGCAGCCAATCTCATTCAGGAAGCCAAGAACGGCAAAGGAAAGGCACAGATACTTGTCTGGGGCAGATCCAAAACGCTTCATCAAAAGGCGTTGTCTTTAAAGGGATACGTCAATCTGTTTGATGAGATAGTTCCTATCGGCTCATATCTCAAGGACTGGGATATATTCCTGGATGCGCGAAGGAATATGCCAAAAGAATAAAAGAAGTTTTAAGGAATTAGGTAAATGAAAAAGAAAATAGTTGGTATTGTATTGTTGTGCGCAGTGGTGCTTTCGGCCTGCAGTTCTACAAGCCGCATTGATGAATCTTATGAAGGCGGCCAAAATGCAGACAGCATCAATGCGATGGTTGAGCAGCTTGATGCTCAGAGCGGTCTTGAGCCGGTTTCAGAGTCTTCCGAAACGGATGAGAATGTTTTATCCGATGGTTCTGTTTCAGGTGATGAGCTTGAACTTGATGAGTCTCAGGCTGAGAATTACAGTGACGGGGAGGGACATTATCTTTTTAACCCTCATGTCTTTGTGGCAAGCTTGTATCCGACTTATCCCATGGATTATTGGGAGTCCTTTTATAAGCTTGTTGATGCGTTGAGATCCGGAGAAGATACATTTGAATGTTCAAGTGAAGGGGCATTTAAATGGTGCACGGATATGGGTGTTCTGGGAAATCTTTTCCCTGTTGCGACCGAGTTTATCAAAAGGGGTACATATCAGGACGGAAAAGGAACTATATCCTATTCGATATCTGTCGATGAATTCCTTGAAAAAGAAAAGGCGTTTGAGCAGGACATAGAAGGAATCTTAAGAGACTGTGTCAAAACAGATTATACGGATTTTGAAAAATGTCTGGCTATATATGATTATGTGGCTTACCATTTTGACTATAATGACGATATGAACGGCGACTTTGCGGAAGGCGAAGGAGACGGACTTTTCGGAACATATAATTGTTTTAAAAACAGATCCGGAATCTGTTCGGGGCTTGCTCCTGCATATGCATATCTTTTGATGCAGTGTAATATTGACGCATTTACTGTCGGTGCTGATAATAAAGCTCATGCGTGGGTATATTTAAAGTTGGACGGTGAGGGATTTTTTTCTGATGTGACTTATGCAATCCCTTATGCTTCAGAGGGAAATTTAGTGTTGGATTACTTCCTGATGAACACTAAGGAGCGAAACAGCAGCGGATTTGATGTTCCGAGAGACCTTAATTCAATTCTTATTCGCGGTATATATGACGGTGATTTCGATTATTCTTCGCTCACCGCAGACAGTGATAAATACAACTTCTTCAAATATACCTGCCTAGAAAACTTTGATCCTGAGCAGAATGTCGTTAAATATACAAACGGTCACGGAGAGCTGGTGGAGTATAAATATTGATATGCGGCCGACATCTTTTTCTTTTTTGCAAAAGTTGTGCTATTATATGTTTTGAAAATTACATAAAGCGGAAGGTGTCCGCAGTTCTTGGAACCGGATTCGGTTTTTGGAGAAGGGCAACATAAAAGAGCTGTGGGTGAAAAGGGAAGCAGGTGTAAGTCCTGCACGAACTCGTCACCGTGATTCGAAAGTGTTTAAAAAAAACCGCAAAGGGAAGGCGCTAGGCGCCGCGGATTTTATGCAGAGAACGCTTCGATCAGCCGGGAGACCTGCCTGTCGCTGTACATGGGATATCCAAGCCACGAGGAACTGGTTGTACGAAGATAGCACTGCTGTAGAACGCAGCAGATGTGCGTTTTGTGCGCATTTTTATATCTTTGAGATTATGGGCTCGTGCTTAGGCACGGGCCCTTGCTTTTGCTATACACCTCTCAAAGAGAGGTGTGAGTTCCACATCCTCCCGGCTTTTGGATTCATAGATATCTAAATGGAGGATCATTATGAAAAAGAAAACACTTGCATTAGTTCTTGCAACAATGATGTGCGCATCAATGATCGCAGGATGTGCAAAGACTCAGGGCGAGCAGCCTGCAGCGGAGTCTAATGTAGAGGCATCTGCAGAAGTGGCGGCAGAGACTACCGAAGCTGCAACAGAGGCTACAAGCGCAGAGGCAGCAGAAGACGGAACACTTGCTGACGGAACATACACAGCTTCTTTTAGCACAGACAGCTCAATGTTCCATATCAACGAAGCTTATGACGGAAAGGGCACACTCACTGTAAAGAACGGCGAGATGACTATCCACATCACACTTCCTTCCAAGAACATCGTAAATCTGTTCCCCGGAACAGCAGAGGATGCTCAGAAGGACGGCGCTGTTTTACTTGAGCCCACAACAGATACAGTAACTTATGACGACGGAACAACAGAAGAAGTATTCGGCTTTTATGTTCCCGTTCCCGCTATTGATGAGGAGTTTGACTTGGCACTTATCGGAACAAAAGAAAAATGGTATGACCACAAGGTAACAGTAACTGACGTTAAGCCCGAGGCTTCAGAGGAGGATCAGGCAGCAGCGGATGCGGTTGCAGAGAAGATCGATGCCATCTATGTTCAGGAGTGGACAGAGGATACAGATAAGCAGTGTGAGGAAGCAAAGAAGGCTTGGGATGCTCTTACGGATACACAGAAAGAACTCGTTGAAGGAGAGGAAGCGGATCCCGATTACTTCGGAAGAGATACAGGTGATGCTTCCAAGGACGATGCTCTTAACACCGACAACATCGGCGACAAGGAGATTCTTGTAGTGAGCTTCGGTACTTCTTTTAACGACAGCAGAGCTCAGGATATCGGCGGTATCGAGAAGGCCCTTGCGGCAGCTTATCCCGACTGGGCAGTAAGAAGAGCGTTCACAGCTCAGATCATCATCAACCACATCAACGCAAGAGAAGATGTTGAGATCGACAACGTAGAGCAGGCTCTTGAGAGAGCAGTTAATAACGGAGTAAAAGAGCTTGTTGTTCAGCCCACACACCTTATGCACGGCGCAGAGTATGATGAGCTCATGGATGCACTCAAGAAATATGATAAGAAGTTTGATAAGGTAGCTGTTGCTGAGCCCCTTCTCGGTGAAGTAGGTAAGGATGCATCAGTTATCAATGCAGATAAAGAGGCAGTTGCCAAGGCGGTAGTTGCAGAGGCAATCAAGGATGCAAGCTTTGACAGTGTTGATGCTGCAGACAAGGACAAGACAGCAATCGTTCTTATGGGTCACGGCACATCACACACCGCAAACGTAACATACCGCCAGATGCAGACACAGATGGAGAAGCTTGGTTACAAGAACGTATTCATCGGAACTGTTGAGGGTGAGCCTGAAGAGACAGAGCTTTCGGTTGTTATAGACAAGGTTAAGGATGCAGGCTATACCAAGGTTGTTCTTCGTCCTCTTATGGTTGTTGCGGGCGATCATGCCAACAACGACATGGCAGGCGACGACGATGATTCATGGAAGAGCGGCTTTGAGGCATCAGGCGCATTCGAGAAGGTTGACTGCCAGATCAGCGGCCTCGGAAGAATCGCAGATGTACAGAAACTCTATGTTGAGCACACAGGTGCGGTTATCAAATAAAACAGGTATTAAATGAACAGACAGGAAAATATTCTTTTTAACAGCATAAAGAGTACGGTGATAATCCTGTTCTTTTCCATAAGTGTGATCGGATGCGGCAGTATTTCAGATGGGGAATATGCCGCATCTGTTACTCTTACGGGAGGGAGCGGAAGAGCAAGCATTGACAGTCCTTGCACGGTCACTGTAAAAGACGGAAAGGCTACTGCGGACATTTTCTGGAGCAGTCCCAATTATGATTACATGATCGTTGACGGAACAAGGTATGAGCCCGTTAACGAGGACGGGAATTCCGAATTTATTATTCCCGTTAAGCTTGATAAGAAGATGATGGTTCAGGCGGATACCGTTGCGATGAGCACGCCCCACCTGATCGACTACGAACTCTTTTTCTCGGTAAAAGATGCAAAGTCCGGCGACAAAGCAGGGGATCCCGAAGAATTCGGTGAAGAACCGGGCGACGCCGATGATGAAAGCGCAGACAGCGCAGATATTGCGAACAAGGCGCTGGTTAATAAAGCTCCCGATATCGAAGGGCTTGAATATTTAAGTACAGACCAAAACGCGTACGCGGATTGCTACGCTATACATAGATATAAAGACGATTACGCTGTTATCAGCGTTTATGACGGCAGGAATTACCTCCTTGTACCTGAGGGAAAAGAACTTCCAAAGGACACTTTAAAAGCGGTGAAAAAGGGCCTTGGAGACGGCAGAAGTATTATCGTGATAAAAAAAACCGTGAATAAGATATACCTTGCGGCTTCAAGCGCGATGTGCCAATTTGATTCCATAGATTCGGTCGATAAAATTGCACTTTCCGGAATAGAAAGAGATAATTGGTATATAGACGCCGCAAAGAAGAGCATGGACGACGGAAAGCTTGAATACGGCGGCAAATACAGTGCTCCCGACTACGAGAAGATAGTAAATAACGACATTGATCTTGCAATAGAATCGACGATGATCCTTCATACACCCAAGGTCATGGAGAAGCTTGAAAAGCTGGGAGTTCCAGTATTTGTGGACAGATCGAGCTATGAGAGCGATCCGCTTGGAAGGTGCGAATGGATCAGGGTTTACGGACTTATCTGCGATAAGGAAGATGAAGCAAAAAGAGCTTACGACGAGCAGGTAGAGCTTGCAAAGACCTTTGAAAGCTCGGATGTTTCCGGCAAGAAGATAGCTTTTTTCTCCATTAATTCCAAGCACCTCGTGTATACGAGAAGCGGCGATGACTATTTTCCCAAGATGGTTGAAAAGGCGGGCGGAGAGTATCTTGCCCCGAAGAATGTTGATTCCAAGGGACACTCATCATATCTTTCCGTAAGTATGGAAGCCTTTTACGACTACGCCAAGGATGCGGACATTCTCATCTACAATTCAACGATTGAGGACTGTCCCGACAGCCTTTCGGATCTAAAAGCCGAGGATGCGATATTCGCCGATTTCAAGGCGGTAAAAAGCGGCGATGTCTGGTACACGGATAAATCGCTGTATCAGTTCACGGACAGAACAGGAAATATAATCAAGGATCTGAATGATATTGTTGCGAAAGCTTCGGAAGATACGGAGTTTTTCCATAAACTTAAATAAATGAATAACAAGACAAGGTGGGCGCATGCAGATAGAGCACATTCTTCCTTCGGATATTGAAAAAAGAAGCTTCGAGATCATAAGAAAAGAGCTGGCGCAAAGCGGCGTGAGCGTTCCCAAAGCCGTTGAGCAGACCGTTGTGAGAGTTATTCACACCACGGCCGACTTTGAGTACGCCAATACTTTAATGTTTTCCGATGATGTTATCGAGAAGGCAAGAAAGGCCATTTATGAGGGCGCCTGCATTGTGACCGACACCAACATGGCTCTTTCGGGGATCAACAAAAGATCGCTTGCAAAATTCGGAGGCGAAGTTTTCTGCTTTATGGCGGATGAAGAAGTTGCCGGCGAAGCTTCAAAGAGGAAGGTTACAAGAGCTTACGTAAGCATGGAGAAGGCTTCGCGTATGGATAAGAAGCTGATCTTTGCAATCGGCAACGCACCGACTGCTCTTATTAAACTAAAAGAGCTGATGGATGAAGGCTACAAGCCTGAGCTTATAATCGGCGTTCCCGTGGGCTTTGTGAATGTCGTTGAGGCAAAAGAGCTGATAATTGAAAGTGATGTTCCGTATATTGTAAACAGGGGAAGAAAGGGCGGAAGCGGCGTTGCTGCTGCGATCGTCAACTCCATCCTTTATTCAATGGATGAAAAAAGAGGGAAATAACCCGCGGAGGGCATATGAGCGGAACAGGAAAAAGAGCCGGCTCAAATCCCGGCGGCAAAGATGATCATATGGACGCTACGAAACTTCGAAGCGGTTATACAACGGGAAGCTGCGCAGCTGCGGCGGCGAAGGCGGCCCTTATAATGATGATTACGGGCGAAGATATCTATAACGTAAGTATAGTTACGCCCAAAGGTATCATATACAACGCAGAGATCGTTGACATTAAGAAAAGCGCTGATAACAGCGAAGTTACCTGCGCGGTCATTAAAGACGGCGGCGACGATCCCGATGTCACGACGGGTGCTTATGTCTATGTGACTTTAAGAAAGTCGGACAAAGAAGGCATAAGGATAGACGGCGGAGAAGGCGTTGGAAGAGTCACAAAGCCCGGGCTCGATCAGCCGATAGGAGAAGCCGCCATCAATTCCGTTCCGCGCAGAATGATAAAGGAGAATCTTGAGCAGGTTCTTTTGACAGGAAAATCAGATATAAAGGGACTCGACGTTATCGTAAGCGTTCCGGGCGGAGAAAAGATCGCGCAAAAGACATTTAATCCGATGCTCGGAATTGTCGGAGGGATATCGATCCTTGGAACAACCGGGATCGTAGAGCCTATGAGCGACAGCGCGATCGTTGAGACGATAAGGACACATGTCAGGGTAAAAAAAGCCGAGGGAAAAGAGATCTTGCTGGCGGCGCCCGGAAACTACGGAATAACTTTTTTAAGCGAGAGATACAAGCTTGAAGACGGAAACGCAGTAATGACTTCCAACTTTGTCTACGACGCGGTGAGGATCGCGCTTTCTGAAGGCTTTTCGAAGATGCTGTTTGTCGGACACATCGGTAAGCTCGTAAAGGTTGCGGGCGGAATAAAGAATACACATTCAAGGTACGGCGACCACAGAATGGAGATCTTATCGGACATCGCGAATGATGATGGTATCAGATCCGAATTATCTGAGTGTGTAATGACGGACGAAGCCGTAAGGATCATCACGGAGAAAGGCCTTGCGGACAAGGTTTTTCCCAAGATGGCGGAGCTTATTAAAAAGCACATGGAAGAATGGGCTGAGGGAAAAATACAGATAGAAATTATAGTCTTTTCCAATGAGTACACGGAACTTGTAAGCACGGCGGGTGCGCACGGGTTCATGGAGGGAGTGTGACTATGGTACATTTTGTCGGAGCGGGACCGGGGGCTGTGGATCTCATAACCCTCAGGGGACAGAAGTTCATAGAGAACGCGGATGTGATCATATATGCGGGATCGCTTGTTAATCCAAAGCTTTTGGATTCTGCTAAAGAAGGCGCGCAGATTCATGACAGCGCCAAGCTTACGCTTGAAGAAGTGATTGCTATTATGAAGGAAGCTGAGGAAAAAGGCTTTGATGTTGTGCGGCTTCACACGGGAGATCCGAGCATCTACGGCGCAATAAGAGAGCAGATGGATGAGCTTGATAAGCTTGGAATAGCCTATGACGTAACGCCCGGAGTGAGCTCTTTTTGCGGGGCGGCGGCAGCGCTTGAGATTGAGTACACGCTACCCGGGATCACTCAGAGCGTAATTATCTCGAGGATGGAAGGAAGGACCAAGGTTCCGGAAAAAGAGTCGGTTGAGAACCTTGCTTCTATCGGCGCGACCATGGTGTTCTTTTTGTCAGCGGGAGATATCAAGGGGCTTAAGGAAAAGCTCATAAATGCAGGGAGAGATCCTAAGACTCTCTGCGCGGTTGTCTACAAAGCGACCTGGGATGATGAAAAGAAATTTATCTGCACGCTGGAAGAACTGCCTGATATGGCAAGCGAGCACGGTATAAATAAGACGGCACTCATCATAGTCGGTGATGCGCTAAAACAGGCGGGATACGAGAGATCAAGGCTTTACGCCGCGGATTTCAGCACGGAATTCAGAAAGGCCAAAGAGAATCCTTAAGATGGAAAAAAAGATAAAGAAAAGAACGGCGGTTGTTTTTACAGCTCTTTTGATATTGGTGACAGGCGCGTTTTTCGTAAATATACTCGTGGGAAATGTTAGGATAAGCCCGCAGGAGATCGCGGAAGTTTTTGCCGGAAAGAGCACCGATACCAAGATCATAAACATAATAATGACGATAAGACTTCCGAGGGCGGTCATGGCGCTGGTTCTCGGGGGCGCACTTGCCGTGTCGGGATTCCTTCTTCAGACGTATTTTGCCAATCCCATCGCAGGCCCTTATATCCTTGGTATTTCATCGGGAGCCAAGATGGTGGTTGCGCTTACGCTTATATTTTTTGCGGGAAAAATAGGAAGGGTATCGAATCTTTTGCTTGTGTTTGCTGCATTTGTCGGAGCGATCACGGCGACGGGATTTATCATCATGATTTCGAAAAAGGTTAGGAGTATGTCGGCTCTTTTGGCTGCGGGAATCATGATCGGATACATCTGCAGCGCGATAACGGATTTTCTTGTGACGTTTGCGGAGGACTCGGACATCGTTAACCTCCACAGCTGGTCGCAGGGAAGTTTTTCCGGAGCGAATGCCGAGGGAGCTCTTTTTTCCGTGATCATTGTGGGAATTACATTTTTTGCGGTGGTTCTTTTTTCCAAAACTCTTGATGCGTTCAGGCTCGGAGAGGGCTATGCAAGGAGCGTGGGAGTTAACGTTAAGCTCTGCAGGATCGTGATAATAATCTTGTCGGGCATATTGTCGGCGTGCGTTACGGCATTCGCGGGACCCGTGTCGTTCATTGGAATCGCGGTTCCGTATCTTATGAGAGAAGTGCTGAAATCGTCCAAGCCGATTCTTTTGATCCCGGCGTCGTTCCTTTCGGGCGCGGTATTTTGCATGCTGAGCGACCTTCTAGCGAGGATGCTCTTTGCGCCGACGGAGATGAATATTTCAGCGGTGACGTCGCTCTTTGGCGCGCCGATAGTTATTTTTATGATAATAAGACGAGGTAAGAGCAGGTGAAAATAGAGAACGTTTCTGCCGGATATCGCAAAAACATAGTGCTTAAGGACGTTAACCTCGAGGTGAAAAAGGGTGAGATCATTTCGCTGATCGGTCCAAACGGCGGGGGTAAGTCGACTCTTTTAAAAAGTATAAGAGGCGAGCTTTCGCTTCTTGGAGGCGCGGTCTACCTCGGCGAGGATGAGCTTAAGACGATATCGCTTCGCGAGCTTTCAAGGAAGATGTCGATCGTTACGACGGACAGGATAAAGCCTGAGCTTATGACGTGCAAGGATGTTGTGAGTGCGGGAAGGCTTCCTTTTACCGATTGCTTCGGATTCGGTTCGGAAAAAGACTCTGCGGCTGTGCAGAGGGCGATGTCGCTTATGAAGATAGAAGCGCTGAAGGACAAGCCTTACGACAAGCTTAGCGACGGGCAAAAACAGAGGACTTTGATAGCAAGGGCGATCGCTCAGGAGCCTGAGTACCTTATCATGGACGAGCCCACTTCGTACCTGGACATCAGGTATAGGATGGAATTTATGGATGTGATCGAAGGGCTTGCAAAAGAGGGCGTGACAATTATCATGTCGCTTCACGAGCTTGAGCTTGCACTTAACTATTCGGACAGACTTCTTCTTATCTATGATGACGGAAGGACGATGTGCGAGGAACCTTCGAAGGTTCTTGAAAAGGGGCTGATAAAAGAGCTCTTTTCACTTACGGATGAGATGTATGAGAAGGCGCTCGGAAAGAGAATGCTATGAACAAGGTAGAATATGAAAAATACAAGATCATAAGCTTTACCGATGCGGGGCGTGAGTTGGCAGAAAGGCTCCTTATTCTTCTTGTGACAGGCGGCAAAGCCAAGTGGGCGGAAGGAGCTTTTTCGGGTAATGCGGAAGATGATCTGCAAGGCAAAAGCGCTGCGGTTATGCCCGTAGAGTCGCTTGATGTTTTTGTAAAAGAAAATTTTGATACCGGAAAAGTTCTTGTATTTATAGGTGCCGCAGGCATTGCTGTAAGAGCGATCGCACCATATATCAAGGATAAGACCAAAGATCCCACGGTCATCGTTATCGATGAAAAAGGCAGGAACGTGATTCCGATTTTGTCGGGGCACATCGGAGGCGGAGTTAAACAGGCGCGCCTTATGGCGATGCTTCTTGGTGCCAAGCCGGTTCTTACAACCGCAACGGATGTTGAGAACGAGTTCGCTGTTGATGTCTATGCCAAGGCAAATGACCTTGTTATATCCGATATGAAGGCGGCAAAAGAGTTTACGGCGCGCCTTTTGGAAGAGAAGAAAGGCTACTACTTTGTAGATGAAGGCGCGGAAGCGTTTGTGGGAAGCGGCATAGGATATGAGAATGTTGTAAGGGTAGAAGACATCGGTGACTTGTATAGTGATGATGCGAATCCTGAGAAGAAAGCTGCGCTGCCGGAGCGCGGTAGAAAGAACTTCTTTGTGATCTCGTACAGAGACGACGATGCACTTTCTGCGCTTGGTTTAAAAGGTGATTTCTTAAAGCTCATTCCCAAATGTATCGCGGTCGGTATGGGCTGCAAGAAGGGTACGGACGGAGAAGCTCTTTACTCTTTTTGCCTTGATAAGCTTAAAGAAGCGAGGATTGATGCAAGGGCGGTGGATGCTCTTGCTTCCGCATCGATAAAAAAAGATGAAGAGGGACTAAAATATGTCGCTGATAAGCTTGATGCATATTTTGTGACCTTTGAAGCGGATGATCTTATGGCGATGCCGGGAGACTTTGAAGCTTCCGAGTTTGCACTTGAGGTGACGGGCTGCGATAACATCTGCGAGAGAGCGGTTGTTGCTCTTGGAGCGGAAGAAGTTCTTGTCCACAAGACCAAGGGAACAGGGATGACCTTTGCTGCGGGTGTTATGAGGCCTAACAAGAAGGGCTCTTTAACCGTAGTAGGAATAGGGCCCGGCGCCTATGAAGATATGACTGTCAGAGCTCAGAAAGCTCTTTTGGAATCGGATGTGATCGCGGGGTATACGGTGTACTGCGATCTTGTAAGACCTTATTACAAGGACAAGGAATACATCTCTACGCCCATGATGGGAGAAGAGAAAAGGGTTGAGCTGGCTCTTTTGACAGCGGCCAAGGGCAAGGCGGTTTCGCTTATCTGCAGCGGGGATGCGGGAGTTTATGGAATGGCGGGACTTGCGTTTCTTTTGGGACAAAAATTTCTTGATGTCGATATCAGGGTAATCCCCGGGGTTACTGCGGCTCTTAGTGGAGCGGCACTTCTTGGGGCGCCTTTAATACATGACTTTTGCCTTATCAGCATGAGCGACAGACTTACGCCTTTGGAGCTAATCGAGAAGAGGCTGCGGTGCGCGGCGATGGCAGATATGTCGGTAGTTATCTACAATCCGGAGAGCAAGGGAAGGAAAGGGTATCTTAAGCACGCGTGCGAAATTTTGTTGGAGACGTTGCCTGAGGACAGGGTATGCGGAATTGCAAATAACATCGGAAGAGACGGCGAGAGCTGTAGCGTTATGACTTTGGCAGAGCTTAAGGATGCGGACGCCGACATGTTTTCAACTGTGTTTATCGGCAATTCCACAACTGCGAATATTGGCGGAAAGATGGTTACTCAAAGAGGATACAAGAGTGAGAGATAAGGATAAAAAGGTCCTGATTTTCGGAGGAACAACTGAAGGAAGAGAGCTTGCATCTGCGCTTTTACGGGCAGGCGTATCGCATGTTGTCAGCGTTGCGACGGACTACGGAAAAGAAATCGAGAATTCCTGCGGTGAAGACAATGTTATTGTAGGAAGGAAGGATGCGGACGAGATGGCAAAGCTTATCTCGGACGAGGGCGTTACTGTCTGCGTTGATGCAACACATCCTTTTGCCACGCTTGTTTCCGGTGAGATCAAGAAAGCCTGCGAGAAGTCAGGGGTAGAGTATTTAAGGCTTCTTAGGGATACGGGAGCTAGGGCTTTGCCTGCGGCGGAAGCATATTCTTCGGTTGAGGCTGCCGCTGACGAGCTTGAAAAGACGGAAGGCAATATTCTGCTTCTTACGGGAAGCAAGGATTTAAAAGCAATAGTTTCAAGAATCAGCGATGTTTCCAGAGTATATGCAAGAGTCCTTCCAAATCTTGAAAGCATTACAAAGTGTGAAGAAGCCGGGCTTAAAGGTAAGCAGATAATCGCGATGCAGGGTCCTTTTTCCAAGGATATGAATATTGCTCTGATAAAAGAGATTGGTGCATCGGTAATTCTTACCAAGGAAAGCGGCGCTGCGGGCGGACTTGATGAAAAGCTTTTTGCGGCAAAAGAGTGCGGAATAAAAGCCGTAATGATAAAGAGCCCCGAGAGTGTGATTACATCGGAAGGCCACAGCTTAACTGAAATACTTGATAAGGTTGGCGTTAAAGATATAGAGGCGGGTATTGAGAGAAAGATAATTACTCTTGCCGGGATCGGACCCGGAGATTCGCGTTATTATACACGGGAGCTTGAGGAAGCGCTTAAGAAAGCAGACGTGATTTTCGGTGCAAAGAGCATTCTTGAGAGAGTAGATAAGAGCGGGATCAAGGCGCATTTTGAACCGCTGTATATGGGAAAGGATATATTGGAGTTTCTTGAAAAGCGCGGGCTTGGTGAAGATTCGGCTCGAAGCGGATTCCATGAAGGCTTGGTAGAGAGTGGCTTCCACGGAAGAGAAGCAAAGGCATCTTATTCAGAGTATAAGCATCCGCTTGCTCTTTTCTCCGGAGATATCAGTCTTTGCAGCGGAGCAAAAAGTGCAGCAGTGATCTTTGGAAAGGCGGGCTATGAAGTTCATAAGATATCCGGAATTTCTTCGATAGCTCTTTTTGCAAACAGATTGGGACTTGGACTTGAAGACTGCGATGTTGTGAGTGCGCACGGAAGAAAATGTAATGTCACGGGATACATTGTCGGCAGTAAGAAGCTTATCGTCCTTCCTTCAAGCTGTGCGCACGCAGGGCAGATAGCAAGGGCAGCGCAAAGCGAGAATCGCGAGGCAGCAGTTTTGGCGATGCCGGGCGAGGTGGGCGAAGCAATCAGAACCCCGCTCCGAATAGTTCTTGGATACGAACTTGGAACTGAGGCGGAGAGAGTTTTTGAAGTTACGGAAAATGAACTTGGAAACGATATCTTTTCACCTGATGAGAAAGGAAAATGTCTATTGTTTATTGAGAATAGAAGCGCGGGCGAAAGCCCTGTGATAAGAGGAATACCTGACGATGAGTTTATAAGGGGCAAAACGCCCATGACCAAAGAAGAGGTGCGTGCGATATCTATCAGAAAGCTTGGGCTTTCTTCGGATTCCGTACTTTACGATGTCGGCGCCGGAACAGGCTCTGTTTCTGTTGAGGCAGCTCTTTTGCATCCCGATATCAAGGTTTATTCGATTGAGAGAAACGATGAGGCGATTGATCTTCTTGAGAAAAACAAAGAGAAGTTCGGTGCAGATAGCATCAATATCATAAAGGGCGAAGCGCCCGCTGCGCTTGAGGAGCTTCCCGCGCCGACCCATGCTTTCATCGGTGGCAGCGGCGGCAATCTCAAAGCTATCATCGAACAACTCAAAAAGAAAAATGAGAACGTCAGGATCGTTATAAACTGCGTTACTCTTGAGACTTTGACCGAGACCCTTTCATTGATAAAGGAGATGAATTTTGCTGAGCCCGATATCGTCCAGCTCAGCGCAAGCAGGTACAAAAAAGTCGGCGACTACCACATGCCCGATGCGATAAACCCTGTGTATATCATAACACTATGAAGAGATACAAAATGCCGGATCATACGATCCGGCATTTGTAATTGATCATTTGCTTTTATATTTTTGTAATTCTTCTTGCAACTTGGCAATAGTAGCATCCTTATTGGCGATAGTGGCTGCTTGTTTGGGAATAAAAAATTCACATTTTTGTTATAAAAACGACAGCAGGTTGTAAAAAACGACAAATGATAGTATTATTTGTATGTGGGTTACATAGAAACAACCTGCGTAGATGATGTATTCATAAATGAATTATGAGTTTTAAACAGCAGAAAACAAAGTAACAATTTTAAAAAGGAAAGAGGGAAAAATATGAAAAAATCATTTATTGCAATGGCAATCAGTGTAATGGTCAGTGCGGCTGCAGTGGGATGTACATCGGCTGATGTTCAGGAACAGGGCGCTATCAACACCGAGACCACGCAGGAAGCAACAGAAGAAGTAACGCAGGAGGCTACAGAGCAGGCGACTGAAGAAACTTCGGAAGAAGCTTCAACTGACACTGCTTCATCTGAGGATTCGTCATCGGATGAGTCTTCCGAAGCTGCTACAGAAGGAGCATCAAATGATTCAAAATCGGAAGCTTCAGACGCAGATGCGTCAACTGCTAAAGCTGATGATAAAAAGGATACGGCTTCTTCAGACAATGAATACGATTCAACGATTGACAAGCTTTTAAAGACAAAAGCGGTTACTCCCGATAAGGAAGAGCTTCTTTCGGATATGGCCAGAGTTGTTACAATTTCAAATGTGCTTGATAAAAATGGCGTTTTTTCTAAAGCGGATAATAATTCAAAGGCCAGACTTCGAAATCAAGTAATCAGGTACAGCACATATGAGAATTCGGAGCTAAAAAAGATTGCATCACTTAAAACCGGAGAAGAAGATTATAAAACCGTTGTAAGTGTAGAAGACGCCAAGAAAATATGGCTGGATTTCTATGGCGAGGATGATTTTAATCCCGGAGAATATGAGGATGTTAAGGATGGAAAGATTTACTATAGTTTTGGTGATGGAGAGCAGGTAGCATTAGCATCACACTGTGAGTACCATGAGGATGATGAGTATTTTCTTTTCACGGGACCGGTTTTTGAGGGACATAACATAAACGACGGAACATTTAAAGGATATGCGGATATATTGTTTAAGAAGAATACTGATAGCGTGTTTGGTTTTACTGCAATATACGGAAGATATAGAAAGGACACGGTAAAGGTAGCTTCCGTCACTACATCTTCAGAACTTGCGGCTTCGAAGGGTAAGAATTATTCCGGTAAGAATCTTATAGACGGTGATTACTCCACAGTATGGTGTGAAGGTGCTAAAGGGGAAGGCGTTGGAGAAACAATAACGCTTAAACTTGATAAGAAGCAGTCTGTAAACGGTGTCCAGATTTGTAACGGTTACACTGCAAGTTATGACCTTCATCATTCAAACGGCGTGCTTACGGATATAGAAGTTGATTTTGGAAATGGCAAGAAGGTAAGTGTAGACCTCTTTGCACATGATATTGAGAACGAAACCGTAGAGGATCTGGTGGAGGATAATCTTAATCATATTGAGCTTGATGAGCCTGTTGAGACAGATACGATCACTATCAAGATCACAGGAGCCAAAAAAGGTGCGAAGTATGATGATACTTGCGTAAGCGAGATTATGGTTTATTAAGAATTAAAAAGCAATGTGTATTGATCTGAAAATACACATTGCTTTTTTGTCTATAATGGATCACAAAGCCCGTACCCCGGGACTATTTCAATCAGCCTGATCCGGTGAATGTCCGGAGTTTCCGTAAGGCTCGATCGCGTCTATTTTTTCCATATCTTCATCTGATATTTCAAAATCAAAAACATTCGCGTTCTGCGCGATCCTGTCGGGATTTACCGACTTGGGAAGCGGAACGACGTCGTGTTGGATCTCCCATCTTAATATTATCTGTGCGACGGTGCGACCGTATTTATCCGCAAGCTCTTTTAACAAAGGATGATCAAGTGACTTGCCGCGCCCGAGCGGGCTCCATGCTTCAACAAGGATGCCGTGCTCCTGACAGAAATCCACAGTATCTTCCTGAAGAAATCCGGGATTTATCTCAATCTGATCGACCGCGGGGATGATATCAAATTCCATGAGCGCCTTAAGATGATGAGTAAGGAAGTTGGAAACACCGATTGCCTTAACTCTTCCCGACTTGTAGATCTCGATCATGGCCCTCCAAGTATCGCGGTTGGTGTTCTCCCAATCATCGTCGAAAGCATAGGAAGCGGGCCAGTGAATAAGATAAAGATCAAGATAATCAAGACCGATCTCGCTCATTGTCTTTTCAAATGCTGCAAGTGTTTTATCGTATCCAAGCTCTGTCTTCCAGACTTTACTTGTCACAAAGATGTCTTCTCTTTTGACATTATTCTCTTTTATAAAGTCGTTTATCGCCTGTCCTACCTGCTTTTCGTTTTCGTAAAAAGCGGCGGTGTCGATGTGGCGGTAACCGGTTTCCAGCGCGGTTTTCGTTGAATTATATGCTTCAACCGGATCTTTTATCTTATAGGTTCCAAAGCCCAGACACGGAATCGCTGTGTCGTTGTTAAGCTTGATTCTTGTAGCAAGTGTACTCATTTCTTTTCCTCTTATATTTATATTCAAACAAGATCACTAAGTTTCTTTCCGAAAAAGAAGTCTTTCTCTATCTTATAAAACTCTTTCCACATCTTAACAGTCTTGCAGCCTCGTGCGCGAGGGCATTTCTCAGCGCCTTTTTCAAGACATGCTACAGGGGCAAAAGAGCCTTCCATGAGCTCAACGATCTCGCCGACCGAGTATTTCTCCGGACTTCTTGTGAGAGTATATCCGCCGTGCTTGCCGCTCACGCCGGAAATAAGACCGCCTTTCACAAGATCTTTTACTATGATCTCAAGATACTTCTTGGAGATACCTTGTCTTTCTGCAATATCTTTAAGGGGAATGTGTTCTTCGTCCTTGTGCTCAGCAAGATCGATCATGACCCTTAATGCATAACGTCCTCTGGTGGAAAACATACAACATCACTCCTTTTCTTTTACCTATTATATACTAGGATAAATGGGCTCATCAATAGTAAAATCCTGCGCTGCGAGCGGGTAAAACAAAATATTACTTCGGGTTATCGCCTGCGATAGATATTACTGATTGAATTACCTATTGACATAGTAGGTCATAGGAGATATTATTGCAACATAAAATTTCAAATTCAAATCCAAATTCAAAGGAGATTAGAGACTATGAGCAATTACAAATTTGAGACACTTCAGTTACACGTTGGACAGGAACAGCCCGATCCCGCTACGGACGCAAGAGCGGTTCCGATCTATCAGACCACATCTTATGTATTTAGAAATTCACAGCACGCAGCCGACAGATTCGGACTTGCGGATGCGGGTAACATCTACGGAAGACTTACCAATTCCACACAGGATGTTTTTGAAAAGAGAATTGCAGCCCTTGAGGGCGGTAGCGCAGCACTTGCAGTTGCATCCGGTGCAGCAGCCATCACTTATACGATTCAGGCACTTGCCGCAAACGGCGGACACATAGTTGCTCAGAAGACCATCTACGGCGGTAGCTACAATCTCCTTGCACATACATTACCTCAGTACGGAATCAAGACTACTTTTGTAGACGCTCATAATTTAAAAGAAGTTGAGGATGCAATTCAGGACAACACAAGAGCCATCTACCTTGAGACATTAGGAAACCCCAACAGTGACATCCCGGACATCGACGCGATCGCAGAGATAGCTCACAAGCACGGACTTCCTCTTGTTATCGACAACACATTCGGAACACCTTACCTCATCAGACCTATCGAGCACGGCGCTGACATCGTAGTTCACTCAGCTACAAAGTTCATCGGCGGACACGGAACAACACTCGGCGGTATCATCGTTGAGGCAGGTAAGTTCAATTGGAAAGAGAGCGGCAACTACCCTCAGATCGCAGCTCCCAACCCCAGCTACCACGGAGTATCTTTCTACGATGTTGTAGGACCTGCTGCATTCGTAACATATATCAGAGCCATTCTTTTAAGAGATACAGGTGCAACAATTTCTCCTTTCAACGCATTCCTTCTTCTTCAGGGTGTTGAGACACTTTCACTTCGTCTCGACAGACATGCGGAGAACACCAAGAAGGTTGTTGAGTTCCTTAAGAACCATCCCAAGGTTTCCAAGGTCAACCATCCTTCAATTGCAGATCATCCCGATCATGCGCTTTATGAGAAGTATTTCCCTAACGGCGGTGCTTCAATCTTTACATTTGAGATCAAGGGCGGAAAAGAAGCTGCTTGGAAGTTCATCGATAATCTCGAGATCTTCTCACTTCTTGCTAACGTTGCCGATGTAAAGAGCCTTGTTATCCACCCCGCTACAACAACTCACTCACAGCTTAACGATGAGGAGCTTGCCGATCAGGGGATCACACAGAGCACGATCCGTCTCTCGATCGGAACAGAGCACATCGACGATATCATCGCAGACCTTGAAAAAGGATTTGCAGCCATTTAAGCTAACAAAGTTTTTTCTTCATAAATCTTTAGATATACCGCTTGGCTTCACGGCCGGGCGGTATTTTTTTCGGCAAACTTGCGTCTGTGTGGTACAATATACTTTGTAATTCAAAAACGCTTAATAGGAGGAAAAAGAGATGAAGAATAAATTTCTTGTTGCGCTGATGACAGGATGCGTTCTTGCTATGGCTGTCGGATGCACATCTCAGGAAGAAACTGCGACAGATGCAGGCTTTGAGGAAATGGCTCCTGAATTTGCTACAGATGAGAGCCAGGCACAGACCGAATCTGAGCCGGAAGAAACAGCTGAAGCTCCCGCAGAGGAATCTAAGGAGACTGCAGAGGATACTCAGCAGAGCGCAAGTTCAGATATTGCAGACGGTACATGGAGCGCATATCTTGATAACACAAGAAAAGATGACGCAGGTAAAGTAGGAGAAGTAGGAGAGCCGATGAGCATCATTTATGACGGCGGATTAGAAGGCGACGTGCTTAACGTAGTCGGAGTGCTTGCTCCCGATCCTTACGATCCCACAGGATTTACTGCTGATGGCTCACATGCACTTAAGCTTACAGATTCAACCGAGTTCGTTATGAGCGGCGGAGATACAGGCCCTGAGACGGTTACAAAGGAAGAATTCGGAGAGCATTTCAAAAATTGTCTTGGCTCAGGCGGACTTGCCTTTGAAGTTATTATCGAGGGCGGCGCAGTTAAGAAAGTGACCATTTCAGCGTAAGCATAGCTTGCAATCTAATATTGATTATAATTTCAAATGTGATCGGGTCTCCCAATGTAGGTATTGTGGAGACCTGATTTTGTACATAACTTTGAGGACATAAATAAATGCAATTTATTTTTTTCATATATTTTATCCTCCCCGTGATCCTGTTTTGGGGTTCAAGGATAGCAGAAGAAGGTAAGTGGAATGATGGATTTCTTTCTCTGGAACAGACCAAAGCTTTTCAGGGAATCTGCGTCGTTGCCATTGGCGTTCATCACATTTCTCAAAAGGTTTTTGCAAACCGGGAGGTTGCTGTATTTATCAGAAACATGCTGTCTCCTTTTGTTAATATCGGAGTTTTTTTGACCGCCGTATTTTTCTTTTTTAACGGATATGGTCTTTACAAGAGCTATATAAATAAGCCCGGATATCTTGACAATTTTTTGAGGAAAAGACTGGTCGCACCTGTTGTGGCCTATTATGTAACGGGATGGATATTTCTTGCGATAAGAGTTTTGGTCGGAGAAGAAATGGGACGAAAACTCTTTTTGCTTCAGCTTACAGGAGTTGTTCACAGCAGTCCTTACAGCTGGTATATAGTTGTTCTTTTAATCTTTTATGTGGCGTTTTATCTGGTGTTTAAGCGTGCCAAAAACGAACGCTCCGCAGTGACTCTTTTTACAATTATTGTATTTGCGTACATTGCGATATCTCTTTTTATCCCAAGAAATGATTATTTTATCAGAGGCGAGTGGTGGTATAACTCTGTTTTCATGCTGCCTCTGGGTATGTTGTTTGCAAGAAACGAAGGTCGGATCATAGATCATGTAAAAAGACATTACGCCGTCTATCTCGTTATTCATCTGATCTTTGCTTACCCTGCGTTTAGACTGTCTTATTTTGTATATAAAAAACTGGGCTATTTTTCTGCAAGCATTCCAAACGGCGTGATATACAAGTTCCTAAGTCTCTCGGCGCAAATGCTTGCATTATATGTGTTCATTGCTTGCATCCTTCTGATCGGAATGAATATAAGGCTCGGAAACAAGGTGCTGGCATTCTTTGGAAAGTATACTCTTGAGATTTACCTGATACACGGAATATTTGTTGAGCTTTACGATCATGACTTTGTGGGAATAGCACCTTCACCTTTCCCCATAGAAAAAGTCAGCCTTTACGCGCTCGCCGTGATCGCATCAACCATCCCACTTGCGCTGCTCCTTAAGAAGCTTGAGAAGGTTGTCACAGGGAAATAAGTTGGATGGTAGAGATGATTGCAACAAATGTGCAGGGATAAATGTTTATTAGATAAAGACATTGACCATGGTTAATATAAATTGAAGGATGATAGGAATTGTGTATAAGAAAAAATTTATTGTGATGGCTACAGCGTTGATGTTAATCGCTGTTATTTTGACCGGATGTAGGATTATTCCGCACAGTAGGTTTAATGTCAGACAGTATGTGTTTAAAAAATATGGACTTTGGAATATAAGCATATCCAAAGAATCTGAGGAAAAAGACGGAGCTGATGTTTGGACTGTCGTAGATAAAAAGAATGACGTAGAGTTCAGCGTCACCGATTTGTTTAACCTTGGTCATGATGGATATTATCTAACTGATGATTATGAATTTTCACTTGTTATGAACAAAAGTGACATATTACTTGATGGATTCGATGAGTTTGAGTGTGTTGATAATTCTGACAATCCATATTATCCGGTCAAATTTGAGTTTCATTACAAAAACCTTGCCGATCTTAGAAAACGTTGTGATGAACTGGAAGAAATCTATAGACGTCTTAGCAAAATGAATTCAGAAGTTGCAGTAACTTATAGCAGCATTTTGGATTTTTCGTTTAAAGAAGATGTAAACAATAAATTGCCTGATGTAGACCTTGATGACGCAGATATCTCTTTTAAAAAAAGTTGTGGAAAAAATGTAGGAGATGAAATCTATAACGAGATCAAGCTGTACTATGTCTGGCACGCGTATAACTATCAATGGCCGGTCTTTCTTGATGACATAACGGAAAAAGATATAGAAGAGATGCTTGCATATGAACATATGATACATGTCAGCGTAGTCAATGCCGATGAGACCGAAGAACTCATTCCTGATGTCATATCATACAGATGCTGGGATCTTACATTTGGAAGCCTGTATCTTCTTTTAAAGGAAAAAGGATTTGATGTCACCGGATATGCGACACATTATACAGTCTTAGCTCCTTCCGGAATTGAATACGAATTTTCCTATGATTTCTATGACGGAGACGGAATATATGTTTTGGCGGATGGGGAGAAAACTTTTTTGAGGAACTATGATGATGATTTTTATATCTCAACTGAAGAGATAGAAGAGTTTTTTGGCCTCGATCTTAACGTGAGATAAGTTGGGTGCATAAATATGAGTGGAGTAAATTTCAAATTAAAAAGACAATCATCGGAAACGATGCTCGAATTATCTCAAAAGATCATAGATGAAATGACAAAAGGTTTCTTTTCATCGGAGATCGAGGTTTGCAATATAGAACATGTCGGAGATACAGAAGTTTTACTTCTTGGATTCGAAAGATACTATCTTAGAGCAGGTAGTAGCGCAGCTGTGATCATCCAATGTATTTGTACGGGCGATACTCAAATGGCAGTGGTTTCCGGCCTGGGCGGTGAAACCGGACTACTCCATGAAAGTTGGGGTGCTAATGAAGATATAGCGTATAAAGTTTTGGGAATATTAAGAACCTACGGATTTGCGCAGGAAAAAGAGGAGAGTATGAAATGCGGGAGAAAAAATTATCCATAATATCAATTGCAGTTCAGGCTCTGCTTTTTTATTTGATGACTTTAACCGGTAATATATCTTTTTTATTTATAGGTGTTAGAAGTATCTTTATTCTTGTGTGGGTAGGAGTTTTTGCGATAGTGGATTATACCTATACAAAAGATATCAAGCATGCAATAAAAATGGGAATTATTTATACCGTTATATGGGGAGCTGTTGGGAGCGGTGTGGAATATTTGCTATTCGCGCTGTTTAACAGGTTACCTGATATAGTGACCGGTGCATGGTATGGTGTACAGAATGTTCTGTGCTTAGGCAGTGCGTTGGCAGTTAGCTATTATTTTTTCTCCGGACGAAAAAAGATAAATAAGTTGATAGTAGTGGCAATGGTTGCCGTGTTTATCGTATTTATTATAACAGTGAATTATATTATTCAGAATGTACCAACTGATTTTTCGGGTCACGTTTTTAATATTATGTCAATGATTGTATATCATCCTCAGGACATTGCGCTAAAGAGGGTCTCGGCAATATTCTACGGTATTGAAGGCGTGCTGAGTTGTGTATGTTTTGGGAAGGGGAATAAATAATTGCAAATGTGCAGAATTTGCTTTTGTGCGTGGACGCAAGCAGCGAGTGTCCATCGGAGATGCGATAGTATATATCAGAGTTTTTGGCGATGATTTAATCTATAAAGATTAAAGGAGACAGTCAGAATGATGAATCATTCTGATTGTCTCACAGAGTCTTTAAAAACACATTGTTCTTACTTTGGGCAAATTCAAGCAGTTCCTTGGTGAAGCCGCTTTTGGAATATATCACGAAGTACTCATTTCTATTATCTTTTTTCCAATTGACTGCGGGGGATTTTTTTTGGAGATTTTCAAGTGTTTCCATTCCTTTTTTGTTTTTAGAATATTTGCATTCTCCAAATACAATATCCGTACCGACCGAATCATATGCAAGGATGTCAATCTCGACATCTTTTGATCCCCACCATCTTCCGACACGATTGAATGAAACGCCTTCAGAGAGAAGACTCCATACATCGTTTCTGCAAATGTCTTCATACACATATGAAACGTGATTATCAATAAAATTGTTCTTTATCTTATCCTCTACATAGTTTGAATGCCCTGATTCCAGCATGCTTTTGTTTGGATAAACAAACTTAAACCAGAATGAAATGAAATTATCCTTGATTTGGTACAATCCCATCTTGCTCTTTTCGGGATTCTCTTCTGTGATAGGAACTTCTCTTTCAACAATGTCCAGATCAATAAGCGTTTTCAGATATGAAGTCAGATTTGATTGAGATACTCCTAATGCAGATGAAATCTTGCTTAGCTTATGATTTCCCGCAGCTATTGTTTTTAACACGGAAAAATAACTTCCTATCTCCGTGACTTCTTTTTGAAGTAAGAACTCCGGTTCTGCGTACAAGAATGATCCTGTTGCTAAGATGTTTTCGTTTATTGATCTGTATATGTTCTTTTTTGTGTCAAAAAGTTCTATGTATTTAGGTACGCCACCCGTTACGGCGTATTGCTGTATCTGTTCTTCAAGTGATAATGACTCATTAAATTCGTGGTAAAAAGAAAAATCGATCTGTTTTAACTTTATTTGAGCGGTTCTACGGCCATAAAGAGGAGAGTCATAGTTCAAAACCTGTGATGTCATCATGTTGATCAAAGAACCGCATAAGATAAGCATCACATTAGACTTGAGCAATATTTCATCCCAGGCTTTTTGCATGATGGAAGGGAACGCTTTATTGGCTTTGCATAGATATTGAAATTCATCAATTACAAGCACGATACGTTCTTTTTTTGCTTCATCAGCTATTATTTTAAATAGTGGTGTCCACGAATCCAAAGAGGCACTTGCCAATAGTTCGTTATTATATTTCTCGGCTATAAGCTGTCTAAATGTATTTCTGTTTTCTGATTCATTCTCCTCGGTTGCCAAAAAATATATTGAGTTCTTATTTTTACAGAAATGGCTGATGAGCGTAGTTTTACCAACCCTGCGTCTTCCGTATAAAACTACAAAGGAGGCAGAGTTTCTTGAGTATTCATTTTCCAATGTTTTCAGTTCATCAATTCTATCTATGAATGTGGACATAGTAGATACCTCAAAAGTTATATTTGTAATTATTATAATTCAAATTATTATAATTGTAAATATAACTTTTGCTTATTGCTTTTTATATTAGCACCATGTAAAAGGTATATTTCACATATTCAGATGTTCTATTATTTCCTTTACACATAATGAATTCTTAGATAATCTGTTAATAACATATATTTGACTGCATTTGCTATTATGATGATATTATAAAATGTTTTGGAAGGGGAATAAATACGACTGATGATTGCATTATTGCTTTTAGGAATTTCTTTATTTGCATTCGGTATAGTATTTGTTCTTTTGTGGCTGATACTGTGTCTGCCAAGCAATAACAGATCGGTAAAATGCACCGAGCATACTGAAGGAACGGTGATACGTTTTTACTCGGGAGATTCGATTGACATCGCGCTTCCTGTGGTTGAGTACTATGTGGCCGGTAAAAGATATAAAGTAGTCGGTCCGAAATTCAAAGGAATAAAATTCAAAGAAATACCGGATCCATTCAATAAACATGCTGTTTCGGAGGAATCCAATCTTACTACAAGAGAAGATCTTCCTGATGTATTGAAGGTTACTTATTACGATCATAAGCTGATGAATAAGCACAAAGATCCGATCTTCGAGCTTTATCCTATAGGAAGTCGTGCTTCTGTTTATTACAATCCCGACAAGCCAAAGATGGCCTATGTGCAGAGATGCATTACATATGGCACAGGATATAAGATTATGTTTGTCTTAGGGATTATCATGTGCGTTGTGGGGATTGCGTTGTTTGTGGCTTATTTTATTATTTGATTATGACTGAAAATGAGAGAGGTGATACAAATGGCGAGACGAAAAGAAATACGTTATCATAAGCCCTATATGGGAGCGTTGAGCGGAAGAATCGGAAGAAGTATTATCGAAACAATCCTTAGCACACCAAAATCGGATCTAACAGAACTTCATAAAAGAGCAGAAGAATGCAGACGTGCTATGCTGGCTGAAGAGGAGAATGAAAAATAAACCATGAGTCGAACAATAGAAATTATGAGAAACGAAGCGGCTGTACAGGCATCAATACAAACTGCAAAAAGTTTTGGTGTGTCGAATGAGAAAATCGTTGAATATTTGCTTTCCACATACGAATACCTCAGTAGAGATGCGGCTATAAGATTTGTGGAAGAGTTTGAAGAGGATTAAATCTTGTAATTATCAAAATATAAGCTCTAACGTAATCATACATCAATCTCCTTATTTTTATTGCTATAGAGCTTCGCTGTCAATAGTGTGAAATCTGTCATTTATGACAAGTCCTCTATTTGTCATATTTTAGTGTGTTTTTTGACCAAATACAATAGTCGAGAAAACCGCCGTATGAGTTGGGAACATTAGTTGAAAAAAGAATTTGCAGAGAATACATCATTTGCAAGAGCATACGACAAAATTTACGGCTCGGATAGACAAATGTCGGAGTAACCCGTAATTCCAGAGGTGCTTTTACGGGTCGGAGAAAAAACAAGCAATATTACCCGTAAACACAGGCATATTATTACGGCTCGCGTAGAGAAATGCGGCTACAACCCGTAAATCAATACGAATCATCAAATGCGCATCATTCTATGCAATATTATTATCGGTCTCATCTCCCAATCTTGTGGAGATGAGGCCTTTTTTGCCATATTCTTGCTATAATCTTGCCACAATCTTGTGGCGCCTTGGCCCCCCAATCCCCATATCTTGCGGTTGAAAATACAAACAAACGTTCGTATAATAAAGGTGAAGAAACGAACAAATGTTTGCAAACAAGTCAGGAACTATAATCAGGGAAAAGATCAGTAGATTAGTACAACTCAACCGAAAGAGAGGGCTTTGATATGATATTGGCAGTTGATTTTGACGGAACATTAAGTCTTGGAGAGTGGCCGGAAGTTGGGCCTGCGAACGGGGCTCTTATCACATATCTTAAAGAGAGACAGAACCTTGGAGACAAGCTTATATTGTGGACGTGCAGAGCGGGAGAGGCGCTTGCCGATGCGGTTGATTTTTGCAGCAGTAACGGGCTTGAGTTTGACGCCATCAATGACAATCTTCCCGAGATTACAGAGAAGTACGGCAACAACAGCAGGAAGATAAGTTGTGATCTGTACATAGACGACAGGGCAGTCGGTTGCACCGACGCCGCTGTGGAGTATGCGATTAAGCAGTAAGGATGTGTTATATGAACCATGGGAAGAATAATTGATAAAGTAGATGTAATCTGTGAGCACAAGAGCGACGGAACCGTTATTCCGCTACGCTTTAGGCTTGTAAATGAGGATGGCGCCTACGAGGCTTACACGATAAAGGGATACCGCGAGATCCTTAAGAAGGGCTGCTACACAACACCGGACGGCGTCACGGTCAGCAGCAGAGACAAGATCTTCGAATGCCGCGTCCTCATCCTCGATATATACCGAACAGTCCGCCTGTATTTCAATACAGCCACCTGCGACTGGAAGCTCTCCGTGTAGAGCGGGTCCACCTCCGCAAAAGTAATTGTACACCGCCTGCTCTTTGGTTATAATTATAGGAACAGCTTGTATATTACAGCAAAGGACGGACTCAAGATGGAACATATTTTTCCAAGAGTACTTATATGTGCACCCGGAAGCGGCAGCGGTAAGACTGTTATTACCTGTGCGCTCCTTCGTATTTTGATAAAGAAAGGTCTTTTACCCGCATCGTTTAAGTGTGGACCCGATTATATCGATCCGCTCTTTCATCAGAAGGTGCTGGGTATCCCTTCCAGAAATCTGGACTTTTTCCTTGCCGGTAAGAGCGGAGTTATGCGCTCACTCAAAAGAGGCATAAAAGACAGAAATATAGGCATCATTGAGGGCGTTATGGGCTTCTACGACGGCCTTGGTGCTTCGTCCATAGAGGGCTCAAGCTATGATATCAGTAGGATCACGGGAACTCCCGCGATTCTTGTTGTCAACGCCAAGGGCATGAGCAGATCTATAGCAGCCGTTGTTAAGGGCTTTTGCGAGTACATGGACTATGATCATAACCAGATCAAGGCTATCCTTCTCAACAACATTTCTCCGTCCATAGCTCCCGATATCATCAAGCTTGTGGAGGAAGAGGTACATATTCCCGTTATCGGATACCTTCCTCAGATAAAAGAGGCTGATATTATGAGCAGGCACCTGGGACTTGTGCTTCCCGATGAGGTTCCCGAGCTTGTAAGCAAGATAGATGTTGTCGCAGATAAACTTGAGGAGAATCTTAATTTTGAAAAATTCCTTGAGATCGCTGCGGAGGCAGATACTATCCCCGACGTTGAGGAGAGCTTTGCTCCCACGTACAAAAAGAAAAGAGCTCTTTTTAATCCTCACATTGCGATCGCGATGGATGAGGCATTTTGCTTTTACTATGAAGATAACCTAGATATGCTCAGGGATATGGGTGCTAAGATATCATTCTTTTCACCGCTTCATGACAAGCAGCTTCCAAAGGCGCAGGGCTATATCATAGGCGGCGGTTATCCCGAACTGTATGCCAAAGAGCTTTCTGAGAACACCGACATGATCAACAGCTTAAGGGGAGCTTATCTTAGAAAAGTTCCGATCTTTGCTGAGTGCGGCGGATTCATGTATCTTCAGGAAAATATGAAGGACAAGGATGACAACGAATATCCTATGGTCGGCGTGATCCCCGGTGAATCGTATATGACGGACAAGCTGTCGCATTTTGGATACGTTACGGTGACGGCTGCAAGAAACAACGACTACTTAAGACCGTTTGAATCAGTGAGCGGACATGAGTTCCACTACTATGATACATCCGACAACGGAGATGCCTGCATAGTATCCAAGGGTACAAGAAACCGCTATTGGAAGGGAATACATTCCAACAACAATCTGTTTGCGGGATTCCCTCACCTTTATTATCCTTCATGTCCCGAACTCATCGAGCGATTCATGGAGAAGGCAGTCGGCGGCCTTTGATAAGCGCCGGAGAGATTTACCTATAGCGGGAGGACTTTGATGAATATCCATCTTTGCAAGGGAGATGAAACCCTTGAACAGGCGCTTGAATATATCAATGAACACGACAAGGAAGGCAGAAAGTACACTTTCGATAAGGAAAAGGATCGCTGCTATATAGGCGATGAAGTTTTCGCTACAGCCCCTTGTATCATCAATTACAAGAATAATTATTGGGCGCTTCATTATATTGAATAAAGTTTATACATATACTCAATTATGGTAAAATAGTAGTGCAACATAGTGACCGGTCATTACGAGGTGATTGTCATGAAACGCAGGCTGTTTTCCGGTTTTTCCAAAAAGGACCTGATCAATATCGTATTGGTATTTTTTTGTTCTCTTTTTACTATAATGTATAGCCGGAATGTTCACAATCTTAGCAGCGTATCCGGCGTTTTTCCTTTTTTTACTTATATCTTTAAATATGTTCCCGTTACGGTCGTGACCGCGCTTTGCGGAATCGTGCCCGGAATGTGGACGGTTCTTATTGTTTTTATCTATAGATGTTTTTTATCCAGTGGATTCTCATATCTTACATTTATATATCTTGTTATGGCTTGTGCTGTGCAGATCCTTACTATGAAAGGTTTTTTTAAGACACGGTTCAAGACGCTGATGGCTGCAATTATCTTACAGTTTATCGCAGGAGATTTCTGGGGAATAATACTTGTATTATTGGGAGGAAGATCCGCGGCAAATATTAATTTCGTAAACTTTTGGAAGTTCTTTTTCTCGGAAGCGCCGGGATGTCTTTTGTGCTGCTTCTTTGTTTTTTTCCTTTTTAACAGATTTCCCGACAATCATAAAATGCTTCTCGGAAACGGCATCTATTATGTCGACAAAGAGCTTCTGAATGAAGATGAGAGATACATTGTTGAGGGTAAATCCAGGATAGGAAAAGTAGTTACGCTCATAATCGTATTCGAGGCGCTTGTCCTTGGAGTGTCCGCGGAGATCTCGGCCAATACACTAATTCCTACACTTGGTGTGGTTGCGGAGATGGAAGAGAGCGGTGATAACACGCATGAAAAATATAAAGACCTAAGAATTGCACATAACGCAGAAATGCTTGAAGGAATCGTAAGCAATACACTTACATCGGAGAATGCGCAGCTTAGTTCTGTCTCATACGCAAGGGCATATAACAACTCTCAGTATGGGGTAAAACTGGCGATGCTTATTTCCATCATAATCACTCCGCTTGCGGTATTCGTAAACGGCTTTGCTCAGAGAAGGATCGCCGAGCCTATAAGAAGCTTGTCCAAGGCGGTAACCGATATCTACAATTCTTCGGAACTTGATCTTGAGAAAAAAGTTGATGATATTCATAAGCTTCCGATAAAAACCAAGGATGAGATCGAGGAGCTTTATCATGCTGTGGATCTTACGCTTTACAGACTTATGGAATATATAGAGCTTGTGAAATCAAGACAGATCATAGAAGATCAGCTGCAGACCGAGAAACTTGAAAATGAGGCCAAGACGAGATTTCTTTCAAATATCTCTCACGAGATAAGAACACCCATCAATGCCATGCTTGGGTTTGATGAGATGATAGTAAGAGAAGCACAGGATAAAGAGATCCTGGAATATGCGCTTGATATAAAGAATTCGGGAAAAACTCTTTTGGCACTTATAAATGAGATCCTTGATTTCTCCAAGATAGAAGCAGGTAAAATGGAGATAATTCCCGTTGAGTACGAAGTCGGATCTTTAATAAATGACGTTGCAAATATGACGCAGCTGAGAGCCAAGGATAAGGGCCTTGAATTTGTGCTCAAGGTTCAGGAAGATATTCCGCATATTCTTTTTGGCGATGAGATACGAATAAAGCAGTGCATAATGAATATGATGACCAATGCTATCAAGTATACCGACAGAGGAAAGGTAATGCTTGATATAGGATGCGAAGAATATGTGCCGGAGTATCCCGACGATAATTTTGACGAAAACATAATTTTGAAAATCAAAGTAAGCGACACCGGAATGGGCATCAAAGATGAGGATATGGCAAAGCTCACGGATGCTTTTGAAAGACTTGATGAAAAGAAAAATCGAACGATCGAAGGTACCGGTCTTGGAATAAACATAGTATGTAGTCTTCTTGATCTGATGGGAACCAAGCTTGAAGCAAAGAGCACATACGGTGTGGGCTCTGAATTTTGGTTTGACTTAAAACAGGTTGTTGTAGACAGAGAGCCTATTGGACAGTTTACACAAGTCTATAAAGATTCCGCTATAAGCGCCCTGAGTTATCAGGAAAGCTTCCATGCACCCGGAGCAAGTATTCTTGTGGTGGATGATATGAAGACCAATCTGACGGTTATGGAAGGTCTTTTAAAGAAGACAATGATGAAGATTGACACTGCTCTCAGTGCAAGGAAAGCGTTTGAACTTGTGACTATGAATAAATACGATGTGATTTTCCTTGATCACAGAATGCCTGATATAGACGGAATTCAGGCGCTTCATGAGATGGAGAAGATGGTGGACAATCTGAATAAGGGAGTGCCGGTCATCGCGCTTACCGCAAATGCCATCTCCGGATCGAGAGAGATGTATCTTAAAGAAGGTTTTGTGAATTATCTTTCGAAGCCTGTAAACCCGGCTAAGCTTGAGGAAATGATCCTTAGTTATTTGCCGGAGTACAAAGTGACCAAGCCGGGGGATGAGGGATTTGATACTGAATCGGAAAAGCCGGATAAAGCGGAAAAAGAAGCTATGGCGGAGCTTTTGAAGGCAAGAGGTGTCGATATAAATGCTGCTATAGCTCGCTGTGGTTCTCCTACGGTTGCCTGCGACGTTATGAAGGATTTCAGGCTCACTATAAAAGAGAGGGCCGATTTGATCGAAAAGAGTGCTAAGGAAGGAGATATAAAGAACTTCACTGTATACGTGCACGGACTCAAGAGTTCGGCCAAGGCGATCGGAGCTTTTTCACTTTCCGAGAAGGCAGAGTTTTTGGAAAAATGCGGATTGGAACAAGATGTTGAAAAGATAAACGACAAGTACGGTGAGCTTGTCGAAGAGTACAGAAGTTATTATTCCAAGCTTTCGTTTGGGGAAGACGATGATGAGAAAGCTTCGAATAAACCGCTTATAGACGAGGAAGAGCTCGAGGGGGCATTTTTATCAATAAGAGAATTTGTATCGGGATCTTATTTTGACAGTGCGGATGACATTATGAGCATGCTTGAGGAATACAGTATTCCGGATGATAAAAAAGAAAAATACGATGAAGTAAAGAGACTTTTGGCCGCAGTTGATAAGGACGGATTGCTGAAATTATTGTAAAACCGATGCAGAGGAGAAGGGAATAGGATGGAAAAAAGCGTACTTTTGATCGGGCTTGATAAAAGCTTTATGGTAAACGCTATACAGAAGGGTCTCGAAAAAGAAGGTTACGAGGTTACACGTGTCAGGCCGAGCGTGCAGGGGGTAGTTGAGGTACAGCACAGGCCGGAGTTTTATATTTTGTATATGGGCGAACTTACGCGGGGACATGTGGATCTTTATGAATATCTTAATGAGGCTATTGATAATGAGAACTTTATGCTGTATCTTATAGGGAAGCAGGAAGAAGTTGAGCTTGCATTGGAATTCATAGAGGAATCCAAGGTTCGTGAAATATACATAAGACCGCTCGATGTTAAGCTTCTTGCAAGTGATCTCGATATGATCGTTGATTACAGCGAAGTCGATGACAGGCTCAAAAAGAAGATTCTTATAGTGGACGATGACGGAACGATGCTTCGCATGATGAAGACATGGCTTTCCGTTAAATATCGTGTATATATGGCAAGTTCCGGTCAGATGGCTCTTTCTTTTCTTGCGGAGAATACCGTTGATCTGATCTTGCTCGATTATGAGATGCCGGTACTTGACGGACCCGCTGTAATGCAGAAGATACGCGACGATGAAATTTTGAGTGAGATTCCGATTATATTTCTGACGGCCAAGGATGACAAGGAAAGTGTTATGAAGGTCCTTAAATTCAAGCCGGATAAATATCTTTTAAAATCAATGCCAAAAGAAAAACTCATCACGGCAATAGATGAATTTTTTGAGGGCAGCACAGAATAAAAACTCAAATTAAGGAAGGTACAATTTAATGATCTCTAAGCTTATTGACAGAATAGAAAGTACGGGAGCACCTATCGTTGTGGGACTCGATCCCAAGCTCGGTTTTATTCCCGACGATCTTAAGAAAAAGTGCTTCGCGGAAAAGGGCGAGAACTTGGAAGGAGCGGCAGAAGCCTTTTGGCAGTTCAATAAGGAGATCATTGATAATATCTACGATGTTGTACCTGCCGTAAAACCTCAGATCGCAATGTATGAGGAACTCGGCATTCCCGGACTTATCACATTTAAAAAGACAGTTGAATATTGTAAGGAAAAAGGACTTATCGTTATCGGAGATATCAAGAGAGGTGACATCGGTTCAACTTCTGAGTCATACGCCGTAGGACATCTCGGAAGCGTGACAATCGAGGGTAATACCTTCAAGAGCTTTGATGAAGATTTTGCTACGGTTAATCCCTATCTTGGTTCCGACGGAGTTAAGCCTTTTATCAATGTGTGCAACAAGGAAGATAAGGGTATCTTTGTTCTTGTAAAGACATCCAATCCTTCAAGCGGAGAATTCCAGGACAGACTTATCGACGGAAGACCTCTCTATGAGCTTGTGGGTGAGCAGGTAGAGAAGTGGGGCCTTGAGTCTATGGATGGTTCCTACAGTAATGTCGGCGCCGTTGTCGGAGCTACATATCCCGAGATGGGTAAGATCTTAAGAGACATCATGCCTCACGCATACATCCTTGTTCCCGGATACGGAGCACAGGGCGGAAAAGGAAAAGATCTTGTTAATTTCTTTAATAAAGACGGACTTGGTGCGATCGTTAATTCTTCAAGAGGCATAATCGCTGCATGGAAGAGCGAAGAATATGTGCAGTATGACGGCAATGTGGGTGCTGCTGCAAGAGCTGCGGTTAAAGTAATGAAAGAAGATATCGAGGGAGCACTTTTGGCAAGATAATTGTGTATATACTTTCAAGGTGCTATAATATGCGCGGGTTATTTTTTATAACATTAAAGAAAAAAGGAGCTGAGGGAGATGGAAAGATACAAGGAAGAATTTATTGAATTTATGGTGGACAGTAATGTCCTTAAGTTTGGAGAGTTCACTCTTAAGAGCGGACGTAAATCTCCCTTTTTTATGAATGCCGGAGCTTATGTTACCGGTGCTCAGCTTAAGAAACTCGGTAATTATTATGCGAGAGCGATTCATGATACATTCGGTCTTGAATTCGATGTCCTTTTCGGACCTGCCTACAAGGGAATTCCCCTTGCGGTTGCTACCAGCATGGCAATAAGTGAATTATACGGAAGAGAGATCAGATATTGTTCCAACAGAAAAGAGATCAAGGATCACGGCGACAAGGGAATCCTCCTTGGAACCAAGCTTCGTGACGGCGACAGAGTTCTGATCATCGAGGACGTTACAACATCAGGTAAGTCCATCGAAGAGACAGTGCCGATCATTCAGGAGCAGGCTGATTGCGATATCGTGGGACTTATGGTTTCTCTCAACAGACAGGAGAAGGGCCAGGATTCAGATATGAGCGCTCTTGATGAGATCAAAGAAAGATACGGCTTCAGTGCACATTCTATCGTGACTATGGAAGACGTTGTTTCATATCTTTACAACAAGCCTATCGAGGGCGAAGTTATCCTTACCAAGGATATCAAGAAGTCTATCGACGAGTACTATGCAGAGTACGGCGCCAAGAAGGATTGATATAAGATTCTTATTGATGAGGAGGTAATTTCAATGGATGAGCATACATATAAAGTACTCGGAACCACAGGAGCTTTGAATATTGCATTTGGGGTTATTTCCATTGTTGCGGGGATTGCTGCGGGAGTTCTTTTGATTATAAGCGGAGCCAAGCTTCTTGGAAGCCGCAAAAAGATTATTATCTGATATGAAGATTACAGGATTTAATTATAAGAAGTTTATCAAAAAAAATATAAAAAAGCTTGATCCTATTAGGGAAAGATATATGTTTACGGACAACAGACACCCCGAAAAGGGCATAATGTCTGCTGTGCTTGGTGTACTGTCAGTGATCACACTATCACTGGCTGTACTTTTTTCATACAAAAACGGAGGACAGGCTCTTGTTCAATACGCCGCAGCGGCTTTTGTTGCGGCGATATTTTCATGTATAGGGTTAGTTCTGGGTATCATGTCCAGATTCGAAAAGGACATCTTTAAACTTTTCCCGAACATCGGAATAATCCTTAATCTTTTGTCTTTTTCGTTTGTAGTATTTTTACTTGTTTTAGGATTGGGGTAATCTGATTTATGAATGACAACGAACTTATTTTTGAATTTGAATCGGGAAATGAAGTCATAGACGAAAGATATGAACTCGCATCCCGCAGAATAAAAGAGATGTCCGAAGAACATCTTAAGAATAAAGAATTTGATCTGTACTTTCACACTGTAAGAGATTTCCTTCAGATGATGACGGAAACCTACGATTGGGCGCTTAATAAAGGGCCTGAGAAGGATTCTTTTGAGGAACTTAAGAAAAGAAATCATGATCTCTATGAGGATATCCTTCCCGAAAACTACGACAAGAGCTACGGTAATCCTGCTTTTGCCTGCGCTAAGCTTGGTGATGATTACGGCAAGCTCTTATCCGCACTTTACTATGAAATGAGATATCTGATCGTATCTGCTTTTGAGCTTGTAAAGTTTGATATGGTCATTCGTATGGAACTGTTTCTTGAGATCTACGGCTCTTTTGCCTACGCGGATGCGGAAGATAAGCTTCCGTCTTATGAGAGCGTAAGGCAGATAATGTACTGGTTCTACAGCGATTATGCCGAAGAAGAGAGGATGGCAAGATTTGCACAGATCGTAAATCCCGTGAAAGATTTCGCAAGAGAGATCATCATGGAAAGCGACCTCTCCGATGTTAAGTATCTCTATAAGTTTGGTGAGTACATCACCGATAACGAAATAGAGATAGCGCGTCACCTTAATAGTCTCCCCGAAGAAGAAATAAATAAACTCGCCGATACCTTTACGGAGGGCTACAGGATCGGATTTGCAGCCACCGGAAAAGATATTTCGATAAAAAGCACTGCTTCTGTTATCTATGTTCTCGGCTTTGAGAGAATCGTTCAAAAAGCAATCTCCAATCTGGAAAAGATAGGAATGAAATCAAGTGTTTACAGATCGCTGACAAGCACGTTCTTCGTTGAAGGAAGTGCCAGAAGAACAGCGTACTGCGGTGCTGTTCCCAACAAGCAGTTTGATTACGATCACAAGGATGACTTCGGACTTTTCTTTGATGCCGCTCTTATGAAAAGAAAGCTTGAAGCTGTCAGAGCTGCCGGAGAGAAGTTCAAGAAAGAAGCTAAGCTCTACGGAGGGCCCGCGGTACTTGAGGGATTCGGAGAAAAGCCTTTTTCACCCAAGCCCAAGAAGGAAGCAATCCATCTTGATGACAAGCAAAAGAAAATGCTCGGTGAATACAAGATTCAGGCAGGACTCATCCAGAACGAATATATCATACAAAAAGAGAGAAGCTTTACCATCATCTCTTTCCCCGTTCCGGAGATCGGAGACAGATTCCCCGAGATATTCGATGAAGTTGTTAAGATCAACACGCTCGATTACAAGTTGTATCAGACGATTCAGCAAAAGCTTATCGATGCGCTTGATGAGGCGAAATACGTTGTCGTTAAGGGTATGGGAAATAACCGCACCGATATGAAGGTTATGCTCCATGAGATCAAAGATAAGAGTAAGGAAACCAACTTTGAGAACTGCGTAGCGGACGTCAACATCCCCGTCGGAGAGGTGTTTACATCACCCGTTCTTAAGGGAACGGAAGGAACTCTTCACGTTACCGGAGTTTATCTCATGGGTCTTTATTTCAAGGATCTTGAGATCAAATTTAAAGACGGCCGAGTAGAGGAATACAGCTGTTCCAATTTTGATTCCGAAGAGGAAAATCGCAAATACATTAACGACAATATTTTATACAATCACAAGGCTCTTCCCATCGGAGAGTTTGCCATAGGTACCAATACGACGGCTTATACATTTGCAAGAAAGTTTAATGTAGCCGACAAGCTTGATATTCTCATTGCAGAGAAGACAGGACCTCACTTCGCTGTGGGCGATACCTGTTATTCTTTTGATGAGGATAACGATACATTTAATCCCGACGGAAAAAGACATATCGCAAAAGAAAATGAAGTTTCCGCGGAAAGAAAAACAGATCCCGATAAGGCTTATTTTAACTGCCATACCGATATAACCATTCCGTACGACGAACTCGGTGAGATAACCGCGGTGAGAGAGGACGGAAGCGGAGTAACCATCATGAAGGAAGGACGTTTCGTGCTTCCGGGTACGGAGGAACTAAACAAAGCTTTAGATGAGTAAAGACTGGCACAATATATTGTATTGTGCTATGATACAAGGGACTAAATATTGCAATGCAAATGGAGGAAAACATGGCAAAAGTTGGAATTGTAATGGGTAGTGACTCAGACATGCCTGTTATGTCAAAAGCGGCTGATATTCTCGATCAGCTCGGTATTTCTTATGAGATGCGCATCATATCGGCGCATAGGGAGCCCGATGAATTTTTCGAGTATGCCAAGACTGCCGAAGAAAAAGGATTTAAGGTTATCATCGCGGGAGCAGGAATGGCAGCACATCTTCCCGGAATGTGCGCAGCGATCTTCCCGATGCCGGTAATCGGAATACCCATGCATACAACTTCTCTGGGAGGCCGTGATTCTTTATACAGTATCGTACAGATGCCTTCAGGAATTCCTGTTGCCACAGTAGCGATAAACGGTGGCGCCAATGCCGGAATTCTTGCAGCCAAGATCTTGGCAACAAGCGATGATGAGATTCTTAAGAAACTCAAGGACTACACAGCTTCACTTAAGGATGCGGTGGTAGCCAAGGACAAGAAGCTTCAGGAAGTAGGCTACAAGAACTATTGATACCGGTGCATCGATTTTCGATCGGCACCAAAAGATCTTTTTATAGAAATGAGGAGTAAATATTATGGCACTGGATTACAAGAAGGCCGGAGTTGACATTGAAGCCGGTTACAAATCTGTAGAACTTATCAAGGGTTATGTTAAAGAGACCAACAGACCCGAGGTACTTGGCGGACTCGGAGGATTCTCCGGAGCATTTTCACTTAGCAAGATAAAGGATATGGAAGATCCGGTTCTTTTGTCCGGAACAGACGGAGTAGGAACCAAGATCAAACTTGCATTCCTTCTTGATAAACACGACACTATCGGTATCGACGCTGTTGCAATGTGCGTTAACGACGTTGCATGTGCAGGCGGCGAGCCTTTGTTCTTCCTTGATTACATTGCATGCGGCAAGAACATCCCTGAGAAGATAGCTGCTATCGTTAAGGGAGTTGCCGAGGGTTGTAAGCAGTCTGACGCAGCACTTATCGGCGGCGAGACAGCAGAGCATCCCGGACTTATGCCTGAGGATGAGTACGACGTTGCAGGCTTTGCGGTTGGTGTAGTTGATCGCAAGGATATGATCGACGGAAGCTCCATCAAGGCAGGCGATGTACTTATCGGTGTTGCTTCAAGCGGTGTACACAGCAACGGTTTTTCACTTGTTCGTAAAGTTTTTGATATGACAAAAGAGAGCCTTGAGACATATTATGATGAGCTCGGTGCTACTCTCGGAGAGACTCTTTTAACTCCCACAAGGATCTACGTTAAGATGATGAAGTCCATCAAGAATGCGGGCGTTAAGGTTAAGGGCTGCAGCCACATCACAGGCGGCGGTTTCTATGAGAATATCCCGAGAATGCTTCCCGACGGCATCAAGGCAGTTATCAAGAAGAACAGCTATGACATTCCTCCGATCTTCAGTCTTATGGCTAAGAAGGGCGGAATCGAAGAAGAGATGATGTACAACACCTACAACATGGGTCTTGGCATGGTCCTTGCGGTTGATCCCGCAGACGTTGATGCTACGATGAAAGCTATCGAGGCATCAGGCGACAAGGCTTGGATAGTAGGAAGTGCCGAGAACGGCGAGAAGGGTGTAGAACTCGTATGAATATAGCGGTAATGGTATCCGGAGGCGGTACCAATTTACAGGCAATTATAGACGGAATTGACAGCGGTGTTATTACCAATACCAAGATATCGCTGGTTTACAGTAACAATCCGGATGCATATGCTCTTGAGAGAGCAAAGAAGGCAGGCATACCGTATGTTGCAAAGAGCCCCAAGGAGTTTGACAGCAGAGCGGATTTTAATGAGGCACTGCTTAAGATATTACAGGACGCAAACCCCGATCTTATAGTACTTGCGGGATGTCTTGTTGTTATTCCGGAGTGCGTTGTTAAGGCATTCCCCAACAAGATCATCAACATTCATCCGTCACTTATTCCTTCATTTTGCGGAACGGGATATTACGGACTTAAGGTACATGAGAAGGTCCTTGAGAGGGGCGTCAGAGTATCGGGCGCAACGGTTCATTTTGTTGATGAGGGAACAGATACAGGTCCCATCATTTTACAGAAGCCCGTTATGATCAGGCAGGACGATACTCCCGAAGTTCTCCAGAGACGTATCATGGAGCAGGCGGAGTGGAAGATAATGCCCATGGCGATCGATCTTATCGCCAACGGCAAAGTTAAAGTTGTTGACCGCAAGGTCATAATCGAAGGTTACGAAGAGGAGAAGGTTTTCTGATGAAAGTTTTGGTTGTAGGCGGAGGCGGAAGAGAACACGCCATCTGCGAGGCTATATCAAGAAGCAGCAAGGTTGATAAGATTTATTGCGCACCCGGTAACGGCGGTATCGCAGAGCTTGCCGAGTGTGTTCCGATAACTCCCATGGAGTTTGATAAACTCGTTTCTTTTGCAAAAGAAAAAGAGATCGATCTTACCGTTATCGGTATGGACGATCCTCTTGTAGGCGGAGTTGTAGATAAGTTTGAGGAGGCGGGACTTAGGGTATTCGGACCCAGAAAGAACGCGGCCATCCTTGAAGGAAGTAAGGCTTTTTCAAAAGACCTTATGAAGAAATACAACATTCCCACAGCGGCGTATGAGACATTTGATAATGCAGAAGCTGCTCTTAAGTACCTTGAGACGGCTAAGCTTCCGATTGTTCTTAAGGCTGACGGACTTGCACTCGGAAAGGGAGTTCTTATCTGCAACACTTTGGAAGAAGCAAAGGCCGGAGTAAAAGAGATCATGGAGGATAAGAAGTTCGGCGATGCCGGCAATCACATGGTCATCGAGGAGTTCATGACAGGTCGCGAGGTTTCCGTTCTTTCTTTTGTAGACGGAAAGACAGTAAAGATAATGTCATCCGCGCAGGATCACAAGAGAGCGGGAGACGGTGATACAGGTCTTAATACGGGCGGGATGGGTAACTTTTCACCCAGCCCTTTCTATACCGAAGAAGTTGATAAGTTCTGCAAAGAGAATATCTACGGCAGAACTGTTGAAGCGATGGCTGCCGAGGGCAGAGAGTTTAAGGGAGTTATCTTCTTTGGACTTATGCTTACACAGGACGGTCCCAAGGTTCTTGAGTACAACGCAAGATTCGGTGATCCTGAGGCACAGGTTGTTCTTCCCAGATTAAAGACAGACATCATTGATGTATTTAATGCCTGCATAGACGGTACACTTGCGGATATAGATCTTGAATTTGAAGATAAAGCTGCAGTTTGTGTTGTCCTTGCAAGTGACGGATATCCCGTAAGCTACGAGAAGGGCAAGCTTATAACAGGTCTTGAAAACTTCAAGGGCAAAGACGGATATTATTGTTTCCATGCAGGAACCAAGGCTACTCCTGAGGGAATAGTTACAAACGGCGGACGTGTTCTCGGTATAACCGCCAAAGGGGATACCCTTAAGGAAGCGCGTGCTAAAGCTTATGAAGCGACAGAATGGGTTAGCTTTGATAATAAATATATGCGTCATGATATAGGAAAAGCAATTGACGACGCTAAGTAAGGAAGGAGGAAAGCTAATTATGAAAAAAACGACAGGAAAGAGAGTATTTGCATTTGCTATCGCTATAGCAATGATCGTTACTATGTTTTTGTCAGCAATGATCCAGGCATTTGCATATACAGAAACTACAGGAACGGTTTCTAACGACAATGTTAAAGTAAGAGAGTCGGCAAGTACGACCGCATCACAGGTAGCAAGCCTTAAAAAAGGAGATACCATAGATATTATCGGAGAGGAGACAGATTCCTCCGGATATATCTGGTACAAGATAAGAGTCAATAAGAATGAGCAGGGATATGTAAGAAGCGACCTTGTAAATAAGGCAGGCGGTTCTTCAAGCTCATCAAATACAAATTCGGAAGCTCCCAAAAAGGAAGAAAAGGCATCCACTCCGCCTGCGGAGACCAAGGTTACGGATGTTGAGAATAAATCCGCAGCTGTCGGATATGATAACGTTGTTATCAGAAAAGGCGCAGGTAAGGATTATGATTCCGTTGCAAAAGGAACAAAGGGCGATTCTGTTACTATCACAGGAGAAGCTAAAGGAACCGACGGAAAGACATGGTACAGAATTTCTTTCGGCGACGGAAAAGAGGGCTTCATAAGAGGCGACCTTCTTGATACAAGCGGAAACACTCAGGCGGCAGCTCCCGCTCCCGCAGAGAGTAACGAAGCTCCTGCTGCGGCTCCCGAGGAGAGCGAGTCAGAAGACAGCGAATCGGAAGATGCAGAGTCAGAGTCAGAGGATGAAGAGTCCGAGGAAGATTCCGAGGAATCCGAAGATGAGGAAGAGCAGGCAGAGCCCGCTGTTGTAGGCGACGGAACATATGCACTTGCTTATGAGAATGAAACATGGTACTTAAATGATTACAGCACAGGGCTCAGAGTAAAGGTAAAAGAGCTTATAGATGTTGCAAATTCAGCTCCTGCACTTGATAAGAAAGCCAAGGACTTCAAGCTTATCGCGATCGGACTTGGTGCACTTGCGGGACTCCTTCTTATAGCTGTTATAATCCTTGCAATTAAGCTCAGAGAGTCTATGTATTATGAAGACGATGAGGAAGAGGAAGAGTACGACCGCTTCTCAGAAAGCAGGAGAAGAAGAGCAAGAGATGATTCAGAGGATGACGAAGAAGATCGTTATTCCGCAAGAAGAGAGCGTCCTTCACGTGATGAGGACCGTTCTTCAAGAAGACCTGTAAGACCCGAATCTTCAAGAAAGGCTGACGATGAGAGAGTTGTTCGTCCTTCAGAGGATGACAGATCTGCCAGACCTTCAAGAAATCCCGAAGACAGACCGGCTCGTCCGAGAAGAGGCGAGGAAGAGTACGATCGTCCTTCAAGAAGAGCTTCTGAGCAGGGATATGACGAGCGTTCTGCAAGACCTTCAAGAGATTCTTACAAAGATGAGGAGCGTGAAGCTCCCAGAAGAAGAGCAAAGAACTTTATCGGAGACGATGACGATTTCGAGTTTGAGTTCCTTGATCTTGATGATGAGAAATAAATAATAATATGAACTATGGGAACCGGACAGAGTGATCTGTCCGGTTCTTTTTAAGTAATCACCGGACTCAGTCTTTTCTCTTGCTCGATTATTTTTGTTATGTGTGTTATACTAAACATATCACAAAGAAAACTCATGGAGGCGGATATGATCATAGAGATTGATTTTA
Organism: Butyrivibrio sp. XB500-5; assembly: GCF_003625505.1. Classification (NCBI taxonomy): domain Bacteria; kingdom Bacillati; phylum Bacillota; class Clostridia; order Lachnospirales; family Lachnospiraceae; genus Butyrivibrio; species Butyrivibrio sp. XB500-5. The sequence goes on from NZ_RAIS01000003.1 coordinate 299,429, forward strand.
ATAGTGATGAAGCTATATATTTGCAGCTTTGCAATCAGATCATACTGGGCATTGCAACGTCTCAATTTCGTGAGGGTGAGCAGCTCCCCAGTGTCAGACAGCTGGCTGAGACTATCGGCATCAATATGCATACGGTAAATAAGGCGTATTCCATATTGCAGCAGGACGGATTTGTCAAAATAGACAGAAGGCGAGGAGCCATAATCGCCATCGATATCAACAAGCTTAAGGCTCTTAACGAAGCCCGCGATGAACTTGCGGTAGTTCTTGCAAGGGCAATCTGTAAGGGAATAGGAAGAGAAGACATTCATGCTCTTGTTGATGAACTGTATGACAATTATGAATTTAACAGCAGATAACATGAAAGGATGATGAGATATGGATTCTAAATTCACCGTAATGGCTTTGGATGCTCTCAAGCTAGCCAAGAAAACAGCCAGATCCTTGAAACTTAATTATGTCGGAACAGAACATATCCTTATGGGCCTCATCTTGGAGGATGGAAGCGTTGCTTCGAGAATCCTCATAGATAACGGCATAGATGAGAATCGTATGATGGAAATGATCAGAGATCTGATTGTTCCCGACAGTAATGTTCGTACTTTGGATAAGGACGGCTTTTCACCGAGAGCGGAGAAAGTTCTTGAAGAAGCTCACAGAATGGCTGAGCGTTTTCATGCGGACAAGACAGGTACAGAGCATATTCTTTTGGCTCTTATAAAAGAAGGAGAGAACGTAGCCGTAAGGCTTATCAGTACTCTAAACGTTCCCGCGCAGAAGATCTACGCGGAGACTTTGGCTGCAATGGGAGAGGACCCCAATATTGTAAAAGAGGACCTCGGAAGAAAGAACAATCCCAAGGCAGGCAAGAAAGCATCTATACTTGCGCAGTACAGCCGTGATATGACGGCGCTTGCGATGGAGGATAAACTTGATCCCGTTATAGGACGTGAGCGCGAGATCAAGCGTGTTATCCAGATTCTCAGCCGTAGGACCAAGAATAATCCCTGCCTTATCGGTGAACCCGGTGTAGGTAAGACGGCTGTTGTTGAAGGACTTGCACAGCGAATTGCCGCAGGAAACGTACCTCTTACCGTTCAGAACAAGAGACTTATGACACTCGATCTTTCGGGTATGATCGCGGGCTCCAAGTACAGAGGTGAGTTCGAGGAAAGAATTAAGAAGGTTATAAAAGAGGTTGCGGAAGACGGCAATATCATTCTTTTTGTCGACGAGATGCATACGCTTATCGGTGCCGGCGGTGCCGAGGGTGCTATCGATGCTTCCAATATCCTTAAGCCTTCTCTTGCAAGAGGCGAGATTCAGATGATCGGTGCGACCACCATCACCGAGTACCGCAAATATGTCGAGAAGGATGCGGCTCTTGAGAGACGTTTCCAGCCTGTTAACGTTGATGAGCCCGACAAGGCAGAGGCAACAGAAATACTTAAGGGAATTGTCAGCAAGTATGAAGAACACCACAAGGTTACGATCACACCTGAGGCGATAAAGGCTGCTGTTGAGCTTTCCGAGAGATATATCAACGACAGAAACCTTCCCGACAAAGCAATCGACCTTATTGATGAAGCTGCATCCGCAGTAAGACTTCGTACAATGGGAGTTTCTTCCAAGGTTAAAGATATTGACGATCAGATCAAGAACCTTGATCTAGAGATAGAGGCCGCTCTTAAGAACTCAGATTTTGTTCTTGCGGGCGAGCTTAATAAGAGACAGAAGTCTCTTATCACCAAGCTTTCAAGAGTTAAGGCGGCTGAGAGAAGAAAAGAGCTTTCATCCGGATTTATCGTTAATGAGAATGATATAGCGGAGGTTGTTGCCGAATGGACAAGAATCCCCGTTAAGAAGATCGCGGAGAAAGAATCCGAGAAGCTCCTTAAGCTTGAATCGGTACTTCATAAGAGGGTTATAGGCCAGGAGGATGCGGTTAAGGCTGTATCCAAGGCTATCAGAAGAGGAAGAGTGGGACTTCAGGATCCCAACAGACCTATCGGATCGTTCCTTTTCCTCGGACCTACAGGTGTGGGAAAGACAGAGCTTTCCAAGGCTCTAGCCGAAGCAATGTTCGGGGATGAGAATGCGCTTATCAGAGTTGATATGTCTGAGTATATGGAAGGTCACTCCGTATCCAAGATGATCGGTTCACCTCCGGGATACGTCGGATATGACGAGGGCGGTCAGCTCAGTGAGAAAGTAAGAAGACATCCTTATTCGGTTATTCTTTTCGATGAGATTGAGAAGGCACATCCCGATATTTTCAACGTACTGTTACAGGTACTTGATGACGGACATATCACGGATGCCAAGGGCAGAAAAGTAAGCTTTAAGAATACAATTCTTATTATGACTTCAAACGTCGGAGCTCAGAAGATCGTTGATCCCAAAAAGCTCGGATTCGGCGCGGGAGATGATGCCAAGAAAGACTACGAGGATATGAAGTCGGGCGTTATGGAGGAAGTTAAGAAGCTCTTTAAGCCTGAGTTTATAAACCGTATCGATGAGATCATGGTATTCCATACTCTTACCGAGAAAGAAATGATGGAGATTGTCACACTTCTTTCAAGTAATCTCGCCAAGAGATGCAAGGCACAGATGGATATTAAGCTTACCATTTCGCCTGCGGTTAAGAAGTACCTCGTTGAGAAGCATTCCGACGCCAAAATGGGTGCAAGACCTCTTAAGAGAGCCATTCAATCAACAATTGAAGATGCAATGGCTGAAGAGCTCTTAAAGGGCAATATCAAGGCAGGAGATGATGTTACGGTCGGTCTTAAGGATAAAAAGATTGTGTTTACAGCTGCGGACGGTAAAAAGACTTCCGTAAAGAAGGTAAACGTTAAGACGACCAAGCCGAAGAAGGCTTCCAAGACCAAAAGTGCGGTAACTACAAAGAAACCTGCGAGGGCAGCCAAAAAAACTTCGAGTTCAAGATCGAAGAAAAAGTAAAAAAGTAATAAAAATTTCAGTTTATCATTAGGTAGACTTGAATTATAATGTAATTAACTAAATACATGTTTTATTTCAGGAGGGTTAATATGGCTGTCGTAGAGCAGTTGATTCGCGCTGAGAGCGACGGAAGTATCAGCTTTGGTAACTATGAGCTTCCCGAGAAGAAGAAACTTGAGAACTTCGAGCACAACGGAGATATTCTCAAGGTTAAGACTTTCAAGGACATTACTAAGCTCGAGTGCAACGAGAACTTTGTTTATGAATCGGTTCCCGGCACAGCGGTCACAGGCTTTAAGGAGTCTGACGGAGGTGTAGAATTCACCGTAGAAGGTGTCAATGATGCACAGATCACATTAGGACTTTTGGAAAGCACAGAGTACAGCGTGTTTGTAAACGGATCCGCTATCGGCAAGATGAGCACTAATATAGGCGGTAAGCTTAATTTTAGTGTTGAATTGTCAGATGGAAGTTCTGCCAAAGTTAAGATTGAAAAATAAAAATTAAATAAATGGCCGAGGGCTTTTCGGGATACCTGAAAAGCCCTCGACGTTTATGGGAGGATATATGGCAACTAAGATAAAGACTATATTTTATTGCCAGAGCTGCGGATATGAATCATCCAAGTGGATGGGACAGTGTCCGGGGTGTAAAGAATGGAATACATTTGTAGAGGAGACGGTTAAGCCCGCGGCTAAGACCAAGGGCGCGGTTTCATCAAGTGCCCGCATGATCTCAGGAGCCTTGGAGGCTCCAAAATCTCTTTCAGAGATAGAGATAAATGACGAAGAGAGAGCGGATACGCATATCGGAGAGCTCAACAGAGTCTTGGGAGGAGGCCTTGTAAGGGGCTCCATGATCCTTGTCGGAGGAGATCCCGGAATCGGTAAGTCTACACTTCTTTTGCAGGTTGCGGGCAATCTTTCGGGAGATAAGAAGAATATTCTGTATATCTCGGGAGAGGAATCACTTAAGCAGATCAAGCTTCGTGCAAACAGGATAGGAGAGTTTTCGGACACATTGAAATTTATGTGCGAGACCAATCTTTCCGTGATAGAAGATACGATCACATCCGTAAAGCCTGAGATCATCATCATAGACTCAATCCAGACAATGTTTAATGAGGCGATATCGTCGGCACCGGGAAGTGTTTCTCAGGTGAGAGAGTCAACGGCGGTGCTTCTTAGAATTGCCAAGAGCCTTAATATAACCGTGTTTATAGTCGGACATGTAACCAAAGAAGGACAGGTTGCGGGACCGAGAGTCCTTGAGCACATGGTTGATACCGTTCTGTACTTTGAGGGTGACAGACATGCTTCATATAGGATACTCAGGGCGGTAAAGAATCGTTTCGGCTCGACCAATGAGATCGGTGTATTCGAGATGGCGGAGAGAGGCCTTATTGAAGTTAAGAATCCTTCTGAGTTTATGCTTGAGGGAAGACCGGAGAATTCCAGCGGCTCTATAGTTACATGCTCTGTAGAAGGAACAAGGCCCATTCTTATCGAGCTTCAGGCACTTGTGTGCAGAAGTAATTTCGGCTTTCCGAGGCGCCAGGCAAACGGAACGGATTATAACAGAGTCAACTTGTTAATGGCTGTTCTTGAAAAGAGAATAGGACTTCAGCTCGGAGATTATGACGCATATATCAATCTTGCGGGCGGAATGAAGATAGCGGAACCTTCGCTTGATCTGGGAATCTGCATGGCTATTATCTCAAGCTTTAAGAATAAGCCGATAAGCGATGATATGATAGCATTCGGTGAGGTTGGACTTTCGGGAGAGGTAAGAGCCGTAAATATGGCTGAGCAGAGAGTTTCGGAAGCCAAAAAGCTTGGCTTTAAGACTTGTATCGTTCCCAAGGCTCTTTGCGCAAAAATAAAGAAAAGCCACCCCGATATAAATATAATAGGAGTGGCTTCTGTAGTTGATGCTATGAACTATATTTAATTAAATACTTGATTTCTTTTTCTTAATCAGAATGACTATGGCAGCGGTGGAAGAGATGATCGCGATGATTCTTCCCGCGATGTTTGTTTCATCGCCTGTCTGGCCCATTCTTGGTAATTTCTTAGTGGCGCCGAGTATTTTTACATCGGTGTCATTTTCTTCTAATGCTTTAGTGATCACAGTTTTCTTAATGGCATTTGCTGCGATATTATTGGGATCACTGTCCTGGCCGTCTTCGGTATAGGATGTATAGGTTCCGTCATCGACAAATTCAAGCTTTCCGGCAACACATTTTACATTGTAGAGTGATGTTACGTCTTTTCCGTTCTCATCAACAATTATAAATGATGCGATCTCGTTCTTGGATGAGCCGATAACACTTTGGCTTCCGTTGATAACAACGTTCTTAAGCTTGTGGCCTTCAAGAAGAGAGCCTGATGTGATGCTTACTTTATCATTGGTTATTGTAGAACCGTCGTAGTTCTTAACGGTAGTTCCGGCTTCAAGCGTGAGGTTTCTCTGCTTAACGTTAACCTTGGCTGTGGTGGGCTTTTGCTGAGTGATGACGCTGGCAGGGAGTTTGAACCACTCGCCGTCTTTCTCGTAGCTTACCGAGATCTCCTCGGGAGAAATCTCTTTTCCGTTAAACAGGAAAGGTATTGTATAAGTCTTGATCTCAGATGCCACTACATAAGCTGCATCGATGTTAACCCAGTAATTGATGCCGTTGTTGGAGAAATACGTTCCGGAGCCGTTTGTTCCGGCATAGGCTTCAACAGTCAGAAGTTCTCCGAGTGCATTGAATATATTCCTGAGAGAAGGCCTCTTGTTATCAAGGTCTTTTACAACGATATTGAAACCGCCTATGATGTGCTCTTTTCCGTCATATTCGATATCTGTTTCCTCGCAGGTCGTATAGATCTCTATGGAAACATTGGGATAATCTTCGGGTATTATTTCCTGCGAAGAAGCTTTATTTCTTATAACACCGTCAACATGAACGCCTGATTTCTGAACTTTTTTGACGTACCATATAACGAATTGATTCTCGGGATCAAAAGTGGGGATGACATTCTTGATGTCTTCAGCGGTTGGAATGTTGTGAAGATAACCGGATACCGCGTTGGCAGCCGTGATGTTATCATCCTTAAGGCTGTCTTCCGAACCACTTCCGTCAACGATGGGGGAATAGTATCTGTAATCGTTGGGGATAGCTTCATCTATCGTGATTGCACTGCTGTAGTTATCACTTGAATGATTAGCCGGCTCTTCCGGGATATCTGCGTTTATCTCATTGAGAATATAGAAGTTTGCCGTACTGTATGTGACAGTGGGGAGTTTTCTTGTATCGGCGGTAGGCTCTTCGATCTTCGGAGTTTCTACCGGTATATCTGTAACTATAGGAGCATCCACGGGTGTTGTTTTTTCAGGAGTTTCAGTGGGAGTTTCAGCGGGAATTTTCGAGATTTCGGGTGTGGCTTCTTTATCGGAAACTATATTTTTGTTTTTGGTTTCCGTAGGGACAATTTCTTCTTTATCGTTATCTGTATCCTTTTTTTCTTCCGGGATGGGATCTGTGACTGAAGGATCTGAAGTAGATGAGCTGTTTGATGCGGACGAATCGTCCTCTTTTATATCATTTGTATCATTTTCTTCGGTGGTCGTATCGGACCCCGGTGTCTCAGCGTAGGCTATAATCGGCGATAACTGTAATGCCGTAAAACCAAATATGAGAAAAAAAGCCAATAATAGCGCCGCGGATCTGTTCTTTCTCTTAATCATTAAAGTGCTCCCCAAATATTCAAAAAAACATTAAATCGAACATACTCGAATATAATAACACAAAAACTAAACTTTTTGTAAATAATGTCGATAAATTTTATATAGAAATTCTAAAGAGGGGTAAGTCTGTGCTTATGAAGAAAATTATCAGATCAGCATTCGCCGTATTATCGGCATTTGCGCTCACTTTATTCATTATGTTTTCCGAGGTGTGTTCTTTGGAGATTCATGCCGCGGACGATCCTTATACAGCTTTTTCAAAGGCCACTACCGTCTATAACGGTGTGGACTATAAATCTGAGTATAATCCGCTTTTTTATTATCTTAATTATGCCGATTTAAGGCAGGCCTTCGGAACGGATGCCAATAAGCTTATCGAGCACTGGGTTCTTTTCGGAAAAAAAGAGAAGAGAGTTGCGAACAGACTTATCGGTGACAGCACTGAGTTCGTGGTTCCGACCGGAGATGAAGGCGTTGTGGTTATTCCAAAGACCAAGCATGACAACGGTGGAATGACCTACGATCAGGAAATTCAGGCAAGAAGCATTGCCAAGCAGATAGCTGCGGCGATCAATAATGCAGCCGAGGCTTCGGATACTTCAAAGAGCAGCAGTTCTTCTTCGTCAAAGTCTTCCAAATCCAAGTCTAAGACCAAGGAGATAAAAGAGGTTGAGAAGGTAGCATACGCAGCGGGCGTTGTAAAAGCTTATTGCGACCTCGGAACATACACGACGGAAGGAAAGATGTATAGAACGGCTTACGGAGTGTTCATCGGGGGCCAGTATTCATGCGCAGGTTCAACCAGAGCGCTGGGACTTATTCTTGATTATCTTGGAATAAACTGGGTTCATAAGAACATCAATCAGTGGGAAGATCAGTGGTGCCAGGTGATCGTGGACGGAAAAGAAGGCTACGGAGATCCGATGATCGCGGCAGCCGGATACGGTAAGCATCCCAATGAAGGCGGTAATGCCAAGGATGCCGTTTCATACGCAAAGATAAGATATAAATTTGAAGTTGCTACGCAAAAGCCGAAGGCGACGAAGTGATAATTCTTTTTTTGATAGATTAAGATTAAACAGCTATAGAGGACCGAAATGACAACAAGTTTTTTTGACAATAAAAAAAGAATAACGATCGGGCTTAAGGCAGTAGCGGCTCTTCTTTCGATAGCTCTTTTGACAGGGATGTGCAGTGTTAAGGTAAACGCAGCCGGAAATGTTTCGGGAGCAGGCGCAGGAAGCGCTACGGGAGCAACTGTCGGAAGTGTCTCGGGGGCATCCAAGATCGATCAGTCGACGTTTAGAAGGAATGTTGACATAACCACCGTTCATATCGGAAGTGACGTTACCGAGATAACACCGGGCGCGTTCAAGGGGCTTATGAAGCTTCGTTCGATAACGGTGAGCGAGAACAATCCTTTTTATGCTTCTTACAGTGACTGCTTGTATAACAAGGATATGACCGAGCTTTTGTGCTTCCCGCCTCAGCTTGACGGGGCTATGATTCCTTCTTCTGTGACGAAGATCGGAGAATATGCGCTAACGGGCGTCGGAGGAAAGCTCAAGGATGACATCAGAGCGGTCGTTAAGAGCCAGGCGGAGCAGAACCTCAAATTGGAAGATGTTCCCGGAGAGCATTTCATCCATACCAAGTATGGCGTTAAGTGGAGAGAGGCAGACGGAAGCTATTCTGAGCCTGACACTGAGCTTAAAAAGCTCATCGCTTCGGTGCTTGAATTTGCAACGGATGAAACGATGACGCAGAATGCACAGCTTGAGAGGTGCTTTAAATATCTGGTTGATTTTTCATCATATGAAAGAAACAACGAAGTTCCGGTGGGAGATTGGACCGGAGAGTATGCAAAGGACATGCTTATGGAAAGCAAGGGTAACTGCTACAATTACTCAGCGGCTTTTGCTTACATGGCCAAGGGACTTGGGTATGATTCCAAGGTATGTACGGGAACCGTATTGTCATCGCTTGGAGGAAAGACACCTCATGCATGGACAGAGGTTAAGATAAACGAAAACTGGTATGTGTTTGATGCTGAGATGCAGGATGCCAAGGGAGACGGCTATTACAAGCAGACCTATCAGAGTTATCCCGCCAAGCCGCTTGAGAAGGCAGCAGCGATCACTGTCAGTTTTTGAGATTTCGGAAGGAGCTTTTTTATGAGGAGGATATTTGGAATATCAGTCGTATTCTTAGGCGCTCTGGTATGCGTTCTTTTATTTAATATATTATTGTGCGCAATCATGCCTGCTTATAAGGATATGATATCTTCCGCTGCTAAGAACGACTCGAACATTCCCGTTGTCGAAGTGAGCGAAGGAGTGACTATCGTAAAAGAAAACAACGAAGTCAGATACATAACAGACGGCGCCGATTCTTTCAAGGATGAAGATACTTCCATGAAAGCTGCGAACGAATACTTTGACAATTTGGATAAAAAAGACAGCGCAAAAGAAGGCGTGGATTCGGAAGATGATTTCGAGGACGAGCCGGTCATAATAGACAGAACCTACTACGAAGATTGCGGAACGGGTAAGGGATACTGGGTACTGACTTATTCGGATGGCAGAAAGATAGTAGAGTGATGACAATTTTTATCGAGATAGAGCCCAAACTCAGGCTGCTCCTGGGGTTGGGCTTTTTATTTGCGGTGAATAATGTTTGATGATAAACTAAATTGGTTGTGAAATTTAGTTTCAAATATTTGGAGCTTTTTTTGGAGAGTTTGATAATGAAAAAGATGTTATTGGCTTTAGGGGTGATGTCTCTGCTGATAGCTTTTGTAGTTACAGGCTGTCATATGGGGGATAAGGAAAAGCACAAATTCACGGAAGATAAAAACGATACAGAGGATGTAATAGCGTCTGATCTTTCACAGGTTAAGATCGGCGTTTGTATATACCGCTTTTCGGATAACTATATGACTCTTTTCAGACGAGAGCTGGAGTCGTACTTATTGGATCAGGGATTTGCAAAAGAGAATATCGTGATATTGGATTCTGCGGACAGCGAGATTGTTCAGGACAGGCATGTGAGATCGTTTGTTGAAGAGGGTGTCGATGCGCTGATCATCAATCCGGTAGATCCGTCAGATGTAAAGAGTATCACCAATATGGCGGTCGAGGCAGATATACCGCTTGTATACATTAACAGAGAACCCGATGCAGATGAAGAAGTCAGGTGGGAAGAGGGCAAATGGAACGTCACTTATGTAGGCTGTGACGCCAGACAGTCCGGAACCATTCAGGGCAAGATCATTGCAGATCTGGGAATAGAAAACATAGACAGGAACGGCGACGGAGTTGCGCAGTACATTATGGTTGAAGGCGATCCCGATAATGCCGATACGCAGTTTAGGACGGAGTATTGTATTAAGGCGCTCAATGATGCAGGCATCGAGAGTGATTGCGTGTTCAAAGCCTTTGCAGATTGGGACAGGACCGAAGCAGAGAATGTGGTAACCGATGCTTTGCAGAAATACCCCGATGCGGAAGTAATTTTCTGCAACAACGATGCAATGGCGCTCGGAGCTCTTTCCGCTGTAGAGAAAGCAGGAATACGAGCGGGAAAAGAGATTAAGATCGTCGGCGTCGATGCTCTTACCGATGTACTTATCGCGGTACTTGAAGGACAGATGGCCGGAACGGTGTTTAACAACTACGTTCAGCAGGCGCACTCGACTGCGGATGCCGTGACAGCTTACCTTAAGAATGAGAATAACCCGCATTACATTCCATGTGATTACGTGGCCGTAACTGCGGACAATGCACAGACTATACTGGAGAACCTTGCTCACTGATCATGGGTAAGGTTCATTTTTATAGTCTTTTAAGAATCCGAAAATTGTCTATATAGTAAAATATAAATACACCTAATAATACTTTTGATACAGATACTTTTGACAGCGTTGGCGATTCTTTTCCACACGGAGGTAATATGCGCGATACGACACAGATTACCTATGGAGACGGCATCGTGAGCGTAGAGCTTATTTCTGAGAGTAGGAGCGATATTCCGGCTCCGACCATCAGATTTGGAGACTATGAGCAGTTGCTCGAATCCTGTTTTACAAAAAAAGAGCTCGAAGAGATCCTTGAGGGTGAACATGCAAATCTCACCTTTTCTTTTGTTATGTCAGATGAGCCTAAGGAAATAGCCGAATACGATACGCTTTCATCCGCTGTTTCAAGGGCTTCGAAAAACTTCGGTGAGCTTAGTGAAGGAATTGCCCTGGAGGCAAACGCTGTAAAAAGAGTCGATGCGGGAGAGGAGCTTACCATCGATAATCTTGCGGGAAATGTTGAGCTCCAGATTGAGATCCCGCTCTATCTTATCAGGGAAAACAGAGAATACTATCTTATGACGGATTCGCTCGGTGCATGTACGCTGTATGAGGACTATGATACCGAGGCCGACACGCTCTCGGTAAATACAGATACGGTGGGTACGAGTATGCTCCTATATAGGGATACATATCCCGACGTCCCGGTCACTGAGACCGCTACATTCGGAGTAAAACCACAGTTTGTCTTCGGAGGTATCGTCATAATACTCCTGGTGCTCTGGCACTATGTTACCGGCGCCAGAAGACAAAAGCTCAAGGAACAGAGATAAATCCGTGAAAAAAGAGCTGACTGAGTGCGCTAAAACGGCATAACCATGCACGTTATAGCGATTTTTGTAAAAAAAGAAAAAATTCTCGAAAAAGTTATTGCTTTTCTATTTGGCACGATATATAATGGAGAACGTCGTCGGGGTGTGGCTCAGTTGGTAGAGCACTATCTTAGGGAGGTAGGGGCCGCGTGTTCGAATCACGTCACTCCGACTATTTAAAACCGCTCAGTTTGAGCGGTTTTTTTGCGCGTTAAAATGAGACATGCGTGTAAAATAAAACGGACAGCTGTCTGAGTTTACTCAGGAACAGCTGTCCGTTTTATTTTACACATACGGCGAATGCCGCGGCAACGAGCAGCTATGCTGCGAGTCTGTCGGCATGTCTCATTTTTATGCCGGATACGGCGAATGCCGCGTTTCTGTCGGCATGTCTCATCTAAAAAAATCCCCATAAAAACAGCAACAAAAAAACTATTAGAAACCCGCGCAAAATGGTATACTTACAATAGTTGTGTACATTAAAAACATAATAGAAAAGCAGAATAATTATAATGACTGAAATGAAACCTGAAAACTTATTTGGTACAACAGCATATTATGATAAAAACAGTTCCTGCGAGGAACTCGTACAGCTCATTTCGTGCGGTATTCAGCAGGATGAAAAAGGCATTATTTTTCTGAATGAGAACGGACGTTGTATTTACGCCAACAAGCGCGCGTTTACCATGTTCCGTGTTATAGATAATCTTACAATTCTTTACGATACCTTCGATGCGTGGAGGAGGAGCCTCGGCGTTGAGGAAGGAACGACATCTTGGTGCGAGGTTTATAAGACTTCCAACAAAGAGAGACTGTATCACGTAAGATACAAAGTTCTTAATGATAACGGCAAGATCCTCGGAAGCATGTATGTGATCCAGAACGTTTCCGAGTCAATGGACAACGACCTCGGGGAGCAGTACAGACTTACTCATGACGAGCTTACGAGGCTGTATAACAAAGAGGGCTTTTTCGCTGCGGTAAGGAAACTCCTTGAAGAAGCCGAGCCCGATCGTGACTACATCATAGTTTATTCCAACATCAAAGATTTTAAGCTGATCAACCAGCTTTTCGGACTTAATAAAGGCAATGACATCCTCATAAACGTCGCGGATATGCTTTCACAGATGGTAAAAGAGGAGGATGTGTACGGAAGGATCAACGGAGACCAGTTCGCTCTGTGCATGCCCAAGGATCGTTTCGATGAAAAGAAGATCATTGCTTCTGTCAAAGAACGCGCCAGCAGGCTTACCAGCAGGACCTATTCCATTCACGTTCAGCTAGGTGTGTACGAGATATATGACAGACGCATGGACGTGTCTTTTATGTGCGACAGAGCCTATATGGCCTGCAAGACCATCAAGAGAGACAATGTGTGCGAGGTTGCCTGGTACAATGACGACATGCTCATCAATGCTCTCTTGGAAAAAGAAATCCTGTCGAGCTTTGACTTTGCCATCATCAATAAACAGTTTGGCATATATCTGCAGCCACAGCACTATTCCGACAGCAGAATCTTCGGAGCGGAGGCACTGGCGAGATGGCTTCACCCGGAGAACGGAGTTATCGAGCCCGAGGTGTTTATAAGCGTTCTTGAAAGAGCAGATCTTATATACAAGCTTGATAAATATATATGGGAGCTTGCCGCTGCGCAGCTTGCAAAGTGGAAGGGCACCAAGTGGGAGAAACTCTCTATTTCGGTCAACGTATCGCCCAAGGACATCTATTACCTTGATATCAAAAAAGAGTTTGATGACCTTGTGAAAAAATATGATATCAACCCCGCAAGACTCAATATTGAGATTACGGAGACCGCAGTTACAACCGACGTCAACAAGTGCGCCAAGCTTATCATGGACCTTAGAAAGAGCGGTTTCCTCGTTGAGATCGACGACTTCGGCAGCGGCTATTCATCACTTAATATGCTAAAAGATATCAACGCCGATGTTCTCAAGATCGATATGGGCTTTCTTAAAAAGACGGAGGATCATAAGAGAGCCAGGGTAATACTGAACTATACCATAGACATGGCTCATGAGCTTGGAATGGGTGTTATTACGGAAGGCGTAGAGACCAAAGATCAGCTTGCTTTCCTTGAAGAGATGGGCTGTAAGCTGTTCCAGGGATATTACTTTGATATGCCTATGCCCGTTAAGGATTTTGAAGAGAAATACAAGGACGGAGTCTGATAGTTGATTCAAAGACTATTTTGGTTATAATTGTTTTTGCAAAATTCACTTTTATGGAGGAATTGTTATGAAGGGTAAGTTTGGAATTAAGGAAGTAGTTGCTTTAGGAATCGGAACAGCTCTTTTTGTTGTTCTCACCAACGCTCAGATTCCGCTTGTGATCGTACCCAATACCGCACTTCAGGTAAGAATGGCTATTCTTGCATTCTTTTCGGCGGTGTTTGGTCCTTTCGTAGGTGCAGGAATCGGCCTTATCGGACATGCGCTCGGTGATGCGATATTCTACGGCTCTGTTTGGTGGAGCTGGGTTTTCCCTGAGGCTATCGTTGGCGCGGCCATCGGCTTCTTTGCCAAGAAGTTTGCAGTGCAGGAGGGCGGCTTTACAAAGGGTAAGAACATCATTCTCTTTATCCTTGTAAATATAGTGTCCAATGCGGTTGCATGGATTCTCGCAGCACCTGTTTTGGATATCCTGATCTATAAAGAGCCTGTAAATAAGGTATTTGTTCAGGGTATGTTTGCTTTCTTCGGCAACATTCTCATCATCGGAATACTCGGAACACTTCTTATGGTTGCATATTCAAGTATTTCCGGTAAATCATCGAATTTAAAGGCGGAGGAATAATTCATTGGTTGAAAATGCGCCAATTATAGAATTTTCAGACGTTTCCTTTAAGTATCGCGCTCAGCAGGAACCAACGCTGAAAAACATTAATTTAAAAATCTATCCCGGTGAAAAGATACTGATCGCAGGTCAGTCGGGATCCGGTAAGTCAACATTGGCACATTGCCTTAATGCTCTTATCCCCTGTTCATATGCGGGGGATATGAGCGGAACACTCCGAGTTTGCGGCGAAGAACCAAACAAACTCGGAGTTTTTGGCATGTCACAGATAGTCGGAACGGTTCTTCAGGACACGGACGGTCAGTTCATTGCTCTTACTGTTGCGGAGGATCTTGCGTTTGCACTTGAAAATGACAATGTTCCGCAGGAGGAGATGTTCCAAAAGGTTGATGAAGTGTCCGAAAAACTTGAGCTTAAGCCGTTTCTCGGTAATGCGCCGGGAGCTCTTTCGGGTGGACAGAAGCAGAGAGTGTCGCTTGGCGGAGTCATGGCATGTGACGTTAAGATACTTCTTTTTGATGAACCGCTTGCCAATCTGGACCCTGCTACGGGAAAGAAAACAATATCCCTTATCGATGACATTATGCATAACGAGGATATGACGGTAGTGATCATCGAGCATCGCTTGGAGGACGTTCTTTACAAGGATGTGGACAGGGTAATACTGATGGACGGCGGCAGGATTATAGCCGATATGCATCCCGACGAGCTGCTTTGTTCGGATGTTTTGACAGAGAACGGTATCAGAGAACCTCTATATATATCGGCGCTTAAGGCGGCCGGAGCAAAGCTTTCTCCGGATACCCACCCTCAGCATATAGAGGCTATGGATATTGCTCCTTATAAAGATGCGGTAAAAAAATGGTATCATGAGGCGAAGTTCCCCGCTTCCGAGAAGAACAGCGAGACACTTCTTGAAGTTTCGCATCTTAAATACAGCTATGACGAGTCGAGACAGGTTATTGACGATGTCTCTTTTGAAATAAAAAAAGGAGAGATGATATCTCTTGTAGGTAAAAACGGCGCGGGCAAATCAACACTTGCTTCGCTTATCTGCGGCTTTAACAAGCCTGATGGCGGAGTTATCAAGCTAAGCGGAGAAGACATAGCGGATCTGTCTATCAAGCAGCGCGGCGAAAAGATCGGTTATGTCATGCAGAGCCCCAATCAGATGATAAGTAAACCGATGATCTTTGATGAGGTCAGTCTGGGACTTGCTTCCAGAGGCGTACCTGAGGATGAGATCAAGGAGAAGGTTAACGAGATCCTAAAGATATGCGGGCTTTATCCTTTCAGAAACTGGCCTGTTTCAGCTCTTTCTTTTGGGCAAAAAAAGAGAGTGTCAATAGCGTCGATCCTTGTTATGGAACCCGAGCTTCTTATTCTCGATGAGCCTACGGCGGGCCAGGATTACAGGCATTATACGGAGATCATGGAGTTTATTCATGAGATCAGAAAGAAGATGCCGATCACGATCATGATGATCACGCACGATATGCATCTGATGCTTGAATATACCGACAGGGCGCTTGTACTTACTGACGGAAAGCTCCTTATGAACGCTTCTCCCGCAGAAGTCCTGACCGATAACGATGTTTGTGACAGAGCATATCTTAAGAGAACTTCACTTTATGATCTCTCTGTTAAGTGCGGAATAGATGACGCAAGTGAGTTTGCGGCAAGATTTATCGAAGATGAGAGAAGGCGGAAATAATGAGTAAGATGATTTCGTATGAAAAAAAGAATACGCCTATCCATAAGCTTAGCGGTTTTACCAAGCTTTTGTTTTTTATTTTGTGGTGCCTTACAAGTGCCCTTACTTTTGATACCAGAATGCTTTTGGTGATGATCGTGATAGGAGCTGCGATCTATAAGATCGCTGATGTTAAGTGGAAACAGGTAAGCGGCGTTTTTCTGGCCGTTATGTTTTTTATGGTGATCAATCTTGTCTGCATCTTTTTCTTTTCGCCTTATGAGGGCTGTAAGATTTATAACAGCAGAACCGATATTGTTCATCTTTTTGGGAATTATACTTTGACGTATCAACAGCTCTTTTATGAGTTTAATGTATTTATCAAATACTTTACCGTAATTCCCTCGATATTCATTTTCCTTGTGACGACCGATCCGAGCGAACTTGCTTCATCGATGAACGGAATCGGTGTGCCATATACGATCTCGTATGCGATGGAGATCACACTCAGATATATCCCTGACATTCAGGATGAGTTCCACAAGATCAAAAACGCGCAGGAAGCGAGAGGAATAGAGATGAGCTCTAAGGGAAGACTTCTTGATAGGATCAAGAACACCGCGGCCATTATCTTTCCGCTTTTGTTCTCGACTATGGAGAGAATAGAGGTTGTCAGCAATGCCATGGAGCTTAGAGGTTTCGGTAAAAAGAAAAAAAGAACATGGTACTCACAAAGACCTTTGAAAGCTGCAGATAAGGCGGTTATAGCCTTTTCTGTCGGATTCTTTGTGCTTACCATGATCGTTACTTACATGGACGGGAATCGCTTCTTTAACCCGTTTGTATAAAAATTACGCAATAAAATTACAAGTTGAAAATATGTTTCTAACTGCGGCCAGATACTCACCTTTGCTTCTGGCCTTTCTTATTGCCTTCAAACACTTGTCGCTGTCTTCAAAATGACTGTTTATAAATGCCCAGTGCTCGAGCATCTTGAAGATGACGTTTCTGTCCTCATGAATGAAAGTTTCATAACCTAGGTATAGTTTTTCGAGATATTGTTTCAGTTCATCCTTTGTAAGTGTTGTTGAACCGGCCGCAAGGTCTCTTGCGAGCGCAGGGTTTCTGAGCATTCCGCGGCCTATCATAACAGAGCTTATGCCGCCCGGATTATCGCTGTTGCCGGCTCTCGCGCCAAGGCTCTTCATATCGTCGATCAGCCTGTTGTAGTCGTCTATGTTATTTATGTCACCGTTGTAGCAGATATCTGCGCATCCGCCGCATTCTCTGTATATTTCGACGGCTCTTTTGAATGCGTCCGTCTTTGGCTTTCCCTGATAGAAATCCTTCTGAACTCTTGCGTGGATCGTAAGCTCGCTTATTGGATATTTTGCAAACACTTCCATAAGCTTATCGGCTTCTGATTCATCGGTTACGCCGAGTCTTGTTTTTACGGAGAATTTGGGAGAAGCTGACTCTATAGCATTTTCTTTTCCCGAAAAAAGCTCATCGGAAGTGATCTCTTTTAACATGTTATCAAGGTAAGAAATATCGGCAAGAAGACCTGAGCCCTTGTGCTTGGTTACTACGGTCGCGACAGGACAACCAAGGTTTAAGTTTATCTCTTTGTATCCGAGAGTCGCGATCTCTTTTGCCGCCCAGAGGAAGTTCTCTGCGCTGTTTGCAAGGATCTGTGGAATGACAATATCTGTATAATCCGGGAAAACATCGTTGTTTGCGGGGAGAATGTCATTCTTTTCTCTTTTCTTGAATTTATGAGTCTTCGGAGCCGACAAAAAAGGCGTGTAATACTTGGCTATTTCGCCGCCGAACATCGCACGGTGAGTGTTTCTGAGCGTATATTGTGTAATGCCCTCCATTGGGGCAAAGTAAAATTTTGTTGAAGCCATCAGGCGAATTTCTCCTTATTACTTGTTTTCATTCACGGTTATTATGGTATTATATGTGTTAGATGTCAAAACAATATGAGGAATGTGGTATGGATTACAAGTACAATGATGAGAAAAATTCATTGAAGAACGAGATAAAAGATATCGTCGATCTCATACTCGCTGATTACGGGCATGGCAGAGATATCGACAAGATGGATATATTTAACCAGCCTGACAGGGACGCGGTAAAAGATATTGTTATCAAGCTTATCCGTATCATCTATCCCGGCTATTACAGGGATAAGGTGTATAAGAGCTACAATGACAGCAACAGGATCGCAATTGTCATTGAGGATGTTATCTACAATCTCCAGAAGCAGATTGCCATTGCGTTCAGACACAGCGAGGATTATGAGGAGACTTCGGAAGAGACGCTTGATTGCGGAGCAAGACGCATTACACATGAGTTCTTTAAGCAGATTCCCAAGATCAGAGAATATGTGGATACCGACGTGCAGGCTTGCTATGACGGAGATCCCGCTGCTTACAGTAAAGAGGAGATAATTCTTTCATATCCCGGTCTTTTTGCGACAACCGTAAACAGGATCGCGCATGAGTTGTATCTTCTTAAGGTGCCGCTTATTCCGAGAATAATGACTGAGTATGCTCATTCCAAGACGGGAATCGATATTCATCCCGGTGCAACAATGGGCAAGTATCTTATGATAGATCACGGAACAGGTATTGTTATAGGTGAGACGTCTATTATCGGAGAGCACGTTAAGATATATCAGGGCGTTACCATCGGTGGCCTTTCCACAAGAGGAGGACAGGCGCTCAAGGGCAGCAAGAGACATCCTACCATCGAAGACGATGTTACCATCTATTCGGGAGCTTCCATTCTCGGAGGAGAGACTGTTATCGGTAAGGGATCGGTTATCGGAGCTAATGCGTTCATCACTTCTTCGGTTCCCGCTGCAAGCAGAGTCAGCATGAAAAATAACTGAAAAAAATTCTGAAATTTTTTTGCGAAAAGGGCTAAAGAAAAATAATAAATTGTCCGATAAAGGAAATAGCAAGTAGTGTAGCTATTTCCTTTTTTCTCTTCGGAGGTAAATACGTTATGATGAGATCACTTTGGTCAGGTGTGGCCGGTCTTACAACTCACCAACTTGAAATGGATGTTATCGGTAACAATATCGCTAACGTCAATACAACTGCTTATAAATCACAGGCAACCGGATTTGCGGATGTTCTTTATCAGACTGTGAAAAACGGAACAGGTTCGGGCGATACAACCGCTACAACCAATGTTTCACAGGTCGGACTCGGAACCAAGGTTGCATCCATATATACGAACATTTCCAAGTCAGGCTCAATGCAGACAACAGGAAATGCATTCGACCTTATGATCACGGGAGATTCATTCTTCGTGGTTTCTTCTGATGCGAGCACAAATCCTGCGATGCGCAATTTCACAAGAGACGGTGCTTTCACAATTGATGCGGACGGAAATCTCGTTACTCAGAACAACGGATTCTATGTATTCGGTATCATGGGTGACGGAAACATTCCCAGAGGCGGAAACGTTAATCTTACCAATCTCAGACTTATATCCGATGCGACTAAGACCATCGGCGGAACAGCTACATCGGCTTCATACTTTAGCGGCAATATAGACAGTCTCGATAAGGATCTTGAAACCGAAGACGGAAAGACATTGAGAATCGAAGTTTTCGGAAGAGACGGCGAAATCTATACTCTTAAGTATGGTCTTACAGACGGACAAGATGAGGCTGACAACACATTTAAGCTTTCACTTAAGTCAATTCAGAACTCCAATGGAGATCTTATAACAAATACGACAAATGCAAATGTTGACCTTGTTTACAGCAAGAACAACGGAAGACTTGTAAGTGCAAACGGTGCGACTAACGGAATGGTTCATATGGAGTTTGGCGGACAGGCTTCCATGATAGGACCGATTGACATTGATTTTTCCAATACATCGAACTATGCAAGCATCAACGGCAAGCATTCTTCTTCGTTCTACGGATACAGAGGCGATACGCAGGGACTTAATCAGGGTTATGCAAACGGCACTATGACAGGTCTTTCGGTAACCGACAACGGCTCGATATTTGCCAAGTATTCAAACGGTCAGACTGTAAAGATCGCACAGATCGCGGTAGCTGAGTTCAATAATGCGATGGGACTTGAGATGATAGGAGATAACCTCTATGCTCAGTCACTTAACTCCGGAGAAGCAATGATCATGGATATCACCTATGACGGCGGATACATGACTGCGGGAGTTTTGGAATCAAGTAATGTCGACTTGGCAAAAGAGTTCACGGACATGATCACAACACAGAGAGGTTTCCAGGCTAACAGCCGCGTGATCACAACATCCGATGAAATGCTTCAGATCTTGCACGGATTAAAGAGATAAACACTTAGAAATATTAATTTAAAATCATGACAGCCATTTTGAAACTAAGTTTCCGAAATGGCTGTTTTTTAGTGCTATCCCAGTGTTTTTTTGTATTCGCATGCTGTATAATAACTGCACAACTACATAATGACTCACCTTTTTAGACAGCTTAAAATTGTAATGTTGATGAAAAATAACGGAAACTGAAATATTTTTTTCGTAAAAGCGAAACTTTGAATCGCTGATATTTACTGGACTTGAGAAATACGTGGATGGAAACTGTGAACTTTTTGTGAAAAAGTGGTTGTTTTTTTGTGTCCAATGGTTTATATTGATAATCACAACACACATAAACTTTTTTTACACTAATTGTTCCACGGGAAAACTAAGCGTTTAAAGGGCAAAGCCATTGAAAGATGGTGACGCAAAGCTAAAGGGTCTTAATCACATACGTGAAAGACAGCCAGTTGCTGGTGCTAGTTCGTTGGCACCATGAAGGTGACCGGACTGTACTAGCAGACGGTCTTATTTTTTACAATTACGGTACGAAATAAGTTCATGGATGAACAACCGGGAAACCGGAAGTACATGGATAGTAATTCCACAGAGCAACTGGCCACAGAAACTTTGCGATGTCGCTGACAACAAGATTTACTTAAGGTACATGCAAAGCCGAAAGGCCAAATGCATGTACTTTTTTTATTACTACTGACAAGGACGGACTATGGCTGAGGTAAATCTAAAAAAACTTAGCAGATCGGAACTTCTGGAGATGATGATCACATTTTCGGAGGAGGCCGAGGAAGCTAAGAAACACGAAGAAGAACTTAAGGAAGAGCTCGAAAAAGAGAAGCAACAATTGCTCAAGGAAATGGCTGAAGAAAGAGCCGCAATGCTCAAGAGCTTTGATGAAGAGAAGCATCAGATGAGAACCAAGTTCAACGAGCAGAAGGCTGAGATGCAGGCTAAGTTTGAAAAAGACATAAACGGACTTAAGGCCAGACTCACAAGAGAGAAAGAAGAACTTCAGAAGCAAGTTGACGATGCAATGTTTAAGATTGAGAATTCACAGTCTCTTGCAGAAGCTTCAATCCAGCTCGGCGGAATTATGGAAGCCGCTCAGAAATCGGCAGATTTATATGTTGAGACTCTTCAGAAGAGAGCTGAAGCAGAGTACGAGGAATTTATGAAAGAACTCGCACTAGCCAAGAAACATATGCTTGAGAAAGAGCAGGAGATTCTCAAAGCGTGCGAATCCAAGAATACTAACAAAAAATCGTCCGTACAAGGCAGAAAGAAAAAAAGTGACAAAGTAGATGAGTGAAGAGAAAGTATTAAAACCCTCGATCGGAGATCTTAAGAAAGAGCTTAAGAGGGAGAACAGCAAAAGAGAATATAAGAACGTACTCAAAAGAACATTGTTTGTGGTAGTTATCGTGGCAGCACTGGCTGTCCTGATATCAAGCTTTTACATCACGGTACTTAGGGTTACGGGAGACAGCATGACGCCGACTCTTGAAACCGGACAGATCGTGGTAGCGCAGAACAGTTCAACGTTTGAACCCGGAGAACTTATTGCTTTTTACTATAATAATAAGGTTTTGGTAAAAAGAGTTGTAGGATCGCCCGGTGATTGGATAAATATCGACGCCGACGGCAACGTCTCGGTAAATGGGGAACAGCTTGAAGAGCCGTACGCTGAAAAAAGTTTTGATCCAACAGATATTAAATTTCCATACCAGGTACCTGAAAACAGATACTTTGTTTTAGGTGATCACAGGAGTGCTTCTATAGATTCAAGGAGCAGTGTCGTTGGCTGTGTTACAAAAGAACAGCTCATCGGCAAAGTGATCTTCAGAGTCTTCCCGTTCGATGTATCGGGAGGTCTATAACAGCTTTAGTCAGTCATAATGTAACCGCGAAACGTTTTTTACAGGTAAGAGGACCAGAATATGCGCAAGAGTGTTGAAAATCGCGCAGAAAACTACATCAAGAGACATCGCAACTACAGGAAATGGTTAGCTTTTGCACTGTGCATTGCAATGCTTACCGGAACGGTAACTTTGTATGGCCTTAATAAGCCGGCTACGGCCATGACCGAGGATGCGTTTGGGTCAATGGGAATTATTGATACCGCAAGTGATGAGGATGAGCAGAGACTCATCGAAGAAATGTACAATAATGACGATGACGAAAACGGCGATGATGGGGATGAAGTGGCCGGAGGCAATGACAATGGGGACGTAGAGTCAGGCAATCCGGACGATGAAAGCGATGATGAAAGTGACGATGAAAGTGACGATGAAAATGGGGATGACAACAGCGACGACGCTAATGAAAGCAATCCCGATGATATGAATAAAGAAAATGAGTCAGGAGATGATGATCCTGCTTCTTCTGAAGAAGATGATGAGGCAGCTAAAAAGGCTACGCTCGGTGAAGGAGTAAGCGATGAAGCTTCAAGCGAAGATTCTTCCGAATCCGCATCTGATGCTTCAAGCGAGGCTACAACTGCAGCTGCAGATGATGCATCAAGCCTTGAATCAAGCGAGATATCACTTGAGGCTTCCAGCGAAGTTTCTTTGGATGAAAAGGAACTCGAAGAGCTTAAGGATGTTGTTATCACAGTCTATTATGTTGATGCCGAGGGAACAGAGTTCTCTGAGGCAAAAGAACTTTCTATAGAAGATTCTTTTGACATAAAAGAAGATGCAAAGAAATTTGACGGTTATATATATAAGAAGGCACTTCTTGGTGATGAAGAAACAGAGATTGTTTCTATAAATAAGAAGACTAAGGAAGTATCCGTAGAAAAAGAAGAGAACGAAGACAGTGCAGCTTCACTTGCAGAGGTTGAGGATGAAGTTCTTAAGTATGTATATTATGAAGCAGTGACTGAAGAAGGCGAAGAGATCGAGATTACCGAGGATACAGATCTTAAGCTTGTATACGACGAAGTCAACACTCAGGAGAAGTTTGTTGTTTCTGTAGACGGAATGACTGTAACGGTTATTTTGTCCAAGCCCGAAGAATTCCCTAAGGGAATCGAGCTCAACGTTACTCCTCTTGATAAGTTCACAAGCGGATACAACTACGATGCATATATGGATGCCCTTAATGCAAATGCACAGGCAATTGCAGAGGCAGCCGGCAAAGAAGAAGCAATTGAATATGATGAGAGTAACACAATACTCTTTGATATAGCATTCGTACTTGATGAAATCGAGTATGAGCCTAAGGAAGGAACGGTTTCCGTATCTGTTTCATTCGATGACAGCCAGCTCTCTTCCGAAATGGAAACAGAGAAAGAGGAAGACGTAGCTGTTCTTCATCTTCCTATTAAGGATGCGGTTAAGGAAGGCTATGCATCAACAAGTGATGCAACAGGCATTTCCGCAGACGATATCAATGTAGATATCCTTACCGAGAGCGAAGTAAGCCTTGGTGAAGATGCCGATGTCATCAGCTTTACGACATCATCCTTCTCAGTATACAGTGCGATAACATATTCCAAGGATGGATATACATGGGATGGAGGATTGTCCTTTACACCTGAAGATGCTGTTGGACTTCTTGGCGATGCAACATATTTCGGTGCGGTTGCAAAGGAATATGAAGGCGGCGGAGAGCATTACGGACAAGGCCAGCATAGTGAAGCCAATATTGCAGTTGGTAAGATTTCAAAAATTCAGGATTATACTATAGGAAATTCTGAGCTGGTTTACCAATATGTCAATAATTACAATATTACAATTAAGAAGGTTGTAAAGGGACCTAATAAGAGGGGAACATTTAAGTTTGCTCTTTTCTCAGATCCGGAAGGAAAGGTTGAGATTCCTTGTCATAGATTCTACATTACTACAGATGCAACAGGAGTGGGATCATTTACGTTTGATTTTGCGGAGCTTCAAAGCAATAGAGTTTATTCCAAGTTCTATGTATTTGAACTTGATGCCAATGATCGACCTATACCTAACGGAGGAAAGAATGGAAAATATACTGTTCAATATGAGCAAAACGGTATAAAGGGAATTCATGACAGCATCAGCTTATTTACAGACAGCTATGTTGAGGACATGGGTGAATATACCGGTGAACAGGTGCTTCAGAAGGTTGACGGCGCAACTATTTATTATAAGACGGGTGATAATACCTATGAGAGCGTGACTTATGATCATGCATATGCTAGTACGCCGGGACATAATGGAAAAGAATACCATAAAGAAAAATATAATGAACCGTTCCCGATAAGTGTTCAGACAATGCTTGATATTGCGGCAGCTGCTTCTAATAAACTGGCCTACGCCAATAAAGAAGCTTGTAAACGTAATGGAATTGAAGTTATCAATTTGGTACCGGGAGCTGAAAATAGCCAGAATAACGGCGATCCTTCTCTTGTAAACGATCTGACTAAACGTTATATGAAGAGTAATCAGGATAATGCTGCGGTAAACGGTAGAGGAATTGATATCGGCGGAAAATTCCTTCTTCTCAATATTGATCTGACAGGAAGAAGTGATTATTTAATAGACAAAATTACTATTGAGGGAAAAGGAACCGGCGATTGGAGTGATCTTGCCAACAGAATTATTATAAATCCTGTGCAGAGGAAAGGCGGTAACGGTGAGTTTGAACCGTATACAGGAACGCTCCATGTGGATTGTATGTCCGGAGCACTAGTTGCACCGGCTGCAAATGTTATGCTGTCAAGTTCATACAGTGGTACCGTTATTGCCCAAAAGGTTGTAAAAGATTGTGAGATTCATAAGATTGTTTTAAGAAAATATCTTAAAGATTCTGCTTCAACCACAGTTTGTAACGTAGACGATACGGTTGTTCCTTTTGATCTTGAGTTTGAAAAATACGTAGATCAGTATTATGCAGGACCTACAGAGAGCGGTAAGTTTAAATTTACTCTTCGCATGTTTGATGAGAAGCAGGGCTCATGGAAGGTTATCGATAATAACATAACCAATAACGAGTGGCAGATCAAATACAGCTTTAATAATCCTGCGGATTACGGCATGGAGTATGGCGGTGAGAATACCTATTACTTCATGATGACCGAGAATGATACAACAGGCGATTATCTTAAGGATAAGAGCGGACTTCTTGCTAAGGTTAAGTATTATCCCGGCAAGAACGGACAAGCTATAAATGAGATATGTTATTACAGAATAAATGAACAGGAAGTTCAGAGCATATTATCGAGCTTCAGTAAGGGCTACTACAATGACGCTCACAGAATCAGAGAACTTGTAGGATTCTACAACAAGTCACGTAAGCCTTTTGATATCGAGATGTTCAAGTACCTGAACGGAAGTCTTCTTAGCGATAACACTCTTAAGTTCAATTTCTGGATCAGGATGGTCGATGGGAACAGAAATGTTATCGGTACAGACAGAAGAATATTCGGTACAGGCGCGGGTAAGGTGCCTAACTATATCACAAACGTAGGCAGCAGTATCAAGTATACGGTAGATACAAGGGCCAATGCTTGGAACATGGAAGTTGGAAAGACCTACTACTTCATGTTTGTGGAAGGCAATGCCGATAATGGCAACCGTGTTCAGACAACTATCGATAAGGCGATAATGGCAGTCAAAGTCGACTACTATGTCGATCAGACCAATGTGGTTCGTACATATTACAGGATTGCCGATCAGGATGCTATTGATACTATCATTGCAAATAACGCAAGCGTTGTTGATTATTGCACCGATGCCAATTATATAGATCCTGTAAACGCAGGTTTCTATAACAAGACACCTACCAAGATTTCAGTAATCAAGAACTGGAATCAGAACAGTACAGACGATATCTGGGATATCACTGTAGTACTTAAGAGAAGAGTTTCAGGCGGTGAATTCGAAGAAGTTGAGAGATTTGTGATACCTGCTTCCGACTACTACATGAGTGGCGGAATGGCAACATCCAAGGCATACAACTTCGAAGATCTCGAAGCCTTTGATGAAAACGGCAATGCATATGAATATGCAGCCGATGAGTATTACGACAACGGAAGCGAGCTTGTACAGCTCAATCCTCTTAAATATGTCGTATATGATGCGTCAGGAAATGTGATAAACGAATCTTCTGCAAGCGAAGATTCCGTAGGAATCGTTAACGGTTATAAGAATAGCGAGAACAGAACGGATATCGGAGCTGACGGAAGCACAACGATCACACTTACAAATACACCTTACATTAAGCTCAAAAAGGTATGGACACTTGATGGAAATCCTATACCTCCGGCAGAAACAACGGAATTCGGAACGGTATTTGTAAACCTGTACAAGTCATATGATGACGGTTCACTTGAGTTCTTTAAGGGACCTATAGCACTTAGTCCCGGAAATGAATGGACCGCAGAAGTAGCCGTACCTGACAGAGTGAAGTATCACATCGTAGAGTGTGATTCCACAGGTCAGAACGAATACAGAAATGCACCTAAGATTACATACTACGCATTCTTCAAGGATCAGCAGACTGCTATGGATACCAACTGGGAAAATGTCTATGCAGAAGGTATCAATACAATGCTTGAAGTATCCAACGAAAGAAGCGGCAATGTTCTTCCTAAATCAGGAGGAATCGGAGAACTTCCGTATGTGGTTGCGGGAGCGGGAGCAACAGTGATGTCTCTTGTGGGAGCAGGTGCGTGCCTCCTCGGAAAGAGACGCAAGAAGGAGGATGAAGAGTAAGATTCATCTTCGAAGGAAAGGATTTAAAGCAGGGAAGCTTTAAAACAGGTGCTCATTTGCACCGGATACACTATCAACATTACACATTTACAAGGTTCAAAAGAAGGAGAGGAATATGAAAACACTAAGAAAACTCATAATGGGCCTCCTCGTATCGATTATGGTACTTGGAATGGGGGTTACTGCTTTTGCAGCTGCCGGAACTATTACAGTAAAAGGGGCTAAGGAAAAACAGGAATACGATGCATATCGCGTATTTGACTATGTGCCCGCAGATGAGAGTAACGCCGATGCGGGTGGTGTCTACAAGCTTAATCCTGCATTTGCCGGATTCGAGACATATGTATTTAATTACACGGATGAAAACAATAATGCACAGACCGCAAATATGGCTGATTTCTTTAAGATCGGTGACAATGATATCATTGATCCTATCGGACTTAAGGCAGATGCCGATGCAGCTATTTTTGGTAGAGCAGCTGTTGCTTATGCGCTTGCAAACGGTATTTCAGCTGACGGATCAACAACTGCAACTGCAGACGGTGATGCAACAATCAGTGTTCCCGAGTTTGGTTACTATGTAATCAATTCTTCACTTGGTACTGCTGTAGCGGTTGACACAACAACTCCTAACGTTGAGGTTCAGGAAAAGAACAAGATTCCTAATCTTAACAAGGAAGAGACCGGTGCAACAAACGATGCACTTGTATTTACAGACCTTACAGGTGGTGATCACCAGATCGGTGATACTATTGAGTATACAATTACTGCTGAGCTTAAGGTTGGCGGTAAGGGATACGCTATCTATGATGATGTAACTGAAGGACTTACTCTTAACGAGATCACAGATACAAATATTTCATTTGCTCCCGATGATGCAGGACTTACATGGACAATTGATAATTCATATGAAAATCCCGATAACGGAAGAAAGGGCTTTGAGATTAAATTTGACGGCGAGCCCAATAAGGATACTGTTGTAACAGTTACTTATACAGCAGTTTTAAATGAGGACGCTGTTATCAATCCTTCACCTAACATCAACGAAGCTTTCCTTACATATGGTAGAAAAGGAACAGTTATTGAAACACACGATTTCACATATCCTGTAGCAATCAGAAAGACTGCAAAGGGCGATCCTGAAGAGAAGCTTCTTAAGGATGCTAAGTTCCAGATTTTCAGAGAGTTTGATAACTCACAGGTTAAACTTGCAAAGGTTTCAGATACCGAGTACAAGGTTGATCCTAACGGATCAGTAACAGAGTTCACAACTGTTGAGGCTGATAACATTCTTATCACAGGTCTTGCACCTGAGAAGTATGTTCTCGTAGAGACACAGGCTCCTAAGGGATACAATCTTCTTGAAGGCAAGGTTACTGTTGGCGGAACAACTTATGAGCACGCTCAGGAAGTAGTAGTAAACAAGAGCTCTACAGTTGAAGCTGTTCAGGTTGAGAAGGTTGAGGATGGAACAGGCCTTACACTTCCTTCAACAGGTGGAATCGGAACAACAATCTTCTACATTGTTGGCGGTATCCTCATCGTTGCAGGTATTGCATATTTCATCGTTCGCAGAAAGGCTGACGCTGAATAATTCTTATAATCGGTATGAAAAAAATAATAATATAATTTGAATCTTGTTGAATAACATTATTCTTCGGGGGAATGGGGTTCCCCCGAAGAATATATAAGATTCGAAAATACAATAAGGTGAAGAAGTTAGAACTGTCAGATGAAGAAAGGACTAAAAAGAATCTTACCCAACTTAATATTTGGACTGATATTTGTCGTAGGAATCGTGATTTTTCTTTATCCGTCTGTCAGTAACTATATCAATTCAAAAAACCAGAGCCGCGCGATATCCAACTACGAGGATATTGTTCACAATATCCCCAAAGAGGATTATACAAAGATGTGGCAAGAGGCATATGCATATAATGAAGAACTTGCCAAAAAGCCTCTGAATTTTAACCTTGAAGGTGAAGATCTGGATAAATACAACAGCGTTTTGAATGTCACCGGATCGGGTATTATGGGATATATAGAGATTGAGAATATTGGGGTTAATCTTCCTATATATCACAGTACGGAAGAATCAGTATTGCAGGTCGGAATAGGACACTTGGAAGGAACATCTTTTCCGACGGGAACCAAGAGTACACATGCTGTACTTTCGGGACACAGAGGGCTTCCGTCCTCGAAGCTTTTTTCAGACCTCGATCAGATGATCGTTGGTGATACATTTCTTTTACACATATTGGATCAGACTTTTGCATATCAGGTTGATAAGATCAACATTGTTCTCCCAGAGGAGACCAATGACCTGGCAATTGTCGATGGAGAGGAATACGTCACGCTTGTAACTTGCACACCTTATGGTATCAATACTCATAGGCTGCTTGTAAGGGCAAGACGTGTTGATTATAACGAAGAGAGCAGGCTTATAGTACCTGCGGACGCTACCAGATACAGTAATATGGTTGTTGCACCGTTTATAGGTGCACCGATATTGTTAGTTGCATTTATAGTCTTTTTAATTAGGACAAGAAGGCCTAAGAAGGCAAAGGGAGCAAAAGTTTGATAAATGCTCTCAGAGGGATTGTTTATATGAATAAGGTAAAGAGTATCTTTAGCCGAATATTGATCGCGGTTATGGTGCTTACGGCTTCATTGGGGTTGTTTTCCGTTAAGTCGTACGCCAGAAATGCTGTGGACCTTACCAAAAAAGGTTCGCTTTCCGTAACTTACAAATTCGGCGACGACATGCTGTTTGATGGCGTACAATCTCATATTTACAAGATAGGAAGCGTAACAGAGATCGGTGAGTTTGCATTGGATCCTGATTATGCCGGATTAACATCTATTTCTATCAATTCCATTAAGGACCAGGGACAGTGGAAACAGGTTCTTGATGATGTAAGACCGACGGCTGTTTTAAATCATCAGCCTTCATACACTGCGGTTTCACAGAACGGAAAGGCTGTGTTTGCAGGCGTTCAGTTGGGCTTGTATTTGATAGAGACCGAGGATGTTATTAAGGATGATTGTAGATATGTCTTTTCATCGTTTTTGATAACTGTTCCGCAGCTTGGGGATGATGATGAATGGATTTATGATGGTGCTCAGTATATTGCGGAAGCTACAGCTAAATGTGAAAAATTTGATATAAATCGAGAAGTGGAGTTTGAACTTCACAAGAGATGGAATGATTCCGGTAATGAGAATGTAAGACCTACATCCATTTCGGTACTTATAAAAAGAAACGGCGAAGAATATAAGAGAGTAACTCTGAACAGTGGTAACGGTTGGTCTTATTCATGGAAGGATAAGCCCGGATATATTTGGGATTTTGAAGAAACTATAGAGGGTAACAACCCTTATACGGTTTCTGTAAACAAGAATGAAGATGATGACGGACTTATGGTTGTTTATACCATGACCAATACGTATACCAATACGACTCCGCCACCACCGGGACCACCCGGAACTCCTCCCGGAGGACCTCCGAATACTCCTCCCGGACCACCGCAGTTCCCTGACGTTCTCGGAGCGATAAGAGAACTCCCCGCGGTTTTGGGTGCAAGGAGACTTCCTCAGACAGGACAGCTCTGGTGGCCGCTTCCGATTCTTTTGATCGTGGGTATCTTTTTCATAGTCAAAGGAATAAGGAAAAATCATAAAAAAGCTTGATTTTTTACCCCATGAGTATCAAGGCTCATGGGGTATACTAAAATATACAGAGGAAAAATTTATGAAGAAATATTCCGGATACATTTACATAGTTATAGGAGTAATCTTTATATGTGCGGCAGCTTTTTTGGTAAGGCACAACTTTAATGAGAGTGCCGAGGCGGGAGATGCTTCGGATGAATTTCTTGAGGGAGTTGTTGAGCAGATGCCCGGAATGGTTGTTGATAATGATGAATCGGGCGATATGCCTGTTGTTGATGTGGACGGCAGGAGCTTTATCGGAACGGTTGAGGTACCGAGCCTTGGGCTTTTGCTTCCGATCCAGAGTGAATGGGCAAATGAAAATGCCAAAGTATCAGTGTGCAGATATAAGGGCTCTGTTTATGAGAATAATCTTATAATTGCGGGGCATAACTATGTTGAGCATTTCGGCAATCTTAAAAACCTTGCGACGGGTGATGAGATAATAGTGACCGATATGAACGGAAAGAGCTTTTATTTTGAAGTTACCAATCTTGAAACGCTTGGATCTTATGATATTGAAGAGATGGAAGCGGGAGAATGGGATCTGACTCTTTTTACATGTACGATAGGCGGTGCGAACCGTGTTACGGTGCGCTGCGAATCGACGGGGAAGACATCGGAGACGGGAACTGTTCCCGATGTGCTTGATGCGGCTGAAAAGAGTAAACATATAAGGAAAAAATAAAGAACTTATTAAATCGGCTTTTTCGGGATTATCTGAGTTATCGGAGGTCTCATAAAAGCCGATATATTTATATATAAAATCCTTTATTGTTTTTTTATAGAATAGTTAGCACTCTTATGTGGACAGTGCTAATGTTTTAAACTATAATTACAGTACAGAAAGAATCATGAAAGGAGATGATGCGTAGTGATTATAGTAAAAATGAATGACACAACAGTTGAATGCAGCATTGCCGCATCAGAACTTCATGAGATAGGTCTTACACCCGAGGCGGTTATCAATGGTGCGGAGAACACAACATCTTTCTTTGCTCAGCTTGGAAAAGAGGTCGGACAGCAGCTCGACTACAATCCCGAGACGGAAGTTATGATGATGAGCAAGAATATCATGATGGATGGAAGTGTGCGCATTTTCGCCGTTAAGATGACCAACGAGGATATTAAGAAAGCTTCCGAGAGGATTCGCGGAGCGGCACTTACGGTTCTTAATACTCTGACCAAAGAGAAGATTGAGGATATTTTGGCTAAGACGGGCAGAGATAAGGGCGTTGCTTTTAATGAGGTAATTACCAAGGTTTCGGATACGATCAGCAAGATATACGGTCGTGATCAGGAGAATGCTCTTGAAGAGAATGCGGAACCTGAGGCAAGCTATCAGCCTCTTTCCGAATATGCTAAATATATGATGGAATTTGACAATCTTGAGGATGCAGAGAGATTCTCCAAGGTTGTTCAGAAACTTCCGATTGTTGACTCTGTTCTGTACAAGTACGGCGGAATGTATTACCTTATGGCAGGACTTATGTCCGCCAGGGAAGAGATTATCTATGACATGAGAAGAGCGGGAGTTGAGTACTCTGAGATCCTTCTTGTAAATGCTCCCGAAGCAATGTTTATTGAGGAACAGGGCGAGAAGATCATAGATAGTGATGCGATCGTGCACTTGGCAGACCTTACAAGATAATGACATGATGAACGGCAAGATTACTGTATTTAATTTTTCAAGTGTTTATGAAGAAGAGAGCTTTTATCAAGGCGATAAAAGCTCTTGTTTTTGTGGCGGCGGCAAAGAGGCGCTCCTTCTTGATATGAAGGATATCCCCGGTACCAATTGCATGTGCGACGATATTGCAGTTGCTGAGATAAAAGAGAGGATTGCTGTGAATTGCTGCGCCAATAATGAAGGATTGAACGTGGAAAAAGAGACTGATTCCGCGGCACTTCGAGATTTCTTGCATGGCATACATTTCATAGATTCAGGTAACTATCACTATATGTCTTACATTATTTTATCTATGGTAAAAGAGCCTTTTTCTCTGGTTGTCTTTGACCATCACCCCGATATGCAGCCGCCTAAGTTCGGCGATATCTTATCTTGCGGAGGATGGGTGCTTAAGGTCTTGCAGGATAATCCCAATGTGAGAGACGTACATATTATAGGCGCCGATAAAAAGCTTATTTCAGATCTTCCTAAGGAAGATAGAGCCAGAGTTTCTTTTTATACTCTCGATGATATAAAAACAGGACTTCCAAAGACCGAGTATCCTGTTTATCTCTCTGTAGATAAAGATGTAGTAAAAAGAGAAGAACTCATAACCAACTGGGATCAGGGCGAGATGAACGCTGATGATCTACTTGGAAGTATCCGTGAGCTGGCTTCAGATCCCGAAAGAAAGCTTATCGGAATCGATATCTGCGGAGAATGCGCCCCCGATCAGGAAGGTATCGACGTCGGAGCGGCGATAGCCGGGAATGATGAGTTTAATCAAAAAGTGCTTGAAATTCTTAATTAAAAAAGCGGCAGGCTGTGATTTGTTCAGCCTGCCGCTTGTATATTACGCATGTTCCCATTTATAAATAACAGTCTCATACTGTTTTACATCATCAAAAAGTCTTTCTTTTTCTACGAGTCCGTGTTCAAGGACTTCGTCGGCGCATACCGGGTTGTGAAGAATGATCCAGAAAGGATCGGACCTTCTGTACAGTATCCTTCTGAGAACCCTGTTCATTACCTCTTTGTTGAAAGGGTTAAAGAAGTAAAATACATTGAAATTCTCGTATCCGTTGTATCTGCAGGCATCGCCCCTGATGACTTTGACTCTTCGTTGGAGATTGAGCTTTTTCATGTTCTTCTCGGCAATCTTGGCAAGATCCGATGAATACTCAAGTCCTGCGATCTCTCCAAACGGGAAGTAACTTGCATCTCTTAGAAATGCGCCTTTTCCGCATCCGATATCGAGCAATTTCTTGCTGCAATCAACGTCCAAACAATCCAAAATCTCTTCCGCATGCTTATCATCAGTCTTGGAATAACCGTGAAGAACACCCCCGGATTCCTCTATGAGTGATAAGTCACGCATGGTAAAATCAATACCTCTTATTCTTTCCCCAAGGTACTGAACGAGGTATTTTGCATACCTCTTGTACTTATAGTAATTAAACATCTCTTTCCCTCCATTTATTACTTAAGCGTTAATCAATTCTCCTTCCGATAATATATAATCCCCACACCATTATACTAAATAAGCACATATTAATGCAAATCGCTGCAACAAAGTGTTAACAAAAACTCGGCTTAGGTTAATGACATCGATAGTTCCAGCTCTTCTTCATCTTCGACGCCGGTTTCTTTAAAGTTTGCAGCGTGATATAGCTTCAAAGCAGCAGTATTATCCTTATTACAGGTAAGCGCAACCCTGTCGGAATCCCCAAACGGTTTGGATCTGATATAGTCAATTACCTTCCTTAGGGCAGCTCTTCCATAACCTTTCCCTTGATCGTCAGTATCTATCATCATGTGCCAGATATCATATTCCGGAATATCATAGTCATAGATCACCATAACATAACCAACCATTTTATCATCGGTGTATATACCGAAAGGC
The DNA here is from genome assembly GCF_003625505.1 of Butyrivibrio sp. XB500-5. NCBI lineage: Bacteria > Bacillati > Bacillota > Clostridia > Lachnospirales > Lachnospiraceae > Butyrivibrio > Butyrivibrio sp. XB500-5. The sequence goes on from NZ_RAIS01000003.1 coordinate 333,613, forward strand.
TGGCACTGCTCCCGATACACATAAGCCTGAGCAAGACTCCGGATAGGATGCGAAACGAACTTATCCTGACCTTCGCCAAGCTTAAGATTAAATGCATCAATAAAGTTTTCTTCAGTTATTTTTCTTAGATTAATCATAAAATCCTCCATAAATGTGTTTACTGTGTAAGAAATAGCCTTGTATGAACATCTATGAAGAATCGGGAATGGGAAATGAGGCGCATCCACAACGGAACGCTTTTTATGATATAAAAATTATAAAGAAATATCCTAATAACATAAAAATGCCGCGGTCAATAAACCGCGGCAACTAAGAACTTTATTTACGACATAACCGAGGTCTTCAATAGATATTCAGATTTTGTAATGATTCTCTTGTTTGTCATAATTGAACACCTCGCTTTCTTTTAGATTATGTAAAGTATCATACATTCTAAGTACAAAATGTGCAACAGGGATTTTGGCTGATAGAGCAAATCGATCGTTGGGGAAATGGCTTGTCTAGTTTAAGAATAAAAAGTCCAAATACCAATGTGTTATGACCACCATCCAAAATGCCTTCAATTTGTAATATGAAGTAGTTATTGTGAAGTAATGAACGCTTATAAAAAACAGTAAGTAATGGGACTTTGAGCAGAGCACTTGGCGAGCACGAGCCGCAGGCGAAGTGAGAGCCTAGTGCGAGCCATGGGTGAACACTTAACGAGCTTTTATGCGAGTTTAGTGTGAATCCCAGAACCCACGCAGCGAAGCTGCTGGGAGAGAGTCCCCTTCCGCACTAAACCAAAAAGGAACCGGTTCAATGAACCGATTCCTTTTGTTTAGTGCGGAAGATGGGACTTGAACCCACACGACATAAACAGTCACAAGATCCTTAGTCTTGCTCGTCTGCCAATTCCGACACTTCCGCATATATGCGCCCCGAAAGGGCTTATGAACTTCACCATTGCACCGGAAAGCTCCAGTGCAGGAGAAGGGACTTGAACCCTCATGTTGTTGCCAACACATGGACCTGAACCATGCGCGTCTGCCATTCCGCCACTCCTGCAAGCAACGTAGTTAATGATACCCACTTTTTCGGGCGCTGTCAAGAGGTTTGAAAGCGTCTGATCAGACATGCGCACTACGCTGCGCATGTCGTGAGAAAGTGATTCAAGGGTGAGGGACGATCTTGCGAAGCAAATTCCGTTATCGTCCCGAATACCATGCTGTTTACAGCATCGTCAACTTATCAACAAAGACGCACAGTTTACCCATAACATCCTTGCTTTCTTTGTAGCTGAACGCCATAACGATTCCACCGATAAAAATAGCGATTCCGATTATGTCGACGAAAAGCACATTTGCGATGATTCCCGCTGCGAAAATAACGCATGCACATACAAAGATTCCCATGGTCACAATGATCTTTCTGAGCATCTCATGCTGGAGTATATCTACATGAAGGCCGATTTCTTCTTTTTCCTGGTCAACTTCTTCCTCGGATAGAACGTCAAAATCAAGCTTTTCAAAGTGTCTTATGTAGTCTCTGAATCTTTTTTCCAAATCATTCACCTCCTTGAATATACGCTGTAAATTTCATGTGATAAAATAGTCTCTATGAAAAAGAAACTAATTATACTATACATGTTTTTTGCAATAATTCCACTGGTAATAATGGATGCGGTCGTGCTCGGCGGTATTTTGCGTACCGAAAACACCAAGACCATGCATGAAATGGAAAGTGTAGCCGACGCTGTCAAATACACCTGTCAGGAAGAGGTTGAGACAGCTGCCAGACTTGCAAGAAGCATCTATACCAGTAGGTACATATACAACTACATGAACAGAGAGTATTCGTCACCTCTTGAGTACTACGATGCGTACAGAGATTTTTTTGACGATACTCTTATTAATGTTGTCGCAGGACAGAGTAACGTTGAATACGTTATCTACACGGACAACGATACGATCGTTAACGGATCTCAGTTCCAGAGGATCGATAGATGTAAGAGGCAACCTTGGTATATATATACTCAAAATACCGGCTTGGATATGGGCCTTTACTTTTTCTACGGTAGGAACAGCGCAGGAACAACGGAGAGTGCCAGAAGAGTTTACTTTATAAAAAAGCTGGACTATTTTGATCACAATTCCAACAGTATTCTTTTGATCAGCCTTGATTACACCAAGTGCAATACGCTTCTTTCGAACATGAACTATGACATGGCCGCATATGTGTGCGATAATGACAGAATTCTTTTTTCCAATAAAAAAGATTCGAATGTAGCGCAGCCGTTCAGGAGAGTGACGGAGCTTGCTAACATCGGATATACTGCGGATATGCAGATATATAATCAGCAGCTCAAGATTCATGTCATAAACAATGGGCTTAACAGAGCGGGCTGGCTCAAGAATTGGGGCTGGCAGTTGATTGTTTTGGGACTTATAAATGTAATCCTTCCCGCAGCGCTCATGCTCAGGATCAACAGGATCGCTTACAGTTACAAGTTAAGAGAGCAGGAGATGGTGCTTACAAGACAGCACGCTGAGCTTCATGCGCTTCACAGTCAGATCAATCCGCATTTTCTTTTTAATGCGCTTGAGAGTATAAGAATGCATAGCATTATAAAAAAAGAGTCTGAGACCGCTTACATGGTCGAGAAGCTTGCGAAACTCCAGCGCCAGTACACAGAGTGGGATCACGACAATGTTGCTATCAAGCAGGAACTTGAGTTTGTAGAGAATTATCTGGAGCTTCAGAAGTACAGATTCGGTGACAGACTTTCGTATAATATAGAAGCAGACGAAGAGTGCTTGGAATACAATGTTCCCAAATTGACACTCGTTACGTTTGTCGAGAATGCCTGCGTTCACGGAATAGAAAGTAAGATCACGAACGGCTGGATCTTCCTTAGGATATATAAAAAAGAGGATATGCTGAATATCGAAGTTGAGGACACAGGAAACGGAATGCCCGAGGAAGAAGCTACGAAGCTTTTGGATTCAATGAGAAATGCAAGTATAGATATGCTCCAGCAAAAGGGAAGAGTCGGTGTTATCAACGCATCACTCAGACTTAAGATGGTGACAGGCAATAGGACTGTTTTCGACATTGATTCGGAAGAAGGCATCGGAACGATCGTTACGATCAAAATACCGATCGAGAGTTTGAAAGGAATTGTATAAATAATGCTGAAAGTTTTACTTGTTGATGATGAGCCTTTTATTTTGCAGGGACTTAAGGTCCTTCTGAATTGGGAAGAGGAAGGCTTCGAAGTTTATACCGCACTAGATGGCGTTAGCGCGCTTGAAGTACTTGAGAAGGAAAAAATAGATCTTGTGATCGCGGACATCAAGATGCCCGGGATGAACGGAATTGAGCTTCTTAAGAAAGTACGTGAGAGCGGAAACGATGTCTTTTACGTTATCTTAAGCGGATATGCCGAGTTTTCTTATGCGCAGGAAGCGCTCAGATATCATTGCAACGCCTACATTCTTAAGCCTGTTGAAAAAGAAAGTCTTGAGGGCGTGCTTAAAAAAGTTATAGAAAAAAATAAGGATAAAGAGATCGAGGCTAGCAGAAACAATAAGCTTGTCAAAGCCTTTTTTGAACAGAACTTACGCGCGGCTTTCAGAGGAAAGCACAGCGAAGATCACATCGAATATCTCACAGACAAGCTCCCGGATAACGGACAGATGCGCTATGTCGGAATCGAGCTTGATTTTAGCGAGGACGACGGCGATTATTTCGGCGATGAAAAGAACAACTACATTACCAAGCTCTATGATATTGCATCGGAGTATCTTGATGATTATTCTTACCTTCTTGTAAGAGACGGATTCGGCGATGAGAACGTTTATGACATAGGTTTTTTGTATCTTAACTTCCTTGCCAAAGAGCAGCAAAAGAGTGACGAAGAATATCTTAAAGATATGATTGCTCATATAAAAAGAGTAAGCGGACTTCCAATAGTTATGCTTGTCGGAAGGACCGTAAACGGCGTAGAGGCTATCTCAAAGTCTTTTACCAGCGTGAGCATGCTTCATTCGCTTCACGGATTCAGAGAGAAAAAAGATATTTATTTCTATGAAGAAGAATACCAGATCACCGATAAGGGAATTCTTTTATGTAAGAACAAGCTCGACGAGCTGATCTCGGCAATTGAGCTCAATGAGCAGGTCAAGATCAAACAGAAGGTCGATGAGTTCCACAACGAGATGAAAAAAACCGGAATTACCGGAAAGACTATGAATCTCAATATCAATTATCTTTTGTTCCAGCTTATTCATATCGCGACTGAGCAGGACAGTGAAGTTAACCAGGAAGAAATCCTGCGACTTATTTCCGAAAATGCCTATGAGCAGGGCATTAAGAGAGGCTCCAAGACGCACCTTTACAGAATGGCTTGTGAGTACGGCGAGTATCTTGCGCAGCTTCGCAAGAAGGAGTCCAAGGGCGTTCTTGCCAAGGTTGAAGAAGAGGTAAAAAACAACTACGCAAGCAACATAACTCTCAAAGAGCTCAGCGAAAAGTACTATGTAAACAGCGCTTACCTCGGACAGCTTTTCAGAAAAAGACACGGATGCACATTTAAAGATTACCTCAACAGACACAGACTTGATGAGGCTGCGATGCTCCTTAGAAAGACCGATGAAAAGATATATATTATAGCCGAAAAGGTAGGCTACAAGGACGTTGACTACTTTGTAAACAAGTTCATTGAGGCTAAGGGCTGCACTCCCGCCAAGTACAGAAAACAGGAATCATAACCCCGAAAAATTTATAAACTATACTTTTTCAGGATTCTATAATTTGACCTACTTTTTTATATATTTCCTCCCATGTTTTGATTGACGATTTTTAATACAATGGTCATATCAAAACAAGGAGGATTCTTTTTTATGAAAAAGAGAGTGATTAGCATGTTGCTTGCAACGCTCATGGTTGGTGGAGCGCTTGCTGGATGCAGCAAAGGTAATGCCGGTGGGGGCGCTACTGCATCCGAAGATGGCGGATCAGCAGGTGACGGAAAAGTAAAAGAGTTCACAGCATTCTTTTCAGTTCCTCACGCTGAGATCAATGACGACAATGAGATTCAGCAGATCATTGCCGAGAAGACAGGAGCTAAGGTAAAAGAGACTTGGCTTACAGGTCAGACTGCAGAAGAGGCAGTTGGTACACTTATCGCCGGCGGTGAGTATCCTGATTTCGTAGATGCAGGAGACGGATCCGTACAGATGTATGAGGCAGGAGCACTTGTAGCTCTTGATGATTACCTCGATTCAGGCAATTATCCTAACATCAAAGAATTCTTTACAGATCAGGAGTGGGATTCACTTCGTCAGAGCGACGGAAAGATTTATTGGATTCCTCAGTTCTCTAACATCTATGGTGAAGAGAGAGTCTGCGCACACAATGACGAGGCTTTCTGGATCCAGACAAGAGTTCTTAAAGAAGCAGGCTATCCTAAGGTAGAAACAATGGATGAGTACTTCGCTCTTATCGAAGATTATTATGAGAAGCATCCTACAATGGAAGACGGAACTCCTATCATTCCTTACACAATCCTTTGTGAGGACTGGAGATATTTCTGTCTTGAGAACGCACCTCAGTTCCTTGACGGATATCCGAATGATGGTTCTGTAATCGTTGATACAAATACAATGAAGATCGTTGACTACAATACAACAGAAACAGCTGTTAAGTACTTCAAGAAGCTCAACGAGGAGTACAAGAAGGGTATCGTTGATAAAGAGTCATTCACACAGACATATGACGAGTACATCGCTAAGCTTTCAACAGGTTGCGTACTTGGTATGATCGATCAGTGGTGGGATTTCGCATACACAGCAGGTGATGCTCTTAAGGCAGCAGGCCTTGATAAGAAGGGTTGCCAGTATGTTCCTCTTCCGATCACAATCGATAAGGGAATGAAGAACCAGTGGCACAATTCAGGCGGAATCGTTCATACAAGTTCAGGTCTTGCTATTACAACAAGCTGTAAGGACGTTGAAGGCGCTCTTAAGTTCGTAGATGACCTTCTTAGCCAGGAGATCATGGATCTCAGATTCTGGGGCGTTAAGGATGTTGACTATCAGGTTGGCGAAGACGGAATGTATTCCAAGACTCAGGAAATGAGAGACAACGACGCTGATACAGCATACAAGGCTTCTCACAAGTGTGAGTATGCATATTTCCCTCAGTGGGAAGGAACAAGCAGAGACGGCAAGAATGCTATGAAGCCTGAGCAGCAGGAAACAGAGTTCTATGATGGACTTTCTGATGACCTCAAGGAGTGCTTCAATGCATACGGTGTTAAGACATACGTTGAGATGCTCGGAACAACACCTGCTCCTGGACCTTGGTATCCTATGTACACATTCTCACAGACTATGACAACAGCTACACCCGGTGGTACAGCTTGGAGAAGCATGGAAGATTGCAAGCACCAGTATCTTCCTAAGGTTGTTATGGCTGACGACTTTGAGGCAGGATGGAAGGAATATATGGATGCATACAATGCATGCAAACCTGAAGATTTCCTTTCAGAGATGCAGACAGAGCTCGACAGAAGAGTTGCAGAAGCAGCTAAGTACGAGAACTAATTAAAATAATATATAGCGGGCCTTCTTGGTATTCTAAAGAATGCCCGCTATTTTTTTGAAATTTAAGCGTAATAATATTTAAAGGAGTAAGTTTTATGGCTCAGCAGAAAAAAGAAAAGCTTTCCAACATACCGAAGGCAGAACTGGTTAAACAGTTAAAAAGACAGTGGGTTCTTATCGTATGGTCAATTTTCTTTGTCGCATACGGACTTCTGTTTTACTATGCACCGCTTGTAGGATGGCTTATGGGCTTCCAGCAGTATAAGCCTAAGGACGGAATTTTACATTCCAAATGGATCGGACTTGCGAAGTTCAAGTCACTTTTTTCCGATGCAACTTATCTCGGAGTAATCAGAAACACACTTGCTATGGGTGTTATCAATCTTATAGCAACAACTATCATGGCAATCCTTTTTGCCATTCTTTTGAACGAGATTGTAGGAGTTAAGAAAAAGAAGGTTGTTCAGACTATTTCATACCTTCCTCACTTTTTATCATGGATCATCGTTACGGGTATCCTTCATGATGCTCTTTCGGGATCAGGTATAGTTAATGAGCTTTTACTTAAATTTCATATCGTTCCTCAAGCCATTAACTTTTTTGCACACGAAGAATATTTCTGGCCGATCGTTGCCTTTGCCAATGTTTGGAAGGAAACCGGTTGGAATGCAATTATATATTTGGCAGCAATCACAGCTATCGATCCCTCTTTGTATGAGGCGGCAGCAATTGACGGTGCCGGAAGATGGCAGAAGATCAAATACGTTACAATTCCCGGAATCAAGTCAACCATCATTATTCTTCTTATCATGAATGTTGGTAACGTACTTAACGCCGGATTTGAGATTCAGTACCTCCTTGGTAACGGACTTGTACAGCGAGTATCCCAGACAATTGATATCTACGTTCTTAAATGGGGTATCAGCCAGATGGACTATTCACTTGGAACGGCTGCGGGTATCTTTAAGAGCGCAGTTAGTATCGTTTTGATATTGATCTGTAATGAAGTCGCTAAGCGTCATGGCGAAGAAAGATTGTTCTAAGGGAGGTCCGCAATGAGTAAATCAGAAATAACTACAAGAAAGAAAATGAAGCTATCCACTGCGGATATCGCTTTCTACACATTTAATACGATATTCATGACGGTATTCGTTATCGTAACGCTTTATCCCGTTTTGAATACACTTGCAATTTCATTTAACGACGGTCTTGATGCGTTAAGAGGTGGAATCTACCTCATTCCGAGAAAGTTCAGTATCAAGAGTTACGTAACTGTTTTGAAGAAGGATGACCTTCTTGTAGGTGCTTACATCTCTGTAGCAAGAACGATAGTGGGAACACTTCTTTCACTTGTTACCTGCGCTATTCTTGCATTTATCGTAAGCCGTAAGAACTTCCTTTTTGCAAGACACCTTTCACTGTTCTGGGTTATCACAATGTACGTTAACGGTGGTATGATCCCGATCTTCCTTTTGTACAAGGGACTTCACCTTACCAATACATTCTGGGTATACGTTATCCCCGGAATGGTATCCGCTTTCAATATGCTCGTTATCAGAACATATATGAACGGTATCCCCGACAGTTTCGAAGAGTCGGCACAGCTTGACGGCGCAGGCTATACGACGATCTTCCTTAAGATCATTTCACCTCTTTGTAAGCCTGTTTACGCTACAATAGCTCTTTTCGTAGCAGTATATCAGTGGAACTCTTGGTTCGACGTTATGCTCTACAACAGAATGAGCAGCAAACTTACAACTCTTCAGTACGAGCTTATGAAACTCCTTGCTTCGGTTACCAGCCAGAGTACATCAGCTCAGTCAATGAAGAACTCAACAAGCTCCATCACACCCGTTTCAATGCGTGCGGCAGCAACTATCGTTACAATGCTTCCTATCGTATGTATTTATCCTTTCTTACAGCAGTACTTCGTAAGCGGACTTACACTCGGTGGTGTTAAGGAGTAATCCAAAAAAGTAGACCGCTATAATCTTCCTTTTTGAAATATTATTACCGAATAAAGGCCTGTGGAATGACGATTCCGCAGGCCTTTATTTTTTTTTAAAAAAATTGAAAATTGTTGTTGACGAAAGGCATAGACTTTGCTATTATAAACAAGTCGCCACGAGAGAGATGACGACGGTTTGCGGAAGTGTCGGAATTGGCAGACGAGCAAGACTAAGGATCTTGTGACTGTTTATGTCGTGTGGGTTCAAGTCCCATCTTCCGCACGAAAATCAGCTCAGTTGAGCTGATTTTTTTTATATCATGAATTAGGCATGGTTAAAATCATGACTATTCATATCACAAAGCCCTTCTGTGGCTATGTGAATTCTATTTATCTGTTGGCAATTCGCCGACTATTTCGCTGTTTTGATTATTTTTGTAATGGATTTATTGATTGAATGGGGATTATTATGCGCCCACACCGCTTGTGGAGGGTAAGTTGCGCGTGGGCGGTGCCAAAACAAGTGCTCGCACCGCCTACAGAGAAAAACAAGCGCAGCAGCGGTGCAAAACAAAGCGTCCGTACCGCTTGCAGAGAAAAACAAGCGCAGCAGCGGTGCCAAAACAAGTGCTCGCACCGCCTACAGAGAAAAACAAGCGCAGCAGCGGTGCAAAACAAAGCGTCCGTACCGCTTGCAGAGAAAAACAAGCGCAGCAGCGGTGCCAAAACAAGTGCTCGCACCGCCTACAGAGAAAAACAAGCGCAGCAGCGGTGCAAAACAAAGCGTCCGTACCGCTTGCAGAAGAAAACTTTCGCTGCGGCGGTGCGTATGCCGGTTATACTACAGAATTAAGGAGAATAATAATGATAGATTATATGAAAGAGTTGTCAGCTCAATTGAATGATTTACGAGATTTGATAAAAAGAGTTGAGAAGAGAAAGCAAGAATACAATAAGCTTCCCAAGGGTAGTATTCGCGTTACATCGTGTCGTGGCGTAAAACAATATTACTTAAGAAACCTTGGGTCGAATAAGGAAGAGTACATCTCCTCACAAAACAAAGAACAAGTAAGGCTCATGCTTCAGCGAGAATATGATGAAAAGCTTATTAAAGAGCTATATAAGCAAGAAAAAAGACTGGAAAGATTCCTTAAGAACCATGACATCGCCAGAATCGACAGCATATACGAAAATATGTGCGCCGGCAGAAAAGAGCTGGTGACGCCGGTTAAGCCAACACAGGAGATGAGAGTGAATAAATGGCTGGATGAACATCAGGGGCAGAAGAACACAATCAGCGCTGCACCTTTGTATAAGACCAACAAAGGCGAAATGGTCAGATCAAAATCAGAGAAGATACTTGCTGATTACTTCTATAATCTCAAGATTCCCTATGCTTATGAATCAAGCTTTATGCTGCATGACGGAAGAGTGGTATACCCTGACTTTGCTTTGTATAGCGTAAGGAAAGACAAGACAGTCTATTGGGAACATCTTGGCCTTGTTGATAATCCCGAATATGCAATCAAGAACATAAAGAAGCTTATTGATTATGAAAAGAGTGGCCTCATACTTGGGGACACATTGTTATTATCTGCAGAAAGCGCAGAAAGTCCGCTCAATCTCGAAGCTATAAAAAAGAAAGTGGAAGCGGTTTTATGATCGCCGTATGTAAACGGCGCTAGCCGGCTTACATACGGTTGATCACCAATAATAAAAGAGTGGTAATAATGTCAAGGCTGTGAAGCACCGCCGCAGGCGGGGCGCCTTGAAATGATTACCACTCTTTTATATCTAATATCACATCGCCTCTTCAGAAGCTCTGAGTCTTTCAGGGATACTAAGCTTGTACATTTCTTCTGTCGCGAGTCTTACCTTTGCGACATTCACGCTCTTGTCTTTAGGGAAGCAGTAGTACTGGACATCAATTGTACCGATGCTTACCATGTCACCGATCTCGTACCAGAAATAATCGGCGTAGAGCGAATAGGAATTCTTGGCGGACTGGTGATATTCAAGCTCGCCGCCGCATCCCGTAAGTTCGAAGCCGTTTAAAGAGTGAACAAGGCGGCCTTCGCCGACCTGATAAGCGGCTTTGGTATCCTTTACAACCACGATATCGACGGGGATATCGAGATAGTACTTTCCTTCGGCGATTTCCTTCTTCACCATGTCGCGCTCCCAGCGATACCAGTCAGAGACATAGCTGAAGTCGTAGGAACGCGCCGCGTTCCCGGCGGCGCCTGCTTTGGAAGCCGCAATCTCGCCATCAGCGGTGTCGGCATTAGAAACCGCGACGCCGTCGCCGCCTGCAGCCGCATCCTTCCGAACCATAGCGCCGTCGCCGTCTGCAACCGCGTCCTTACGCACCATAGCGCCGTCTTCGGTGAGTTCCCAGGTGGCACCGCAGCTTTTGCAGGTGAGAGCAGAGTCTGTGGAATGCATAGTTCTTTCTTTTCCGCAGACAGGACATTTGTATAAAACGCGCTCAAGCCCTTCGGCTCTAAACGGCTCTGTGACTTTGATTCCGTTTTCGCGCTGCCATCTCCAGTGGTCAAAAGAGAATTCCTGTTTAAGGATCTCATTAAGCTCTTTTACGCTTTTAGACTTGATATCCTCGGCTGACAAAAGATACTTGACCGTAGCCTTCACAGCGACATCACGCTTTCTAAGGCCGTTGTAGAGCGGATCTCTGTGGAAAGCGCCCTCGGTTGTGATCATCACGACGGGCACATTGAAGAGCTTTAAGCATTTGCCTACACTTGAAGGAAGGCTAGTTGCCGTTCCGTCGAAGCTGTAGCTTGCTTCCGGGTACATGAGCACCGAGCTGCCGAGGTCCTTAAGGCAATGCACAATATCTTTTACCAGAGGCATGTCTGTGATGAATTTCCTTGCGGGGATGCAGCCGAGGCTACGCATGAGCCACTCCTTGCCGACGAAACCGTCAAGAGTCATCACGATGTGATACTGCCTGTCTGAAAAGAGCGTGGAAAAGATCTCAAGATCCGTAAATGACGAGTGATTCATGAGAAAAAGACAGGGCTCATCAGGGCTGAGCTTTTCCATGTCCTTAAACTCATAGGTGAACCGGCAGTCCTTAAGGTCTTTTGCCGACAAAACCTTCATGAGTTTGCGCCAGATCGCACGCTGTTTTCTTGGAGTTTTATTCTTGTAAGCGGGTATTTCCGCTACTTCTTTATAATTTTTTTGTTCTAATTTAATCTTCAAAATATTGTCCTCTTTAAAATACTTTACTATTATCATAGGATGGAGTAAAGTATGAACATATCTATTTCAAGGATGAAATAGAACGATATTTTATCTGATGCCGATCGAGGGGTATGGCAATGATTTTTTGGAGGACAGTATCAGATGAGGTTAGGGCATGTAATTTATGCGGTAAAAGACCTGGATAAGGCGGTCAAGGAGTGGACCCAGAGAGGTTTTACAGTTGAATACGGTAAGATGTGTAAATCACACAATGCTTACATTTATTTCTGCGAAGGACCATATATAGAGTTGGTCGAAGGCGGAGGTTTCAGTAAGTTTCAAAGAAAGCTTGTTTCGCTTCGATATGGTAAAGCACTTGCACAGCGATTCAATGATCTGGCAGAGTTACCGGAAGGTTGGGCTTGTCTTTGCATAGAAAAGGACGCGGGCAATCTCGACGGCGAAGTGGACTATCTGAGAAGTATCGGAATTGATGGAATGTATGTCAAGAAGGGCAATCGTACGGATTCCAAGAACAGAAATCTAAAGTACAAGTGCTACTATACTTATGATTACAATATGCCGTTTTTCATGACTTATTTCGAGGGCGCGGATCCCAAGCCTATTGATTATATGCATCCCAACGGGATCAGGTCGATCTCAAAGGTTGTGTTCCATACGACCAAGAAGTATGCCAACACGCTAAGGGGCCTTGTGCGAGATGACAGATTAGAGCTCATCGAGACATTCAATACCAAGATAGAAAACGTGGAGTTTAAGAGATAATGCCGCTTAAGGCTTGTTTCTAAGATACAACATGAACGAAAAGACCAATGTAATGCGCGTTTTGCAGCAAAAAAAGATAGAGTTTAAGAGCTATTCCTACGAGCCCGATTCAAGTCTTACGGGCGGCGAGATAGCGGATATCCTCGGAGAGCCCAAGGAGCGAGTGTTCAAGACTCTTGTCACGGAAGGAAAGGCCAAGACCTATTATGTTTTTGTCATCCCCGTGGAAAAAGAGCTTGATCTTAAAAAGGCCGCGAAGGCTGTATCCGAGAAGTCTGTAGCGATGCTTCCGTTAAAAGAACTTTTGCCGCTCACCGGATATGTTCACGGAGGCTGCTCACCTATCGGAATGAAAAAGAGCTTTACCACCGTTATTCACGAGACTGCGAAGGATTTCGACAAGATCTTTTTCTCGGCAGGAAAAGTGGGATACCAGGTGGAAGTCGCACCGGAGGACCTTTCGAAGGTCATAAGATTCACCTACGCAGATGTATGTTCTTGAATTTACAAACCGACATGCCTGATAAATGGCTGAGGTGACCCCTCAAAGTTAGACTTTTTTACGAGACGACTTTGGTCGTCTCGTTTTCTTTATGCAGCTAAAAGATGGAGCCTGTATTGAACAGGACTCATCCATCCTAGTTTCTCTTTGATTCTTTGTTCGTTATAATACTTTATATATCGTTCTATTTCAGATTTCAATTCTTCGTACAACAGAAAGCTTCTTTTCGAAAGAATAACTCTCTTTTTTCCGAGATCGTTTTAGACCTTCATCGCCTAACATATTATAGTTATTTACCCATTCTAGAATATGATGTGAACTAGCTACACTGTATTTTTTTGCCAAATAGTCCCTTCCACCTTCTCCTTTGAGGTATGCTAAGACTACCTTTTTCTTAAAATCAAAATCATATTTTGCCATAAAAATACCGACCTCCCAAAAGTTAGATTTTTGGTCTAACTTTTGGGGGTCGGTACATTAAATCATCTGGGCGAGGCCCCTTTTTCTATTGTCAATACGGTTATTAATTAGTTCAATTCAATATAATCATAATTGGGCCAAATAACCTTTGAATCTTTCTCTTCAGCACAACCATTCGGATTCGGACCATAGCCCAGCGTAAGCTCCTCATTGTTTTCATCGAATTCTATATCCACATATACTTCAGGATCAACTCCTACAATATGCAAATGACACTCTCTGGCTATAATCGCATCCGCGTGCGACTCTTTCTGATCCTTATCTACAATCTTATCTGTGATATCATAATCCCGATCATGATAATAAACATGTACTGTACCATCATCAAGCTTTTCCACATCTACCCTATCTTTGAAATCTTCAGCCACATCTTCCGCTGTCACCGGAGAACCATCGCCATGAATTATCCCTTCCTCATGAACTTTCCCCTGATTATCAACAAACACAATTGATCCATCCTCATTGACAGTAACATCCGTCTGTTTGCCATAAAACCAAAGCTGAATAGTCTCTCTAACTCCGCCTATGTCTGCTGCGTATGCTGTTCCGGAACCAACAACAAGTACTAATAATACTGCAGCCGCTGTCAAAAGATTCTTATGTGCATTAAATATCTTAATTTTTTTCATTTCTTTTTCCTCCAAAGTAAAGTCGCAGGAGGATTCTAGTACAGAAAAAGCCCTCTTATATTTTTCTTTATTGCTCATCTTCCCATTCCTCCTTGAGTACTTCTTTTAATTTGGCACGTCCACGCGAAAGTCTGACCTTAACGCTACTTTCTGTAACCCTAAGAATCTTCGCTATCTCTTTTACGCTGTAATCCTCATAGTAAAAAAGATGGATTACAACTCGGTACTTCTCCGGCAACTTCATAACTTCTTCAAATAGTTCTCTGCTTTCAGGCGTCTCGAACGTAAGCGTTTCGATATAATCCTCCAACGTCGTCTCATTTTTCCGTCTGAATGAGGACTGAATGTTTTTTGCTTTATTTATTGCCACTCTCAGTATCCAGTATCGGACGTGCTTTTCATCATCAAATTCTTTTTTTGTTATGTAATACTGTAAAAACGTCTCCTGAACTACATCCTCTGCATCAGCAGAACTTTTGCATATATTAAACGCCGCGGCGTAAATGTTATTCTTGTACATTTCTACCAGTTCCTGTACAGGTATTCTCATTTGTTACTCCTCAATAAAGCCTTATATTAATATTACAATCGAAAAGTAAGAAAGGTTACAAAAAAATAAAGGGGCCTCGCACTGAGGTGACCCCTCAAAGTTAGACTTTTTTACGAGACGACTTTGGTCGTCTCGTTTTCTTTATGCAGCTAAAAGATGGAGCCTGTATTGAACAGGACTCATCCATCCTAGTTTCTCTTTGATTCTTTGTTCGTTATAATACTTTATATATCGTTCTATTTCAGATTTCAATTCTTCGTA
>NZ_RAIS01000014.1:0-759 GCF_003625505.1 Butyrivibrio sp. XB500-5
TCTCTGTAACGGCGTTGGCCTTCTAAGATTTCTTTTGCTTGATTGTCATAATTAAGTTCAAAGATCAATGTTCCGACCTCCTCTATATCAGGATGGTTCTTGGCTAGGGCTTTGAATTCTTCCCAGGTTGTCGCCTTAAAAAGTTCTGCCCAGTAGACAAGATTGTTATCGATATCTTCTTTTGTTGCTTTATCTGTGTGGTTTAATTGTAGCACATTTATCCCGAATTTATCAGTATATAGGCTGTGACTTTTGATATTTGTAAGACGGTACTTTGCATAGAATTCTTCTTCTGCGCCTTTTATAAGTTCCTGATCAGTGATGCAGAAGAGAGTAGTTGATTTGATTGAGGAATAATTCTCACTTTTTCCGATGTTGTCATACGCTCTGCATAGGTACAATATCGAGCGAGAAATCCAGTATTTGTCAGGATATACCTGAAGCTCGATGTTGAGAATCTCGTTGTCATTGAGAGTGAGCTTGATATCCATGATGGTCTCTTTTCCGGTGCTGTTAAGGTCTATGGGGTTGGTGACTAGCAGTTCTTTTACATCGGATGGGGAGATGCCCTTTAATGCACATACAAGGCCGGTTAAAGCTTTCTCGGATCTCTGCATTACGTAATGGAACATCATGTCACTCATGAGAGTGAATTCGATTTCTCCTGTTGCTGTTTCGTAAGTAAGTTTCTGTGTTGTTTCTTTTGAATTAGACATAAAGATAAGTCTCCTTATAAATAGAATTTGGCGAATCCGCCAT